>CBFGPM010000001.1:0-320179 GCA_965650685.1 uncultured Sediminibacterium sp.
TGTTCGTCTGTTAAACAACAAACCTATACCCCACCCCCTTAATCGTAATAATTTCCAGACTCGGGTCGTCTTTCAGGTAGCCGGGGGGAATGTCGAACAGAGAAACATCGAACATCCAACTTCGAAGTTGGACATTGGACATTCCTCTGTTCGTCTGTTAAACAACAAACCTATACCCCACCCCCTTAATCGTAATAATTTCAAGACTCGGATCGTCTTTCAGGTAGCCGCGGATTTTGGTGATGTAGACGTCGAGGTTACGGCTGTTGAAGAATGAGTCGTTGCCCCAGATATGGTTTAGGAGGTCGCGGCGGTCAATTACCGCATTGCGGTTTTGGTAGAGGTATTTAAGTAGTTCAGCTTCTCTGTATGACAGCTTTTTCTCGGAGCTGCCATTGCTGAGTAATTGTTTATTGAGATGGAAATTATATTTACCCATAACAATTGTATCGCCCATTTCGGCTGGAACATCTTCTTTCTTTACCCGCAATGCATTTTCAATCCGTACAATCAGCTCTTCCATGCTGAATGGTTTACGGATATAATCGTTGCCCCCAATTTTAAATCCATGCACTACGTCTTCCGTCTGTGTTTTTGCAGTCAGGAAAATAACCGGGATATCATCGTTCAGTTTGCGGATATCTTCAGCCAGTTCAAAACCACTTCTGTTGGGTAACATAACATCGAGAATACAGATATCTGGCTGTTCATCTTCAAAAGAGCGGATAACATCTGCACCATCAGATTCCATAATCACTTCAAAGCCCCTTGTTTCCAGTGTTTCTTTTACGATTTTACCGAGAAACAATTCATCTTCTACGTATAATACTTTTATTGGCATAGGTACAGACAGTCTTTTATAAATCCCTTACGGGTAATGTCACAATAAATATACTTCCTTTATCCGGCTCGCTTTCAACACGGATCGTTCCTTTATGACTTTTAACTACCTGCGCAACATAGCTAAGTCCTAAGCCGTAGCCCTTGATATTATGTTTATTACCAGTAGGTACCCGGAAGAATTTATCAAATATTTTTGTTTGGTGCTGTGGTGCAATACCAATTCCATTATCCTGAATCTTTAATGAAATGGTATCCTTATCAGGCATATCCATTTCAATATTGATTTCAGCCTTCGAATTGCTGTATTTCAGTGCATTATCCAGCAGGTTATAAACAACACTGGTAAGGTGTAGTTTATCTGCTTCAATCATATAACTATGATTTCCGGCAGTAAAATGAACCTGAGCCTTTTGTTTATCGAACTGGAGTTTCATTATGCGAAGATTCTCTTCGATCAGTTCTTTCAAATCAAAAGGTTCTTTATTCAATTCAATCTGCTGCTTTTCAAACATAGACAGTTTGAGTACTTTATCTACCAGCAGACTTAAGCGCTGTAGTTCAGCAGCAGAGATATCGAGGTATTCTTTGGTTCTTTCCGGACTTTGAATCGCATTAAAATTCCGAAGTGCCTCAATAGCCACACCTACTGTTGCAATCGGGGTTTTAAGCTCGTGGGTAATATTACTGATGAAATCATTTTTTATTTCAGCCAGTCTTTGTTGTGCCAACAGGTTACGGTATAACATGATAAAAGAACCTGCTACCAATAATAATAGAATCAATGATCCGCCAATCTGCATCTGCATTTTTCCCAGCACATACATATCAGTGCCTTCAAAACTTGCCTGATATGCATAAGGTGTGTTGTAGCCTACAAATACCTTATCGGTAATAATCGCATCTGTTGTATCCCGCTTAAACTGCCATCTATTTGGAATACTGTCCTTGAAGGATTCAAACGATATCTTGAAACGTAATTTTTTATTTGTTTTTCCTAAAGCAACGCGATAGGCTGAATCAACCTGCTTAACAGGTATTGAATCGTTAATGGTTTTATTGTTGGATAAAAATCGAATGATTGGCGATGTTGTTCCTGCACCCGGCATTATCCTTTCAGTAAAATGCACGGTTTGTGCTGGTACTATCTCCAGCTTTTTTGTACTGCCGGCAGGTTCTCTGCCAGATGAAGGCTTCTTGATAACTTGTATACCTGGTTTTGATACAATATTTTGTATTCCTCTCTTACCAGCAGAATCAGGTAAATGCTTTAATGAATTACTGTCTTTAGTAGTAACGCTAATACTGTATCCTTTAGAGAATTGATGGTTTATTTTTCCGTTGATTTCTTCCTTCATCGTAGAATCGAATCGAACAATGATACGGTCGAATGAATCGCGGGCATTTGATTTTGCCTGTTTCATAATCAGCTCTATCAATGCCGGGTTAGGTGCACCTTTAAAGCTAAATCCAGATTTGAATACCGAAACAGACTGAATTGAATCAGCAGGAATATTATTTAATTCAATTGGGCCGTTAATAGTCCTGTATAAAACATTGGCGGCACTGATTATTTTCCCAGAGTCTTTTTTTGGCTTTTTCCCAGTAGTTCCGTAGGCTATTACTTTAGGTGATGGTACGGTAATGTTTTGAGCAATAAGCGTGGTATCTTTTTCAAATCGTGATAACTGAAGTTTATTCATGGTTTCACGAAAACTAATGTCTACTTCTTTCTTCAGTCCTGCATGTTCATCTTTATACAGCTTATGCAGCCAGTAGCCTTCGAATGCTGCCAGCAACAGCACGGTGGCTGTCATTAATATCATGGATAGCTGTAGTTTTTTCATGTTGTTCAATCTCATTGCAAAGGTAGGGGCTTCTATGCCCTGCATCGCAAATCCATTAACCTAAATTAACCTTTAAGCAAGAATGCTTAACACTGACCCGTATTAGTTTTGATTCGTTCAAAATTAAGGGCAAGAGCCCCGTATTAAAGTTTTCAATATAAATAAACCTACATGAAGAAAGTATTTTTCCTGATTGTTGCTGTTGTTAGTTTTGGCACAATTAAGGCCCAGGTGAAACAGGGCACCATTATGTATGAGCGAAAGGTGAATGCGCATCGTTCAATTACCAGTGAACAGATGAAGGCCATGATCCCTGAATTTCGTATCAGTAAACATTTGTTGATTTTCAGTGACAGTATTTCCCTTTATAAGATGATTCCTGAAAATGATGCTCCCGATCCGTTTGCAAGTGGTGCCGGTGCCGGTGGTGGTGGAATGAGAATGTCTTTCTCTTTTAACACTGGCTCTGATGCAGGTGAATTGTATAAAAATTTTACACAATCCAAATCGATCTTAAGTTCAGAACTGGCAGGTAAGAATTACCTGATCAGCGATTCTATTAAACAACAACCCTGGAAACTGATCAATGAAACCAAACAGATCCTCGGTTATACCTGTTTAAAAGCAACCAGAAAAGTAACCATGCCGCCACAGCAAACCAGGATGATGGTTATCGGTGGACCGGGAGGAAATACTTCAAGAGATACCACAACCCCAGTAGGCCGCGAAATAGAAGTAGTAGCCTGGTATGCACAGGATATTATTAGTCCTGTAGGACCAGAAAGCTACGGTCAGTTGCCTGGTGTAATTTTGCAGTTAGATATTGATAATGCAGCTACTGTTTACAACGCATTAGAAATAAAAAAAGAAGTAGACCAGAAAATGCTGAAAGAACCTAAAAAAGGTAAATCGGTAACTTCTGCTGAATTCAATAAACTGCGAATGGATATGATGCAGCAACAGTTTCAGAATGGAGGCGGAATCAGGTTTGGGGGGTAGTTTGATGTTAGCAGTTAGGTGTTAGGTATTAGGTGTTAGCCATTTGCCATTACAACTTAAACCCTAACACCTAACACCTATCACCTAACCTTCTCCCACCAGTTCACTAAACCCGAAGGATTTACCAAATCAACTTTCTGACCAATCATTGGCGTGAGTATTTGGGGGTCTTCAGGTTTTGTTGTTTTCAGAAGGGAAACAATGGGTTCATCCCAGGCATGATTGGCAAGGGTGAATTTTGACCAATGCACCGGTAATAATTTTGCAGCCCTCAGCTCCCTGCTTGCGGGCATTATCTGCTCTGGTAACATGTGAATGTATCTCCAGTTTTGATCATACTGACCACATTCAAGTATGGCAAGATCAAAAGGACCGTAGCCATCACCAATAGCTTTGAAATGATCATCATACCCACTATCACCTCCTAAATAAAGATTCATTGAGGGTAAACGCAATGCGAAGGATACCCATAGCGACTGATTACGTTTAAAGCCTCTTCCTGAAAAATGACGGGCCGGTAATACGGTAACACTTATTCCTTCATCCAGGTTTGCCTGTTCATACCAATCGAACTCCATGATTTGATCCGCACTATACCCCCAGCGTTCGAAATGTGCGCCGGTTCCTAATCCGGTAATAACTTTTGCTACTTTGTTTTTTATTTTTTGAATGGTAGAAAAATCAAGATGATCCCAGTGATCATGAGATATAAAAAGATAATCGATATTGGGAAGGTCATCTGTTGTGTATTTATCTGCACCAGTAAATGCACGGGTGGTAAATGAGATAGGTGATGCTGCTCCGCTAAATACAGGGTCTACCAATATTTTTTTGCCATCTACCTGAATAAAATAAGAGGAATGACCCATCCAAACCAATACCTGCTCATAAGGGTCTAGTTGTTTTAAGGACGTTTTCAAGGCGGGCAGTTCAGTTGTTGGCCTGGGTCTTTCTTTTTTACGGAAAAAGAATTCCATTATTACACTATAATAACTGGCATCTTCTGCCAGATCGGGCGTATGACTAAGGTTCTGAAATTTACCATCACGGTAATTGGGTGATTGTTCAATTCGCTGCTTTCTAGCTCCGGCCGAAAGACTTCCAAATGGCTCTGTCCGAACAAATGCATAAACAGCCAGCACCAACAATAATAATACACCTATAAATAGGACCATAACATATATTTCTACTCGTTTAAGACGATTGAGCTATTAAAATATTGCATAAAAAAATCCCTTCCTAAACAGGAAGGGAGTACTGATAAATATGAGCATGAGAAAAATTAGAATGATCTGGTGATAATACGGGCTCCCCCACTTGAAGCTGCTTTATTTAACCTGAACGTAAAACTCAGGAGAAAATAACGTTGCAACACATTGTAGCGGGTATCTTCAATATAGTTCTGGTTCGCAGACCTGTTCACTCCAACGTTTTTATTTAGCAGATCATATACGGTTAGTTTCAATTCCCCGCGTTTGTTCTTCAGGAACGATTTGGCAAGGGATGCATTCCAGTAGGGTATTTTGGTATTAAAGCCATCTGCCCTTCCTGAGTTTATGGTATAATTGAAACTATTGTTCATTATTAATCCAAGTGGCAGATAATTATTCATTTCAATATTATATGTCTGCTGAAGATAGTTGGTATTCAGCCTGGATTGTAAACTGTAAGTTGCCTTACTTATATTCAAACGTGCAGATGCATTGATATCCATTAAGCCGTCTTTATTAAAGCTGTAATTAAGCGATGGCCCTACACCCAGGTTGGCAATATTGTTTCTTGCGCCATTCAGGAAAGCAATATTTCTGGTATAATTCGTATTGATCCCAATATCGATCCTTGATTTTAGTTTCTTAATGGGAAAACCTGCATTCACACTTCCAAATACGAAATATTGTCCATCAGCGTTAACCGGCATTGACACCCTGGCTCCATTGGGTTGTATTACATCGGAATTTACGATGGCATTATTGGTTTTGGTAGCAGAAATAAAGGCAAAGAGATTTCTTTGTGTATAGATATTGGTTGAAAAGAAGCTCAGGTTTAGTGATTGCACATAACTTCTTTTCAGGTTTGGATTACCAGTATACGTATTCAATGGATCACTCACATCCGCTATGGGCTGCAACTGAGCCGTTGACGGCTGAGTAGTAGATGTATTCAGTCCCAGAGATAATGTTTTCGTCGATGCCAACTTATATTGTATGTTGGCACTCGGCAACAGATCAGAGAAATGTTGTTCAATTACATTACCATTGGTATTATTGGTACTCTTAAGTATGGCAGACTGAAATGATGACCCAACAGTTAAAGAAAACTTCTTCATATTCGATCTGAAATTAAGTGTACCTCCACCATAATTATAACTACTGGTAAAATCATTACTCAACACCGTATTATATTGGTCATATTTTCCAGAACCACTGTTGTAGTCATATGTTTTTCGATCGCTCTGACCGCTATTGGTATTATAAAATGAAGTGATTTCCAGCAATGATTTTGATCCAATGGGTTCGGTATAGGTAATGGTTGCTCCGAAATTTCGGGTGATGGCATTCCTGCTGTTTTTCTGATTAGTAATAGAGTCGCGCAAAGGCACTCCTGCCGCATAGAAGGTATTACGGGTGTACAGGTCTCCTGTTTGTTTACTATCGTTATAGTTGAGGGTGAAATTACCGGAAATGGTTCTCCCCTTTTTCTTCAGACGCTGGCGGTACAAAGCAGTAGCAGATAGGTTCAGGGCTTCTGAATTTGTTCTGCTGTCGCTGAAACCATCATTTATTTTTTGTCCGCTTGTATTGGTTGAGCTATAACTACTATAAGTGCGGCTATTATTCTGCTGCGCAGAAACAACAGGTGTTACCTTCAAAGAAATCAAACTGTCGAATTTATGATCGAAACCTCCGTTCCATCTTTGTTGTTGTATTCTTCTTGCTGAATTACTATTGCCTAGATAATCAAAACTGTTACCGGGTAGCAGATTCTGGCGATTGGTAGTTCGATTGGTAGCGAGGTCTATATCGCTGAACATACCGCTGGTATTTACATTTGATTTCTTGTTCCATAAATCATTATAATTTACACCACCTGCATAGGTTGTAGCCACACCCTGCTGGTTTTGTCCAAGTCCGGTTACTGGCAGTCCATTATCACCACCCCCTCCGCTATTGATACTAATACTAATTCCGCCTCCGGTATTACGCATACCTCGCGCCAGATCGCCAGTGAAATTCATGATATCATTTAAACTGAATCCTTGCTTATTAACGTTGTTAGCCATACCCAGCAGTGATAATTGCTGATCGCCATTAAATCGGTTAATATTGGTTTGGGCATCATATCGGCCATCGTCGCCCCCGGCGCCTCCTGCAATTCTTCCGAAGGTAGATTTGTTCCTGTCTTTTTTGAGTTTCAGGTTGATGGCTTTTTCTGAATTACCATCATCAATTCCGGTGAATTCGGCTCTATCACTTTTTTTATCAAATACCTGTACTTTATCTACTGCATCGGCATCCAGGTTTTTGGTAGCGATTTTCGGGTCACCGGTAAAAAACTCTTTGCCGTTAACCAAAACGCGGTTAATCTTTTGTCCGTTAACCCTTACTGTTCCATCGGTATCGACTGTAACTCCGGGCAATCGTTTCAACAGGTCTTCCACCACTGCATTGGGTTGTGTTTTGAAATTTTCGGTATTAAATTCAACCGTATCATTGTTGATGGTTACCGGGGCCCTTCTAGCTGTAACCGTTACATCATTACTTTTAAGTACATCGGTTAGTATCAGTTGACCAAGGTCCAGCATATTACCAGCAGTTACTTCAATTGATTTCCAGACAGGCACATAACCAACATAGGAAGCTGAAATCAGGTATGAACCTTTTTCAAGCGTTTTAAAATTAAACTTACCCGTAGAATCGGCTCGGGTAAAGGTAACAAGGGTAGAATCTTTGCTGTCTACAATAGAAACAGTTGCATATGCCAGTCCACGATTAGTGGCCGTATCAAATACATGCCCTTTTACGGATCCGGTATTTTGCGCCTCTGAGAAAGCGGGTAAAAGTGCAATAATCAACAGTGTAGCGACGTACTTAAACATTAGTTTTGATTTTAATAAACCAAAAGTAGGGTCGTCGAAATCTAAAAGCGGTTAATGAACTTTGGGGAAAGGTTAATAAAGGTTAATGGCTTTCCTAGGGGCTATGGGCTTTGGTCCATGGTCCATAGTCCATGGGAGAGCCATCTGGATTCATATTAAGAGCATGAAAAAAGCCAATGCGTAATAACATTGGCTTTTAAGGTTTCTTTATTGTGTGATTATTTTTCTATTGAAATAAGCTCTACTTCAAAGATTAAGGTAGATCCAGGACCAATTTTTGGTCCGGCCTGGTTATCACCATAGGCTAAATCGGAGGGTACGTATAGCTTCCATTTACTTCCTACGGTCATTAATTGTAATGCTTCCTGCCAGCCTTTGATTACACCACCTACTGAAAATACAATGGGCTCACCGCGTTCAACTGAACTGTCGAAAACGGTTCCGTCGATCAATGTTCCATGATAATGACATTTAACCTGATCAGTAGCGACCGGCTTTACGCCATCAGGATTATTTTTTATGATCTCATATTGTAAACCACTAGGTAATGTAACTACACCCGGACGTTTGGCATTGGCATCAAGAAAGGTTTTGGCCTGCTTTTTAATCTCTCCCATCTTCGCTTCATTTGCTTCCGATATAAAATCCTGTATACATCCATCGAGTGCCATTTCAGGGATAATGATTTTCTTCTTTTGCAATTGATCCGACAATGCCCTTTGCAATATGGCCACATTCAAATTACCCATACCCTGGTTTTCGAGGTTTTGAGCAATCCTGATACCAAGTGCATAGCTGGCAGAATCTTTACTGTTTTTCAAAGGATTTACTACCGTTTTAACAGGTGCTTTAGTAGTTTTTGGCGCCGCAGGTTTAGTTGTTTTTGTTTGGCCATAAGTAGTACCTGCCACTACAAATGCAACTAAGCATGAAAATATTATTCGCATCATTTCTGGTTTAAGAGCATCAAAACAACAATATTTTAGGGATTGTGCCAAGAATGCGGTCACTATTCTACCGACTTTAATTTTCCAACAACATTTGAATGGCGTTTGCAGCTTTTTCAAACTGGAAACCTGCCATTGCTTTTTCCATCATGGATTGAATCGCATCATTACAAAGATTACCGATGCTGCCCTCATGGGTATGGTTAACCTGGGTCGCATTGGTTTCAAATTTGTTTTCTTCAATCAACATGCCGATCTGTTTGTAAGCATCTCTGAAGGGTACTCCCTGAAGTACCAACTTATTTACTTCTTCTACACTAAATGCATACAGGTACTTTTCATCTTGCATGATATTGGTTTTCACCTCAATAGATGAAAGCATCAGGTGTGCCATTTGTAAACACTGCCTCAGGGTATTAAATGCCGGGAACAAATGCTCTTTCAGCAATTGAAGATCGCGATGGTATCCGGAAGGCAGGTTGGTGGTCATCAGCATTATTTCATTTGGCAATGCTTTTATTCTATTGGCATGCGACCTGATGAGTTCAAACACATCGGGGTTTTTCTTATGGGGCATAATGCTGGATCCGGTTGTAAGCTCTGACGGAAATTGCACAAAATCGAAATTCTGGTTCAGGTACAAACACATATCCATGCTCATCCGACTAAGCGTATCAGCAATATTTGCCATCGCCATTGCTGTAATTCGTTCTGCTTTACCCCTTCCCATTTGTGCATATACAACATTATAATTCAGGTCATCAAAACCAAGCAGTTTGGTGGTAAGTGTTCTGTTGATAGGGAAAGAAGATCCATAACCTGCTGCAGAGCCTAATGGATTTTTATTTACCACTTTATAGGCAGCCTGTAATGTAGTGATATCGTCTACCAGACTCTCCGCATATGCACCAAACCACAAACCGAATGAGGATGGCATGGCCAATTGCAGGTGCGTGTAACCTGGTAATAAATGCGCCTTAAACTTCTCACTTTGAACCTGCAGTAATTGAAAAAGGTTTTGTACTTCTTCTGCCAACAGTCTTATTTCATTACGCAGAAATAATTTAATATCTACCAATACCTGATCGTTCCTGCTTCTGGCGCTATGTATTTTTTTACCTGCTTCCCCTATTCTTTCAGTAAGCATAAACTCAATCTGTGAGTGAATGTCTTCTATGCTTTTGTGAATGGTGAATGTCCCATGGACTCCTTCGTGAAGGGAATCCTGAATTTCTTTATAGATATTACGTAGTTCCTTATTTACCAGTATAGCTTCTTCTTTTGTCAACAAACCCACTTCTGCCAGCATGGTTACATGGGCAATAGAACCAAGTACATCAAATGGCGCCAGTAACAGATCCATTTCACGATCTTTCCCTACAGTAAAATGTTCTACCGCTTCCGAAACAGTACTATTTTTTTGCCAGAGTTTCATGTGTTTACATTTAATGATTTGGTTGCCCGGTTAGGAAATACTTGTCTCCTTTAATTTCTCTGCTGCTGCATTAGTTCCTCTAACAATGCTATATACAATTCAATACCTGCTGATATTTCATGCAGGTGAATAAATTCATCTGCACTATGACTTCTTGCTGAATCACCTGGCCCCATTTTCAAGGTAAGAAAGGGCATCAGTGCTTTGTCTGATGTGGTGGGTGAGCCATACCAGCTTCTGCCCAGTTTTTTTCCGGCCATAATCAAAGGATGATCGAGTGGAATGCTACTTGATTTCATCCTAAGACTGCGTGGTTTTATGACAGATTGAAGATTGGCCTGAATAGTATCAATGACTTCCTCAAATACATAACACTCATTTACCCGAACATCAATTACAAAATTGCAGGAAGCTGGTACTACATTATGTGCTTTATTTTCTGTCTCGATCACTGTTACCGTCATCTTCACCGGACCTAATAGTTCTGAAACTTTTTCGAACTGGTAGTTTTCAATCCAATGAATATCTCTCATTGCCTTGTATAAGGCATTCTCTCCTTCGTTTCTAGCTGCATGACCAGGTTTACCTGAAGCAACTGCATCCAATACCAACAACCCCCTTTCCGCTACCGCCATTTGCATGAGTGTTGGCTCACCCACAATGCCAAATGCGATTTCGGGTAATAAAGGAAGCAAAGCTTCAATACCATTCTTCCCTGAAATTTCTTCTTCAGCAGTTGCTGCGAAAACAAAATTATAAGCCAACTGTTCAGCATCATAATAATGCAGAAAAACAGCCATCAAAGCTACTAATGGTCCACCAGCGTCATTACTTCCCAGCCCGAACAATTTCCCATCCTTTTCTATTGGAGAAAAGGGATCCACTGTATATGCTTTATTGGGTTTTACGGTATCGTGGTGTGAATTTAATAAGATAGTTGGTTTTGCAGGATTGAAATGCAGGTTTGTTGCCCATACATTATTCAGGTGTCTGTTAACCTGTATATTTTTTGTTTCCAGGAATTGTTGAATGCGATCCGCTGTAACATTTTCTTCCTTGCTGAAAGAAGGAATGGCAATCAGTTCTTTCAACAGTCCGACAGATTGTTCGTATAATATGTTTAATGGCGTACCCATTTTATTGTATCGTGGTTCCTGATTTAGCGCTTATGAGTAAAGTTAGTTCTTCTGCCTGGCCAATAATCACTTTACTAACTCCTGCTTCAATTGCAGCAAATGCATTATCAAGCTTGGGAATCATTCCTGCAAATATTTTGCCTGCTGATTTCAAAAGCTCGTAATTCTTTCTATCTAATGTATTTATAACCGAATTATCATCATTTACATCTGTCAAAACGCCTTTTTTCTCAAAAGAATAAACAAGGTTTGTTTGATATTGTCCACTTAATGCCTTGGCAATTTCCTGTGCAATGGTATCTGCATTGGTGTTTAATAATTGTCCATTGGCATCATGTGTAATCGGTGCAATTATGACGGTCGTATTTTGTTGTAATAATTGATCAAACAGGTTTGCATTAACTATATCAATATCTCCAACAAAACCATAATCAATCGTTGCATGTTGCCGCTTATGGGCTAGTATGGCGTTACCGTCTGCACCTGTAATACCTAATGCATTGGTGCCCATCGACTGTAATTTTGCTACAATCTGTTTGTTTATATAACCCGCATAAACCATGGTTACTATTCGCAGGGTATCGGCATCTGTTATACGACGGCCGTCGATCATTTTTTGCGGGATAGCTATTTGTTCGGCCATTTTGGTGGCCAGTTTTCCGCCACCATGAACCAGTATTTTATTGCCCTCCAGTTTTGCAAACTGCTTAAGAAAAGCATCAAGCCTTTGTTCATCATCAATGATGTTACCGCTGATCTTTATGATATATAGAGGTTCCTGCATCATTATTTTGAGGTAAGCATTTCATGTAATACAGCCTGTGCCGCCCATACGCGGTTTCCGGCCTGCTTTGTAACAAGGCTATGTGGCCCATCAAGCATTTCATCGCTCAATTCAACATTTCTTCTTACGGGTAAACAATGCATCACTTTCGCCTGATTGGTCACTTTCATTTTCTCTTCTGTAAGCATCCAGGCTGGGTCATTTTCGTATACTTTACCGTAGTCGGTATAAGTGCTCCAGTTCTTCACATAAACAAAATCAGCTCCCGCCAATGCCGCATCCTGGTCATGTGTAATGGTTGCGCCTTTGGTAAACTTTTCTGCCAGTTCATAATCCGCCGGATGTGTAATCACAAAGTCTGCCTCACCCCATGCATTTACCCATTCAGCAAAACTATTGGCCACACATTGCGGCAGGGGTTTGATATGTGGTGCCCAGGTTAATACAATTTTGGGCTTACGTTGTATAGGCTTAGCTTTTAATTCTTCAGTGATGGTTACCAGATCAGTTAAAGATTGAAGAGGATGTAGTGTGGCACTTTCCAGACTAACCACCGGAACACCCGCATATTTAATGAACTGGTGTATAAACATTTCACTATAATCATCTTCCCTGTTTTTCAGTGAAGGAAAGGTGCGGATACAAAGGATATCAAAATACTGACCCAATACCGGTGCTGCGTCTTTTACATGTTCTACGGTATTGCCACTCATGATTGCACCTTCTTCAAATTCAAGGGCCCAGCCTTCTTTGTCTACATTAAATACAATAGCTTCCATACCCAGGTTTCTGGCAGCTACTTGTGTGCTTAATCTTGTTCTAAGGCTTGGATTCAGAAACAATAACCCGATACGCTTACCTGCACCCAGTTGCTGGTATTGCAGTGGGTTAGCCTTACAACTGATGGCTTTACTGATCAGTGCATTGATATCGGCTACATCATTTACAGAAATAAATTGTTTCATGGCTTACTTGTTCTCTGTGGATGGCTCTGTGTTCCCCTGTTCACTGTGATGGTTTTGTTTTCACCGCAGAGAACAGGAGATAATGGAGTTTACGCAGAGGGTTTATTTAAAAAAGTGATTGCTTGTTTAATGGACGCTATACATTCATCAATTTGTGCTTTTGTCAATGCAAGTGATGGCAACAGTCTGATTACGTTTGGCTTTGCTTCTCCGGTAAAAATTTTGTACTCCTGCAGCAATACTTTTTTCAGGTCTTTGATATTTTCCGGTACATCAAAACCAATCATAAAACCTAGCCCTCTTACATTTTCTATTTCCGGTATTGTTTTCAATTGTTCCATTAAATAAGTTCCGTTTTCTGCAGCCGCCTGAACAAGGGCTTCATCTTCCATCACTTCCAATACTGCCAATGCTGCGGCGCAGGCCAGGTGGTTTCCGCCGAATGTAGTACCAAGCATTCCATGTTTGGGTTGTATATGTGGTGCTATCAAAATTCCTCCGATTGGAAAACCATTGCCCATTCCTTTGGCCATAGAATAGATATCGGCATTTACGCCTGCATGGTCGTGGGCAAAGAATTTACCGGTTCTTCCATAGCCACATTGTACGCTGTCTGCAATAAATAACGCATCATACTGATCACATAAAGAACGAATGGTTTGCAGGAATAACGGGCTTGCAACGTTAATACCTCCAACACCTTGTATGCCTTCTGTAATAACTGCTGCAATATTTGCTCCTTCTTCTACAAAACACTGGTGCAAGGCATTTACATCATTAAATGGAAGAAAAATGATATTATCGGTTTCGTTCACGGGCGCTACAATAGATGGGTTATCTGTTGCAGCCACAGCCAATGAGGTACGACCATGAAATGATTTTTTAAACGCAACAATTTTTTTACGCCCTGTATGAAACGATGCCAGTTTCAGTGCGTTTTCATTGGCTTCGGCACCGCTGTTACAAAGGAATAACTGGTAGTTTTCTTTACCGCTTAAGGTTGCGAGTTTATCTGCCAGTTGTTGCTGCACTGGTATGATCACTGAATTAGAATAGAAAGCAATTTTATGGAGTTGTTCCTCTATTCTTTTTACCCAATGCGGGTGGGTATGTCCAATACTGATTACAGCATGGCCGCCATACATATCGAGGTATTTGATTCCATTATTATCCCAAACAGTGGATCCTGATGCTTTCTCGATGGTAATATTATTGAGCGGATATACATCAAAAAGTTTCATAGTTCAATTAGGTTGTCGCTTTTGAGCGATTTAGAAATAGTTTGCTTTTAAACCGAGCCCGGTTTTTTCATCCAGACCAAATAACAGGTTCATGTTTTGTACTGCCTGTCCGCTGGCTCCTTTCAACAGGTTATCGATGGCACTGTGCACCACCATTTTGCTTCCCTGCTTTTCAATATGCACCAGACATTTGTTGGTATTAACCACTTGTTTAAGGTCTATCATCTGCTCACTGAAGTGGGTAAATGCCGCAGTTGCATAGAAATCGCGGTATAGTGATTGAAGCTCTTCAATCGTTAAACTACTGTCTATGATGGAGCTGGTATAGATACCCCTGGTAAAATCGCCGCGCCATGGTACAAAATGTACGCCCTTGCCTTCACCATTAATAGTTAATGGATCATTGGACTGTAACTGATTCAGCGATTCGGTTATTTCTTTGATATGCTGGTGACTCAAAGATTTATACGCCTGTATATTATTGGCGCGCCAGCTAAAATGCGAGGTATTGCTTAATGACTGCCCCGCACCCGTGGAGCCTGTTATACCGGTAGTATGTACATCTCCTAATATGCCGGCTTTTGCCAGAGGGAGTAATGCAAGTTGAATAGCAGTTGCAAAACAACCTGGATTGGCGATATACTGCGCCTGCTGTATAGATTCCCTGTTTAATTCAGGCAGGCCATAGACAAATGATTTATCCTGGTGCTTTGAAGTAGTTTTTAATCGAAAGTCTTGTGAAAGATCAATGATTTTTACAGAGGAGGGTATCGAATGCTGGTCGAGGAATTTTTTAGCATCTCCATGTCCAACGCAGAGAAACAACACATCGGCATCTGCAAGAGGTTCGCTGCTAAATTGCAGGCTGGTTTCGCCCAACAGGTCTGCATGTACTGCATACAAAGGTTTTCCGGCATTACTGGTGCTGTGTATATTTACCAGTTCAACCTGTGGGTGTTTTAATAACAGCCGTATCAATTCTCCACCTGTATAACCTGCTGCTCCTGTTATAGCTACCCTTATCTGCTTCATGACTGTTCATTTTTGATGCTGTGATAAATAGAAGTCTGGTTGCCGAATATTTTAGAGAATCCTCTAACATCTTCACCTGTCCAGCCGCTGTTCATTTCACCGTATTTGCCAAACTTGCTGCTCATGAGGTCGTTGGGCGATTCAATACCGATGATGGTAAAGCGGTAAGGTTGTAATTGAATAAATACATCTCCCGTAACCTGTTCCTGAGAGTGTTGCAGGAATGCTTCAATATCGCGCATTACCGGATCCAGTATTTGTCCTTCATGCAACCAGTTGCCATAAAATTGTGCAAGCTGGTCTTTCCAGCTAAGCTGCCATTTGGTGAGTACATGTTTTTCGAGTGCATGGTGTGCTTTGAGTATCACCATGGGAGCAGCAGCTTCAAAGCCTACTCGGCCCTTGATGCCTATGATGGTATCGCCTACATGTATATCTCTTCCTATGCCAAATGGACCTGCAATAGATTGTACATATTGAATGGCTTCGGCCGGATGGCTAAAGTGCTGGTCATTAACGCGTCGCAGTTCACCTTTATCAAAACCAAGTTTTAATTCTTCCGCATTTGTTTTTGTTACCTGAGTTGGCCATGCTTCTTCAGGTAGCATACCTTTTGAGTGCAGTGTTTCTTTACCGCCTACACTGGTGCCCCAGAGTCCTTTGTTGATGGAGTAGGCTGCTTTTTCAAAATTCATTTCTACCCCTTTCGATTTCAGGTAGCTGATTTCTTCTTCTCTGCTCAGTTTCATATCACGGATGGGTGTAATGATTTCAACACCGGGTATCATGATATGAAATACCATGTCGAAACGCACCTGGTCGTTACCAGCGCCGGTACTACCATGCACCACTGCTTTGGCGCCCAGTTTCTTAGTATGTTCGGCGATATGAAGTGCCTGGCTAAGTCTTTCGGCACTTACGCTTAAAGGGTAAGTATTGTTTTTGAGTACATTACCATATATAAGGAAACGAATGATACTATCGTAATAGCTTTTTACTGCATCTACTGTTGTGTGCGATTTTACGCCTAGTTTATAGGCATGTGCTTCGATCTGTTCTAATTCTGCCGGAGAAAAACCACCGGTATTTACAATTACACTATGAACTTCATAGCCTTTTTCATCGGTCAGGTATTTTACACAATAAGATGTGTCGAGTCCGCCACTAAAACCCAATACTACTTTGGTGCCTGCGGGAAGTGATGTAGGAAGAGTGCTCATACGATGCTTGCTTTACTGGTACAATGATCCTGTATAATCAGAGATTAAACAGGTGATGAAAAAATGATTTTGGTTTGATGGCTGCACCGCCATTTTCTTTTTTACGAAACATGCGCAACAGTTTGTGTTGTTTCAGTTTCATAAAGCGTTCATATATTTTAGAATTCTTTTTAAACTCTGAAGAAGTTTCTTCCGGTTCAAAATGATCGGCAGGGTCGTATAACATAGCGGTACAGAAGCAATTTTTTCTTTCTTTGCTCATCAGTACATCATAGTTTACACAGCTTTTGCAGCCTGCCCAGAATTCTTCATCATCGGTAAGTTCGCTATAGGTTACCGGTTCATAACCAAGGTCGCTGTTAATTTTCATAACAGCCAGTCCGGTGGTTAAGCCGAAAATTTTAGCTTTCGGGTACTTAACCCTTGAAAGGTTGAATATGGTTTGTTTAATAAGCTTGGCTACTCCGCTTTTACGGAAGGCAGGCGAAACGATGAGGCCGCTATTGGCTACAAAAGAATCGTGTCCCCATGCTTCTATATAGCAGAACCCTACCCAGGTTCCATCGGGTAATAAAGCGATAACGGCTTTACCTTCATCCATTTTCTTTGCTACATATTCCGGGCTTCGTTTGGCGATACCTGTTCCACGTGCTTTGGCCGATGATTCCATTTCATCGGTAATGGTTTGTGCATATCCTGTGTCGCCACTATTGGCTACACGAACAATGATATTTTGTTCCAACTTATAAAAATTAAATAACGTAAAGGGAACGACAGCTACCTGTCAGAAAAACAATTCCGGGGAGTTTTCCACTGATAGGGGCAAGTGCCAGTTGCTCGTCCTATCAGCAACCACGTCGGGGTCGCGGGAGGAAGTTAAAAGCAGCTTCTATTGAAAACACCTGTTTAGGGGTGTTCAATAGGAGGTAAAGGTAATTGATCAGGATCTGCTTCACTGTTTAAAACTTATTAGTTTTTGAGGGTGTAAAATTATAACAGTTTGGGTTATAGTGGTGTATTTTTTTATGAAAGGAATATTAAATAGGATGATTTTACTTACAGGCGTTAGTTTTTAAAGGGTATCCCAACCCTGGAGAGAAGCAATTTTAGCAAGTTTCGGAGCTTTTAAAAAGTGGTGATGACCACATTTTTAGACAAAAAAACACCTGTCTCTAATTCGCTCATTATTAAGTACTTACCCGTATCATCTACACATCATCAGCACACCATCAACACAGCACAACACCATATGCGTGTTGTGCCCTGTTTAGGTACTGTTGTTATTATGAAGATGTATTGAGCATGGCCTTAAGTAATAGCGAGATATGGTATTGCGATAAACAGCTATAATTTATCCCCGGTAGGGTGTTCTTACTAGTAAGTTTAAAAGTAATTGGTACACGCTGGCGGCGTAACACGCAGTCCTACGTGCCTCAGAGAATGCGATGAATTTATCTGGATTAAGTACACGCTGAGGAGAAAAAAAATGAAACCTTATATTGGGAAAACTCGCATAACCGTTTCAAACTTATTTTCAGAAATAAATTCACCTTTAATAATGTCAACAAACGTAAACTGAGAAAAGTCAGCAGTTTCTGCGATGGTTATAATGTATTGGCCTGAGCGATTTTTTAATATAAACAAATTAATCAAAGGGTAGCTGCATTCATCAAAATCTAATGGAATTCTGTCAACTAATCCCTGTATTTTTTTTCCATTAGAAGCAAGAACATATTCTTTTATTTTCAACCTTGCATCCTCTGAATCTATTGTTGTTACCAGCTTAGTAATAGACAACAACCCATCTGTGAGTAAGACATTTAACTTGCCATCATTTAGCATTGCATTATAAACCAATTCCCTCCATTGTCTTGAAGATTTGGCGACATGCTTCTTCCTTTTTTCAAATAACATAATCATTTTTTTATCCCCCGAAAGTTATACATTATGGCAGATTAGATTCCCCGCAGATGTTTCTCGTAGAGCATTCTTCGGCCACTTACACATAGGAAAGTTAATCATTAATTTTCAGGCTCAACTATTCTGTAACGCATTAGTAAGTTTAAAAACAAATGGTACACGCTGGCTGTGTAACACGCAGATTCTGTGATAAAATCCAAAGATTCTCCCATGGACTTCGTACCTCAGGGACACTGCGATGAACTTTGCTGGATTAAGTAGACGCTGAGGAGAAAAAAAAGCCACTCCGTTTTGTGGAGTGGTTTTGGATTGTATTTGAACCATTTTATTAAGGAAAAATGTGAATGTTGCAAGTGTGCAATTTCATTCATGATAGCATAGCCCTCTGATATTTGAAGTCATATACCAGTCGTAGATGTTTTTTTTTGGCTCAACACAAATATTCGTTGCTTCGTCAAAAGCATAACACTGAATATCAAGAGAATTGGTCGGAGCAACTTTTACACCATTTATTACAGGGGCGTTTTCTTTTCTGGAGTATAATTTTAGGTTATAGTAATTATTAATAATTATTTTTTGGGTACACTTCAGACCTTCAGATGTTTTCGCAGTTACTATCTTGTACATACTGTCTTTTCTTGAAGCATATACTATATACCAGTTATTAATAGAATCAATTGATTTTATCATATATCTGTTTTGTATCCCAGAAAGACTACTCTTAAAAGTTGTACAATAACAGAAAATAGAAACAGTTCCTAAAATAGTCATCAGAATTTTCATTATCATAATTTTTGGATTACAACTTTATTTTATTCCCGCAAGGTCTACATTATGGCAGATTTCCCGCAGATGTCTCTCGAAGAGGACTCTGCGGCCACTTACACATAGGAAAGTTAATCATTAATTTTAAGGCTCAACTTTTCTGTAACACATTAGTAAGTTTAAGAGTAAATGGTACACGCTGGCTGTGTAACGAGCGTCCTCCAAAGAGTCCCATGGACTTCGTACCTCAGAGACACTGCGATGAACTTCGCTGGATTAAGTAGACGCTGAGGAGAAAAAAAAACTCTAATTTAATCGTATGCCATTTTTTCCTATAGCAAAATTATCACGGATAAGTACATGCAAATATTTTACACCCTGCTTTACTTCTGTTGCCTTTGTCATTGTATTTTCATACAAAAATGGATAAACCCGTTCCTTTTCTAAATTCAAATCTAAGAAGTATATGTGTTTACTTATTGAATTAACAGGAGTTACGCTAGACAAGGAATTATAAACAATAGTATCACCAAATTGTTTTGATGAGAACAAAACAATTGCATCTGTTATAGGAGATTGAATATATCCATCAGACGGCTTTATTATTCCAAAATATTTCCCTGGAATAATGTAACAAACGCCCCCATACGTTTTCCAAACTGTTAGATATTTCCCATCACCAAACTGGTAAAATTTTCGTTTTTCACCAAACCAAAACAAAACAACTCCAACAAGTAAAATAAAAAAGAATATTTTATTCATAAGTCGAACTTTTATTCCCCGCAAGGTCTACATTATGGCAGATTCCCCGCATATGTCTCTCGTAGAGGACTCTGCGGCCACTTACACATAGGAAAGTTAATCATTAATTTTAAGGCTCAACTTTTCTGTAACACATTAGTAAGTTTAAAAGTAATTGTTACTCGCTGGCTGTGTAACACGCAGCGTCCTTCGTACCTCAGAGACACTGCGATGAACTTCGCTGGATTAAGTAGACGCTGAGGAGAAAAAAGTTTAAAAGTAAATGGTACACGCTGGCTGGGTAACACTTAGCGTCCTCCAAAGACACTGTGACGAACCTCGCTTGCTTAAGAACACCCTGCGGAGAAAAAAAAACACTACAGAGTGCTGCAGGTTCAGTAATTAAGTTCAATATGCATGATTGCTGTGTTTTGATCTAACACCCAAGACGTGTAACACGCAGCGTCCTCCAAAGTCCCATGGACTTCATACCTCAAAGAAACTGCGATGAACTTTGCTGGATTAAGTAGACGCTGAGGAGAAAAAATTTTAATCAAATAATTTTTGCAATGAAATAGACTGCCATTTTAATGAATCAAAAGTATTTTTTTGAATTATCATTTGCCGTATATCTTGTTTCTCAAGATCACTTCGCCAGTTCATAAGGCCGGAAGTCGTATCAAGGTCTACTATTATGCCTTTGCGAATCTTAATTGTATCCCCCCAGTATATCGCTATTGGAAAATCTAATATAGGCCTAATTGATACAAATGTTTTCGGATCTTCCGCCAAGGATATTTTTATATAACTTCTATTTGATGGGGAATAGCTTTCTATCCAAGTAAAGAGCAACTCTTTCTTTCCATCGGGCGATTTTACCATTCGCTTTTTATTACACCCAAAAAATATCACAGCTATTATTATAATTATTGTTGTTTTTTTCATACTCTATTATTGATATTGTCTATATCCTGCCCTTTGCAAGTCCTCGGATACTTTTCTTCTCCGTAGGGTGTTCATACTTGAGCGTTCTTCGCGGAGTCTCTGAGGCACGAAGGACTCCGCGTGCTGCACTTTTGTGGGCCTACAATTACAAGGCATCTTCCTATGTTCATCTCAAATCTATGTCCTGCAACTCCATATAGGTAATTACTGGATATAACCCTTGTATGCCTGTATAATAATATCTTGCCGAACTATGCGCATAATCTTCCGGTATTCTTATCCCTGGCATCCTTGCTTTACATGGATTGTTATGAATATAGTCAACTTTCTGTTTCATAAATGCAATTGAGTAACATTCTTTTCTGTCAAATGATGGCTCAAATACTTCATGTTGTTTATTCTTTAACCTATCTGTCTTATTTACCCAACCTGATAGTTGTTCCAGTATATCTTGTCTGCCTAACAGTGTAAGTCTTTTCACCAACTCATACGCCATAAATCGTTTACCATTTCCTATAATTGTATTTATCAGTTGCGTAGTTCTTGAAAAGGCAATTACAGCGTGTACATGATTGGGCATAATCACATATCCAACTATATGATGATTGCAGGATTTTAAGTAATTAAACCATTTATATACCGCATCATAACCATTCGTCATTTCAAATAACGGCAACCATCTCGCACAGGTAAATGTTATAAAGTACACACCATTTACTTCTCTGATTTTTTTACGTACTGACATGAGTCAAAAATACAATAACACAATACGAACACTACGGAGTGCAGCAGGTTCAGTAATTAAGTACAATATGCATGATTACTTTGTTTTGATCTAACACCCAAGACGTGTAACACGCAGCGTCCTTCGTACCTCAGAGACACTGCGACGAACCTCGCTTGATTAAGAACACCCTGAGGAGAAAAAAATTAATGCTAAAAATCAGGATATGCAAAATCATAATTTCCTGTTCGAATTCTGCAAACAATACTATCGGGAGGCATTACGCTGCCTATTTCTGCCATTCGATTTTCTCCCTTAAGCTCCCCAACAAATTGTTGACTTTGATTAATTTTCCATACCCACCAATTCTTTGAGGTTTTGGCCTCTGGTGAATCTCCGCTGCTCCTAAAAAGAATGTTAGTGTAATCGCCTACATCAGAAACATTGTATTCCCTTTTCCAAAATTTCATTTTTAACCCTAGTCTTGTAACACAATGAGCGTAAAATTCAACATCTCCCTTTACGACTTCCAAAAAGTCTGGATTAGAATCCTCCGAATAAATACGTCTAAACACTCTAATTACATCACTATTTAATTGAGTTAGGTCAAATGCTATTAATTGAAAGTATTTTTTCTCCGCGGGACCAATTTCCACTGAAAAAATATCGCCAATTTTAGTATTAGATTTAGTTTTTGTCATCATTTTATTCTCCGAAAGTTATACATTATGGCAGATTCCCCGCATATGTCTCTCGTAGAGGTCTCTGCGGCCACTTACACATAGGAAAGTTAATCATTAATTTTAAGGCTCAATTTCTCTGTAACGCATTTGTAAGTTTAAAAGCAATTGGCACTCGCTGGCTGTGTAACACGCAGCGTCCTTCGTACCTCAGAGACACTGCGATGAACTTCACTGGATTAAGTACACGCTGAGAAGAAAAAATGTTGTTCAGGCGTATATGAAAAGAATGTTCTATTCCCTTTTTTAAAGGAATATATCAATGAAGATAATTCTCTATTATCAGAGATAGAAAGCCCAGCATAATCTTTCGCCCAAGCTAATGCAGCTGCGTCCTTACTTCTGTACCTATCCCCAGGTTTCATGCCATCAGGGTCTTCAAATCTAACTGGATTATTAAAACAATATACATAAGGAGACCATTTTCGCATCTGATCACTTAAAGGATCAATATGATTCCACCTCCCAATCTGCGGAAAACCGCCCTTTTTATGGAGCGGTTGATTTAGACATTAAGACTAATGGACAATTTAAATAAACTAATAAAATGTGCCATAAACCTTGTTTGAGTTATATATCCATTTCATACGAATAGTATAATATAGTAAAACTATTGCAGTCGAAATGGGATATGGGAAGGGGTAGAATGCTAAAAAAAATAATGAGTCAATCATAACCGAATAAAGAAAAAGATACTTTATTGGGGTAATGCTTTTAAACCCATATTTTTTCAGTTTTTTTCCAATAGGATTGATGTATTTTTCAAATATTTCTATCCCAACTTGACCATCAAGTTCAGACACATTTTCGCCGATCACATCAAAGAAATCAATCAATTTCTGATTTAAATAATCCCTATCATTGCTTAACATTTCATTATCTAATTGTAGGAT
The DNA here is from genome assembly GCA_965650685.1 of uncultured Sediminibacterium sp. GTDB lineage: Bacteria > Bacteroidota > Bacteroidia > Chitinophagales > Chitinophagaceae > Sediminibacterium. Next base: position 23,271 of record CBFGPM010000001.1, read on the forward strand.
AAAATTATTAAGTGACCTATAGTGAAAATACTTCCATTTATCAGGTTGTATTAGCCTCATCAAATTTCTATACCTATCTAACAGAGTCATAATTATAAAGATTTACGAACTTCTTTGATTATTTCCTTTACGGCTTCTTTCAAAGCTTTGTTCTGATAAAGTTTTTTAGCCGTATTTGCAATCTTGGCTAAATCAGGTGCATTTTTAATTACTTTAGACAGGCCGACTTGGACTTTATAATTAGCAAGTATTGAACCATCTTTTATCAAAGCATCTATGCCTTTTATAATATCTTTAGTTTTTGAAGTTATTGAAGCGACCCCTCTACCAGCAGCAACACCTGCAGCTTCTGCTTCAATTAAAGCCAATAACTCTGAACCTGTAATAGTTGCAAGTAAAGCAGCAAATATCTTACCTTCCAATTCCCAAGCCTCAGCTTTAGCATCACGAATTGAAACAGCAGTTTCAGATGTACCATCCATTATTCTGTCTAATGCTGCATTACTCAAATAAGGGTTTAGTAATGCCCAGTTTCGTATCGCCTCAATACTATTTCCTTTCTTACGCTGAAAATCTATCCACCCTGTAATCTGACCATAGTCATATTTATTTATTGCTTTTGTAGCAACTTCTTTTCTGGATGATTTAACCATTACTTCTTCCGAAGTTCCATTTAACGTATCTTCTCTCAAACCTAATGGATCATTCATCCGAATTGGGTTGTTACGAGCAAATCCATAAGGTGTAAAATCTATACTAAGTTCAGAAAGCTTGTCAATCTGAAAAAATCTTCCTAATTGAGGGTCATACATTCTGTTTTTGGCATCATACCATTCAAGCCCATTACCATTACTAAACTCCTTATTCTGTAATTCATTACCACCATTAAACCGATACTTATTCTCCAACCTGCCAGATGCCTGGCCACTAATACCATCTATTGTTAAACCAAATGGGTAAGTATGGTTCACTTCCAGTATTGGGCCCGACTGCGTAATCACTGTAAAGTTCTCAAAAAATACATCTTCTTCATCTAAATTATTGCTAAATATGTACACATAGCCGCTGCGGTCAATTTTCCAGTCTTTTTTAACATGTTTGGTCAGTTTGCTTTCTTCACCAACCTGCGAGTAACCGCTATATTCAGGTTTGCCGATCAGCGTTGTATCGTCTTTATAGGGTTGTAGCTTTTCATCCAGTAATACCCAGTTTAAAAAAGCTTTGGGTTTGCCGGTATTGGCAGTTTTATCCTGGTCCTTTAAAAATGAACTCAAGGCAGGCAACAGGCTTTCTGTTGAAAATGCAGAAAGCGCACTCGCTTTACCCGCTTCAAGGATATTGCCCGTTGCAAGTTTCGCTATTTCTGATAAGGCAATCGTTTTATCCTTTCCTCCCTTGTTCTTACGCTCATACCAGCTTTCTATTGAAAAAGATAATTTATCGCCCTTTGTAACTTTTAACAGTATTGCCGGACCTGTCTTTTTCTCTCCTCCTTTTAGTTTACTCGCATACAGGTCTTTTGCTTTTCTGGTGGGGTGTGAAGATGGCTTTTGAGCCCGGGTTTCTTTTACATTATAAAAATACTTTGTTTCCTGCTCCTCATTTTCCGGTTCGCTGGTAACCATACTATATACCGTTGCTGGCTGCTCTTCCGATAATGTTACACGAACACTTCCCAAATGATCTTTAAGGTAATAATCGTAGATATAAGAACCATCTGGTTTACGGCGTATCCGACCTTCTTCATGTGGTATCTGTCTTAACTCCCCTGCATCACTGTATTCTAAACCATTGATATAATAAAAGTTGGTTACCGTGCTTCCTTCCGTCACAGTCTTCTTCTGTTTTACACCAAGTGCATCATAAGAATAATTTATGGTTCCATTTCCGGTTCCCGTCATCGTAACCTGCCGCGGCAGGTTCAGAAAATTGTAGTCAATAGCAGAAATAGATTTATTGGCATCTGAAATCATATTGCCATTATCATCATAAGCATAATCCGTATTATAATTCTGTGCCGGTTCCTTGAAATCACCCAGTGTAGATGAAGGAGTATAATTAGCATCTCGAACATAATTCAGGCGGTTACTATTGGTGATATAACCATATTCAAGGTCATCTATATTTGAGCCCGCTTTATGGATTAGTTTTTTGATATTACCATTTGCATCATAAGCCGTGGTAGGTGTTGAACCATCACCCATCTGCGAACTGTAATCGGTTGAACCTCCTGTAAAATCAGCTTTCATTAATCGATTGGCAGGATCGTAGGAATAGCCATAATTGTACTGTGTATAATTATAACCATCACGCCAACTGATGCCTCCTATATTTCCATTTACCTGGTTCTGGGTAAACCCATAATCATAGGAAATATTCATCCCAAAATAATTACTGCCCCCCGAGTACACATAGGCTTTGTTGATGGCTTTCAACCAACCCCTTATGGAGTACTCATAAGTAAGCGTTTCCAGCGGAGAGGTATGTAAGGCTTTGGTATAAAGCTGCCCGGTTTCATTGTAAGTATTTGTAGCTATGGTAACTTCTGTGCCACTGTTTACCTGTTTTTTAATGGTAAGCAGTCTGCCTGCATGGTCATAAGTATTTCTTGTCCAGAATACAACACTCCCCGGGTAAAAACCAGAGCCTGTATTGTGATTGAATTTGGATACCAGCAGTTTACCATCGAAACTATATTGGTTGGTGGTGATATCGATACCACCGGTCTGGTTGAGTGAATGCAACTGAATTAAACGACCAAATTCATCGTAAAAGCTCGCGGTATACAAATAAGCGCCTGTTTCAAGCATACGCACTTTTGTGCCGGTTGCCATACCTGTTGCGGTAGCATTGGCGCTGATGCTTCTTGGATAGGGAGCTGTATTGTCTGATGGCGTGAGGAAACCAGATGAAGTTTCACTTGAATTAAAAGAAGATGGCATGCCCGTACTACCCACCCAGCTATAATTATCATAATAAGTTTCGGTCAGTAAGATATATGTGCCACTGAGAGATGGGTATGTGCTGCTCGAAGCTGCTTGCCCCTGGTGATAGGAAGCCGTGGAACTATTGGTCCACAAATAAGTGGCAGATGGTCGGTTAAGTGCGTCATAAGTTGTTACCAGCCATTGCCCAGTTGTATTGCGCATATTACCATCTCTGGTCATGATTAGCCTGTCGCGACCATCATACACCAATTCAACAGCTTCTGCATCCGGCACTTTTTTAAGTATCATGCGGTTACGGCCATCATACTCATAATAAAAACACTGCCCATTCACAATAGCACTATAACTCGAAAGATCAATAGAACCCGCTGTTATGCCAACGTCTTCTACACCCTGTGGCTGTAACACAAAACGCAGGTTATTGCGGTCATCATAAATATAATAAGTACAAAGCCAGTCGGTATGTGAGCCAATACTGGCGGCAGAACCCTGCTTAATTTCTACTTTCTTCAATACCACCTTGTTGTGCTTATCCTTATAAGTAACCACCCTTTTACCATTTTCATCTGTTGTAACCAGTCTGAATAAAACACCCGAGGCATAATAAGCTGTACTAACCGGTTTGGATCCTGAGGAAAGTGCAATGGTCCAGAGTCTTACTTCACTTGAACCATTTGATTCATAAGCACTGCTTGTTCCAACATTACTGCCGGCCCAGCTATTTCCGGCCGGCATTTCTTTCAATGACCTATTCAGTGGAGAAGACTCAATATCTGATTTACCATAATAAACACTTTCCCCGCTATAGGTTCCCGACATAAAACTTGCCTGTTCTGAAAAAGCACTTAATTTAAAATATCCGTCCGTGGCAGAACCTGAAGTATAGGGTAAATAATGATATACCTGTCTGCCATATGCATCATACAGATAAGGCTGCACCATATCTTTTGCTCCCGGACTCATTTGTTTATCCACTGACTGAAGCAACCTGCCCAATCCATCGATATACTGAGTATTTTGTTTTGCTTCAGTATAACCAGCCGAACTTACACTACTATAAGAACTGTAAGGACGGGTTGCATCCCAGCTTCGAACAAGATTAGCCAGCCTGCCACTTGTATAAGCAGAAGGTGTACTTACAGGTGATACAGAAGGTTGTGTTGAACTATTCGGCTGCACCTGTGCCTGCACTGATGCAAGTATAACTATGGTTACAAAAAAAGCAACTGCTGATTTTTGAACCTGTTTATGTATGATGGATAAAAGCATATAATATTCTTTATACTGATCAGTTAGTTAGTAGTTGGGTTTACTTTATACTTATAATCGAATGCCTTCACTATGTTTTTATCCCAGTCACGTATACTCTGCAAACGACCAAGTGCGTCGTATTCATAATAGGTGATCTGGTTGTTGGCATTTGTTTTACTGGTAGCACCTGTAAGGGGGTTATAGGTTACCGTAGACATTTGTGCTGTGGAAGGATAGAGCCTGAGTTCGTCTATATAACCAGAACCTCCGATGGAAAGACTGGTTGTACCAGAAACAGTTGCTGTATATAATGTCCAACCATTTTTAGTGACCACAGACGTACCAGAAATGCCTGATACCCAGCCACCCGCATAAAGCCAGTAACTAACCGTATAGGTTATACCTGAATTAAGCGAGGAATGTGTAATGTTTCCGCTGGATAAACTATAACTATTACTTCCCGTGGCACCTCCTCCTGTATTAATGGTTCCGGAATAAGTCCAGTTCCCCTTACCACTTGATTCAAAGCTTGAATAGGCTATGGCAGATACCGGCGCATTCACTACTTCTGCAGATGGGTAATTTCCGTTTTCGTTCCACAGGTAGCTGGTGGTAATATTATTCCTGCCCTGTATCTCTGCAATATTTCCTTTGCTGTCGTAGCTCAACACCTGCAATTCAGTATCCCAGGCTGTTGATTGAGGGTCATAACGTTCCTGTGTAGATAAATCGAGTGTAGTACTATTGAATAGTGCATGTACATTTTTGAACCATCCGATTACCGTACTGTTGGTTGTATTGGTTTGCTTTACTTCCAGTGGAACAGCAACCATATTTTTGGTGATCATCTGATCGGGGATAGACTGCCCCACAAAATCATGTGCAAATTTTCTTTCGGTGGTAATGCTGTTCCCTTTACTGTCTGTTTGTACGCTTCTGGTTGATGTAAAAATACTGGCGTTATCATAGTAATGATTGGTTACCGTAGCAACAGACCCACTGGCGTCATAATCGGTAACAGTGGTTTTTTTCAGGTCGCTGCGGCCATAAGTCATATAATAGGCCCTCGCCCCATACATTTTTTCGCTAAACGTATTTACATCATCCCAATAGTATAAACCGGCAATCAGGTTACGGCTGTTGCCATCGGAAATAGAGGGTGTGAAATAATAATTATCGTATTCATTTTCTACTTTCTTCAGCAACACATTGGATGCTGAATAGTAGGAAGTGGTGAGTGGTAAACCTTGCGACCAGTCGAGGTCTTGTTTTTGTACATAAGGGAAATCGTTATCTGGCCCATTATAAGCAGGTGTATTGGTGAACTCATGAATAACATAGCCGTTTGAAACAGAACTGATGGTATTGTCGACCACCACCCTGCTGTAAATAATGGGACTACCATTAAAATAAGATAGCGACTGTGTGGGTTGTGAAGTTTGGTTCAGGTAATCTTCATAAGTCCAGGACCATGCCAGGTAACACCTGTTCCAATAATAAACATGGCTTGGAATTACACGTACCACTCCTGAAGAAGCAGAAGAAGAAGTGGTATATGTATAATTGGAAACTTTAGCAACTGCTGCAACAGAATCGTAGTCGGTAATTGTTTTTATGCGCAAGCCCCCAACCGACATATAGGTGGAAGAATAGGACTCATAGCCATAATTCAGTTCGTAGTCGAAACTGGTATAACCACCTGTTGGATAGTTTAGCTTTTCCAGGGTCCATGCTTTTGCATAGGTAAGGGAGGGTGTTTTATTACCCCCATAGGTATTTTGAGAGATAGCCGGTACATAAATTGAGCCATTCAGGGTGCCGTTATAACCCTGCCCATTGTAGAAACCCCACCAATCCTGTGCTTTTGAATTGCGAACAGGTAGTTTGGTTGAATTGTATTCAAATGTATAGGGAGGAAGCGAAAGTGAACCTGAACTTTCCTGTACAGAAACCAGTTTAAGTCTTTTGTAAAAATCATTACTTGAATATCCTAAAGGGGGTGTACAACCATAGGCCCATCCGGCACAATAATCAGATTCAAAATAGCCGTAGCTCAGTGTGAAGGTTTTTTGCACCGTACCATTTGAAATGGTAACTGCGGTTAATGCATTGTCACCGTAATAATCATCTCTTGAGAAACCATAAGTAAAATCTACTTCTGTTCCATCCGGAAAACTGATCTGGGAGATACGAGTTACATACCCAGATATATCATTATAACTTTGGGTAAGGTTGGAAGCTACGATGGTAGTACCACTGATGGTTAGGCGATAGGAATCAGAAAAACCGCCCTGGTACGTCAGAGAGCTGCCACTACCACCATAAGTGAAATTGATTTCATTGACAGCATCGGGGAATACAATTTTGGTGACGTACCAGCTACTGACATAAGTAGGCAGTGTAGGCGGCACCCCACTTAATGAACTGGAAACAGTAGACCATTCTTTCTGATTAAATACATACTTAAACCCTTTTTCATCTTTGATGATGAATTCATCAATCGATCCACTCACAATTGAGTAAGTAATTTTCAAGTTACTCTGAGAGACAAGCTGTATAGAGCCGTCTTTTTTAAAGAAGAATTTTCCTGATACATTCCCTACTGAAAACTGGAAAATATCGCATTCGCCATCGAGTGAATTTTCAGATACACCCTGCACAGAAAGGAAATCACCATAAGAAACGTTCTGGTAACATATTCCTGCGCTGGTAGAGGGATAACCTGAGGGTGTAGAAGTTAAATCATACCCATTCGTATAATAATAAGGAAGCGCTGAGGTATTTAAATAGCCGTAGCTATCCTCATCAGGTCTTCCCCGCATAGTCCGGGAAACCATTCCACCTGCATTCAGCGACCAGCCAAGACCTACATTGGAGGCCATGTCTTCCACCTTGATTCCTCCTGAATGGTAATTGAGCCCAACATTAAAACTTGCCCCTTTTTGAGGAGCACTGTAGGTATAAAAAGGAATAGCTATCGATGCAATGCCGGTACTTAATGAAACAGGCATATCGCCATACTTGCCGATGGCAGATGCATTAGGACCAGGGGCAATGGCCACTTTCCTTAGTTCCTGATTGGATGATTCATCGTATTGCGCCATCACCGATGAAACGCAAAAACAAAAAACAAACAGTCCTTTCCATTTTTTGCTGATCATATATATAGGTATTATGCTTAAATAATTTATTTAAAACAGTTGTCCATAACGGAACTGCAACGGCTGCTGACCATTTGTTCGGTTTAAGAAATCGTATAGCAACTGTATTTTGGTTTCCTTTTTCTTATTAATCTTCAGTTTTTTCGTAATGCCTAAAAGAGCGGTATGCTGCCAGTCGTTGATCTGGGAAAAACGCGAAAATGCCTGCATATAATTTTTTTCATACCCTCCGCTAAGCCAGAACCCTCCTTTAATTCTTATATCTGCATAAGTTCTTAATCCTACTCCCTGGTGACTGAACCTGATATCTTTCCATCCATTACCCATACCCAGTTTATAGGCTATGCCGGTACCGACAACACTATTATCGTTTAGTTTGTATCCGATACTTAATCCAAGATCTGCCAGGGAGGGAAGTATATTTGTGGCCCTTCTTGTTTGCAGGTTCCAGCCCAATTCTATTCGTTGGAAAAAGCTTTTTGTCTTCTGACGATTTGGTGAAAAATCTGGCATGGTTAAGGCTTCTCCATCGTTCATTCCGGGTAATCTTAGAGATGGCGCACTTGTTAATGGTTCAGTTTGCGCATTGGTGAGGGCATTGTTAACGGCCATATTATCCATTCCGGATCTTAACAATCTTGCCTGTATTTCTGCTATAGTTTGCAGGTTATCGGTTGTTCCGGCAGGTGAACCAATACCTCCTGAACCGCCCGGAAACAGAGCGCTAAACTGACTGTTCGTATTAAAGAAATCTTTGAACGCTTCAGATTCCCTGATTAATCCAAGTACTTTTTTTTCCAGTTTTGAGCCATCCGAAAGCAAAGACTTTATTTCATTGAATTGTTGCTGGTAATAGAAGAACTCTTTATTCAATTTTTTCAGTTCTTTTACGAGCCCAAACTGTTGAAATTGCTGCATTAAAAGACGTTTACGCTCTTTCAACTGTTGCTGAATCTGTGCAGCCGCCTGGATACTGTTTGCATATTCTTTGATATTTTCAGAAGCTGATATGAAGGATTTTGAAAGTTTGTCGTTTAATATATTACCCGTACTTAAAAAATCGATACTTGTTTGAACGCTGTCTAAACCTGGTAAATATTCCTTCCATTCGTTGTTTGAAGAAAATTTAAGTGAATGCTGAAATTTACTATAGAGGTTATTTGATTCAGCCAGCATAAGATTTGCTTTTGCCGAATCTGTTTTAGCAATCTTTTTAATCAGCTTTGCTTCCTGCTTTTGCAGTTTGCTAATCCCTCCATTTATGCTCTTTTGAAGCCTGGACTGAAGCTTTTCGATGTTTGTTTCGACTTTGTTTACAAAGTCGAATTGTTGTTTTTCTGTTAAATCCAATTTGCGGTTTTCCATTTGCGCATTGGATGACAAAACAAAAACAATTAATAAACAGATAGTTATGGTTAAACGCATCGGCTTTTTTATTAGAAGATCGTCTAAACCAAAAGTAGAAGGGGAAAATTTAATGGTCAATACGTAATTCTACGCAATTTGATATGTTGTATTTATATAATTTTAAACTGTCTTTAAACTCAACAGCAATAAAAGCGCCCCCCTCTTTGAATGCTGACATGCACTAGTATTATATCATTATAATCCTGTTAACTTATGTCAGTTGTAAATCCGGTATCCATCGTCATAGCAGATGATCATGACTTTTTTAGAGAAGGCGTTAGTAATTATCTTTTAAATTTTTCAAAGTACAAAGTAGAGGGACAGGCATCCAATGGTGAGGAATTGATATCATTGGTTTCAAGTATCAAGCCAGATATCATTATAACAGATATAAATATGCCCGGCATAAATGGTATCCAGGCAACTGGTATTTTATTAAAGAAGTTTCCTTCCATTAAGGTCTTAGCCTTTTCTTACCTCGAGAATACAGAATCCGTAATTAATATGTTCCTTGCGGGGGCCGCCGGGTATTTGAGTAAGGGTTTAAAAAGCAGCGAGTTGGTAAAAGCAATAGATGCCGTAATGGCAAACAATTTATATTTTTCAAGTAACACGAATAAATCAATCACGCATCTACTTGAAAATAGTAGCTATCTCTCTAACAAATTTAATAATGAAGTTGACCTATCTAACAGAGAGATTGAGATTATTAAGTTGGTTTGTGAAAATCAAACTAGTTATTCAATTGGCAAAACTTTAGGTATCAGCAGCAGAACAGTTGAGAGACATCTTTCAAATATTTATCGAAAAATATCTGTAAACAGTGCGGTAAGTTTGGTTATTTATGCCATTAAAAACAAGCTTTTTACCATTTCCGACGATTCTGTTAATTAAGTATCCGTTGAATGTCTTAAAACAAAAACCGCCTGTAAAATACAGGCGGTTATATTTATCGTTTTCAGCATTCTTGCTAAACTATTACATTCCCCCTCCCCTCATCATACGCATATTACCACCACCCGGCATCATCATATTCATCGGGCCACGCTGCTGTTGCTGATTACCACCAAAGCGACGCAGGTTATAGGTAAAGCTTACCATGAAGTAGCGCGTTAATACCCTTGTCTGAACGTCCTGAATGGTATTGCCGGTAATATTTCTGGTAATACTTACATTCTGGTTCAGTAAGTCGAACATGTAGAATTTCAATTCACCTGCTTTATTTTTCAGCATTTGTTTTGAAAGACTTGCATTCAACAATGGAATACTGGTATTGTAACCATTACTTCTTCCTCCATTATATATGTAGTCGAAATCAAGTGAAAATACCCAGCCACTTTTTGAGTAAGCGGTAGCTTCAGTAGACACAGTTTGTGTGAAGAAGTCGCCATTCTGTTGTGGCTGCAAAGTGTAACGGGCCATGCTGAAAGATGAGTTAGAAGAGAAGTTCATATCAAAGCCTTCTTTCAGGTTGGTAGTCCAGGATACCGTTCCGCCCAATGTTGTGTTACGCGTAAAGTTGCTCGCATTATTGATTAATGTCTGCGACTGGTTGCGCGATACATTGGCAATCAGGTTCAGGTTACTCTTTGGTCTTTTTAATGGGAACCCATAATTAAACATACCATTGATGGTATATGTTCCACTAAGGTTTACCGGCATGGTTAGCTGCGCACCATTTGGCTGGAAAGTAGTGGCATTCTGAATATCGTTCTGAATAAAGTTTGCATTGATGGTGGCAAAAACAAGTCTTTGCGTAAATACATCAAAGGAATTATACAGGAAACGGAAACTATGGGTAAACTGTTGTTTCAGATTTGGGTTACCTGTTCTGATATTCAGCGGATTACTATTATCGGTTACAGGCTGTAACTGATCAGCGCTAGGCTGTGAAGTACGTCCGTTATAGAAGAACCGCAGGCTCTTGGTTTTTGTAAACTCATACCGGAAATTGGCCGCCGGGAACAGGTTTACAAAATGTTGTTTGATTACCGTGTTTTTTGAAATATTATTACTCGTAAGATCTCCCACCTGTACGCCTGAACCAACACTGAAATTAAATTTACCCTGTTGCATACGATAGTTCATGGTTACCCTGTTTGAACTAAATGTATTTTCAAAAGTATTGGTAAGTGTTGCAACAGGTACATCATATTTGCCTGTTCCTGAATTATACTCCATTGTTTCTCTGCCGGAATTATTCAGGTTAGTTGAATAGTTATAGTTGAATTCTAGTTGCTGATTCTTTGCAATAGGCTCAGTATAGGATAAGGTAGTACTGAAATTTCTTGTATCCCGGTTGGTTACATACACCTGATCTATTGTATCACTATACGAAGGTCTGTTGGTTGGGTTATACTGGTTCAATGAATAGTTTGTACCTGTACCATCATTGGTGCTTCCACCTGTATTGATATTGATTGAATAAGTACGACCTCTTTTAGGAAACCTATGGCGGAAAGTTGCGTCGATCGATCCGTTGAACCCATTGTTTTTGCGAATCGCGTCAGCAGTTGAACTGTTGAGCGCCGTAATTTTTCCTCTCGTAGAACTTGTTTGCTGCACTGATTGCGACCAGGTATCCTGAAAACTGATATTAGGTCTGATGATCAGTGAATTCGCTGAATCAAACTGGTGTTCGATATTAAAGTTGATGCGATGATTTTTATTGTATGTCTTTGAAGATTGATTCTGGTCATTGAAAATAGATGAATCCGGTGCACCAGGAATCAGGTTTTGCACAAAGCTTTTCTGGTCGCGGTAAGTTTTCTGGTCATTATAAAAATAACTTCCTGAAAATTGTGTTTTCGGGCTCCATGTGTCGCGATAGTTAATACCACCGGCCCAGGTATTCACTAATCCACCACCACTTCCACTACCCAGCAGACCTGCAATGGCACCGCCACCGCCTCCACCGCCTCTTCCGCCTCCTCCTCCACCAAAATTACCGCCGCCAAGAGAGCCCAGCATATCCTGAACTGAGAAGTTTTGCTTGTTTACATTATTGGCTTGACCCGTAACAGTAATCTGGCGATCGCCATTAAAACGACTTATATTAAAGCTGTTATCATATAATCCTTCATCGGAATTGGCACCAAATCCAAGTGTTCCCCTTCCGAAATATCCTTTGCGCCTGTCTTTACGTGTGGTGATATTGATGGTTTTCACCCTGTTTCCATCATCAAAGCCGGTAAATGCACTCTGATCGCTGGCCTGATCAAACACCTGAATTTTGTCGATCACATCAGGAGGCAGGTTACGGGTAGCCATACGTGGGTCATCACCAAAAAAGCGTTTACCATCTACCAGAATCCTTTGCACTTGTTCACCCTGAGCGGTAATATTTCCGTTTTTGTCTACCTGTATTCCTGGTACTTTCTTCAGCAGGTCTTCTGCAACTGCATTAGGTTTTGTTTTAAAAGCAGATGCCGATACCTCCATAGTATCGTTTTTCATCCTGATAACTGACTGACTAACAGTTACATTTCCCAAATCATTTGCTGCAATCGTCAGATAGATAGTACCCAGGTCTACAGAACTATTGGTTTTTGAGAATATAATTTTTTTAGAGAAGGGCTCATATCCCTGGAATTTGATATCAACAATCATTTCCCCGAAACTAATATTGCTGATAAGGAAGCTTCCGTCTGCCTTTGTTAACCCAAAAACATCCAAGGTTGAATCTTTGGCGTCTAAAATAGTTACAGAAGCATCTTTTAATGATTGTTTACCGACTGTATCAACCAGTTTACCCCTTAGTGTAGCAGATGTTTGTGCAGAGGCTGCATAGGATAAAAAAAGAAATACAATAGCGGTTAGAAATTTGGTCATGCTCAGTTTATTATGAATTACGAATCTATATAAGTGTCTTGGACTACCCGCAACACAAAAAGATTAACGGAAAGCTATAATGATGATTGGAAAGCCTACTGTTAAAATCGGTGAAGCATAAAACTGTATAGGTCGTCTGGTGAAATTTGGCTGCAAGTTGCAGGATTCAAGCTGCAAGCCGCAAGCTGCAAGCCTTGATTAATGGTTATTTTAGGCTAGCTGCTTTTAATTGACAACTTGTGCTTTTCTTGCATTAATAGAACACAGATTTTCATCTTATTCAAGACTTGCAGCTTGGGGCTTTCAGCTCTCTAGCTAAACAGGTATTCCACATCTTCCCTTGTGAGGTTTTTCACAAAGCCTTCATCGTCTGTTATTAATTCTCTTGCCAGACTTCTTTTTCGATCCTGTAGCTTCAGAATTTTATCTTCCACTGTATCTGTACAAATCATCCGGTAAGCAAAGATATTTTTAGTTTGACCGATACGGTGCGTACGATCTATTGCCTGTTGTTCCACTGCAGGGTTCCACCATGGATCAACGATGTAAACATAATCTGCCGCAGTAAGGTTAAGACCCACCCCACCCGCTTTCAGCGAGATAAGGAATACCCTGCAACTATCGTCGTTCTGAAAACGTTGTATCGCTCTCTCTCTTTCTGCAACCGTGCTACTTCCGTCGAAATACTCATATTCAACGCCCAACTCCTTCATTTTATCTTTAATCAACGCAAGCATGCCCAGAAACTGAGAAAAAACAAGTGCTTTATGGTTGCTGATGTTTTCAGTTATTTCCCGACCCAGCTCTTCCAGCTTTACAGAAACATTCGGAAATTTTTCTTCGTCTTTTATGATTGCCGGACTATCGCAAATTTGCCTCAGCTTCATCAGGCCCTGTAAGATGGTAAGTTGCGATTTTTGAATTCCCTGGTTTTCAACCACTCCCAAAATTTTATCCCGATAATCGTTTCGGTAAGCATCGTAGATCCTTCGCTGCTCATCGCCCATTTCACAGAATAACACCATCTCCTGTTTTTCTGGCAGGTCTTTGGCCACTTGTTCCTTGGTTCTGCGTAATATGAAGGGGAACAATAGTTTGCGCAGGTGATCTTTCTGCTCTTTTTCGCCAAATTTATCGATAGGGATAGAAAATTCCTGTTTAAAAAATTCAACACTTCCCAGCATACCCGGGTTCAGGAAATTCATCTGCGCATATATATCGAAGGTGTTGTTTTGCAAAGGTGTACCACTTAAACATAACCTGTTCTTTGCCTTAATTAAACTGGCTGCCTTAGTTACTTTACTGGATGGATTTTTTATCGCCTGACTTTCATCAAGTACCACATAATCAAAAGCTACTTCTACAAATTGTTTGATATCACTTCTTAATGTACCATAAGTGGTAATGATTACATCTGCATTGGTAGCAGCCAGGTTCTCCCTGGTTCTTTGTCCGCCATGGTGCACATAATAACTCACTTCAGGTGTAAACTTTTTGATTTCATTCTGCCAGTTAAACATCAATGTTGTTGGACAAACAACCAATGCCTTTAACGAACCGTTTTCCTGCTTTAAATGATAGAGAAAGCTTAATGCCTGGATGGTTTTACCAAGACCCATATCATCTGCAAGAATGCCTCCCCATTGCACTTCTCTCAAATAGTTCAACCACTGAAAACCGCTTTCCTGGTAAGGTCTTAATACAGACTTGAGGTGTTCTGGTGCCGGTATTTCTTTGATGGAATGATTTTCCTTGAGGCGGTCGTATTTTTCTTCGAGTTGAAAAAATAATTCTTCTTCATCACGCTGCATGTACAATTCTTCCACTACACTAAAATGGTATTTGCTGAGTTTCATAGACCCAGACTTACCCTCACCTACGCGGAAGAGTAATGAATATTTCTTTATCCACTCTTCAGGAAGAATACCTAACGTACCATCCCCTAATTGTACAAACTGCTGTTTATTGGTTAATGCTTTCTTTACCTCATCTACTGTTACTTTCTGGTCGCCAAACTGTATTTCAATTTTCGCGTCAAACCAATCCGTATTACTGCTGATATAAATTTTAGTGGATGGTTTCGCTGTATTAAACCTAAAATTCTTCAATGCTTCAAAACCAAAAACCGGAATATTCATTTCTTTCACCGCATCCACAAAAAGGAAAAACCAGTTGTTGCGTAATACTTCGGTTCCTTTCAGGGCAAGGATATCTCCTTCTGCAGGACGAATAAAATGAGAATGAAGTGATTCGATTTTTTGAACAAATTCTTTTTCCGCTTCTACATTCCGCTGAATCACCAGTAACTTATCTTCAACAGGGATAACAATTTTTTCTTTATCGGAAGACCGCACATCATAACCCCGGTAATTGAAAATGGGTTGAAACAGCAGGTATTCACCTTTCTCTTTCAACATCACTTTTACTTCCGGCTTAACATCTTTTACTTCTTCCTTTTGTACATTTCCGAAATGTACATTAAACTCCTTCGAAAGTGGGAGGATGAATTGTTGTAATTGAACCGACCAGTCTTCTGCCGGAATTATTATTTTACCTGAAGGCAGGAATTTCTCCAGCACCAAAATGTCTTCTGTACGTTGCCAGGTAAAAAATTGGTGATGGTATTTAAAGAACAGCGAAGAGCTGCTTTCATTTTCTGTAATATTCAGATCGGCCAGTGGTAGTTTAACACGACAATCTATCTCATACTGACCTTTCTGGTAACTAATTTCGAATTCCGGACTGATATAATTCGTTACCAGTTCTACTTTTTGAAGATTAGCAGTGGTAAAAGGTTTGCGCTCTGGTAAGCTGAATACAAAATTGCTCTCCGAAAGTTCTGAAAATAATTTTTTCACTTTCGGATGCAGGTATTCATTCATGAGATGCCTTGTTTCCTCCGGCAATTCATCATTGTGTTGCTGAATAATATTTTCCCAGATACCACTGAAAGGAGAGTTACGATCTAAGTAGCGGCTAACTTCCGATGGCATTAATTTACGTAACTGCTGAAGGGTGGTTTTATCGTCCTCATCAAATACTTCTGTATTGATGAATCGGGAAAGGTCTAGTTTGGTTACTTTACTGATATAGGCTTTACCTTCTTCATCGGTTTCACCCTGCACTGCTTCTAACTGAACATAGGGATATTGCTGTTCATTAAACGTTATTACTACCCCCAGTTTAAGTGATTCTTTTACCCGGTCTTCAGTTTCTTCTACCAGGGTTACCGGTTTTAATTCTTCAATGGGTCGGGGCTTGGGTTCTACCGGTTGATTTAGGCTAACTCTTTTGATACTTGTATCGAGTACGCGCAGAAATGGTTTACCGTCTGTATAAGTAAATTCAAATTTACCGCTGAGGTCATCACTTAGTGAATAACCATACAATGCCAATAATTTATTTTTTTCTTTGTCCCAATTACGGATACTGTCAAAATATGCAGGTCCATAATTATGCAGTAACTGAAGTAATACTATATCCTTGTGAATACAAAGTGGGTGTTCTGTTTCTGCATTACAGTTGCAGCTTGTATCAAAGTTTCTTTCTTCATTCTTTTGAAGCAGTATTTTAAATTTCTCTCCTTCATAATCCAGTTCGGCTAATACACGTTCATCTTTTGCTTCAAGGATATTTGATCTGCTGCTTCTCAAAAAATCTTCTGCCTTTTCAACATTCTCCTGGGAAGAAAGCATTTTGATAAGTTTCAGATCCAGTTGTTTCATTTTAACGACCGTATGTTTCTGATCGTAACTGGTTTCTTTTTCGCCTAACTGATTTCTGTCGAGCAGATCTTGTAAATGAAAAAGTGCGCCGGCTTTGTGGCGGCAGATTTCGGAAAGGTTATAGGGACAAGAGCAGCGGAGTGATAATGTTTTAGGATCTTTAAACTGGTTAATATGTACTTTATAAAAGGTAGCATAGCCATCATCTTTAACCCTGAAAACCACATTGGCCATCAATTCATCATACTCCACAAGTTCAACATTACCCAGTGCATGAATTTTTTTCCCTCTGCGAATCACTTCTTCGGTGCCGCTATTATAAATATGTTTAACCAGATACGGAAGTGCCATAATTCAATCTGTTATGAGCAGCAAACAAACGAGATGGCAATAAACCAAGCTACACCCTGTTTACCTGTAAAAAAACAACCTGCCACTTCAAAAAAGGGCAATTTGCAAAAGTAAAGGAAAGCAGCCGAGTTTAGGAAGTAAAATGGAAAGAATGTGGATGAAATGTTTGTTAATTGAGGGATGGTCCATGGCCCATAGTCCATGGTCGATAGTCCATAGTAGAGCCAGATGTGTGCGTTCGTAGGAAATCGCTTGGTTAGTTTGCTAACATATTGATCCATACAATAGTCCATGGTCTATAGTCCATAGTAGAACCAGATGTGTGCGTTCGTAGGAAATCGCTTGGTTAGTGTACTGTGCTAACTTACTTGCTTCAGCTATGGTCTATGGTCCATGGACTATGGACTATGGACCATGGTCCATCGACCATGCACTCAACCCCGCACCAGATCACCATCCTTATAAATCGGCAGTACGTCGGCTCCGTCTGGGGTTACACAGTACTCCAGGTCTGATTCGAGTCCGTAAGAAGCTAGTCTGTGCCAGTGGGTGGTTCTGCGGATAAAACTTTTCATATCATGTTGATGCAGGCCATACATATCGGCGGCCATCAGACTGCTATCGCAATGTATGGTGAAGTGATCTTTGATCTGGTGTATTACCGCACCGGCAAACATGGCATCTTCCAGGTTAAACCGGTCTTTCCAGGCTGAACAGCCGAGAATAACATTTTTCTGTTGTGCTAACAGGTGCCTGCAGACTGCAGAAATATTGGGAAATGAGCCGGTAATTACTTCTGAAGCACCTTTATTAAGTGCCATATGTAATAGTTTGGTGCCATTAGTGGTGGTAAGTACCAATGTTTTACCTTCTATAAATGATCTCGGGTATTCGGCAGGTGAATTGCCATGTTCCAGACCGGGAATTATTTTTCCATCTCTTTCACCGGCAGTTATACCTCCTGTTTTCTCTCCAATCGCAATGCACTTTTCAACAGTATCTACAGGAATAATTCGCTCTGCCCCATTATACAAGGCAGTAGCAATGGTTGATGTTGCCCTGAATACATCAATAATAACAACTACACTATCCGATACATCATAAATATCCAATAACCTTGGAGAGAGTATGGTATATAAACTAGGTTTTACTTTCATCGGGTGCAAATATAGTAATTGGTGAAGGGAAAAATAGCTTCAAGCTGCAAGCCGCAAGCTACAAGCCTTGATGGGTGCTTATTATAGACTTTCTGCTTTTATTGGAATAATGAAGGGGGAGAAAATTTAAAGCCAGTTACTTAAAGAAATATTTGGTTGCAGTAAAAGCACTATCTGTTATTAATAGAACACGGATCTTCATGATTTTCAAGATTTATCATGATAGATCTTTGATACACTATGGACCATGGACCATGGACTATGGTCTATGGCCTATGAACCAAACACCATAAGCCAAAAATGGGCCAGCCTGGAAAAGCCGGCCGTACAGAAGAAAGGCTACATTTCTTTTTTAGGGGTTATGATTAATATCTCGTGGACATGGATTTCTGTAACCGACCTTTTTACACCAGTTTTGTCGATATAGGCCCTGTTCACCAGTTTGCCGTCTACTGCAACATGTATTCCTTTAGTGAGGAATTTCTCTGCGAACTCCGCCAACTTACCCCATGCTACTATTGAATGCCATTGGGTATCTGATACTTTCGCCCCATTGGCATCCTTATAATTTTCTTTTGTTGCCAAACTCATATTGGCCACTTTCCGTTCACCTTCCAGCACTTTTATATCGGGCGACTGACCAAGATGACCAATCAACTGAACTTTGTTTTTGATCATATTCATAATGCAGATTTTTTCGATTTAGTTACAACGAATATCAATCTGATCATTACTTTAAGCCGGAACATATCCGGTTATTTCCGATTGAAATCCTTTTTGCAGGGAGGGTATTTTTCATTCAGGTAGAAATACAGGTTAAACAGTTGTATAACTACTGCATTTGCGAAAACAGTGGTCTGGTAAATGGGAAACTGTTTGTATTCCATTTATTTTCAATTGCAATAAAATGAAGACTATGTTAGCCGAAGAAAAGCAGTGTTTATCCTGCAAGCAGCGCATAATAGGCAGAACCGATAAAAAATTTTGTGACGACTATTGCAGAAGCGCATTCAATAATAAAAAACACCGGGCAGAAAAAGGACTGATTCGTCGTGTTAACCATTTATTGTTGAAAAACAGACGCATACTCAAATCCTGTCTGAATGATGCTAATGAACCAGTTACCATAATGCGTTACGATTTATCTTCCCGGGGATTTCAATTCAATTATTTCACCCATACACTAATCACTAAAGATGGGAAAAAACTCATCTGCTGTTATGACCATGCTTATCTGGCATCTGCTCAAGAAGCAATACTCGTAGTTAGTCTTTCTGAAAAAACCAAGCGGTTCTTTATTCCTTATACCGAATTCGAACAGGTATAATTTGTGCACCAGTCGTATCAATTTTTTTGATGGCGGCCTTACTTAGGCCAATTATATGTCCTGTTGTTAAAGGGCCCCGATCTATGATTTTTACTGTTACAGACGCACCGGTTTCCGTATTGGTAACCACCACTTTACTTCCATACTTCAGCGTTCTGTGTGCTCCTGTATATTTTAAACTATCGTATTTATTGCCACTCGCTGTAGGCAGACCCTGTAGCTGATCTGAAACCATCACTGCCTGACCAATTTCAACACCAATACTACCAATATGTTCTATACCGGGGGCTGCATGCTGCCTTGGTTTACAAGCCATAAATAACAGAAAGCATGCGAACAAACTATATCGTAGAGGGGTTAGCACGATGTTTAAAAATACGGTTTATATTTATTTTCCTATTGAATACCCTTGAAACCAGATTGAATCTGGCTTTTATCCAATAAAAAAGCTGTGACAATAATGCCACAGCTTTTTTAAAAAACATTGTATTTAACTATACAAAAGGAAATTTAACCAGTTTAGCTTTTACCAGTGTATTCCTGATATCAATATAAATCTCCGTATCAATTGCCGCAAAAGCAGTATTCACGTAACCTAGTCCAATTGCCTTATTCAGCGATGGAGCCTGTGTACCAGAAGTTACTTTTCCGATTGTATTACCCGCTGCGTCTTTTATCAGGTAATCGTGTCGGGGTATACCACGCTCAATCATTTCAAAACCTACCAGTTTTCGGGTAATTCCTTCCGCCTTTTGTTTTTCCAATATTGGTCTGGCAGTAAAATCTTTTGTGAATTTGGTGATCCAACCCAGTCCACCTTCAAGTGGAGATGTTGTATCATCGATATCATTACCATATAAACAATAACCCATTTCAAGACGAAGCGTATCTCTTGCGCCTAAACCAATTGGTTTCAATCCTTGTGGGGTACCGATTTCAAAAATGGCATTCCAGATTTTATCAGCGGCACCATTTATGTCTTCAAAATATATTTCAACGCCACCTGCACCAGTATAACCTGTTGCACTTACCAGTACATTTTCTACCCCTGCAAAAGTTCCTTTAGCAAAAGTGTAATACTTCAGGTTCATGATATCCATATCAGTGAGTGGCTGAAGCATTTTGGTTGCAGAAGGACCTTGTATGGCCAGCAGACAGGTTTTATCGCTGATATTATGCATTTCAACCTGCTCTGTATTAAAACGACTGATCCAGTTCCAGTCTTTCTCAATATTTGATGCATTAACCACCAGCATATAAACGCTGTTCTCTTCTATACAATACACAATCAGGTCATCTACTATACCTCCTTGTTCATTTGGCAAACAACTGTATTGGGCTTTGCCTTTGGTTAACTTGGAAGCATCATTGGAAGTAACACGTTGAATCAGGTCGAGGGCTTTATCGCCTTTAAGGATAAACTCACCCATATGACTCACATCAAATACACCGGCGTTTTTGCGAACGGCTGCATGTTCATCGTTGATTCCTGAGTAACTGATGGGCATGTTATAGCCTGCGAATTCGGCCATTTTTGCTCCTAAGGCAATGTGTTTTTCGGTGAAGGGTGTATTTTTCATCTGATTATTTTTAATTGATTTTCGTCAGATGGAATTTGCCAAAAACATTACATTGGGTGTAACGATATTGCTATGGCTCATTTTATCTGCTTATTTTATCGTGGCGCAAAAATAAGCGAAAGGAGCATGAGCACATAAAATGTTTTAAACCCCTTCCTTGCTCCGGATTTAAATCCAGAGCAAGGAAGGAATGATTGGAGGACTATTTGAATGCGGGTGCTACACAATAGGCGTGACTGGATCCACAAAGCAGGAATACCCGCTCACCTTTCTGGGTGAGTTCTTTTACAATGGTAACCAGTTGCCGGTTTCGGATATCATTTGAAATTGCCATCATTTCCGCCAGGTAACCGGGCAATGTATATTCATCAGAAGTTTCGCGCCAATCGGGTGACGTAGGAAAATATTTTTTCCAGATACGGTCAATATCTGCAACCGATTTAATACTGTCTGATAACCCAAGGTAGGCAGCTCGTTTAAAGTATGGTTGAATAAATTTTTCGGGTGAGTCAGGTTTACCAAATCGTAGATTACCAAAATAGGGATTGAGGATCTGTTGCAACGCAATTTGTTCACGGGTAAAATAATGTTGAAGTGAATCAGCAAGGGCTTGCTTCGACAGATCCCAGTTCATGATTTTGATACCGTCTTTATGTGCAAGCGCCTTCAACATTCCTCCCTCCCCTAATTCTTTTACAGGATCCATAAAGGGTGGTAATAAAAAACCAAGTCGGCCTTCAACTAATGCAATGGTTGGCTTAAAATCGTACCAAAGGTTTTCCATTTGCACGATCTGTACTGATTTAGGATCTTTTGTATGGGTGGCCCCGAATATGATATATGATTTCCCTTTCAACAGATAAGGCCGCTCATGCTCTCCGGTATATTGTAAAAAAGGAACTATGGAATCTGCTGTATTATAAGTGGATTGCGGTATATAATACCTGGGTGATTTCCAGGACAGCAGGTACACGATAGAGAGTACCAGTACGATGATGAAAATCAGTCGTAATAATATTTTTTTCATACAGATGATTTATGGTGACATGGTTTCAACCATATTCACCGGTTTTAGATGCCGGTTGCAAGTGGGTCTATCATCCGAAAGCAATAAATATCTTAGTGTAGTTTCGCCTCGCTATTGTATAAGGTAGCTTTCAATTTATCTGTGAGGTCTTTCATCCGTTCAAATGCTGTTTCGCTGTTCTCATCTTTATTGAACCTGATTTTCAATCGGCCCGAACGTAGTTTAACATAAACGCGTGTATCGTCTTCCAATGAAATAGTGCCTTGCAGATCACGTGGCTCAAATTCATTATTTGTATCAAGCAAGTCATCGATGGCTCTCGCTACCTGAGATGTTTTAGAGCGGCTAAAACTTGCTTCTATTCTGTAAATATGTCTACTATCCTGCACCTTAAATGAAGTTCTGCCATTATTTGTATATTCTGCATTATAACGGATACATCCAGTTAGTAACATAATACAGATTGCGATGGCGACAGTGTATTTCATTTTCATCTGTTTTCTTTTATTGATTTTGGCCACAACAGGTGTCTATAAGGACACTTCTTTTATCAATAAGCAGTTGCGGCAATAATGTTTTAAGGGTCAGATTTAGTGCTGTTTGTTTTTTGAAATGAGAAGGGAAGAACCCCATCGTGAGAACAGGACGGGGTTCTTTTTTCCCAACTTCAACCTTCTTTAATAAACCATTTGCATCATCAGTAACCTGGAAGCTTCAATAGGCATCTGGTTGTCTGATTTGTGCTCATTATCCGCTTTTATTTCAGCATCATTCATTGCTGTTGCTTTTTTGTAGCGGTAACGGGTCGTATCAACTGGTTTTTCTAATTCTTTTTTCAGCTCATCAGCTTCACGCTTCTTGCGCTCATATTCTTTCTGTAATTCTTCTTTGCTTTTTTTATACTGCTCAATTGCATCATTATCTGTATCTGACTCAGTTTTACGCTCCTTCTCTCTTGCAATATCTTCTTTGCTTTTTATTCTTTCCAATCCGCCCAGTGTCATTACATATTCAACATTCGAGTTCCAGTCTTCATTATTGCTGTTCCATTCTTCATCCCATTCCCAGTCGTAACCATTTCCAACATGGAACCAGTTAAGGTTACGGGATACAGTTCTATCAACAAGGATTCTTTTGCCAACTGGTACCTGTATGGTTAACTGTACACCCTGGTTACGGAATTTGGTTCCCTTTTTCAGCGCAAAGCCACGGTCTAACAATATGGTACTATCAGATTGGTTGATGCTGTAAGATATTTCATGAATATTCCTCACAGCCGCTCCTTCATCTCTTCCACTGCTGTATTTATAAGAATAGATATGGTAGGCTGAATCAGGACTTTTCACGATACGCAGGCGTACATTATTCAGGAAAAGACTATCGTCGTTCATACTCACTATACCATCCATTTTAAACCAGCGACCATACACTTTTACTTTACTATCCGGCACTTTAACGGTGAGTTTACCAGTAGAAGGCTGTACGATTGTGTACTCGTGTTTTTCACGGGCGGTTGCATCAAAATTGCGAACAATAGAATAAGTAAGGATACCACCACATATCAAACCAATAACCCACAATCCGGCGAATGTAAATCCGAGGTAACGATTACCAGATTTAACACCCATGATGCGACGGATAAGCCAGGTAATAAATGCTACTACAGGAACACCAAGGAATAATAAGAGTGTTGTCCAGGCCAGGAAGTTCTGCGTAAACCCTTCGAGGAAAAAGTTTTTCAAAGGAAATACACCAACACCAGCAACCATAAAGGCAATCAATGTTACCAATAAAGCGAATGCCAGTATACCTGCGATAAAAAGGAAGAAAGCTTTAAACAGGATCGCGATTATGCCGCCCAGTCTTCTTCCACCTCTTCTGATAGCAGAACCTGCTTCAGCTCCGGCCTGTTTACCTTTTTGTCCAACAGTTTGACCAAACTCCTGTCCAAATTGCTGTGCTTTATCTTTGAATTCACCACCCCATTTTTCGGCACGGCTTTTAAATCCTTCGAGGTCTTCCTGTATGGTATTTTTAATAGTATGCAGGTCTACTTTTTCACCGCGCATTTCCAGTTTTTCAGAAGCACTTTTTGCTTCAGGAATTACTGCCCACAGTACAGCATACACTACAAACAATGTACCTCCAAAAGATCCGAATATGATACCGGGGAATGGATCAACATCCATCCAGAAAGCGCCCCTGAAAATGGAAGTAATGATACCAAGTACCAACGGGAAAGCGAAAATGAGACGTGGTACCCATACTGCTATATTGAAGTATGAAGCAATACCACTGGCTACACCAGCCACCACTTTTTCTTCCGGGTTACGGTATAATCTTTTGGTAGAAGATACTCCTTCCAGTGGTCTGGAAGGAAGTATGATCCAAAATAGTATATACAGCAGGATACCGGAACCTCCCATAAAAGTTATGAGGGCGAATACCAATCGTACAATGGTAGGATCGATACGGAGATAGTTAGCCAGTCCTCCGCAAACACCACCTATAATTTTTTCATTATCATCCCGGTATAATCTACCGCGAGGAGATGCCTCAGTTGATGCAGTATTGGTATAGGTATATGTTTTCTCTTCACCGCCTAATTGCGATTTCACATTTGTCTCTTCGCCTTCAAAGTCTTCCGGACGGCCCATGCTATTAATGATACCAGTCACCGCATCATCGGTAATACAGGTAGCACCTTTTTTCAGGATATCGCCAAAAAGTTCAGCAATACGACCTTCAATATCATTGATGATCTCGTCACGTCCCTCCTCATTAGCAAAGAACTTTCTCAAACTTTCCACATACTGCTTCAGCATGTCGTAGGCAGACTCCTCAATGGGAATTACCCTGCCCTGGAAGTTTATATTGATTACCTTTTTCATTTTCTGTTCAGTTTTGTTGGTTAAGGTTGGGTTGGATTTTCTTCGTGTTCCGTTCCGGCCGGTGGCTGGGTTAATGCATGTACCGCATCTGCCAGTTCCTGCCAGGTTCTTTCAAGTTCATTGTAGAACTCTAAGCCCTTATCGGTCATCACGAAATATTTACGGGGCGGTCCACTGTTACTTTCCACCCAACGATAGGTCAGTAAACCTGCATTTTTCAATCTTGTCAACAGCGGGTATAATGTACCTTCCAGGATGTGCAGGTTAGCAGCTTTCATTCGGTCCACGATATCACTGGGGTAAACTTCACCCTGCCTGATGATGGATAAAATGCAAAACTCCAATACACCCTTTCGCATCTGACTTTGTGTGTTCTGAATGTCCATAGCCGGAGTTTTTATTGTTCCCTTACTATTCGGGGGGTAAGCAGAACAATGATGATAAATATTATTTGCTTGATTATTTTATATTAGGCAACCAGGTGTCTTCTTACGATCCTTGTTCTGCGGTTGCGTTGCATCTTCCAGTAATCAACGGCACCAAATACATTTTTGTTGTTGATGTTGATTCCCATTGCCACAGTTTCTTTTACTTCTTTGGTCAGGTTGTTCAGTTGCTCCTGTCCCAGTTGTTTGAAGAAGTTTGTGTTTTGCGTGTTCATGATTCTTTATTTAAAGTGTTTTCAATTTTGGTTTCCTGAAGGCTTTGGTTTTTTCCCCTTGCTTTCATAACACAAAGATGGGGACTTTTTTGGTACTATGCAACACATAGTACCAAGTTTTTTTAGGTAATGGGCAGAACTTAATAACTGGCAAAACTTATATTATTGATTATCAGTTATTTATAAAATTACTAGGAATTATAAATGGGATGAATGGCTCTATTTCATGAGAAACGGCGATTCCTTACATTTCTCTTCAAATGCTCTAAAAAAGCCCAAAAAAAATATTTATCGTTTTTATACGATAAAAGAAAAAATAGTATTTACTTTGTCTTATCGTACAAAAACGATAAAGATGGCAACTCCTAAAACAGCAGCATTCGCAAAAAAGGAACAGGACCTTGCGGCATTTGCCAAAGCACTTGCGCACCCTGCCCGCATAGCTATATTAAAAGTGCTTGCACAAAAGAATGCATGCATCTGCGGGGAAATCGTAGAAGTATTACCCCTTGCACAGTCTACCGTATCGCAACACCTGAAAGAATTAAAAGAAGCAGGATTGATTGATGGTACTATAGATGGTCCAAGAAGCTGTTATTGCATAAACTGGAAAGCATTTGAAAAATTCAACACAGAATTTACCTCCCTATTTCATAAACTGAAAGATCAGCAAGCTAAATCATGCTGTTAGCGTTCATCACTGTATGCAGGGCACTGAACTCATACAGTAATGGCCGCGAACAGTTTTTATCATCATAAAAACAAAAACAATGCAAACAGAAACAGCCTTAAAGGCACTCGTAAAAGAAAAGTATGGCGAAATCGCCGATCAATCGCGCACCGATAATGCAGCTTCCTGCTGTGGTTCAGGTTGCTGCAGTACAGAAGTATATAATATTATGGCCGACGACTATACCCAGCTTGCAGGTTATAACCCCGACGCAGATTTGGGATTGGGTTGCGGACTACCAACAGAATTTGCAAAGATTCAAAAAGGCAATACGGTAATAGACCTGGGTAGCGGTGCAGGAAACGATTGTTTTATTGCAAGAGCCATTACCGGTGAATCAGGAAAAGTAATCGGCATCGACTTTACCGAAAGAATGATTGAAAAAGCAAGAGAAAATGCAGAGAAACTTGGCTTTAATAATGTAGAGTTCCGTTTGGGTGATATTGAGAACATGCCCGTGTCGGCAAATGTTGCAGACGTTGTAGTTAGTAATTGTGTGCTAAATCTGGTTCCAAACAAATTCAACGTACTGAAAGATGTATACCGTGTATTAAAGCCTGGTGGACATTTCAGCATATCAGATATTGTACTCGAGGGGGAACTTCCTGCCAAACTTAGAGAAGCTGCAGAAATGTATGCCGGTTGTGTATCTGGTGCTATTCAGAAAAATGTTTACCTGGAACTGATTGAAGCAACTGGTTTTAAAAATATTACGGTACAAAAAGAAAAAAGCATCCTGCTGCCAGATGATATTCTCCGTAATTATTTTTCTGAGGAAGAAATACATTCATTCAGAAACAGCACTGCTGGTATTTATAGTATAACCGTGTACGCTGAAAAACCTTTAACCGAAGAAGCTCCCTGTTGTGCGCCGGGCTGCTGCAACTAAAACCATTTCCGATGAAGAAAAAACTCCTGTTTGTTTGTGTAGAGAACAGTAACCGTAGCCAGATGAGTCAGGCTTTTGCCACCATTTATGGAGGAGAAAATATTGAATCCTTCAGTGCCGGCAGCAAGCCCAGTGGTGTTGTAAATCCGAAAGCTATTGCTGCAATGAAAGAACTGGGTTACGACCTGAGTACACACGACAGTAAATCGCTGGAAGAGGTAAAAGTTTATGCTCCTTTTGATGCGGTGGTTACAATGGGTTGCGGAGATGCTTGTCCATGGATGCCCGCCAAACAATTCATCGACTGGCAGATACCAGATCCCAAACACATGGAACCAGAGGAGTTTAATAAGGTCAGGGACTTCATAGCTGAGAAAGTAAAAACACTTATCGACTCCCTTTAAACAAAGGCATAAGTGGAGTAGTATGGAACACAGATTATCATGATTTTCAAGATTTATCATGACAGATCATGAAAATCATGATAATCCGTGTTCTATTTATACGCTTACATCATTCTTCCTCAACTCGATGGCTTAATTGCTAAGACTAATTTTCTTTTTCCACCTTCCCTTTTCCGAGAATCGCTTCAATAATAGAAGTTACAAATGATACAAGGAGGCTGAAAAATAATGCAGCAACCCAGCCATCTACTGTGAAACCCGGCACCAGCGATGCTGCCCACTTTACAATAATAATGTTGATTACAAAAAGAAACAGTCCCAGTGTAAAAATGGTAATTGGTATCGTAAGAAGAATAAGTACAGGCTTAATAAAACTATTTAGTAATCCCATCACGATTGCTACCAATACTGCCGTTAGTGGATCCTGCACATGAATACCCCTGAGGATATATGCTGCCAGTAAAATGGCCAATGTGCTTGCTATGGTTTTTGATAAGAAACGTTCCATATAATTAAGATACGTTTCAAATTAGTATTTATTTTTTTTACCACCGCATTTCCAAACATTTTTAACAGCATTTATTACAAAGCTGAAATACTATACCACTACCAGTTCATAAAACTGTCCCGGATTAAGATGTTGCTGTGCAAGATTTTGCAACTCTTCACTGCTTACATTTCGAATGGTATCTATGCTGTTATAGAAATATTTTTCATCCAGTCCGTTAAGGATATATGTTTTCCATCTGCTGATGATTTGAAATGGGCCATCCAGATCACCTAATAGTGAACCAATCATGTAGTTACGCACCAGGTTAAGCTCTTCCTGATCGATTGGTTCGTTTCTTAATTTTTCCATTTCATTGTACACTTCTGTAATAGTAGCTTCACACACATCTCTTCCAGCCTCTGTACTAATCATCCATGCACTATGGTGAATATGATTCTGGAAATAACTATGTATACCATAAGTATAGCCTTTGTCTTCCCGTATATTACTCATCAAACGCGATCCAAAAAAGCCGCCAAAAATATTGTTCAGCACCTGCACCTTCGGGAAATCGGGATGGTGTCTGTTAAAAAATGGCTGCGCAATTCTGATGGCCCCCTGAACACCTTCCGCATCATTAATAATGCGGTATTTTTTTTCATCGGCTGGCTCCATCGCATGTGTTACTGCCGGTAGTTCTTTGCTATTTAATGGCAAACTACCAAATACTTTATTCAGTGTTTCATCGAGCTTATCCGGTAATTTACCTGCGGCGAATATTTTACAGGTACCATGTTTATAAAACTGGTTATAATAAGCTATTAGCTCTTCTCTTTGCAAAGCATCATAATCAACCGTAGATGTATATTTTCCATAAGGATGATGAAACCCAAAAACATATTCGTCGATAAGTCTGTTGGCAACAAAATCACATTTTTTCAGGTTTACCTGTAAGCGTTGTTTTTGGTTTTGTTTACAGATTGCCAGTTCTTCTTCCGGAAAAACACTTTCGGTAATTATTTCTGCTACAACAGGGAGTAACTCGTGCAGGTGTTTAGTTAAACAATGAAGCGTAATTGTGGCGGTTTCATTGTAACAGCTACGGTTAAGGTAAGCCCCATAGAACTCAAAATACTCATTGATGGAAAAAGCATTACGGGAAGCTGTTCCATTTTTCAATAAAAAATTGGTAGTGCCCGCAACAATATTCTTCGACTCATACCAATTACCTGCATAAAACACCCATTCAACCATCACCACATCCTGCGCGCCTGCGTGCACTGCGTATACTGGTGTTTGGTTATCGAGTACATATCGATCACAGGGTTTTAGTGATAAGTTAAAAGATACTGCATCTGTTATAGGTGGAGCAATGGTTCTATTGATCATAGCTGAAATTCACGATTCATGGTTGCCGATAAGCAACCGGTTAATTGATTAATTCGCACGGTAGAACAAAGTATTACTGTTCTCTTCCTTAAAAATCTTTTTACTATACGCCAGAATATCATCTACCGTAATTGCCTGGTATTTCTGGAGTTCGGTATTCATCATTTCGGCATCACCTAATAATTCATATAATGCAAGGCTATTAGCCCTGCTCATAATACTCATATCTTCAAAGGCAATAACGCTTTCTGTTTTGTTTTTTACTTTTTGCAATTCCTGTTCACTGATAGCGGTCGATTGAATATTACTGATTTCAGTATCAACAGCAGCAGCAGCATCTTCAATTTTTACACCTTTCACCAGTTTGCCTTCTATCGCCAATAAACCTGCATCAATACTTCCGAAGTGGTAGCAATCCAGATTAGAGAACAATTGTTTTTCTTTTACAAGCGATTGATACAAACGAGATGAACCACCCCCACCCAATATTTCTGATATTACATCGGCTGCATAATATCCTTTTTCGAGTCTTGCATCTATATGCCATGTTTTAACAAATGCATCCAATGGTACAGCAGCAGAAACATCCAGTTTACGTGCAGCAGTTTGTATAGGTTCTTGTGGCAGATTACGTTCGTATTTTTCACCCATTGGTATATCACCAAACCATTTTTCTGCAAGTCGTTTCACCAGTTCAGTGGTAACATGACCCGTAACTACCAATATGGCATTTATTGGTCGGTAATGTTTGAAAAAGAAATGTTTTACATCGTCAATATGTGCCTGTTCAACATGACTCAACTCCTTTCCTATTGTCATCCAGCGATAAGGATGCGTAGTGTAAGCCAGTTCGCGCATTTTGTGCCAAACATCTCCATAGGGTTTATTGAGGTAATGCTCTTTGAATTCTTCGCATACAACCTTCCTTTGTACATCCAGGCTTTTTTTACTGAAAGCCAGACTCAACATGCGGTCGCTTTCGAGCCAGAAAGCGGTTTCAATATTTTCAGCAGGTACCTGACAATAATAATTGGTAAGGTCGTTGGTAGTATAGGCATTGTTTTCACCACCTGCTCTTTGCAGTGGTTCGTCATAATCGGGAATATTGATACTTCCACCAAACATCAGGTGTTCAAAAAGGTGGGCGAATCCTGTTTTATTTGGGTTTTCATCCCTTGCGCCTACATCGTACAGTAAGTTAACCACCGCCATCGGGGTAGAATGGTCTTCATGTACCAAAACGCGTAATCCATTATCCAGCACAAACCGGTCATATGTTATCATAGTAGCAATTGAATCTGCGAATTTAGGTGAAAAGCAGGTTTTAGGAAGCTTTGAGACCTTTCCAATTCAGGCTGCAAAAGCACGTATTTCCCAAAAACGCAAATGATTCAGCGGTTTCGGCGGATATCCTTAATGACCATATTCAGGATCATGGGTTTCTGCTCCCGGAAAATGATCACCCGAACTTTACCGATTGAATTCTGGAACAGTGTTTTATAGGTCTGTATGTTTTTGGTATAATTATTTTCCACGGAGAAAATTATATCCCCTGGCTGGAAACCAGCTTTATCGCCCGGTGAGCCTTTGATGATATCGATAACCCTTATCTCTCCATTTATCAGGTAGATACCCAGTCCGGTATAAGAGTAGTCGAAGCTTTCGGGATAATGGTTATTGGGTTTTATATAAATGGACCGATCGGGATAATTCAATATTACATTGAAACGACGCATGATATCGTTACCAATTAATCCGCCCTGTTTCGGATAGGAAGTTACATTGTACTCATCATCGAAAATATGTACGGGAACATTCCTGAATTTATAGGGACCAAGTTTTATCTCTTTTGCTATGGTTATGTCCATCATTTTTTTTCCTCCCAAACCTTCTGCCTGTGTTGGGTAAAATTTTCGTTTTCGCTTAAACACCAAACTATCTTCCACGAACTCTTTAGACAACAAAAAGGTTAAACCTGCGCCTGTATCGAAAATAAACCGGGCATTTATTTCTCTTTCATCCCTTATTGTGGCGGCCTGAAAAGGAAGGGTAGAAAAATCAGGATGGAGCATATAGCCACCTTTAGGATAACGGAAACTGCCCGGGCTATATACTTCTACAACCTGCCGGTCGTAATCAAGATGAACAATAAATCTCCTTAAGAAACTAAATCCGATAATGCCATCTATTTTCAAACCATATACACTGGTTAATAGTTCATAATCATTGATATGAAAATCTAATTTCTCAACATCGAGTCCGGGCAATTTTAATGTATGGTTGTAAGCAAATTCAACCCGTTTAATACCTGCTATACCCCTGATTGTTTTATCGCTTAGTTCTTTTTTTAATCCAAGGTATTCCAGTGTCAGTGAATCTAATGAAATACCACCGCTGCCTGTATCGAAAACAAAATTCAGCGTATCGGGGTGATTGTCTATTTGGGCCTTGATGATAACGATACCGCCGCTTAGCTGTACAAAAGGAAAACGGGTAAGTAGTTTTGCTTCTGGCAATACAAACTCCTCCTGAGCCAAACCCGGGGTGCATACACAGAAGAGCCCCATAAAAAGGATAGCAATCGGTAATCGTTTCATGCAGATTGAAAATAACCCCATTTGGTGATTAGTGCCCGCTTTTTTTAGATAAACCAAGGCTTAAAATGACCAACGGTTTTGTGAATGACAACCGAATCAGGTTTTTTGATGCAGCAGTTATTATTATCGGAGGATTTGGGCCAGAACTGTTCGGGGAAAATAAGCTGCGAGCTTCTAGCCTCTAGCCACTAGCCTTGATGTTGCATGTTTTAGGTTATCTCCTACTATTAGAATAAATGACAGGGCTTGCGAATTTGTTTTGGAAAAATCCTACTTAAAATAAATATTTAATTACCATATTTACGCTAGCGGATGGTTAAATTAATAGCAAAAAAAGGCTAGTAGCCAGCAGCTAGTGGCTAGTCAGAATGACTCCCTTGGAGAAGTTGTTTTTTCCCGGACAGCAATGGCTGCAAGCCGTAAGCTGCAGGCCACTCTAGTATTCTAATAGTAGCAGAAAGCCTAAAACAAGCACCAATCAAGGCTAGCAGCTAGAGGCTAGAAGCTTGCAGCCTAATTCACAGGTACAACAATGATGCAACAATAATCAATCTGTTCATCCTACCTTTGCAGTTCAAACGAAATTTCTTCTCCATGCAGCTAGCAGATTTGTACCAACGGGCATTGAATTTTGAGTTTTTGAATATTGAAGAAGGTATGTTTCTTTTTGAGCAGGCTCCGCTTACTGAATTGATGCATGTTGCCGATGAACTCAGAAAAAAACAGGTTCCGCACGGAAAAGTAACCTGGCAGATAGATCGAAATGTAAATACGACCAATGTTTGTATAGCGAATTGCAAATTTTGCAATTTCTACCGGATACCAGGCCATGCGGAAGCCTATATCACCGATATGCCTACTTACCGCAAAAAAATTGAGGAAACCCTTAAATATGGTGGCGATCAGTTATTGTTACAAGGAGGGCACCATCCAGAACTTGGACTTGATTTTTACACCAATACTTTCCGCCAGATCAAGCAGGAATACCCGCATTTAAAATTGCATGCACTTGGCCCACCCGAAGTAGCCCATATCTGTAAATTGGAGAAAATGAGTCACCATGAAGTGCTCAAAGCCTTACAGGAAGCCGGGCTCGACTCATTACCAGGTGCTGGTGCAGAAATACTGGTAGACAGGGTAAGGAGACTGATTTCAAAAGGAAAATGTGGGGCAGATGAGTGGTTGGATATAATGCATGAGGCCCATAAATTGAATATAACTACCAGTGCCACTATGATGTTTGGTCATGTGGAAACCCTGGAAGAGCGCTTTATTCACCTAACCCGGATCAGGGAGGTTCAAAGCCGCAAACCTGCTGAAGCAAATGGGTTTCTGGCTTTTATCCCCTGGACTTTCCAGGATGTAGATACCCTTTTAACCCGAATCAGGGGGGTACATAACCTTACCACTACTGATGAATATATCCGGATGATTGCCATCAGCCGCATTATGTTACCCAATGTAAAAAACATACAGGCTAGCTGGCTTACAGTAGGTAAACAAACCGCCCAGATATGCCTGCATGCCGGAGCAAACGACTTTGGTTCTATTATGATTGAAGAAAACGTGGTTAGTGCCGCAGGCGCCCCCCACCGTTTTACCTATAAAACCATGCAGGATGCCATTCGCGAAGCCGGTTTCGAGCCCCAATTAAGAGGCCAGCAATACAACTGGCGCGAAATCCCGGAAAGCATTCAGGAGCAGGTGATAGATTATTGAGTGTGAATGGTCAATGGTGAATTGTCAATGGGGAATGGTCAATAGTGATATAATCTATTCACCATAAGCTATTGACAATTCACCATTGACCATTCACATTTTTAACTTCATTTAACGTAAAATCCTTTCTTTTTACCAAACCAGTATATACCTTTATATTTCCTAAACCTGTTTATGAAAAAAAGATACCTGTTTTTGCCTGTTACAGCTACTGTGATGCTGTTTGCGGCTGGGTATATTACCGAAAGCCACAATAACAAAAAGATCTGTGAAGCCAGCAAAAACTGCCCATTAAAGCAGAAAAAGCAGACTGTAAAGCCACAGGGAAGCAGTCCGGACGAGATTCACTTTGGGGGTTTAAACCGTTTAATCGTCTCAACTTTCCGATAATCATTGATCCTGCGCCAGAAACGCAGGATTTTTTTTCTTTGCACTGTAACAAAAATCTTCCCGGCCCGTATAACTACATACAAGGCAATCATTTGAATTATCGCTGCTGTTTATGACCGAGCAAGAGTATAATAACTGTGTAAACCAATACGCCGATAACGTATACCGCTTCATAGTGAAGAATCTTCGCCATGAAGAAGATGCCCGGGATATTGTACAAACTGCCTTTGAAAAACTCTGGCGCAACCGGGAAATGGTAGAGAACAGCAAATCGAAATCCTACCTGTTTACGGTGGCCTATAACCAGATGATCGACCATATCCGGAAAGTAAAAAGGATACAGTTAAAAGATGAGTTCCAGGAAGACGGCAGATCGGAACAAGCTGGCAGCAATAAGCAAAATGTAAAGAAAATATTGATGGAGGCATTAAACAGACTGAATGAAACACAAAGAAGTCTGGTTATGCTGAAAGACTATGAAGGTTACAGCTACGAAGAAATTGGTAAGATCATGGATTTGAATGAGAGTCAGGTAAAAGTTTATCTTCACCGTGCGCGACTCACCCTTCGTAACTACCTGGTTAGCCCGGAAAATGTTTTATAAATTTTATTGAATAAAAAATGATTCAAATCAACAGACATAACTACGAGGAATTTTTCCTGCTCTATGTAGACAGGGAACTCTCTCCTGCTGCAGTAACGGCTGTTGAACAGTTTATAAAAGACAATCCCGATCTGGCAGATGAGTTAACAGCGTTACAACAGACAACACTTCCATTAGATGATGCACTGGTATTTGATAAAACCAGTTTATTCAGGAACGCCGAAAATGAAATAAGCTTAGAAAACAGTACAGAGCAGTTTTTGCTTTATGTGGATGATGAACTGACACCTGCCGAACGTCAATCAGTTGAAACATTTGTATTACAGCACCCTTCTTTGCAAGAAAGTTTTGTACAGTTAAAACAAACTAAGCTTCCGGCTGAACATATTCCTTTTCCGGATAAACAGCTTTTATATAAAACCGAATCCGATAGAAAGCCAGTTATTTATATGCGCTGGATGAGAATGGTGGCCGCGGCCGCTGTAATTGCTTTCGGATTCTTCCTCTGGGATTTTAGTGGCAGTACTAATATTCAGGCTAATGGTGAAGAAGCTTTGGCCGCAATTCCGAAAAACAACAGTAATACCATTACAACCAATCCATCTGGTGAAGCATCTGGTGAAATAATGAAAAGCCAAATAACTTCAACTGAAATAGCCAGTAAGCAAAATAATGATGTTATTGTGTCAGCGGCTACTTTACCAGTTAACAATGGCATCCAAATTGCACCAAAAGACTTACAGGCAAATAATACAAAACTTGTAGGCACTATTCAACCTGATGTAGACTTGAGAACCAAACCTGAACTGATCATTGAAAAACAAAATACCATTTCATCAGATGATATAGTGAAACCAAGCATCAACACAAAAAACCTGCAGGAAATGGTTGCCAATGCTGCAATTACAGAACGCGAAATGATGAAAATTGCTGCACCAGAATTAGAAGAACCCATGGATAAAGAAGTATTAGCACAGCAGGTGGTTTACAGAGAACTCGATACTGAAACAGATAGTAATAACAAAAGTTTGCTCATTGGTTCAGTTGAAATAAATAAGGATAAACTAAGAGGCTTTTTCCGCAAAGCAGCCAGTATTTTTAAAAGTAAAAAATCGGAAGAGGCCCAAACTTCAGGCTCAAATCCTACCCGATCGTTAAAATAAAAGAGTAAAGCACAATCATATGAAACGTTTAGCAATTGTAACAGCAGCGTTCCTGTTATCAGCACCGCTGTTTGCCCAAACCGACAGTACCGGTAGTAATGAAGACACCGTGAAAGTGGGCAATTTTATTATCATCAAGAAGAACAAAGACGGCAACACCAATTCCAGCACAGATAAAAAAGGAATCTGGAAAGATTGGGACAGAAATTTTGATATCCGTATCGAACGCAGAAGCAGAACCAACAGAAATGTAAGCACCAATTGGTGGATCATGGACCTTGGCTTTACAAATTTCCGTGATCAAACAGACTACAGCTATGCGCAGGCAGGCAGCTATTTCAGAACTTTCCGTCCGGCAGATGGTGCCGTTAACCAGAATAGTTTTAAACTAAATACGGGCAAATCAACCAACGTGAATATCTGGTTCTTCATGCAAAAAGTAAATGTTTTGAAGCATGTTGTAAACCTGAAATATGGACTGGGTTTAGAGATGTACAATTTCCGGTACGATTCGCGCCTCAGTTACCGTAAAGATGCCAATCCGTATGTTTACAATGACTCCATTTCATTCTCCAAGAATAAATTATACGCTGGTTACTTAACCGTACCCTTCATGATCAATATCAATACTTCACCGAATAACAGAAGAGGATTTAGTTTCAGCGCTGGTATGAGTGCCGGTTACCTCATCAGTAGCAGAAACAAACAAAAAAGCAGCGAGCGCGGAAAACAAAAATCACCGGGCGACTTTAACCTCGAACCATTTCGTGTAGCAGCTATTGGTGAAGTAGGATTAGGCCCAGTACGCCTCTATGGAAGTTATAGTATCAACAAATTACACAAAGACATCACCAGACTTGAGCAGTTCCCTTATGCGGTTGGTATCAGGTTTAGTAGATGGTGAGTTTGAATCGATAGCTTCTGGCTGCAAGCTGCAAGCTACAAGCCTTGATGGGTGCTTATTATAGACTTTCTGCTATTAATGGAATAATAGAGGGGAGAAAATTTAAAGGCAGTTCCTTAAAGATATATTTGGTTACCGCAAATGCACTAGCTATTATTAATAGAACACGGATTTTCATGATTTTCAAGATATATCATGATAAATCATGAAAATCATGAAGATCTGTGTTCCATCATACGCGACACCTACAGCTTGCGGTTAAAAATTGATAAGGCATAGAATTAGGGGATTTAATCTCTTCCAATTCTATGCCTTATTTCTTTAGAATGATTTCTATACCTCCAACTCAAGCAGCCAGAAGCTAGCGGCTAGTAGCTCAAAGCAACATCTCGTTAACATAAAATACATTAACCAAAACTTTTGTCAATTAACCA
Organism: uncultured Sediminibacterium sp.; assembly: GCA_965650685.1. Taxonomy (GTDB): domain Bacteria; phylum Bacteroidota; class Bacteroidia; order Chitinophagales; family Chitinophagaceae; genus Sediminibacterium. The sequence continues at coordinate 60,301 of CBFGPM010000001.1, forward strand.
GGATACAACACTTCCTGATGCAGCGGAATTCTAGTTTCGGGTTCAAACCAAAAACCTATTTGTATGAAACCCCTTATCTATGCGCCCTGCCTCCTCGCTATTTTAATTGGTGGTACATCTTTCAGAAGCACACATCGACTCGTAACATCAAACGCTACTAAAAACACGTATTACATCCTGGTAGTAAAAACAAAGTACCAGATGAAAGTGTACGATTCAACCGGAGAATGTCTTGCAACCTACCCTGTTGTTTTTGGCAACAAAGACATGGGAGATAAAATGATGCAGGGCGACCGTCGTACACCCGAGGGAACATTTAAAATCTGTTATAAAAGAAAGCACGAAAAATGGAGCCGATTTTTATTGATCGATTATCCCAATGCGGAAAGTGTGGCAAAATTTAACCAGCGCAAGGCAGCCGGCATCATTCCCGCCAACGCTCAAATTGGCGGAAGCATTGGCATACATGGAACTTGGCCCAATGAAGATTTCGCAGTAGATGGCTTACAGAATTGGACAGAAGGTTGCATCAGCACCAAAAACATATACGTAGAAGAAATTTTCGATGTACTGCCTGTCGGTACGAGAATAGAAATCAGAAGGTGAGTCCATAGACCATAGACCATAGACCATGGACTATGGACTATGGTCTATGGACTATGGTCTATGGACTATATTCTACCAGCCAACCTTCCCCAGAAAGCAACTAATACAATAAGCAATCATTTGCTTAACTTAAGCAACCAAAACAACGCTTATGCATCCAAACAGATTGGCTATTGTAGCCTGCTTATGCTTTTGTTTATTCAATAATATCAAGGCACAGACAGGAAAATTCTCTGATGATTTTTCATCAAACAAAGGATGGAAATTCAGCAATGAACAAGATGCCGATTCTGCAGAAATGATTTTTACAGATGGTAGTCTGATCGTAAAAAATAAATACAAGCAAAACAGACGGGTAATTATTGAATACACCCCAACAGGATCATCAGTAGATTTTCGCAATGATGATGAATGGGACTGCACCGTAAAACTCAGGCATATTGCTGGTCCGAATAATATGGAATATGGTGTTTGTCTTGGAGGAGTGCAAGGAAAAAAAATGGAAGATGGGCTCAATATTGGCGTAAGCGGAAATGGTTATTATAAATTGAGTTCATGGAGCAATAAAAGGATGCAGGAAATAAAACCCTGGACCAGGTACTCCCTTATGAAAACCAATGAAGGCGAGGTAAACGAATTGAATATTATTTGCAGGCCTTACAGTAATTTATACCTGCGTATTAACAACGGATGGGCATTCCTTGGTAAAAAAGGGTACCAGGGACAAAATTCCTTTTTTATTTATGTAGACGGCGGACAAACCATTGCAATTGATGATCTTACGGTATTCAGTTTTAAAAGCCTCTCAAATAAACTACAAAAGCATAATATTGTAGATTTCATAAACGTTTGCCAGCAGGCAGTAAATAATTTCGCCTTCGCAAAAGGGTTTGAGTCGCAGGGAAACTTTAAAACCTGGTTGGCCCCTATTACCATCAGTAACCGGGAATACCTGATTCAGTCGAAAAAAGGAGGCATTTTTCCTGAGAACGTAAAAGACACCAGCAGCAAGAGATATATCTATACCATACCACAGTATTATTCAGATAACCAGTTAAACTTTCTGGAAGATGAAAAAAAGAAGCTGACGGGAATTATTGAAAATGGTATGGATAAATTTGAAAAAAAGGAGCTGTTGGCTCAGGGTAAAAAAACCACCTGGTATTTTTATAAGGGTGAAAAACTACCCGATCATACCATTGCATGGATTGAAGAATACAAAGAAGGCGAGAAAAACTACCTGGTGGTAAATGTTATAAATGCACCAGATATTGCTTTTTTTTGAGAAAATTAGGTTATTTATTTAGAAAATAACTCATTACAGAGGTCCATTTTCCCCTTTCTCGCTTAAAAAGGCTTTCGTGTCCGCTTTGCAGGTATTTGATCATAACCTTATCATGACTGGCAATATTGCCGAAAATGGTGTTGGTTTCATCTTCGGTTACCCGCTTATCTCCTGCCCCCCATTGTAACAACACCGGACAATTTACTTTAAGGGCATAATTAGCAGGTTTATGGTTAAAGGCCCAGGAGCCGAGTTCTATTCCACCCCAAAAAGTTAAAAGGGTACTTAATGGCTCAGCAGGCAAACCCATGGTTTTCATACGGCCCTGTACCGCACTATGTAAAGAGCCAAAAGGCATTTCAAGGATAAGCTTATCTGGTTTAATCCCAAATTCATCAATTGCTTTTAAAGCAGTTGCTGCTCCCATGGAAATACCCCAGATAATGATATTTTTCTCTCCTTTAGATTTTATATAATCGTAGACCGCTTTAACATCTTTCGATTCATAAATACCGATTGAAGTAGTATTACCCTCACTATTTCCATGCGCCCTGAAATCGGTTAGCATTACCTGGTAACCCATTTCATATAATTTTCTGGCTTCCGCTATGATACCGCTTTTACTGCCTGCATGCCCATGAAACATCAGAATGGTGCCTTTTGCTGAATCTTTCGGAGCAAACCAGCTTTCGAGCCGAACACTATCAATTGTTTTAAGTAATACAGTATCATGTGGAATGCCTAGTGTGTCAACCACTTTACTTTTAGGATAACGTATACCAAATACGATGGCCTTAAGTTTTTCGCCCCCACTCATCTGTTCCGGTTTTTTTACCGGCGATGCATCAGTATAAAAATGGGTAAACTTATATGCATGAAATGCGGCAATCAGATTAATGAGTAATAATAATACCAATAAGGTATAACCAACTCTTTTGAGCCATTTAGTTAGCATAACCACTATTTATATGATCAGTTGATCAGAGCTGATCCGAAATAAGATACTAAGGCCTTGGGAACACGGATACCTTCAACTGACTGATGATTTTCCAATAAACAAGCCACTATTCTTGGTAAAGCCAGTGAGCTTCCATTAAGGGAATGGGCCAGTTGCATTTTTCCACTGGCATCTTTATACCGGCATTTTAAACGGTTAGTCTGATAGTTTTCGAAATTACTTACGCTACTTACTTCTAACCAACGTTCCTGTGCAGCACTAAAAACTTCGAAATCATAAGTAATTGCACTTGCAAAACCCATATCTCCACCGCATAATCTTAAAATACGATAAGGCAATTCTAATGTTTGTAATAACTTCTCAACATGTAGTACCATTTCTTCAAGTGCAGCATGACTCTTTTCTGGTTCTACAAGCTGGATTATTTCAACTTTCTCAAATTGATGTAAACGATTCAACCCTCTCACATCTTTTCCATAACTACCCGCTTCTCTTCTAAAGCAGGGAGAATAGGCCGTCATTTTCACGGGAAAATCTTCTTCCTTTAAAATAACATCGCGGTAAACATTGGTAACCGGAACTTCTGCGGTAGGAATCATATAAAAATCGTCTTCCGGCATATAATACATCTGTCCTTCTTTATCAGGCAATTGACCCGTACCCATTGCTGAGGCCGCATTTACCATAAATGGAGGCAGGTATTCTGTATAACCTGCTGCAGTATTATAATCGAGGAAATACTGTATTAAGGCACGTTGCAATTTTGCACCCTTACCTATATATACGGGGAAGCCACTGCCAGTAATTTTATTACCCAGTTCAAAATCGATCAGGTTATATTTTTTGGTAAGGTCCCAGTGAGGTTGTGCCCCTTCAAACAAAGCAGGTTTTTCACCACCTTCCCTTACAACGATATTTTCTTCCGGACTGCGTCCTTCAGGAACTTCAGCCGTAGGCAAGTTGGGTAATTGAAGGAGTGTATCGAGCAGGGTTTGCTCAATAGTAGCCATTTGAGATTTTATGGGTTCAAGGTTGGTTTTCAACCCGGCCACTTCTGCTTTGAGCGCTTCGGCTGCATCTTTATTTCCCTGGGCCATCAGTTTCCCGATTTCTTTGGAAGCAGCATTAATCTTAGCCTGTGTATTATCGAAATCGAGTTGTAATTTCTTGCGCTCATCATCTAACCCAATAATGGTATCTACCAATTCAGGTTGCTTAAAATGCTTTACTGCCAGTCTTTTTTTAACTTCTTCCGGGTTCGCCTTCAGAACACTCACTTGTAACATAGAGATCTATTTGCAGCAAAGATAAAGGCTAAAGGCTGATGAAGAAAGGCTTTGAGCCTATACCTTTGCAGCATGCAATATATAAGTGATGATCTCCAACAACGTTGGTGGGCTTTAGAGGCAGAACTGGTAGATCGTTTTGGTAAAAAACCTGATCTGGAAGCAGTTTTATTTTTAATTGGCATGCAGGAAACCGGTTTTATCCGTGAAAAAATCACTAAGGAGCAGAAACAGGATCTTATGCATGTAGCAGTATGCACTGTTTTGGCACAAAGTGGTTATTATATATTAGAAGGAAACGATGCCGATGGATGGCCCCATTTTAAACAGGTAAAGGAATTACCTCCGATGCCATTACCGGAACAGGAGAATTTTATTAAGGACCATGTTTTGTTGTATTTCCAGTCTATGGATCATAAACCATAGACCATAGACCATAGTCCATGGACAATAGACCATTGACAATAGAACATGGAACATAGGCAATAAACCATGGACCATGGACTATATCAGGAATAAATTTTCCATGTTCGGGAATTAATCAATATTTGCATCAGCAAAATCCATGGTTCATACATTCAGCATCATGGACTCAACACTTTAAAAAAAACGTATATGAACTTTCCAGCCGAATTACGCTACACCAAAGACCACGAATGGATTAAACTTGATGGCAATACTGCTACTATTGGTATCACCGATTTTGCTCAGCATGAGCTGGGAGATATCGTTTATGTAGATATCAGTACAACCGGCAAAAGTTTGGCCGCAGAAGAGGTTTTTGGAACAGTAGAAGCCGTAAAAACAGTAAGTGACCTGTTTTTACCTGTAGCAGGTACCATTCTTGAGGTAAATAGTCTGCTCGAAAAACAGCCCGAACTGGTAAATACTGATCCGTATGGAGATGGCTGGATGGTAAAAATGACTGTTAACAACGTGGCCGATGTAGAAGCACTGATGAACAGTGAAGCTTATGCTTCCCTCGTAGGATAAGTTTTTTTAAAACCATCCGAACTATTTCCCCGTATATGGGTTTACCAACCTTATACAAAACACATTAACCGCTTTTGGAAGTATCCAAAAAATACAGTGAATCTGAACTTATACACCTGCTGCAACAACGTGGGCAGCAGGTATATAATTATCTGTATGATAATTATTCGGGGGCTCTTTTATCCATTATCTATAATATTGTTAAGGATCAGGAACTGTCGAACGATGTTTTACAGGATGTATTTGTAAAAATCTGGCGACAAATTGATACTTATGATAGTACCAAAGGCAGGTTATTTACCTGGATGCTGAATATTGCACGGAATACGGCCATTGATACTGTACGAAGTAAGGGCTTTCAGAATAGCCAGAAAAACCGTGAATTAACTGAAAGCGTATATGTTTCAGTAGGTACATCTGAAATACAAACCGACCAGATTGGATTGAAAAAACTGGTTTACCAGTTAAAGGAAGATCATCGTGTGCTGATAGACCTGTCTTACTTTCAGGGATTCACCCAGGATGAAATTTCAAAAATGATGAATATTCCGCTGGGCACTGTAAAAACCAGGCTTAGAACGGCATTAATTCAGCTTAGAACTATTATGCAACCCAATAAATGAATATACAGGCTTACATAGAAAGTGGCATAATCGAAAGTTATGTGTTGGGCATGGCCGATGATCAGGAGCGTGCAGAACTGGAGTTGTTGAAACAACAGTATCCGGAAATTGCTGCCGCTATTGAAGCATTTGAGCTATCGCTTGAGCAACAGGCACTTTCTAATGCTATACAGCCTGATCCTTCAGTTAAGCAAGCCTTGTTTGCCAAACTTGAAAATGAATTCGAGGACAACAATGAGGCAAAAATTGTTACTATGCAGGTTGCTAATCCAGGCTGGTTACGCTATACAGCCGTAGCTGCAATTATTCTGTTGGTTATAAGTGCCGCCAGCAATGTATATTTCTATAAACAGTTCCGCCAGGCATCCACACAATACCAGGCACTACTGATTGAACAATCGAGCCTGATTGCAAAAAATGACGCTTTACAAGCCAAAGGCCTTGACTTGTACAATGGCATACAAATTATGAGCGACCCTGCTTTTACCAAGGTTTCTATGCCAGGCATTAAATCGGAAGAAAACAAACTGGCTACAGTTTTCTGGGATAAGAAAAATAATGATGTATATCTATTGGCCAACCGTTTACCTCAGGTAACTGAAACCACACAATACCAGCTTTGGGCAATTGTAGATGGCAAACCTGTTGATGCAGGACTAATAGACGCCTGCACCGGCTTGTGTAAAATGAAAAACATCAGCAATGCCTCCGCCTTTGCCATTACTTTAGAAAAAAGAGGCGGCAGTCCTACCCCAAATCTCCAGCAATTACAGGTTATTGGAAATGTTAATGGTTAAATCTGGCAACAGATTAACCTTCTCACAACAAATAAGATCATACAGAAAGGTATTTTTGTAACTGCACTTATTCACCTAATACTTTTCATTTTGAAATTATTGCATTTTATTCCGGCTTTTATTTTCCTGATCATAACCATTATTTTATTATGTCTACCCGGAAGCAATGGACTTATGGGAAGTTGGTGGTTCAGAAATATACCTCAGTTCGATAAGCTGGTTCATATTGGCATGTTTGGTATACTCTGTTTTTTATTTCACCTTCCTGCGTGGAAAAGTACACTTCAAAATAGCGGCAGACAAAAATGGTTCTGGACCGTAAGTGTACTATCTGTTGCTTATGGAACCGGGATGGAATTTGTACAACGCGAATTAATTGTAAATCGCTCTTTTGAAGAAGCAGATATTTTAGCGGATACCGTTGGGGCACTAGGTGCACTGGCACTTTCTCAAACTATTTTCCTACGTAAAAAATTAGATTAAAAGTTCTCATCCGATCAGGCAGGTACTAAAAAAGATTGTCCCCCGTAGAAACGGGGGACGCAACCAAAACTAACTGCTTATGAGAAAATTGACTACTTGCTTATATTTATTACTTACGCAAATTCAGTGCCAAAAGATGAAGCCGATTTGTTAATGATTTCAAAACAAATACTGCGCTTATTTATTTACAGATACCTGTTCTTTAGCTACTGTTGCCTAATGCAAAGTTCTATATTAAAGACAGAAATAAATGTCAATGGTTTAACAATGATTTGTTAAAGGATTAATGACAGGATACCGTATTTGCACTACGGTCGGAGGTATAGGGGCTGAGATAGGGGATATTCAAATTCAAGCCTCTGATTATCAATAAAATGGCTGTAAATCCAATTACATAGGGTACCAATTTGCGCATTGTTTTGCGACTTTGCCAGCTTAATTGTACACCCCAGAATGCCAGAGAGAACAACGCTGGCAGTGTTCCCAAACCAAAAACCAGCATAAATAAAGATGCATTTAAAATTGATCCTGTTGCAATAGCACCTCCTATGGCTATATAAACCATTCCGCATGGTAATAACCCATTCGCCGCTCCCATTAGCCACATACCACTAAAGCCATGCTGGTGCATAGACCAGCCAATAAGTTTGCGGATTTTTTGCTGAAAGGGTGCCCAGGCTTTTGTTTGTTTGATGAAAACCCTACTCAACAGAAATAAGAGTATAGCACCTCCGGCAATAATAGAAAATGTCTGCTGCCATCCGGCTACACCAATCCGGTACCCAATGATACCCGCCAATCCACCCAAAATGGTATAGATGCTGATTCTTCCCAACTGATAAATTAATATACCGGCTATTTTTTTGGGTGCGGGTAAGTGTTGAACAGGTACACTTAAAACGAGCGGCCCGCACATACCAATACAATGCAGGCTACTGGCCAATCCTAATAATAATGCTGATATCAGTATGGCTATTGTCATTTGCCAGACAATTCAATTTCTTTTTCGAGATAGTATTTTTTGCCTGCTGCTTCCCAGCTTAATTTGAGCAGGTATTTATTAGCTGTAAGTTTTTTACGCTCCAGTAGCTGTCTTCCATCTTCATCAATGGTTAAAGGAAACCGAAGGTCTTTTACTGCGTCTGTTTTACAGTATAACCATGCTTCTCCTTTTATTTGTTGCGCTTTCATTTCCGGGGGGAACTGAAGAACAAGCCACTGTTCATCTTCATGAATAGTAACTGCACCAATGGTTGCCGCATTTGTACGTCCGTCTATTTTATCCTGGTAACGCAATTCATCCTGGTAATACTCTTTACTCACTAATTCAAATCTTGTATTCATGGCTTTGTAAACCATCGTACCCATCAATGCTGCAAACCCTACAAAAACCAGTATTAATTTATTTCCCCAATTCATATAAACTCATTTAAAGATTATTCATTTATAAGGCTGGCCCAAGAAAATTCGTGGTAGTGCTTGCCAGCTTTTCTTCACCCTGATACAAGGCAAGTTTCAATATGGTTTTACGTTGCTTAACGGCCGATTTTGGTAAAACAATAAAGAATGTACCTGCTGCCTGACCTTCTTTTTTAATAGTGATCAATGACTTTCCTGCCATTTGAATTTTACCTTCCTGATCTACCAATTCAATTTTCAGGTCTATATCTTTGGTTGTTTTATTAATCAGTTTAATGTTATAAAGGTTTGATAAGCTATCTGTACCTCTTTCCTGGTATAACATTCCTGCTGTTCGTATAACGGTTACATCCACATCTTTTCGGGTAATCAATATCACAGAAAGAATCGATAACAGCAGGAAACATAAGCCTGTATACAGTTTCATTCGAACCGTATACCTGAGTGGTTCTCCTTTCGCAATACTGTTCTCAGATGCATACCGGATTAACCCTTTAGGTTTATGGATGCTTTCCATCACATGATCACAGGCATCAATACAGGCAGTACATCCTACACATTCCATTTGAACGCCGTTTCTGATATCTATACCTGTTGGACAAACCTTTACGCAGAGGTGGCAATCGATACAATCTCCAAAATCGCTGGTAGCTTGTTTTTTAAAATTTCCCCTTGGCTCTCCTCTTTTATAATCGTAGGCAACAATCATAGAGTTTTTGTCGAGCAAAACGCTTTGTAAGCGTCCATAGGGACAAACAACCGTACAGGCCTGTTCCCTGAAAAAAGCATACACGCCATAAAACACCCCACTGAATACAAGGATAGATGCAAACCCAACTACGTGTTCTGTTACGGGTTCTGTAATAATTTTCTCCAGTTCTTTAATGCCAATGATATAAGCCAGAAAGAAATTAGCTATGATGAAAGATAGCAAGTAAAAAAGCAGGTGTTTTAATGCAACTTTTCCGATTTTCTTGCCTGTCCAGGGTGCAGCTTTTAATTGTTTTTGAGCAGGAGCATCACCCAAAACCAGGTACTCTACTTTCCTGAACATCATTTCCATGAAATTGGTTTGTGGACAGGCCCAGCCACAAAATAACCTTCCAAATGCTGCTGTAAAAAGTATGATGAAGAAAACAAAAGTGACCATGGTTAGGCCAAAGATGAAAAAATCCTGTGGCCAGAAGATCTTACCAAAGAGGATAAACTTTGCTTCGGGAATATTAAACTGGAATAAAGGACGCCCATTGATTTCTACAAAGGGTAATCCAAAAAAAATGAGGAAGTAAAACACACTAAGTACCGTACGTAAATTATAAAATCTGCCTTTAGGTTTGTAGGCATAGATCCATTTACGTTTTCCTGATTCATCCACTGTTGCTATCCTGTCACGGAAAGCATCTGTTTCTATTACATTACTGTGTTTTACTTCACTCATGGCGTTAATTCAATCCTGCTTTTAGAACAGGAGTTGCGGGTTGTGCGGAATCAGCTACTGCTGCTTCCTGGTATAACTCACCCTGCGGTTCTTTAGGCGTTGCGGGTTTGGTACCTTTAATTGATTTAATATAACTGGCTATCTGTGCTATCTGTGCGGGGGAATAATCATCTTTCCAGCTTTTCATTCCCTTCTCCGGCCATCCGTATTTGATTGATTTGAAAACAGCAGAAATACTTCCTCCATGTAACCAATAATCATCTACCAGGTTTGGACCAACAGTACCTCCACCATCTGCTGAATGACAAGCAGCGCAGGCAGTTACAAATATTTTTTTACCGGCTTCCAGTGCGGAGGCATCGCTCAGGTAAGTAACTGTATTCTCATTTACATTATTCGCCGCATTTTTGAGGTAGGCTTCTTTTTCAATTTCAGCCTTTTGCATAACGGCTGCCAGTTCTTCCAGGCTTGATGGTGCTGTATGGGTTACATGATAACGCCATAGGTAAACACAGGCAAAAAGAATACAGATATAGAAACCATATAACCACCATGGTGGTAAACGGTTATCAAGTTCACGGATACCATCGTAATCGTGACCAAGGTCTATATTAGCATCTTCATGTACCGGTCTGAAACGATTGGCTTTGTTCCACCACGCGGCAAAAGCCGATTCTTTTCTTTCTTCTGCAACAGCTGCTGTTTTTTCCACTTCCTTGGCCAATAAGCTCTTCAGGTGATACAGGAGCCATAACAGCACCAGTAATTCTACGCCTACCACTGATACTAATGCATAAAAAGCAGTAGGTGATAATCCGCTGATAGATTGGCTTGCAGCCGCCGCTACAGGTTCATCAGCGGCAAAAGCTACAGAACTGAATAATAATAGACCGATGAGTGAAAGCACTTTTGTCTGCGCTCCTGCTTTGCGCTTTTCCCTGTATGCTTTCATGCGCATCTCTGCAGCACCCAGCACCACATGCGCCAATAAGGCAATAGCGAGCAGCAGCACTGCGATGATTACTACCAATACTTGTGCCAGCGGATTAGCCATAGCAGATGGTTTTGGCGGACCTTCGGCCCACACGCTTGCAGGAACCAGGGTGCAGAAAAGTACCATTGTTCCTAAGCCAAAGAATTTGATCCGTTGAAAATTACGCTTTTGCATTGCGGTTTATTTATAGGTCAGTAGGTTAGTTGTCTAAGGGTAATTGACTGATCTCTTCTATCATTTTTTTATCTGCCTTCCATGCCCATAAAGTCATGAGCAGAAAAAAAGTAAAGAAGATGGAGAATGAACTCAGCGCATAGATATCTACACCGATGATTTTTTCCAGATAGTTAATGAATTTCATGATAGTAGGTTTTACTTTTTAGCTGCAAGTGTTTGTTCGCCTTTAATATCAACTCCGATTCTTTGCAGATATGCAATCAGTGCAACTATCTCTTTATTGGCTCCTGTTTCAATTTTATCTGCTTTCAGGTTTTTACTGATTTTTTCTGCTTGTGCCATCAGTTCTTTATTCGCAATCTGATCGTATCCTTTTTCATAAGGAACACCCAATGTTTGCATTGCCCTTATTCGGGCTCCTGTTGTTGCAGTGTCAATTGCATCATCAAGCAACCATGGATAAGATGGCATAATAGAACCCGGACTCATACTTTGCGGTTCCAGCATGTGGTTATAATGCCAGCTATCCGGATATTTTCCACCGATACGCGCTAAATCTGGTCCGGTGCGTTTACTTCCCCACTGGAATGGGTGATCGTATACAAATTCACCTGCTTTACTATATTCACCGTAACGGGCAACTTCATCGCGGAATGGGCGAATCATTTGTGAATGACAGGTATAACATCCTTCGCGAACATATATATCACGTCCGTGTAATTCAAGTGGTGTATATGGTTTAACAGCAGCAATGGTTGGAACATTGCTCTTGATAAGGAACGTTGGTACTATTTCAAGTATACCACCAATAGCCACAGCAATTAAACTGAATACCAGCATTTGAATGGGTCTTGCTTCAATCCAGCGGTGCCAGTATTGTTTGCCATGCGGAACAATTTTTGCCGGTAATGGTGGTGCTTCTGCTGCTTCATTTGCAACCAGTTTACCCGCTTTCACAGTTTTAACGAGGTTATATACCATGATGAATACACCTATGAGGTATAATAATCCTCCGATACTTCTGGCTACATACAACGGAATGATATGTGTTACTGTTTCCAGGAACTGAAACTTAAGTGTTCCATCCTCAGTAAACTGTTTCCACATCATGGCTTGTGTAAATCCGGCCCAGTACATTGGTATTGCATACAATACAATACCAATTGTACCTATCCAGAAATGCGTACTGGCCAGTTTTGTTGAATGCAAGGGGGTATTGAAAATTTTGGGTATAATCCAATACAGTATACCGAATGTGAGGAAGCCATTCCAACCAAGTGCCCCAACGTGTACGTGAGCAATGGTCCAGTCTGTAAAGTGTGAGATAGCATTTACATTTTTCAGACTCAGCATTGGTCCTTCAAATGTGGCCATACCATAACAGGTAATGGCTACCACCATAAATTTAAGAATAGGATCTTCTCTTACTTTATCCCATGCACCCCTCAGTGTAAATAAACCATTTAACATACCACCCCATGATGGTGCAATCAGCATCACACTAAATACCACTCCCAAACTCTGGGCCCAATCGGGCAAAGCTGTATATAAGAGGTGGTGCGGGCCTGCCCAGATATAAATAAAAATCAATGCCCAGAAGTGAATAATGGAAAGACGGTAGCTGTATACAGGTCTGTTTGCTGCTTTAGGCAGAAAATAATACATAATACCCAGGTAAGGAGTGGTAAGGAAGAACGCAACAGCATTGTGTCCATACCACCATTGTACCAATGCATCCTGCACACCTGCATACCAGCTATAACTCTTTAAAAAAGTAACAGGTATCTCAAACGAGTTTACTATATGCAGCATAGCCACAGTAACCCAGGTAGCTATATAAAACCAGATGGCTACATACAAATGACTTTCACGACGTTTTAAAATGGTACCGAACATATTGATACCAAACACAACCCAGATTAAGGTAATGGCAATATCGATCGGCCATTCAAGCTCTGCATATTCTTTACCGGTAGTATACCCTGCCAGTAATGTCAAAGCCGCAGCTACAATAATCAGTTGCCAGCCCCAGAAATGTATTTTGCTGAGTGTATCACTAAACATGCGGGCCTTACACAGACGCTGTAATGAATAATACACACCCATAAAAATACCGTTACCGACAAAAGCAAAAATCACTGCATTGGTATGCAATGGCCTTACCCTTCCAAAAGTGGTGATGGGCAGATTAAAATTTGCGGCAGGCAAATAAATTTGTACCGCTGCAAGCAACCCAACCAACATACCTACCACACCCCATAGTATGGTAGCGTATGCAAAATGCTTTACCGTTTTGTTGTCGTAAAAAAATTGTTCTGATTGCATGAATGGTTGTTTTTTATAGTAGATGGGTTAGTAACTATTTTTTATCGGGATGTTGATCGAATAGCATTCTTACAGATGGAGATTCTTCATCATCATACTGGCCCGATTTTACGCTCCATATAAATGCACCAAGGAATAACCCTGCTACACTGATACTTGCAATTAATAGGAGTATGATAACACTCATAGCTGCTGAAATATTTCTGTAAAATTATTTTTCCCCCTCCCGGTAGCCTATGATATTACTCAAGAGCGGATATGATTTTAGTCATGTTTTTGTCACGCCAGTTTCAAACGCTTTGAAGCCAGGTTACTCAAACCAAATGTGATCAAGAGGATACTAATACTGCTACAAGGCATTAAAATAGCAGCAATCATGGGAGACAAAGTACCCTGTACGGCAAAAAACAATCCCACTATATTGTATAATATAGATATTACAAATGCAGACATAACAATCACCCTGTTAAACCTGCACATGTTGATTAATTGAAACAGTTTCGGTAAACTGCCAGCTTCAATAATCGCATCACTGGCGGGGGTAAAGTTGTTGCTGTTATCAGTAATAGCCACACCTACATCGGCTTGTTTCAAAGCACCTGAATCATTCAGACCATCTCCTATCATCAACACATGTTTACCATCCTGCTGCATGCTTTTCAATACTTCAAGCTTGTCTTCCGGCTGCTGGTTAAAATACAGTTCAGACCGTTGCCCTAATAACTTACGCAGATAAGGCAATTCACCATCATTATCTCCACTCACCACTGCTATATGAAATTTTGATTGAAGTTGTCTCAACAACATGGGCACAGACTGTCGATAGTGGTTCCTGAACCTGAAACGCCCCAGTAACTTACCTTCTACAGATAAATACACAACAGAGCTTTCATCATTTTGTGTTTTACCAGTAATAAAAAGTGCTGAGCCAAGCGCTACCAGATCGCCATCAACCATTCCTTCAATGCCCTTTCCAGGAAACTCTTCAAATGCGAGGAATGGTTCTTTAAGTGGTTTGCCTGCCCAGGCGGCAATGCCTTTACTTAGCGGGTGGGTAGACTGCGCAGCCAGGGTGGCTACTTTTTTGCGTATTGTTGCATCGATTGGCTTACCGTCATACACAACTTCCATTTCTGTACCGGCAGTAAGGGTGCCGGTTTTATCAAATACAATAGTATCAATTGATGCCAGTTTCTCGATTACAGTAGCATGTCTTAAATAAAAATGATTACGTGAAAGTATCCGCAGGATATTTCCATTGGTAAAAGTATTGCTTAACAAAAGGGCACATGGACAAGCAATAATTAAAACTGCTGTTACAGCATTCCAGCTTCTGCTGGCATCTTGCCAAAACCAATATATACCTGCCGCTAATGCTACGCCAAATACTACCCAGGTAAACCAACGGCTCAGTTCATGAACAAATGAATTTTCATTATTCGCTTCTGTTTTGAACACATCTTTGTTCCATAAACGGGTCAGGTAACTTTGCGCCACTTCTTTTATCACCAGCACTTCTATATTACCACCCACCTGTTTACCTCCTGCATATACAATTTCTCCCATTTCTTTGGATACAGGCAGTGTTTCACCCGTTACAAAACTATAATCAATCAAGGCCCTTCCCCGGGTAATAATGCCATCTGCGGGTATCAATTCCTGGTGGTGAATGAGTAAAGTATCATTTAATTTAATATCCGGAAGTGTAACTGTTACTGATTCTTCGTCTTTAATCCTGGTAACTGCCACCGGAAAATAAGAAGTGTAGTCGCGATCGAAATTGAGTTGACGATGTGTTCTGTCTTGCAATACCCTGCCAGCAAGCATGAAGAAAACGATACCGGTCATTGAATCAAAATAACCACTTCCGGTGCCTGTAATTACTTCGTATAAACTGCGGGCAAATGTTACCCAGATAGCCAAAACAATTGGGGCATCTATATTAAGAAATTTCTGTTTGAGTGCATTCCAGGCACTGGTATAAAATTCACCTGCACTATAAAAGAAAACCGGCAAGCTTAGTATAAGATTAAGGTAGCGGAAGAAAATCAGTAACTGCCCTTCTTTTTCATCAATACCAAGGTATTCAGGAAAACTCATGAGCATGATGTTGGCAAAACAAAATCCGGCCACGCCTAACCGGAATATTTTTTTTCTGTCGGTTACCGGTTTCTTTTTCCCAAGATCGTTATAGCTGATATAGGGCTCATAGCCGATGCCCGTAAGCAGTTCGGCTAATTGTCTTAAACTGATGAGGTTATGGTTGAAAACAATATCAGCTTCTTTTCTTTCAAAATTTACTTTGCAACTAACCACTCCCTTATTCAATCTGTATAATTGCTCAAGCAGCCATAAGCAACTGCTGCAATGCATTTGCGGCAGATAGAAATTTACATGTGTTTGATTAGTATCTCTGTAACTAATCAGCGACTGTTGAATCGCTACATCTTCCAGGAATGCAAATTTGTCGGCACGAACAATGATTTTTTGCGACTGACCCGGGTTTTTATTCAGGTCGTAATAGGTGCACATTTCATGTTCGTTCAATATCTCATAAACCATTTTACAGCCCTCACAACAAAAGTGTTTGTCGTGCGCCTGTATATCTGTGTCTTTGCAGGTTTCACCACAATGGTAACAGAGGGTTTCTGTATGAATATGACTTCCTTTATGCATGATCCGTTGTTGTGCGTTGATTGGTTAGTCTTGGATATAAACTGCTTTGCTCAAAATGAATCCAGCGTAATACATCAGTTTCCATCTGAAACATTTCATTCACACAAGATTTTAAGCTTTGTGACCAACTGGGGTGTGTGATATAATGATGCATCAGTTGACGCATTTTTTGCAGTAATTCAATCAGCAATTCATGTGTATGCAGCATTGTTTCAACCACTTTAGGTTGAATAGTAATTTTGTCTTTACTAATTTGTTGCTGAATAAAAGGAAAAATGATCCCTGTTTCCTTTTTGAATGTGTGGGTTAATTCGTCTTCAATTTTTTGAAAAACGAGTTGCACTATTTCTGAAACAGGTGCTGGCAACTCATCGATAGATGCATGTTTATCAAGGTAGCTGCGTATGTTGGCACAGGATGCCAGAATAGGGGCATGGTAAGTAGCTGGGATAATTTGACAAATTTCTCCCAATGTTTCCTTCCCCTGAGATAACTGGCTACCGGCCTGCAACAACATGATGAATTTATTTGTTGCAAGGTAGTTGTGCCGCAAAAGCTCAACTATGATACTACTCAAGCCAAAACATGATTTTTATCATGTTTAGTCTTGCAGGTTCGCCGTCTGAACCAATAATTGGTGTTTGAGGATTTTTATTTTCTTGCCATCCAGTTCAACCATACCATCTTTCTTAAAATCAGACAGCAGGCGAATGGTAGATTCTGTAGCGGTGCCGACTAAATTGGCTATTTCTTCGCGAGACAAGCGCACATTGAGTGTTGTACCATCTGCTTCAAAGCCATAGGTTTCTTTGATAAATAAAAGTGTTTCGGCTAATCTTTCCCGGATGGGTTTTTGAGCGAGGTGAGTAAGTTTAACTTCTGTTTTATGTAATTCGTCACTCAATAATTTCATCATCTCAAAAGCAAGACCTGTGTCGTTTTTGAGTGCGGTTACAAATATTTCTTTAGGAATAAAACACACTTTGGTATCTTCCAGTGCCACCGCAGAAGCGCCATATCTGTCGCCACTGAGCAAAGCCCTGTACCCGAGCACATCACCGGAGTTCAGTAAGCGCACAATCTGCTCCTTACCATCATCGCCCTGGTGTGAAAGCTTAATTTTGCCATCGTTGATACAATAAACCCCGAAAGGATAAGACCCTTCATGAAATAATACCTGCCCTTTTTTATAAGTATTACAGATTTTCTGCTCATTAATGGTTGTTACATACTCCTCCCTGGCCTTACAAAAGATAGACTTAAACCGCTGAGCGCAAGTTTGACAAGTGGAAGAATCGTGGTCGGTATGCATCATGGTGATTAAGGTACAAAAATATAACTTATTGACTATTGATAATATTAAAAAAAATTGAAATTACCAGTTCAAAAGCAGCTTTTGAAACGCTGATGAGTCGCCATTAAACACGTTACAGTCTATTTTCGACCTTATTCCATTGATGGTACCTTGTTCACTATGTTGCCAAAAATGCCAGGAACGATTAATACGTGGTTTTTCCGGCTGAAAATAATGTGCCACCCAAAGAGGATATTCATTAAACTCTTTACCGAGGTAACGTTCATAAAAGTCGGCATAAGTGTAGATCATTGGCTTAACGCGATAATAAGCCTCGATTTCTTTCAACCATTCCTTCAATCTTTCACGCATCAAAGCAGGTTTTACGCCATATAGTTTTTCGATATCTACAACAGGTGGCAAATCGCCTTTTCGAAGGTGAACCTGACGAATAAATTGCAAAGCTTGTTTTTTACCGCTTTTGGTGGCTAAGAAGAAATGATAAGCTCCCCGAACCATTCCAGCCTCTTTTGCATCATCCCAGTTTTTATGAAACCGCTTGTCTGTATCATTCAACCCTTCCGTAGCTTTTATAAAAACAAAGCCCATACGTGTTTGCTGCTCCTTCATTCCATATACTGAAGGCCAGTGTACAGGGCCTTGATGGACACTTACATCGATGCCATGAATTTGAAAACCCGGGGGTAGTGGAACACCAAATGCTTCATAACGAACGGCTTCAAGCGTTCGCTCCCTTTGTTCTTCCCATTTATGCAGCAGGGTAAAATATAATATAAGCGCAAAGCCCCCTATCAGTAATACCAACCATAATTTTTGCTCCCTGTTCAGTCTACGGGTATTTTTCCTTGCCATAGCCGTACAAAAATCGGTTAAATAAGTATTCCTTAACTATCCGAGTTGATTAAGCAAAACAGTATTTGCACCTTTTTAGTAATTTTACACCGATGGCTTATTTTAATTGGAATGACAGCGTAAATTTTCTCAGCAAGCTAACAGCTAAGCGTATTTGGAACAGTATTAAAGTTTACAGCAGTTACCAGCTCAGTAAATTCAGCAAGAAGCCAATACAATGGGGCTTACCTATTTCTATTTCATTTGAACCTACCACTTCCTGTAATCTAAGATGCCCCGAGTGCCCTAGTGGACTGCGTGCGTTTAGCAGGCCGACGGGAATGCTACAGAAGGATTTTTTTAAAGAAACCATCGACGATATTCATCAGCACCTGCTATACCTGATCTTTTATTTTCAGGGAGAACCTTATCTGAACCCAGATTTCCTCGATATGGTGAAATATGCTGCTGATAAAGGCATTTACACAGCCACTTCAACCAATGCACATTACCTGACCGATGAAAAAGCCAGGAAAACAGTGGAGAGTGGTTTGGACAGATTAATCATATCCATTGATGGAACTACGCAGGATGTATACCAGCAGTACCGGGTAGGTGGTAAACTGGATAAAGTACTGGAAGGTGCGCGAAATATAGTGAAGTGGAAAAAAGAACTGAATAGTAAAACACCTTTTATCTTTTTCCAGTTTCTGGTAGTAAAACCAAATGAGCATCAAATACAGGCCGTTAAAGAACTGGGTACTGAAATTGGGGTAGACCAGGTTCGTTTTAAAACAGCCCAGGTATATGATTATGAAAATGATCCGCATAACCTGATTCCTGTTAACAATAAATACAGCCGTTATAAAAAAGACAAAAACGGAAATATGCAGGTAAAAAGCGGATTAACCAACCGATGCTGGAAACTCTGGCATGCTAATGTAATTACATGGGATGGTCTGGTAGTACCCTGCTGCTTCGATAAAGATGCCATGCATCAACTGGGGAATCTTAAAACACAAAGTTTTAAGCAAATCTGGTATAACGATAATTACCGGCAATTCAGGAGCGAACTCATGACCAGTAGAAAAAATATAGATATCTGCGCTAATTGCAGTGAAGGACTTAGTGTGTGGCAGGATTAATAAGTGAATGGTCAATGGTGAATTGTCAATGGTATTTTCCTAACTATTTAGGTTCATTAAGCAATGCAATTCACAATTCACCATTGACCATTCACAGACCTTCTTAATTTTTCCTACATTTACAACTATGGGTATTGAAAAAGATATACAACAACAGCATTTCAGGAATGAGTACCAGAAGGCTTCTGTGAATATCATTTATTCTGCCAACTGGTTGAATGAGAAGATCAAAACCATGCTCGATCCGGATGATATCACCCCGCAACAATACAACATACTCCGTATTTTGAGAGGAAGCCATCAACCATTGAGTACATTACAAATACGTGCCCGCATGCTCGATAAAATGAGTGATACCAGCCGTATTGTAGAACGCCTGTTAAAAAAAGGACTGGTAGAGAAAAAAGTCTGCTCGGCTGATAAAAGACTGGTTGATGTGAGTATTTCTAAAAAAGGACTTACCCTTCTCGATAAACTCGATAAACGCAACTCAGAAATAGACCAGTTATTACAGGGCTTGTCAGAAACAGAAGCCAGCACCTTGAATAAATTACTTGATAAAATGCGTGATTAACTGCCTAATTGTTAATTTCTATACATTCTACTCGTTTTCATCCACAGTGCCTTATTTACCTTATGGGTGGCTTTATCTTTGAAACATGAAATGGTTTCAACTCCTTTTGCTGTTTATTGTATTGTCTGTAAAGCCTCTTAGTGGTATTGCACAATATTCGCCTAACTACGAATTCAGGGCCGCATGGGTAGCCACTGTTGAAAATATTGATTGGCCCAGCAAAAGAACACTTTCAGTTGCTGACCAACAAGCCGAGTTTATACAATTAGTTGAAATGCACCGCCGCAATGGCATGAATGCCCTGATAGTGCAGGTTCGTCCATCTGCCGATGCCTTCTACCCTTCTACACTTGAACCCTGGAGTGAATACCTTACCGGTAAACAAGGACTACCCCCAAATCCGTATTACGACCCGCTCGCTTTCATGATCGCAGAAACACATAAACGTGGTATGGAATTTCATGCCTGGCTGAACCCATACAGGGCTGTGTTTAACATTATCCGATCTTCTGTTGCACCTAATCATGTTACCAAACAACACCCTGAATGGTTTGTAACTTATGGCGACAAAAAATATTTCAATCCCGGATTAACAGAAGTTCGTAAACATGTGGCAGAAGTGGTGAAAGATCTTGTTAGCAGGTATAAGATCGATGCCATACACATGGACGACTATTTCTATCCATACAAAATCCCAGGTCGTGAATTTCCTGATCAGGCTACCTATGTAAAATATGGGAAGGGGATGGAAAAAGATGAATGGAGAAGAAGCAATTGTGATAGTATCATCGTTCTCTTACAACAAACCATCCGCAAAGCAAATCCAAAAGTAAAATTCGGTATTAGTCCTTTCGGTGTCTGGAGAAACAAAAGTCAGGACCCCATGGGTAGTGAAACAAGATCAGGACCAACCAACTACGATGAACTTTATGCTGATGTATTACTCTGGCTGCAGAATGGCTGGATTGATTATATAGCGCCACAGTTATATTGGGAAAGAGGGCACCCATTAGCCAGCTATGATATTTTATTACGTTGGTGGAATGAGCATAGTTATGCCCGCCATTTGTATATTGGTCACGGCATTTACCGCGCCGGCTCCAACACAGCCTGGAAAAACAGGGATGAAATTCCTGCACAGATAAAAGCTCTTCGTAGCTACGAAAACACACAGGGTAGTATTTATTACAACAGCAATGTCTTCAACCGCAACCCCAACGGCTGGAACGATAGTTTACAACAAAATTACTATCGCTATCCGGCACTGGTACCACCTATGTTTTGGTTAGATAATACCATTCCACCACAACCACTCGTTGAAAAAATCAACGAACATTCTTACCGACTGGTATATAAGGGTGAAGAAAGAATCAAAGGTTTTGCTGTATTTATGAATGATAGTAAAGGAGAACCTGATTTTGGAAACAGCCAACTTATTGAATTCATTGTTGGAGATAAAACAGCCACCGTAGATATCAATAAACACGCTGAAGCCAAAGGGAAAAAGATACTCATAGCCTCAGTTGACACAGACAACAATGTAAGTCCGCTCAGGTTGCTCAACTAGAAAGGAGGGATTTTTGATCTTTGATTTTTTGATTTTGGGGGGTTATGCTGGTAATTAAGCCGCGTGATACGAACAGGACTTTCTTCGGGAGTTCTTCGGGAAAACAGGGGGTTTCTTCGGGGTTTCTTCGGACATCCTTCGGTAATCCTTCGAGAACTCTCGAAGCGGCTTCGGGAAATACCGAAGGATTACCGAAGAAAACACGACCATGATTCGAAGAAATACCTGTCTTGATCTTTGATCTTTGAATTTTGACTTTTGACTTTTGACTTTTGATTTTTGATTTTGGGAGTATGCTAGTGTATAGGAACGCCAACTATAGTCTATTCTCCCCGCTGCCAGACCATTTCCCAAAACGTTCTTCTACTGCGGTAAAGCGGTATTCAAATATTTGCTTAAGCTGGCGGCGTACAAGCAGGGTATTGGCTATATCTCCAAGTATCCAGAATGGTAGTTTATAATGAACGATATCTGTCATTTCAACCCCTCCCTCAATGGCTCTAAAGTGATGTTGATGGTGCCATAAGCTATAAGGTCCGAAACGTTGTTCGTCCACAAAAAACTGCTGATTTACTACATGGGTTATTTCGGTCATCCAATATAAGGGTATACCAAGAATGGGTTTCACTTTGTATTCAATAACCTGTCCCTGATACATCGTATTTCCATGGTGCTTGCTAATGATATTAAAACCAAGGTTTGCAGGTGTAATTTCTTTCAGGTTCTCTGGCCTGCTGAAAAAATCCCAGGCCTGTTCTAATGAAACCGGTATTTGCTGAATTGTTTTTAATGAATATACTCTCGACATGGGTCTGTTTCGGTTAATAACAGCTAACGTACCAAAAGGTTTAGCTCCATGTAGGCAAGCGCAAATAAAATAGCATTGACTGTCTGTTGGCTGCAAGCTACTAGCCTCTAGCTGCTAGCCTAGATTGGTGCTATTTTTAGGCTTGCAGCTTGCGGCTTGTAGCTTGAAGCCAGTTTTACCCGGCCTGCAATGGCAATATGGACCATATACCATAAGCTATAAGCCCTATCTCCATTCTTCTCTTTAAACTATCTTTATTGCATGATATCGCGTGAACAGCAACTGGCACAGTTTAAAAAAGTTTATGAAGGACTGAATGAACAACAGCAAAAAGCAGTTGATACCCTTGAAGGACCTGTGATGGTTATTGCCGGCCCCGGCACGGGCAAAACCCAGATATTAGGTGCAAGGATTGGTAAACTTCGACTTGAAACAGATACACAACCCGAAAATATTCTCTGCCTCACTTATACAGACGCAGGAGTGGTAGCCATGCGTAAACGCCTGCTCAGTTTTATTGGGCCGGACGCCTATAAAGTAAATATCTGCACTTTCCACGCATTTTGTAATGATATCATCCAGGATAATCTTTCCTTATTTGAAAAAACCGCACTTGATCCAATTTCAGACCTGGAAAGGATTAGTCTGTTCAAAGAATTAATCGATAGTTTCCCCAAGAACCATCCTTTGAAAAGATACAGGGGTGATGTGTATTATGAAATCAACAACCTGCAACAGCTTTTCAGTACTATGAAAAGAGAAGGTTGGACAGCACCCTATATTCAATCATGTATTGATACTTACCTCGCTGATTTACCCAACAGACCTGCTTTTATTTACCAGCGAACAAGTGGCGCCAATAAAAAAGGAGATCTTAAGCAACATAAGATTGCAGAAGAAACCGAAAAAATGGAAAAGCTGCGTGCAGCAGTGGAAGAGTTCAATCGCTTTCAGCAATTGATGCGTAAAAAGAACCGGTACGACTTTGATGATATGATTAACTGGGTAATTGATGCATTCAATAATAATCCAACCTTACTTGCTCGTTACCAGGAACAATACCAGTACGTATTGGTAGATGAATTTCAGGATACAAGCGGAACACAAAATGCATTGATTAAACTCCTCATTAATTATTGGGAAGTTCCGAATGTATTTGTGGTTGGTGACGATGATCAGAGTATTTATAGATTCCAGGGTGCGAACGTTGAGAATATGGAAGCGTTTGCCCAGCAATTCAGCAAATCACTTCATACGGTTATCTTAACTAATAATTACAGATCTACCCAACCTATTTTAGATATTGCCAAATCACTTATTGAGAGAAACAATGAGCGACTGGTAAAAAAACTTGATGGATTAAACAAGGAGCTTATTGCATCCAATACGGCACTAAAAGAAATAAAAGATCAGCCCAGGGTTTTTGAATACGAAAATCCAAAACAGGAAATGATTCATATTACCCTGCAGGTTGAGGAACTGATCAGTCAAGGAGTGCAACCCGGGCATATTTGTGTAATCTATCGGGAGAATAAATACGGAGAAGAACTTGCCCGTTATTTTCAGTTAAAACAAATACCAGTTTATAGTAAGCGGAATGTAAATATTCTCGCAGAGCCATTAGGCAAACAACTTATTCAGGCTTTAAGATACCTGGCTGCCGAACACGATATTTCTTTTGGTGGCGATGAAATACTATTTGAGCTGCTACATTATAAATGGTTCTCCATACCTCCGATTGAAATCGCCAAATTAAGTGCTGAAGTAGCTGACAGAAGGTTTGGAGAAAGAAAAGTTTCGCTCAGGCAACTGATTGCTGAAAAATTGGATGGCCCTTTGCCTGATTTATTCAGCAAAGAAATCCCAGGTTTAAGAAAAGCGCAGTCTGCCTTTGAAAAACTTATTGAAGATGTACCCAATGTAACGCTCCAGCAACTTTTCGAAAACCTGATCCGGCATGCCGGCGTGTTGTCATATATCATGCAAAGTCCGGATAAACACTGGTTATTGCAGTTGCTAACTGGTTTATTCGACTTTATTAAAGAAGAAACGCACCGCAACCCGCAACTGAGTCTTCAGCAACTCATCAACATTTTCGACCTGATGGAAAAAGAAGGTCTTTCCCTACCGCTGGTAAGGGTTGGGGGAAATGATCAGGCAGTTAATCTTTTAACGGCACATGGTTCAAAAGGACTGGAATACGAATATGTATTTATTGCGGGTTGTAATGCATCGAACTGGGAGAAGAAAAGAAAACCGGGTGGCGGTTATAGTATGCCAGATACCATCTTTTCATCGCAACCGGTACATAGTGAGGAGGAAGAGTTAAGGAGATTGTTTTATGTAGCCTTAACAAGGGCTGCGCTTCAGTTGAACGTATCTTATGCAAAAGCAAATAAAGATGGAAAAGAAATTGAGCCTTCTATGTTTGTTGCAGAAATAAGAGAAGAGCATCAGTTACCTTTTACTCCTATTTCACTCGACGAAAATACCATCGCAACATTTGCGGCACTTTCTTTCAGTCAGGAACAAAAGCCTGAAATAGAAAAAATTGAGGCAGACTTTATTTCACATATCCTCGAAAAATTTGTGATGAATGTAACGGCACTCAATAATTACCTGAAATGCCCGCTCCAGTTTTATTTTAATAACCTCGTGCGCGTTCCTTCAGGAAAATCAGAAGCCACTGAATTTGGTTCGGCCGTACACCATGCATTGCAGTTGTTGTTCCAAAAAATGCAGCAAAGAGAGCAAGTGTTTCCTGATATACAGGAATTTCTGACAGATTTCAGGTGGTATATGAACCGTCATCGCGAAAACTTCACCAAAGAGCAGTTTGAGCGAAGAATGGAACAGGGAGACCAGGTATTACCGGAGTATTATAACCGGTACGTGAATCAATGGAATAAAGTTGTAGCAATTGAAACCAATATCCGAAACGTAACCGTAAAAGGAATTCCATTAAAAGGAAAGCTGGATAAACTTGAGTTTGATGGCAAGCAGGTTAATGTGGTAGATTATAAAACCGGAGATGCTGAAAGAGGAATTAAAAAATTAAACCCACCCAGTGAAAAAGAACCCGATGGTGGCGATTACTGGCGGCAGGCGGTTTTTTATAAAATACTGGTCGACAATTACCCTTCTAAAAATTGGCAGGCTATTAGCGCAGAATTCGACTTTATTGAGCCCGATAAAAAGAAAGGATACCTGAAAGAGAAGCGTGTGATAACACCTGAAGATATCACAACCGTAACACAACAGATAGAAAAAGTATGGGGCAAAATACAGGAAAGAGATTTTTATACAGGATGCGGTAAAGAAGACTGTCGCTGGTGCTCCTTTGTAAAAACCAATGAAATGGCCGTTGTTTTACACGACCCTGATGAGGAAAGCGATGATTAACATGATTTTTCAGCAGAAGCTTCCATAGCTCAGCAGAAAGCCTGTAAGTTTGCAACATTCATGAAACGAATCAACCATTTAACTTCATATACATTATTACTGGCCTTGTATACCACATTGCTTGGTTTGGCCAGTTCATGTGCCAATATTGTTCCTCCGGGTGGTGGTCCGCGCGACAGTTTGCCGCCAAGATTGGTTACGGCAATGCCAAAGGATTCTGCAGTTAATGTAAAAACAAAGAATATTACCCTCAGTTTCGATGAGTTCGTCAAACTGGAGAACCCTTTTGAAAACCTGATTTATTCTCCGGTGGTGAAAACACCTCCTTTGGCAGATTACAAACTCAGGAATGTAACCATTCGCTTTCGCGACTCACTCGAAGCAAATACAACCTACGCTATCGACTTTGGCAATTCCATCCAGGATGTAAATGAAGGTAACATCGCTAAAAATTTCCGGTATGTTTTTTCTACCGGACCAACTATCGATTATAACAGTTATACTGGCAAAGTAATTGTGGCCCAAACAGGTAAGGTAGATAGTACATTATGGGTAGTGTTGCACCGCAATCTTGCAGATTCAGCCATTGAAAAACTACAACCGCGTTTTTATACCCGACTCAATGGTAAGGGAGAATTTAACTTTCAAAATTTACCTGCGGGAAATTTTGCAGCCTATGTGGTAAATAAAAACAGTTATAATAAAGTCTTCGACAGCACTGAACTTTTTGCTTTCAGGAATGACCCTGTGCTGGTTAGCACTAATACGCCTTCAGATACGTTTTATGCGTTCATCCAATCTCCCAAGCTTACAAAATCATCGGGTGATGGTGCTGCATTGCCAGCCAATATAAGGGATGACAGAAGATTAAGGTATCTGCCCGATTTGGATAATGGGCAGCAGGATTTAATGGCTGGCTTACCATTGTATTTCAACAGAAAACTCTTTTCAGTTGACACTACTAAAATTCAATTAACGGATAGCAATTTTGCAGACATAAAAGGATACACGGTTCAGTTAGACTCAACCCGTAAAAAACTCATTATTGATTATCCCTGGAAAGAAAATAATGTATACAAGTTGGTAATTCAGAAAGAAGCTTTTGCTGATACCAATTCGGTAATGTTAACCAAAGCAGATACACTAAGAATTGCAACAAGAAAAGAAACCGAGTATGGAACTATCCGATTCAGGTTTACAAACCTGAATCCATCGCAAAATCCGGTGTTGCAAATTGTAAGAAATGATGAACTTATTGCGTCCTATCCGATTAACACCAACGATTTTACT
Organism: uncultured Sediminibacterium sp.; assembly: GCA_965650685.1. Taxonomy (GTDB): domain Bacteria; phylum Bacteroidota; class Bacteroidia; order Chitinophagales; family Chitinophagaceae; genus Sediminibacterium. Next base: position 87,293 of record CBFGPM010000001.1, read on the forward strand.
ATTAAAAGATTCAAACCCGGGACTTATGAATTAAGGATTTTGTATGATGCCAATAAAAACGGCAAATGGGATACTGGCCAGTTTAGTTCCGGAAAAAAACTTCAACCCGAAAAGGTAATAAACATCCCCCGCCCCCTTAGTATCCGCGCTAATTGGGATAATGAGGTTACGATTGGTTTGCTGTAAATGAATTATCTACTACTAATAGAACACAGATTTTCATGATCTATCATGATAATCCGTGTTCTATCATATCCAGAACTGTCCGGGGAAAATAGGCTGCGAGCTTCTAGCCCCTAGCTGCTAGCCTTGATTGGTGCCTGTTTTAGGTTTTCTGCTTTTATTTGAATAAATGACAGGGCTTGCGAATTTGTTTTGTAAAAATCCTACTTAAAATAAAAATTCAACTACCATATTTACACTTTGGGTGGTTAAATGAATAGCAAAAAAAAGCTAGCAGCTAGAAGCCAGTAGCTAGAAGCTGTTCCCCCCCGACAGCAATGACTAATAACTTGCAGCTTGCGGCCTGCAGCTTGCAGCCTGAACCTCACCCTTCCTCCCTATCTTTGCCAAATGCAACTTCCTTCATCACTTCTTGAAAATGCGGTAGCGCAGTTTGCCAAATTACCTGGTATTGGTAAGAAGACGGCATTGAGGCTGGTGCTGCATTTACTTAAGCAGGATGTAAATGATGTTCAGCATTTTGGGGAAACCATTGCGCGGATGCGAAGGGATATCAAATTTTGCCAGCGTTGTCATAATATCAGTGATGGTGATATTTGTTCAATCTGTGCCAATTCAATGCGCAACCAGAAACTGATTTGTGTGGTAGAAAATATCCGCGATGTTATCGCCATAGAAAGTACCCAACAGTTTAATGGAGCCTATCATGTGCTGGGGGGTATTATATCTCCACTTGATGGTATTGGACCAGATCAGTTAAGTATCGAATCGCTGATTACAAGAATTGAAAAAGAAGAAACAGAAGAATTGGTTTTTGCACTTAACCCTAATATTCAGGGTGATACTACCATATATTATATCCAGAAAAAACTGGCTCATCTCTCCTGTCGAGTTACCACTATTGCCCGTGGTATAGCATTTGGCGGAGAACTGGAATATGCGGATGAAATGACCCTTGCCCGCAGTATCGCCAACCGCTTACCTGTACAACAGTACGTGAAATAACAAAATTTTAGTCTCAGGCAACCTTTGCCACACTCATGCGTAATTGTTGGTATTGATGGAATTAACTAATTTGCAGTTTAAACATTGAATTTGCCGCCGGCCCTTTTTGTATATTTAAAGGGTAAAAGGCCGGTTGTATTCATCCATCTAAACAAAAGAAACATGGAATTTGCAGGTATTGTAGCGGGATTGATTTGCGCAGGCATCATTTGGGTTATTATTTTGATCCTTGCTCTGGTAAAGCTCTTTAAAAGAAGTGATCTGGATCAAAATACCAAATTGGCATGGATGGCATTTTTGGTACTGGTACCTTATGCAGGCTTGTTGATTTACATACTGCGCAATTGGGGTAAAGCGAAACAACTATTTTGGATTGCGGCTCTCGGCATCGCTTTATCTGCAGCGCTTACCATATACTTTGTTTATTCGCGTGAGCACCGCGATGTAGCAAAAGAAAAAGGCATTCAGGTGTCGGCTCAGCAGTTATTTGAAGCTTTTGTAGCGGATGAAGCCAAAGCCAACACCCTATATCTCGATAAGGCCATTGAAATTACGGGTGAAGTAGTAGCCACTACAACAAACCAGGATGGTAATATTGTCGTAGATTTTAAAACGAATGATCCGTTTTTTGTCATTAACTGTACGTTTAAAACAGATCCAGGTACGCTGAAGGCGGGCGACAATATTACATTTAAAGGCATTTGTACCGGATATATTCCAGATGCAAATGTGGTCATTAACGAAGGTGTATTAGTAAAATAAGCAAGGATAAATTTTATGAAACTGATGAAAGTTATAGCCATATTGTTCCTGTTCGTATTCGCAGGAAATGAGGCCAAGGCACAGAAAGTATTTGGTACAAGAAATGGACGTATCACATTCGAATCTCCTACTGATGGTGATGTGAAAGCAGTAAACAATGAAGTAACCAGCAGGGTTGCAGATAATGGGCAGTTAACTTTCAGCCTGCTGATGAAGGGCTTTAAGTTCAAACTTGCAGAAATGCAGGAACACTTTAACGACCAATATGCTGAAAGTACCAAGTTTCCAAGGGCCGATTTCAAAGGAACTATCAGCAATCTGAAAGATGTAAATTTTGCCAAAGACGGCAGCTATAAAGTAAGTGTAAAGGGCGATCTTACCATGCATGGTGTTACAAAAAATGTTACCGTAAATGGCGTAATAGAAATAAAAGCAGGTAAGCCAAATGCCCGTGGATCATTTACCATTAACCTCAAAGACTTTAAGATTGACGCTTCATCTGTTACAGAAAAAGTTGAAGTAGAAGTTAGCTGTCAGTACCAGTAATCATTTTATCAATATAAACCAACTGTATGAAGACCCTGTTAAAAAGGTCACTGGCAATCTATTGCCTGGCCTGTACCACTTTAATTGCCAATGCACAGCAAGTTGACCTGTTTAAAATGCAGGATAGTACCAATGCTGCAGACGACAAAAACAAATCAGAAGCAGTATTAAATACTTTCTATTCTACCCGTTTGGTTACCACACAAACAGTAGAAATAACCGGAAAAGGCAGTATGGATTTCCGCATCAACCACCGTTTTGCACCTCTTAACCAGGGCTTTTATAATCTCTTTGGTTTAGACTTTGTTTCCGCCCGTATCGGTTTTGATTTCGGATTATCCGATAACCTTATGATAGGCATCGGCAGAACCGGAACAAACAAAGAAGGTGATGCCTTTTTAAAATACCGCATTCTAAGGCAACAGGCTGGGGTAAAAAATGTGCCTGTTACCATTACCGTTTTAGGTGCTACTGCCTACAGGGGAATACGGTATTCAGATCCTACACTAAACGTGAAAACAAAAGACAGGATGTATTATACGGCGCAATTAATGATCGCCAGAAAATTCAATGAACATACCTCTTTACAAATATCGCCGACTTACACCCGTTACAATAGAAAATTATTCCTTACAGGAGGTTCGCAGGATCTGCTATCTATTGGATTTCTGGCCCGCCAGAAAGTGAGCAAAAAAGTAAGTATTAATGCGGAATATTTTGTTCAAACCCAACGATTCGACGGAACCTACAACCCTTTATCAATAGGCGTTGATATACAAACCGGCGGACACGTATTCCAACTACATTTTACCAATTCCATTGGTATGAACGAGCATACATTCATACATGAAACTTTTGGTTCATGGGGTAAAGGCGATATCAGATGGGGCTTTAATATTTCGCGGATATTCAATATAGGACGGAAGAAATCGTAGGTTTTTGAGCGGCGTAGTTCTAGCTTCAAGCTTCGGGCCGTAAGCTACAAGCTTAGATGGGTGCTTATTATAGACTTTCCGCTATTAATTGAACACGGATCTTCATGATTTTCAGGATTTATCATGATAGATCCTGAAAATCATGAAAATCTGTGTTCTATCGTACTCGACACTTATAGTTCGCGGTCAAATTTCCCCAGACTGCAATAGCTTGAAGCTTGAAGCCTGAGGCTTGAAGCTAAAAACCCCGGTATGCTGTTGCCGGGGTTTTTTATTGCATTTTTGCTATCTTTGTATTCTACACAGGCGGATTTGTTTATTGTTCGGCCTGCTTTTCAGCCTTTGGCTGAGAAAAATCGAACTAATAAACGTACAAAAGACCCCAAAGGTACTTCTCCTACGTTTTTTAGTCCGACCACTTTAGTAATAACCAAAAGGTTAAATACAGCGGTATGAGTATTAGAAAAGCACTCGAAAAGAGAATTTTAGTGATCGACGGAGCCATGGGTACCATGATTCAGCGTCATAAACTTACAGAAGCAGATTATCGTGGAGAACGATTCAAAGACTGGCATTGCGATGTAAAAGGTAATAATGACCTTTTATGCATCACACAACCAGACATCATCAAAGGTATTCACAAGCAATACCTGTCAGCAGGGGCAGACATCATTGAAACCAATACATTCAGCAGCACCACCATTGCCATGGCCGACTACGACATGCAATCACTGGCTTATGAATTAAATGTTGCTGCAGCAAAATGCGCCAAAGATGCAGTGAAAGAATTCATGGAAGAAAATCCCGTTACAACTGAAAAATATGTAGCAGGAGCCATCGGTCCATTGAACAAAACATTGAGTCTTTCACCAGACGTAAATAACCCCGGATACAGAGCAGTTACGTTTGATGAAGTGGTAACAGCTTACAAAGAACAAATCAAAGGATTGGTAGATGGTGGGGTAGATATTTTATTAATAGAAACCATCTTTGATACCCTCAATGCCAAAGGAGCCATTTTCGCCGCTAAACAATTCTTCCGCGAAACAGGTATCCCTGAACTTCCGATCATGATCAGCGGAACCATTACAGATGCTTCCGGCAGAACACTTAGCGGACAAACACTGGAAGCTTTTTATACCTCTGTAATGCATGCCGAACCTTTAAGTGTTGGTTTAAATTGTGCATTAGGTGCTTCTGAAATGCGTGCACATATTGAAGAGTTGAGTCAGATAGCCGCCTGTTATACTTCTGCCTACCCCAATGCAGGTTTACCAAATGCTATGGGAGAATATGATGAAGCACCACACGAAACAGCCCATTTTATTGAAGAATGGGCCAAACAAGGTTTTGTAAACATTGTTGGAGGATGTTGCGGTACAACACCCGACCACATTAAACATATTGCAGACAACGTTAAAAAAATTACTCCAAGAGCAGTTCCGGAAGTTGAAACTTCATTGGCTTAATCAAGACCAGACATGAGCGAAACCATTACTATCAAGCCTTACCTAAGGTTATCAGGACTAGAACCACTTGTTGTTCGCCCCGAAACCAATTTTGTAAATGTTGGCGAACGTACCAATGTTACAGGATCTAAAAAATTTGCCCGACTAATCAGGGAAAATAAATACGAAGAAGCCCTCTCCGTTGCCAGACAACAGGTTGAAAACGGTGCTCAGGTGCTGGATGTAAATATGGACGATGCCCTGCTCGACGGGGTTAAAGCCATGACTACCTTCCTCAACCTGCTTCAGAGTGAACCAGATATTGCCCGTATACCTATTATGATCGACAGTTCTAAGTTCGAGATCATTGAGGCAGGACTAAAATGCGTGCAGGGTAAATGTATCGTGAACTCTATCTCCATGAAAGAAGGAGAGGAAAAATTTATTGAACAGGCATTTATCTGTAAAGCATTTGGTGCAGCCGTTATTGTAATGGCGTTTGATGAAGTTGGACAGGCAGATACCAAAGACAGAAAAATTGAAATTTGTCACCGTGCCTATAAAATTCTTACTGAGAAAGTAGGTTTTCCGCCTCAAGACATCATTTTCGATCCAAACATATTTGCCGTAGCAACCGGTATTGAAGAGCATAATAACTACGCAGTTGATTTTATTGAAGCCACCCGTGAAATTAAAAGACTGATGCCCCTTACCAAAGTAAGCGGCGGTGTGTCTAACGTATCTTTTTCATTCAGGGGTAACGATCATGTGAGAGAAGCTATTCACTCCGTATTCTTATTACATGCCATTAAAGCCGGTATGGATATGGGTATTGTGAATGCCGGTCAACTGGTGGTATATGATGAAATAGAACCAACACTTCGCCAGCTTTGTGAAGATGTGCTGCTGAATAAAAACAACGACAACAACGAAGCCACAGAAAAACTCATCGCTTTTGCAGAAACCGTTAAAGCAAAAGGCAAGGTTGAAGTAAAAGATGAAGCATGGCGCAATGAGCCTGTTGAAAAAAGACTGGCACACTCACTCATAAATGGGATTACCGATTATATTGAAGCAGATACAGAAGAAGCACGCCAGAAATATCCTAAACCATTAGATGTAATTGAAGGGCCGTTAATGGATGGAATGAATATTGTCGGTGACCTTTTTGGCGCAGGTAAGATGTTTCTTCCACAGGTGGTAAAGAGTGCACGTGTTATGAAGAAAAGTGTAGCCGTTCTTACCCCATACATTGAAGCAGAAAAAGAAGAAAAAAGACTGGCACACCTCGCTGCAGGCACTACCAATACAGAAACTGCCGGTGCTGCCAAAATTTTATTGGCTACCGTTAAAGGTGATGTACATGATATTGGTAAAAACATTGTAGGAGTTGTATTAGGCTGTAATGGCTACGATATTGTAGACCTCGGTGTAATGGTTCCTGCCGACAAAATTCTGGAAGCAGCACAAAAAGAAAATGCCGATATCATTGGCTTAAGTGGTCTTATTACGCCTTCGCTCGATGAAATGGTACATATTGCCAAGGAAATGAAGCGCCGGAACATGACACAGCCTTTACTGATTGGCGGTGCTACTACTTCTCGCATGCATACTGCGGTTAAAATTGCACCGGAATATGGGCATGGTGTGGTGCATGTACTGGATGCTTCGAGAAGTGTTACGGTAGCAGGATCATTATTAAACAAAGAACAAAAACAACCCTTTCTTCAATCCATTACAGATGAGTATGTGAAACTGAAAGAAAGTTTTGATAATAAAAAAACAGTGAAGCAATACCTTTCTTACCAGGATGCATTGCAACACAAGGCAAATATCGACTGGAACAGCTTCACCCCTGTTACACCTCAGTTTACCGGTACCAAAGTATTTGAAGACCTTGACCTAAATGAACTCAGACCTTATATAGACTGGAAACCCTTCTTTATTGCCTGGGAAATGCATGGCAACTTCCCTGAAATATTAAGTGATACTGTTGTAGGTAAAGAAGCCACCAAATTATACAATGATGCCAATGCCCTGCTGGATAAAATAATCAGTGAAAAATGGCTCACTGCAAAAGGAACCATTGGGTTCTGGGAAGCAGCAAGTGCTGATGATGATATAACTGTTACCCATCAGCAAGGAAATACAACATTATCTTTCTTGCGCCAGCAGATTAAAAAAGCGCCGGGACAACCGAATTTATCATTGGCTGATTTTATTGCCCCACAAACAAGTGGCAAAAAAGATTTTATCGGAGCTTTTGCTGTAACGATTCATGGCATTGATACCCATATCAAAAACTTTGAAGCCAATCACGACGACTATAACAAAATTATGTTACAGGCATTAGCCGATCGTTTAGCAGAAGCTTTTGCAGAATACCTTCACCTTAGAACGAGGAAGGAATTTTGGGGTTACGATACCAATGAAAGTCTTACTAATGATGAACTGATCAAAGAAAAATATGTAGGTATACGTCCGGCACCAGGTTATCCTGCCTGTCCGGATCATACAGAAAAGTATAAACTCTTTGCACTCCTGCAAGCCACTGAAACCATTGGTATTGAACTAACGGAAAGTCTGGCCATGTATCCTGCCTCTTCCGTTTGTGGCTGGTATTTCTCGCACCCGCAAAGCCAGTATTACGGTGTAGGTAAGATTCAACGCGATCAGTTGGAAGATTATGCCAGAAGAAAAAATATGCCACTCGAAGAAGCGGAGAGATGGCTGAGTCCGGTGTTAGAATAAAAACAGAAGAATATCGAATGTCGAACTTGGAAGTCATCGCTGTCCGGGGAAATTGGCTTCAAGCTGCATGCCGCAAGCTACAAGCCTTGATGGGTGCTTATATTAGACTTCCTGCTTTTAATGAAATTAAAGAGGAGGAGAAAATTTAAAGTCAGTTGCTCAAAAAAATATTTGGTTGCCCTAAATGCACTATCTGCTATTAATAGAACACGGATCTTCATGATTTTCAAGATCTATCATGATAAATCCTGAAAATCATGAAGATCTGTGTTCCATCATACGCGACACCAACAGTTCGCAGTTAAATTTCCCCGGATGGCAATGGCTAGAAGTTCGCAACCAATTTTCCCCGTAAAACGATAACTTCGAAGTTCGAAGTTGGACATTTCTCTGTTGGAAATTTTTCACCTTTTCTCAAATAGCCACCACAATCTTCTTCTTGGTTTTACGGTGTAGTTTTTGCGGACGTAGGTTTGAATATAGTGCATGGCTTCATCTATATCATCGGTGAGGAAAATCAATTTTTTATCTTCTGCAGATATTGTTCCATGCTCGGCCATTTCGTCTATACTGTTCAGTAAGGGCTGGAAATAATCTTTACCATATAAGACAATAGGAAAATCATTGATCACTTTGGTTTGTGCGAGGGTGAGCGTTTCAAAAAATTCATCCATGGTACCAAAGCCGCCGGGCATGATGATAAAAGCATAAGAATATTTCACCAGCAATACTTTCCTGATAAAGAAATAATCGAAAGTGATCCATTTATGCATGTAGGGATTGGGATATTGTTCAAAGGGCAGTTTAATATTACAACCTACCGATTGTCCCCCGTTTTCATAAGCCCCTTTATTGGCCGCTTCCATAATTCCTGGTCCTCCGCCGGTCATGGTGGTAAAACCTAATTCAGCAATACGCTTACCAAAAGTTACCGCTGCCTGATAATAAGGATGATCTGGTTTGAACCTCGCAGAACCAAATACGGTTATACAAGGTCCCACAAAGTGAAGGGTTCTGAACCCCTTGATAAATTGCTTAAAAATTTGCCAGGCAAAGCCTAACTCATAAATCCTGGGCTTAGGTCCGTCTAAATATACCGACTCCTGTGCCGGTATGAATCTTTCTGTTTTCTCCATTTCTGTACTATATTGATAAAAATTCAAATTAGCACAAAATTTGCTGTCAAAGACGGTAGCTAACCTTACTTAACAGTTTTATGAGAAAATTCAGCCTTCTTCTACTAACAACTTTATGCATCAGTCTTTCTGCAAGTGCACAAAAAAACATCATACTGGAACAAGTCCGTACATTTTCGATGTTAGGACCCATAATGAATTATTGGACATTGCCTTCCACCAGATCTACTTTTATCAATCAACTTACTGATCAGTTACTGAATAAAAAAAATGCGGTTCTCTCCGATACTACAATCAGAATTATTCCCATTAATAATTTAAAAGATAAAGGCACTGAAAGTATCTACTTTACTACTGCCGATACTACTACACAACATCTCTATGTAGACATTTATGAATACGATCCGGTTACTTTCTTTTACTATCAGCCTGAATATATTCATGACTCACTTTTATTTAAGCGAACCAGGTCAGTATTTCAGGTAGGACTTTTATTTGTTGACCATAAAAAGAATGTTATTTCTAATGATGGATTGACCATTTGTGTGGGACAAGGTAGTGGTAATGGATTTGGTATTATAGCTGGTAATCTGGCAATTACGCCCAAAGGGTTTACGGATATGTTAAACCTGTCTATCGGGAAATTATTAGATACTGCCAATAACTCCGCCTTAATAGAAGTAAAAGTTGCACCGGCTTTTTATGCAGATAATTTTATTCTGCCCGAAATCGGGAAATATCCTGTTTTACAAACAAAGTCGCAGAAAGATATTTATTCCTACCAGTATAATGGAAAATCAGAAATGATCAGGATGGGCGATAAGTTTTATGAAGAGTTGATTGCAAAAGGAAAGAAGAAGAATATACCAGACAATTCACCCATAGAAAATGTGATCACTGCTACGGGCAATATAAACAGCTCTGATTTTGTACAGTTAAGGCAGGAATGCAGAGATGTGATAAGAGATAAGAATTATACGATTAAGTTGATCAACGAAGTTAACCCCAACTTTAATTACCTTTCTGAGGCCGATCTTTTTACGCATTTTTTATCTGGTCCGGTTCATGTTCTTTTAAAAGAAAAAGATACCATTGCGAGGTTCAGTATTTATAAGAATATTGGCATGCCAGAGAAAAAGATTTTCCTGAATAAAATAAGTAATGGCTACGATAGTAGTTCTGTTGTAAACATTAATGCTTCATCAGCAACCAGAAATGTTTTTTGTGAATACAAGGTTCAGGGCTATCTGGGCGATCAACCATTTTCAATATTATGTACAGATAGAAACAGTCTGAAAGAGATTTATTTAGACGAAAAAAGAATAGCAGTTGCCAAAGGCAATTTTTTACCTGAACGTATTGCTATTTTTGATGCATCTTTAGATATTGAAAAACTCAATCAGTTAATGATGATTGCGTTTACAAAATTTTACCAATAAAAGATTGTTTATGCGAGTTATATCCTACAATGTTAATGGCATAAGGGCCGCTATGAAAAAAGGATTTACAGACTGGCTGGCAACTGACCCTGCAGATATCATTTGTTTACAGGAAACAAAAGCCACGAAAGAAGATGCCGATGTTGCTGCGATAGAAAAACTTGGCTATGAGACTTTCTGGTTCTCCGCTCAAAAAAAAGGATACAGTGGCGTAGCCATTTTTACAAAGATTAAACCCGATAAAGTGCTTTATGGAAATGGCATTGAGCAAAGTGATTTTGAAGGAAGGGTGATTCGTGCGGATTTTGGAGACATTACATTGATAAATGCCTATTTCCCCTCTGGTACAAGTGGCGATGAAAGGCAGACTTATAAATACCAATGGCTGGATGAGTTCTTTGCATATGTACAGGCTTTACGTAAAACCAGAAAAAAATTAATTGTAACTGGTGATTATAATATAGCGCATACCGAAACGGATATCCATGATCCAAAGGGAAATAAAAAGTCTTCCGGTTTCTTACCCGAAGAAAGGGCCTGGATGGATATGTTTCTGTCGAATAAGTGGACAGACAGCTTCCGTTTCCTTAATCCGGAAGCTAAAGGGGCGTATTCCTGGTGGAGCCAGCGATTCCCGTCTGTGCGCTTACAGAATAAGGGCTGGAGAATTGATTATATCAGTATTACCGACAACCTTAATAATCAGTTGAAAGAAGCCGCTATTTACCCGGATGTAAAACACAGCGATCATTGTCCGATTTATGCTGCTTTTACCGTTTAATAGAAATAAACTACTTTTTCATGTATATCTATAATGTTACCATACAGTTGGCCTGGCCAATACATGAGCGCTGGGTTAACTGGATGAAATCGAAGCATATACCAGAAGTAATGGAAACCGGTTGTTTTTCTGAGTTTCGGTTTGTGCGTGTATTGGAAGTAGATGAAACTGAGGGACCAACCTATGCTACCCAATACTTTGCTCCCAGCAAAGAAGCTTATGATCGGTATATTGAAGAGTTTGCCGCTGCATTAAGGCAGGATGCACTGAATGAATGGGGCAACCAATTTGTTGGTTTTCGCTCCCTTATGCAAGTTGTGAATTGAGTGTGGATAGTTTTGCAAAATCATTTTGTCAATCACAAAACTTCGCTATATTGTCCTGAAACCCGCTACGGTATTGATTTTCAGCGAATATTCTCTGAAAGCATTGAAAATAAAGGGTTTCAGCGGTTTATTGCAACTAAAGTTTAACCACCCGATTTTGCATAATCGGCTGAAATCCTTTACCGGGCAGGGTTTTATGCATTCAGAAAATATTTCTAAAGTTGGAAAAATATTTTGCTGTTTGCCAAAAGCCAATAAATTTGTTTCTCTTATTAAAACACATCTAAAAACACATCTATGAACAAAGCTGAATTGATCGCACAACTCGCAGAAGATGCAGGTATTACAAAAACACAAGCAAATGCTGCTTTAGATTCTTTTGTTGATACAGTAACCAAAACCCTGAAAAAAGGTGATAAAGTTACACTGGTAGGTTTCGGTACTTTCTCTGTATCTAAGCGCGCTGCTCGTACAGGTCGTAACCCACAAACTGGTGAGACTATCAAAATCAAAGCTAAAAAAGTTGCCCGCTTCAAAGCTGGTAAAGAACTGAGCGCTAAGATCTAATCTGGGCTCATTAAAAGAATTGAACCCCGCTTTCGCGGGGTTTTTCTATTTTTGCTCCTCACTATTATTCATTCTTAAATAACTGTACCATGGGTAGAGGCGATAAAAAAACCGCAAAAGGTAAAAGATTTAAAGGGTCATTTGGCAAAAGCCGCCCTGCAAACGCTAAAGCAACTGCAGTAAAAGCAAAAAAAGCAGCAGCGAAAGCTTCTTAGGAATGTCTGATGTCGGATCGCTGATGTCGGATGTGTCTTTCAAATCCGACATCAGCGATCCGACATCCTACATTTTCTTCTTTGCAGTTTCTTCCAGCGCAAACACCAGCTTATCAAGATCCTGTAATTTGGTGTACACATGAGGTGTTACGCGCACACAACTGATATTTTCCCAGACAATTCCTACTGTGTGTATTTTATAGGTATTAAACAATGCCTGATCTAGTTGTGCTGGTGTCATTCCATCAACAGATACCCCGCAAATAGCACATGAATACTCAGGCTTGAATGAGGTATGGATTTTTACTCCAGGAATTTTAGCGGCTTTTTCGGCCCAATAGTTTTTGAGGTAGCGGATACGTTCTTCTTTTCTTTTAGGTCCGATAGCATTGTGAAAGTTCAATGCCTCACCGATCCCCTGTTCAATAGGAAAGCTTCTGGTACCAAGGGTTTCAAACTTTCTGATATCACTGCTTCTTGGTTTGTCGTTACAAACCAGTGGCCAGATTTTTTCAATTTTTTCTTTTTTGATCCACAGCATCCCACTTCCAATCGGGGCGCTCAGAAATTTATGTAAACTGGTACCAAAATAGTCACATTCAAGATCCGGTATCTTAAAATCCAGTAGTCCAAATGAGTGTGCCCCATCCACAACAACTTCGATGCCTCTTCTATGCGCCATTTGCGCAATTTTTTTTACCGGCAAAATCTGACCGATCCAGTTGATGATATGGGTGAGGTGAAGGATTTTTGTTTTAGGAGTAATCGCTTTCTCAAAAGCGGCCACAATTGTTTCATCGTTCTCAATCGGAAAATCAAAATTCAACTGGGTGTAAACGATTCCTTCTCTTAAAGCACGCTGACGCCAGGCTTGAATCATATTGGGATAATCCTGCTTGGTTCCAATTACTTCATCACCCGCTTTTAAATCAATTCCATAAATGACAGTATTCAATGCCTCGGTAGCGTTTCTGTTAATCGTTATTTCTTCCGGAGTGCATCCTGCAAGGGTTGCCAGCTTATACCGAAGCGGCTCCCTCCCCTGGTCCAAAATGCGCCACATATAATAAGAGGGCCCTTCATTCGATAATTTATTAAACCGCTCAACTGCTTCCTGCACCACCCTTGGGGAAGGACTAACACCCCCATTATTCAGGTTTATCAGGTTTGGGTTTACGGTAAACCCTTGCTGAATAACACTCCAGTAATCTTCATCTGAAGCAATTTCCCCAGCCGATAAAGCAGCAACCCTGTTTTGGGCAGCTTCCCATTCGGCAGCATGTAACTGCTGAAAAAGACTATTCGCTGAAAAAGCTCCGGCCAGCAGTCCCACCCGCTGTAAAAAACGACGACGTTGTTCCATGGAATCAGGTTAAGGAAGAAAGATATGAAAAACAGAGGAACAGAGAAATAAGGAACAGAGAAATAAGAAATAAGGAATAAGAAATGAGAAAGTAAAGCGCCTGTCTTCTCACTTTGGACATTTCTCTGTTCCTTATTTCTCTGTTCTTCTGTTCTTTTCCTATTCAGTATCTTTGTATAAACATTCCGGTTATGGCGCAGGTATTTAAGATGGTGATTTGTGTGGGTTTGTTGCTGCTGATCAGTCAGTTATCTATGGCGCAGTGTTCGATCTGTACCAAAACGGCTTCACAATTGGGTGAAGGCCCGGCCAAAGCATTGAATTCTGCCATCATTTACCTGGCAGGTGCCCCATTGGCCATTATGGGTTATATCGGATGGAGATGGTGGAAGCGTGAAAAAGAAGTATCGGCACACGAAATGGAAAACAAGTCATAATCCCCCTCAAAATTCATGGATCAAACAAATCCCCTGGTATCGGTAGTTATTCCATGCTATAATCATGGGGCATATATACAAGAGGCTTTAGATAGTATTGAAATTGATAAAATAAATTACCCGGTAGAAATCATCATTGTTGACGACGGATCCACCGATCAGCCCACTTTACAAAAACTCGAAGCACTAAAAACAGCCGGATACCAGGTTATTTTTCAAACAAATGGGGGTCCAGCCAGCGCAAGGAATACAGGTGTTAAAGCATCAAAAGGAACTTATATTTTACCGCTTGATGCCGATAATAAAATAACCCCCGATTATATTAATAAGGCCATCCCAATTCTAACCGAAAAAGCGGTTGACATTGTGTATGCAAGACCCATATTTTTTGGCGATTTATCGCAACGAAAGAGACAATATAAAGTCAGGAAATATGATGACCTGAATATTGTAACGGGCAATTTTGCTGATGCCTGTGCTGTTTATAAGAAAACCGTTTGGGAAAAGAATGGTGGTTACGATACATATATACCCTTTTATGGTTTTGAAGATTGGGAGTTCTGGATCAATGCAGCTTCTAATGGATTTCATTTTTACTTCCTGGATGAAAAACTTTTCTATTATAGAATTGTAGCTAATTCTGTCATTACCGGATATAATCAGGAAGAGCGGATAACCCTCAATAAGCAGTATATCGCTAAAAAACATTCGGATTTCTATCTGCAAAAGCTAATTCGCTTATCATACATAAAAGAGCGTTATGAGGTAGATATCATGCGGTTCATCATTACCCCAATTCTCTACCCACTCTATTTATTAAAAATCATTGATTCACCTATTGCAAGGTCCAGGAAAAAGTTTCGCTGATAGCATATTATCAAACGCATTAATTGCAAGGCTGCACATGGATAAGAAACAAATTGAAAAAGTATACATCAAGCCAACCCTTAAGTTGGGTTATGGATATTATCTTATCCAACGCTCACTCATAGAAGCCGTGCAGGACCTTAAAGGAAAAATCGGCGGTAAAGTACTCGACCTGGGTTGCGGTGTAATGCCATACCGCGACTTTCTGATGGAGTCGGGAAAAATTGAGCAGTATACTGGAATGGATCTGCAATATTCAAACTACCATAATAAAGTCGTTCCTGATATGTATTGGGATGGATATACCATTCCACTCGAAGATGCATCCATAGATTGGATCATTGTAACAGAATTCCTGGAACATTATTATGATACGGATGCTATTTTAAAAGAAATGCATCGTGTGTTAAAACCAGGGGGCAGCATCTTCTTTTCTGTTCCATTTATTTATTCTTTACATGAGGTTCCGCATGATCATCATCGCTTTACCCCATATGCCCTCACCAATCATTTTACCAATACCGGATTCTCAAGTCACTCCATTTATCCAAGAGGAGGATTTAATTACAGTCTGATCATAATGATGAGTTTATGGGCCAAACAAGCTGGCAGTAAGGGATTCATTAGATTAGTTGTGAAATTTTTCTTATTCTGTTTCCATAAACACTTAATAAGAAATGATAAAAAGTATGCTACTTATAATAAAGGGTATACCAGTTTCGAAAACCATACCATGCCTTCCGGCTTGTGGGGCTATGCTACTAAGTAATCAATAAAAGGAACGATAAATTTCCAGGTACTTTTCTGCAGCGGTGCGCCAGTTAAACTGTTGAGCGTGTTGAATTATTGCTGCTGCATTATTATTCTGTTTATAAGCAGCAAGTCCTTTATGCAACACTTCCTGCATAGACTCCTGTTCAAATCCGGAAAAATAAAAAGCATGTTCGCCACCTATCTCTGGCAGACTCGTATGTGTTGATAAAAAAACAGGTTTGCCAAATGCCATTGCCTCAATTACAGGCAATCCAAAACCTTCTGCAATAGATGGAAAAACAAAGGCGCTGCAATGTTTATAATACCATTGTTTGTCGTTTTCGGAAATAGCACCAACAAAATGCACCCGATCAGAAACCCCTAAACGGGTGGCTTCTGCCATAATTACCTGCTGGTAATTTTTATCTTGTACAACTCCTGCTATCAAAAGCTCAAATGTATTGTTTACCAATAGTTGTGGAAGTACATGGAAATTCTTTTTCTCTGTAATGGTACCAATGGTAAATAAAAATGGATGTTGGGGAGCATGTTCAGGTGCAAGCAGCTTAGGTATCGGGGTAATATTGCATCCATTATAAATTACCGAGACGGGTGTATTTGCAATATCAATATGTTCTTTCAAATCATTCAATACATAATTCGAAATAGCAACCACATGATCTGCTTTATTTATTTTCTGTTGCAACCGTTTAAGATATGCATGTTGCTTTGCGTGATTTTTAAGGTTTCCTTTCAGAAAATTCAGGTCATGAATAGTAAGCACAACAGGTATTTTACCATTTTGGGGTTGGTACATACTATCCTGGTGAGTAGTATGCCAAACATTGTACTTTTTCACTGATGGCAAAAAAATCTTGTGAAGGGGTTGTTGCAGGAGGTATTTTTCATTCGGCCCAAAAATTCCCTTATTCGTTTTGTCGGTATAAAACACCAATGATTCTTCCGGAAGTTTCATATACAACAATGCCTGTCCGAGGTGCAAGCAGAAATGATACAATCCTGTATGGTTGTATTTCATTCTTTCACAATCCAGTATGATGGTTTTTACTACCCGCATAGTTGAAAGGACAAAACATTTATTGAATGGTAAAAAACAATTTAATACAGTATAGCCATCTTCGCAACATGCTTCTTTGCTTATAGGCCATTATACGACGATTATAAGCAAAGAACAAAAACATTCGGTTAAAATTATTCAGCAAGGAAAAAGATGCATAATATTTATCACAACGCCGGAGTATTTCTTTTTCCTGCTTCATCGATGCCGGGCATCTGTTATACATTAATCTTACCCTTTCTCTTATTGCTGAAAGATCTTTTGCTTTTTTAGTTCTTACCACCTGCTGCTGTTCTTCACCCTCCTGCACTTTTACGGCCCCGAAAACACTGCTATTATGTTGTCTGTAGTATACCAATGGTATATCTAAGTACTTTATACCCTTGTACAAGGTGGCAACAAAACCTATCCAGTGATCATGTGGTATCATTGGCGCAAAGGGAACCGCATCTTTTATCAGGGATGTTTTGATAAGCATTGCGTGTCCTGCAGCGGAATTTCCAACCAGAAAACTGATACAATCATTAAAATCGGCCAATCGTTTAATATCAGATAATTTTTTACCGATAGGTTTATCCTGACCATCAATTAACAAGGAGTCTGCATAAACAATGGTTGATTCTCCAATAGCATCCAACAGTTTGCTGATTTTCTCCGGCATCCATATATCATCCTGATCACTGGGAGCAACAAATGCACCTTTGGCCATGAGCAGCCCTTTTTCAAAATTTTTGATGTATCCCAGATTTTCTTTGTTCTGAACCAGTTGTATCCGATCATCTTTCGCTGCAAATTCTTCCAGTTTACTTAGTGTCTGATCAGTTGATCCGTCATCAACAATAATAATTTCAAGGTTTGAATATGTTTGTGAAAGTATGCTATTAACCTGTGCATCAATAAAAGCAGCTCCATTATAAGTAGCCATTACAACGGATACCAGTGGTGTGTTTGCTGTGTCTGCTATGGGATTATTCACTTATAACTGTATTAAAGATACTGCTGGATAAAAGTAAATAAATTGAATTCACCTTTAGCAAGATTCGTTTCAATTGCATCTTTAATTGCCGATTTTTTAACACCTCGCATTTTCTCGCGTTGTATTAATTGATAGGCTCTTTCTGCCAGCAGCCATGCTTTTCGGGGTCTGGTTTGTTGTAATAAAGCATGTTCCTCTATTGCCTTCACCAATTCATCAATACCAGTTCTGGTTGATGCGATTGTTTTGATGATTGGCACCTGCCATTGAGTTTGGTTAAAAGTAGGTGCAAGCATCAACCGGAGATTTTTTACAAAATGATCTGCATCGGGTCTGTCGCTTTTATTCACCACGAAAATATCGGCTATCTCCATTAAACCAGCTTTCATGGTTTGCACTTCATCCCCCGCTTCCGGTACCACCACCACAATCGTTGTATCTGCCAATCCGGCTATTTCTATTTCGCTTTGTCCAACCCCTACTGTTTCAACAATTATATGATCGAAACCCGCAGCCTGCATCAGTGCAGTAATATCAATGATATGCGGATGTAGTCCACCCAATGAACCCCTGGTAGCTAATGATCGGATAAATACATTGGGATGATTATACCATTCACTCATGCGTATCCTGTCGCCAAGTACCGCACCAAGATTAAATGGAGAAGATGGGTCAACACATAATACCCCTACTTTTTTGTTTTGTAAAACCCATGTGGCAATCAGTGCATCTACCAGCGTGCTCTTTCCTGCTCCTGGCGGACCTGTAATACCTGTTACTGAGGCATGACCAGCAGGCAGTTCTGCAAGAAACTGTTCAAAGCCGGGCACTTCATTTTCTACACAAGAAATACTTCTTGCCAATGATCGCTGGTCGCCCTGTTTTATGCCTATTAATAATTGCTGCCACATAATGCTATGCTAAACGTAAATTTACCCTTGTTCCTGCAAAAGAAAGTAAATGAATCCACAGAAATACAGTTTAAGGAGGATATCGTGAAAAAAGTATCGTTTATCATGGCTTTATTCATCATCTCCCTTGCAGGGTTATTGTGGAGTCGTGCTATCTTATCCCTATCAATGGGTGCGTGGTTGATTTTTTCCATCTGGCATTTTCGATACTGGATTAATAACTGGTCCAGGAATCCTATCATCATCTGGGGAATAACACCTGTACTGTTTGGCTTGCTTGGTATATGGCAATCACCCGGTGCCGCTGCAGGATGGGATCACCTGCTTACTTTAGCTACTTACCCGGTTTTGGCAATCAGTGGTGCCTGTATTTCATCTATTGAACCACGTTTATTCAAAACATTTGGTTATTGCTGGGTTATTGCTGCATTAATAGCAGTGCTGTATCCTTTGGGTTGGTATATTTTGCATAGCCAGGAAGCGTTGGAAAAATACAGTAGCGGACAATCATTACCTGTATTTATGGATAATGACCATGTTCGCTTTTCCATGTTCTTATCTGGCGCCGTTCTGATTGCATGGTTCAACAGAAAGGCACATAAATGGTTATTGGCAGCCAGCATTTTTTTAGCAGTTTGTATTCTCTTCTTAGCAGCACGCACCGGATGGGTAATGATTATACTGATGGGATTGACCATTGGCATTCAAACTATATGGAAAAAAGAACAGCGAAAAAATGGTTTGATTGTATTGGCAGGATTATCGGCTTTGCTTATTATAGCCTGGTTATTGTTTCCCACTGTACAACATAAATTGGGTTATAGTTTTTATGACTGGAACCAGTACGTACCCGGCAAATATGACCCTACCCTATCTGATAATGCCAGGTATGCAGTAAACAAAGCTGCATGGCACGCAATTCAATCTGGTCAGCAAAATATAGGCTGGGCTGCTATTCCGGAGGTTTTACAAAATAATTTCAAACAAGTATTTCCAAACTATAATACCAACTTCGGCTGGCCATTTAATCAATGGTTATTCTGGTGGATGGGAAGTGGATGGTGGGGAATGTTTTTATTTACTGCATGGTTATTATTTCCAGTTTATCTCGGTTGGCGACAAAAAAATATAGCCCTTACCTGTTGGACCCTTGCCATTGCCGCAACCTGCCTGGTAGAATGTAATTTGGGATACCAGTATGGGGTTTGGTTGCATGGGTGGATTATAATTTGGAAATTTGGAAATTTGAAAATTTGAAAATGATATTAGTTGGAGCGTTCTTCCAATAAATTTAGTGGTAAAAAATTTTCAAATTTTCAAATTACCTAATTTTCAAATTATTCGATAGTTCCTGAAATCAAACAACCTAATCCCTGTTTTCTTTTCGAAATAGTAGAGGAGTTTATCTTTAAAGGAGAATTTCTTTTTGCTGATGTCTAAATCTGTTTTCCAGTTTTGGCGGGCAATCCGGTCCAGCATTACTTGTGGGTGGGTGCCCGTAAATTTTTGTAAGGAATCGAACTCATCATAGTTCCAGAAGTCAGGTTCTTTCATTAAGTCTTCCAGTACTTTGTCTGAATGCCAGAGCTTGCTGAAATTTTTCATCTTTTTCATCATTTGCTCAGGGCTCTTCACCCAGCCATAATGGTACACATAAGCATCAATTGGTTTTACCCATAATTTCTGCTTTCCGATTCTGAATCCCTGGGCATCTTTATAAGAGGAAATCCGTTTATCGTTCCGTATTACCCTCACTTCGTGGTCGTACCATTTTCTGCTGTCGCCTACATAATCATAGGTGCCATAGAAATGGAGGTATTTAAACACCAATCCTTGTACCCTTTTATCATCCTTATACTGCAAACAGGCATTACGAATGGTTTCATGGTATTTTTCATGCACCGCTTCATCCCCCTGAATATAAAATGCCCAGTCGCTCGCAGGATCGATCAGTTGAAATGCTTTATTTGTTTCTACGGCTAATACTGAACCTCCGGAGCGAAGGTTAGGATCCCATACAGAATGATGGATTTTTATTTTTGGATCACCTATCGACTGCATTAGTCCAAGTGTATCATCATCTGAATTTCCCACCAGAATAATCATTTCATCTACTACCGGAAGAATAGACTTAATGGCTTCAACAATTGGGTAATCATTGATTACGGCATTACGGATAATGGTAAACCCGGAAATTTTCATAAGGCAAAGTAAATACGAAATTGCATAACAAAACGACAACATGAAGTAATACTGTTCATATATTAACTGCTTTTATTTACTTCGTGGTAGCATATGACAAATTTCATCCCCATTTTCCCCCTTGGTATCATAATCTTTCCAGGTGAAACAGCTAACCTGCACATTTTCGAACCCAGGTATAAAGAGTTGATCAATGATTGCCATAACAGAAAAAAACCTTTTGGCATTCCCACTGTAAACAACAATAGCGTTTCCGAATTGGGTACACTTGTACAAATAACAGAGATCGCTCAGGTATATCCTGATGGCAGGATGGATATCCGTATTATGGGCGATAAAGTATTTCGTGTGCTGGAGCTTGTGCAATCGATCCCTGATAAATTATATAGCGGGGCAATTGTACATTATCCGGAAAATAATGAAAGCAAACAGCCTCAATTGTTGGAAACAGTACTAGTTGGTATTCGTGAATTGCACAAGCTGATCCATGTTACCAAACAGTTTAAGAAACCTGATCATTTGCTGAATAGTTATGATCTGGCCCATCATGCCGGACTTTCTGCCGAGGAAGAATATGAATTTTTAGGTCTTATGCACGAACTTCAGCGACTGGAATACCTTAAAAGACATCTTTCCAAAATTATTCCGGCGGCTACAGGTATTGAATCACTGAAGGAAAGGATTCACCTGAATGGACATTTCAGGGAGCTAAAAGGTTTTAATTTTAATGAATAACCGTATTTATGCAAACCAGTCTATGTTTTGATTTTGGGAATACACGTCTAAAATGCGCCATTTTTACCGGGCGCGAACTAAAAGATGTGATTGTATTGGAGAACGATAGCAATGAAGCGATTGAAGACCTGATTAAACAATACCAACCACAGAAATCCATTCTTTCTTCTGTAATTAACCATAATCCTTCAATAGAAACCATTCTTTCTGAAAATACCCAATTTCATAAACTTGGGCATACCAGCAAGCTACCATTCAGCACTCCGGTTGGTAAACCAGAAACAATTGGGGCCGACAGATTGGCTATTTGTGCGGCTTCGGTGGATTTGTTTCCAAATCAGCATAACCTGGCTATTGGACTGGGAACCTGTATAACCTATAATTACATCAATAAAGCGCATGAGTTTTTGGGTGGCAGCATCTCTCCGGGCTTAACTATGCGCTTCCGGGCTATGCATGAACAAACAGCATTATTACCCCTTGTAACGCCTGACCATCATGTTCCTTTAATTGGTTATGATACCAAAACCAACCTCCAAAGCGGTGTTATTTTGGGCATGGCTAAGGAAATTGACGGAATTATTGAAGCTTATGCCTTGAAATTCAACAACTTTAACGTGCTGTTAACCGGGGGTGATATGGCTTTTTTTGTACCGCATCTAAAAAACAGGATATTTGCCGACCCTTATTTAATATTTAAAGGCCTGTATGCGATCTGTGAGTACAACACTATTCAGAATTAGTTGCTGTTTTCTGGTTACCGGAATAAGCATTTTTAATGCCAATGCCCAGGAGAATTCTCCTTTTACCCGATATGGTTTAGGCGATTTTTACAATGGCAGCCATGCTATCAGCCGGGCCTTAGGCGGACTAGGCGTTGCTTACTCGGATGGCACCAACAACAACGTAGGACAAGCCATTAATTTTATGAATCCGGCTACTTATGGTCAGTTTTTTATGGTTTCTTATGATTTGGGGCTAACCATTGACAGCAGAAACCTGAGAAGTGAGAACCCGGCTGGGAAATTCAGGTCAAATTATTTCTATCCATCATACCTCGGTGTGGGAGTTCCATTAAATAAAGACAAGGGATGGGGTATGGCATTCGGTTTGCGACCATTAAGCAGAATCAGTTATTCTGTAATAAATCGTGAAAAAGTGGCAGGAGATAGTTTGGCAACAGTATTTGAAGGATCTGGAGGATTAAACCAGGCTTTTATCGGTATCGGTAAAAAATGGAAAGACCTGAGTGTCGGGTTCAATACCGGGTTCAATTTTGGAAGAAAAGAAATCTCAACTAAAAAAGCCTTTATCAACGACACTACCTTCTTCTATCAATCTAATTCTTCAACCCTTACTACTTTTAGTGGTGTATTCTTTAATCCAGCCTTTCAGTATGAATTTACGGTTGGTAAAAAAGTAATTGAACAAACCAAAACAACGAATAGCTATAAAATAATTATTGGCGGCTCAGCAATGTTGGCACAAAGACTATCTGCTTCTCAGGATCAGAAAAGAGAAACTTTTGTAGAAACACAGTCTGGCGATATCACCGTTGATAGTATTTCTAATACAACCGATATTAAAGGTCGTATTCAAATGCCTGCAACATATGCGGCTGGTATTACTTTCCACAAAACCAGCAGTAATAACCGCGGAACCTTTGAAATGTGGTCTATCGGAGCAGAATATACCACCACTCAGTGGACCAAATATCGTTTCTATGGACAACCAGATCAGCTAAATAATAGCTGGCAGTTTAAAGTTGGTGCGCAGCTTTGTCCTGACCCACTTAACGGCAGAAATTACTGGAGCAATGTTAACTACCGCGTAGGTGCTTTTTTTGGTAAGGATTACTTAAATCCGGATGGTAATGGACTGAAACATGTTGGATTTTCATTGGGTGCTGGTTTACCTATTAAAAAATGGAACAACTATGATCGCCAGTTTACTATTTTAAATACAGCTTTACAGTTTGGAAAAAGAGGGTCTTCTGTTAATAATATTACAGAAAGCTATGTTCAGTTTACATTGGGAATTAGTTTAACCGATCTTTGGTTCCAGAAACGCAAGTATGATTAAACCTTCTTTTCATATAAAAAACATATTAGCAGCCTGTTTATTAGGCTGCTTTTTTGTATGCGGTTGTGAAAACGATGTAAATGATGTGAAGGAACTGAGCAGAAGGGCCCCTGGTATAGAAGAAGGAAAAAATATTGAAAGTTATCTTAGTCAAAATGGCCGCATTAGTGCCAAACTCACTGCACCACTCTTACTGCGCTACCAGGGTGATAGCATGCGTAAAACAGAATTTCCGAATACATTACATGTAGACTTTTTCGATTCTACCATGAAAACAGAAAGTCAGTTATTTGCTAAATATGGGCGTTATCTTCCGAATGAAAGCAAAGTTTTTCTGCGAGATAGTGTTGTAATTTTCAATACCAAAGGAGATACTTTATACAGTAATGAGTTGTATTGGGATCAATCACTTGGCCAGTTCTATACAAATACACCTGTTACATTGGTTCAGCATTATCCATATAAACAAAAAGGGCGTTATGCGAATGGGTTTCGCTCTAATCAGGATCTCACCGATATTACTTTCTTCAATATCCAACCCGGCAGTTTTGCTATTATTCCTGATAGCACATTCAACCCATAAACACATAAAAAAAATCATTTATTAAAGGCAACGATTTTTCATTGTCTTGTGTCTTATGCGTAACCCCTGTGAACTGTTGCATACGGTTCTTTTTTATTGTTCTATATAAGCCCTTAAAATCAATCATTTATGTGTTTACGCAAGTCGTTATTGTGTTTATTTTTCTTTGCTGTTGTTTTTGCTGCCTGCAGCATTTCCAAGCAATCTGCGCATGTAATTGTAAATAATGAAAGCAGGGAACATGTGCCAATGAAGTTGGTAATCAGTGATCAGGAGAATGGCAAGACAAAAGAAACGGTGGATTATCTGTTAAAGCCCGGATTACAGGAGGTACACATTCGTAAATTTCCAAAAGGGGCCTATGACATATCTCTAAACCTGAAAAACGGCGTTATTCATAAAAATTACCCACTTGCTTTAGATACAGACCGATGGATCATGGTTACCTATATGCAAGATGATTCCCTCAGGCTTCAAAAGAAATACGGGTATATCGACACTTCTTCTTTGAAAAAAATAAATGGTGAATATGCCGGACTCAATCTGTATGTTGAAAACAGAAGGCCTCCAAATTTATAGACCATAGACCATGGTCTATGGTCTATGGACTATGGACCATGCGCTTCCTCACAAAGTATCTGTTTCTCTCACCTCCCTCAGGTAACTGAAATTTTACGGGCTTCAATCAAAATAATTAAATAAATTCATGGCTCATTGTTTATCCAACCCATAACCAACCGATTGCTATGAAAAAGAAAGATCTGAACAAAAAACAGGAAAAGACCATTTCCGATAACTCCAGGCGGAAGTTTCTACAGAATGGCCTTACAGCGCTTGCCGGATTCTACATTGTTCCCCGACATGTTATTGGAAGAGGCTATATAGCCCCAAGTGATAAACTCCAGGTTGCAGGTATTGGAGCCGGTGGTAAAGGTGAGAGCGATTTATATAACTTTTTTATGAGTGGAAAAGCCGATATCGCTTTCTTATGTGATGTTGATTCACGTCAAAGTGCAAAGAGTCGTGAACGCTACCCAAAAGCCAAAGTATACGAAGATTATCGCGAGATGCTCGATAAGGAGCATAAAAATATAGATGCAGTATCTGTATCAACACCCGATCATATGCATGCGGTACAAGCTATGGCTGCCATGCAGTTGGGGAAACATGTTTATGTTCAAAAACCACTTTCGCACGATATATATGAGGCACGTGTTATGACCGAAGCGGCACATCGTTATAAGGTAGTAACACAAATGGGTAACCAGGGTGCTTCAGGTGATGGCGTACGTCAATTGGTTGACTGGTATAATGCCGGATTAATTGGTGATGTACACACTGTATATTGTTATACAGATCGTCCTGTTTGGCCACAGGGTATTCAGTGGTCAAAAAACTCGTTACCTGTACCTAAAGAGTTAAACTGGGATCTATGGCTGGGTACCGCTCCTTATAAGGATTATGTAGATAATCTGGTTCCATTTAACTGGCGCGGATGGTGGGATTATGGTACCGGTGCATTAGGTGATATGGCCTGCCATATTATGGCACCTGCATTTGCTGTACTTGGACTTGGCTACCCTGAATCAGCCGAGTGTAGTGTTGCAAAAAGATATGAAAGGAACTGGAACGCCATTTATGCACCAGAGTGTGGACCATTGGCTTCTCATATTATTTTGAAATTTAAAGGCCAGAACGGCAAGCCTGATTTAACCATGCATTGGATGGATGGTGGAATTCAGCCAGAGCGTCCTGCAGAGCTTGGACCAAATGAAATGATGGGTGATGGCGGTAATGGTACCATTTTTATTGGTACTAAAGGAAAGATGATGTGTGGTACATACGGAGCCATTCCTAACCTGTTACCGACCAATCTTACCAAAACCACACAGGTTCCACAAACTGTTAAGCGTGTACCTAATGGCGATAATGGTCACTATGCAGCATGGGTTGAGGCAGCAATTGCAGGCTATGGTTCTGAAGCAGCAAAAACCTTAAGCTCTAATTTCGATGTTGCTGGTCCGCTTACAGAAAGCGTATTGATGGGCAACCTTGCAATCCGTAGTTATGATCTTCAAAAGAAAATGGATAATGGCCGCATAGCTTATCCTGGCAGAAATATCAGACTGGTATGGGATGGTCCGAACATGAAAATCACCAACTTCGACGAAGCCAACCAATTCGTAAAACGTCAGTACAGAGAAGGCTGGAGTTTGGGGGTGTGAGAACAGAGAAATAAGGAATAAGAAATAGAAAATAAGAAAGGAATGAGGAAGTGTAAATACAACTACACTTTCTCATTCCTTATTTTTTATTCCTTATTCCTCTGTTTCTTTAGATCTGAAACTTACTCATATACCCTGCATTCACTTTTGCGCTATCCATGGGGGTTGTGCCGGTAAATGCTTCCTGTTCTACGATAAATTTATTCAGTCCATATTTACGGCCTTCTGCAAGGATCGATTTAAAATCGATGCTGCCTTTACCAATATGGCATGATTCATTTCCTTTATCGGTTTTCGTAAGGTCTTTAACATGACATAAACGGAAACGGTTAGGGTATTTTTTGAACCAGGCTTTTGGATCTTCGCCTGCTGCCACTACCCAATAAATATCCATTTCAAAATCAACCAGGTCTTTGTCGGTACCTTCCATCATAACCACCTGTGGAACCTGACCATCCAATACTTTGAAAGAATAGTCGTGGTTATGATAAGCGAAACGGATACCATTCTTTTTCGCTATCTGGCCAGATTTATTAAACTCATCATTGAATTTTTTGAAATCGTCGATTGATTTTTGTGGGCCTTTCCATGGGCAAATCAAATAAGACATACCGATCTCGGCTGCTTCTGCTGATTTCTTTTCGAAATCAACGGTATTGTTACAATGTGCTGAGACCAATTTCATTCCCAGGTCATCCATGAGTTTTTTAAATTCGGTATTTTTCATACCCCAGAAAAAGCCTTTCGGTCCTTCAAAGCTTTCGATTTGCTTATATCCGTATGATGAAAGTTTGGTAAGGGTATCTTTTGGGTCGGCCATCATGGCTTCTTTTACGGTCCATAATTGAATGCCAAAATCTCCTAATGGTTTATAAGCCAGTTCATCTAATATTGATGACTTCCCCGCAAATGGCATCGACAATGCCGCTGCCGCAAAACCTGTATTGCGTAGAAAGTTTCTGCGATTGATTGTCATAAGTACTGAGATTAGAATTAAAAAATCAAGACTCAAAAGTCAAATACATATTTTGAATTTGACTTTTGAGTCTTTACTTACCTTAACTAGTGGCCCAGGCTTTATCGCCTTTGGCATAAGGTATATTGCCTTCATATTTACCTGGCACAGCAACATAGCGTAAAGCCTTTGTTGCACCTACTTCAGAAGTGAAGAACCCAAGCAGGGTTAATTCTTTCATCATCCTGAAATAATGATTAGGATCTTCCGGTTTTTTGGCTTTCTGGTATTCTTTTGTTTCTTTATCAAGGTCAACCAGTAATGCATGTCGCTGTTCTGGTGTACTTTCCATAAAGGATTTACCATTTTTGGTTTTACTGGCCTCATCCAGTTTTGTAAACCCTTCTTTAAAGATAGTTTGGTCTTTTGCTTCGTAACAATCTGTTACATATACCGACATAAACTCTCCTACCTTGGCTTCTTTGGCACCGGGTGTGCTTGTAGCAGGTAAAATTGTTTCTCCTACTTCATTCAAAAAACTGATTTCATCCGGAGAAAAACTGATACCATTATCTGTACCAGTAGTTTTACAGCCCGTTAGAAAAGCAGTTGAACCTATTAATGTTCCCCCTAGTAGCAATGCTACACTTGAAAGGGCTTCTCTTCTATTCATGGTGATGTTTTTTTTCGTGAATCGTGAATAGTGAATGGTGAATGCTGGCCTCTTTATTGACCATTCACCATTGACAATTGACTACTATAAATTTTGTTTTTTCAATTCACTAACCGCATGGTCTGCAGCGCGTGCAGTAAATGCCATATAAGTTAATGATGGGTTTACACAAGCTGATGAAGTCATGAATGCGCCATCGGTAACATACACATTTGGTGCATCCCAAACCTGGTTGAATTTATTTACAACCGAAGTTTTAGGATCATTCCCCATACGTGCGGTTCCCATTTCGTGAATACCACGACCCAATACACCATTGCCTTCGTAACCATACACATCTTTTACGCCTGCATTGGTGAGTATTTCAATAGCATCGGCCTGCATATCTTTCCTCATTTTGATTTCGTTCTCTTTGAGTTCGCAATCAAATGAAAGAACAGGAAGCCCCCATTTATCTTTCACGTTTTTATCGAGGGTAATTTTATTGCTATGATCAGGCAATACTTCTCCAAAGCCCATCATACCAAAGGTCCAGCCACCCGGTTCTGTAAGAGCGTCTTTAAATTCGGCACCGATACTTAATTCGGCAACTTCTCTTCCCCATCCCTGTCTGGATGCGCTTCCCTGATATCCAAACCCGCGGAGATAGTCGCGTTTATCGCCATAGAGATTGCGGTAACGTGGTACATAAATACCATTTGCCCTGCGACCGAAATAGTATTTGTCTTCATAACCTTCCACACGACCGCCGGCGCCAACACCTAAATGGTGGTCCATGATATTATGACCCAATTCACCACTGCTGCTTCCTAATCCATCAGGCCAAACATCCGTAGCTGAATTCATCAGAATCCAGGCTGTGTTTAATGCAGATGCATTTAGGAAAACTATTTTAGCATTGTAGGTATAGGTTTTATTTGTTTCGGCATCGAGTACTTCAACACCTGTTGCGCGCTTTTTATCTTTATCGTACAATACCCTTGTTACAATAGACCATGGACGCAGTGTTAAATTACCTGTGGCCATCGCTGCAGGTAAAGTAGATGACTGTGTACTGAAATAAGCGCCAAACGGACAACCCAGCCAACACTTATTACGGTATTGGCAATTGGTACGGCCATTATGTTCCTGGGTAAGGTTTGCTACACGACCAATGATCATGTGGCGCTGGTTCTTATAATATTCTTTTATACGCTTGGCCAGGTCTTTCTCTACAACGTTAAGTTCCATCGGGGGAAGAAAATCGCTGTCTGGCAAGTGAGGTAACCCTTCTTTACTGCCGCTGATACCTGCATGACGTTCTACATAAGAATACCAGCTTTCTATGTCTTTATATCTAACCGGCCAATCAACACCTACTCCGTCTTTCAGGTTGGCCTCAAAATCAAAATCGCTCCATCTATAACTTTGGCGGCCCCACATTAAAGAACGTCCACCAACATGGTATCCACGGAACCAATCGAAGCGTTTTACTTCTGTGTAAGGACTTTCCTTTTCATTTACCCAATAATCGAGGTTTGTTTCATTAAGTGGGTAGTCGCGTTTGAGAACCGGATAATCATTGATCATCTGTTGGGTTCTTCTTCCGCGATGGGGATAATCCCAAGCTTCTTTGTTGGCGTTTACATAATCCTTAATGTGTTCAATGTTACGCCCACGTTCGAGCAAGAGCACTTTCAGCCCCTTTTCAGTAAGTTCTTTAGCGGCCCATCCGCCACTGATTCCTGAACCTACTACGATTGCATCATAATTTTGTTCGGCCATGGTCTGTTTGTTTATGATTGTTTGTGGTTTGCTGTTTTAGTCCATGGTTGATAGACCATGGTCCATAGTATTATTTAACCATGGACTATGGACCATGGTCTATCGACTATTCTATCACACATCACAAATCTGAATCGCTTTTCTGAGCGATCCGATTTTATCGTTGCCTGTAGCTATAAATTCCTGTGCTACATATTGTTTAAAGCCAGTCTCTACAATTGCCTTCATGATTGCCGGATAATATAATTCCTGCGATTCATCTATTTCATGGCGGCCCGGAACACCTGCAGTATGGTAATGACCGAAATACTGGTGGTTGTTTTTGATGGTACGGATGATATCTCCTTCGTTAATCTGCATGTGGTAGATATCATACAATAGTTTAAAGTTCGGTGAACCCAACTGTTTGCATAATTCAACGCCCCATGCCGAACTGTCGCACATATAATCTTTGTGATCTACTTTACTGTTGAAGAGTTCCATCTGAATAATCACCCCTTTCTTCTCTGCCAGCGACATAATCTGTTTCAATCCGGTAACACAGTTTTTTAAACCGGTTTCATCATCCATTCCATTCCTGTTGCCGCTGAAACAAATCAGGTTGGTATAACCTGCTTTTGCTACGAGTTCAATATGTTCGGTATAATTCTTAATCAATGTTGCATGATACTGCGGGTCGTTCCATCCTTTTACCAAACCTATTTCAGCACCATTACACATGGTAGAAATAAGGTTGTGTTTCTTCAAAATATCCCAGTCTTTAGGACCAACCAGATCAATACCAACCAATCCCATTTCTTTAACGATTACGCATAATTGATCAAGCGGGATATCACTATAACACCAGCGGCAAACAGAGTGATTGATGTTTCCTTTGAGTGCCATAGTTGTTGAGGTGGTGTTAGTGGTAAATGCAGAAACGCCCGATCCGGTTGCCAGTAATGCTGAACCGGCAAGCAATTGTTTAATCGTTTTTCTTCTTGATGATTCTGTTGCCATGATTGATCTTTCGCAGGATAATAAATATAAGGATTAATGTTTAACCAACGTTCTAAGCTGGCATATTTGACTTTGTTTTATTCCGCATGTATAAGAATAGTCCGGCAAATGCCACAGATAAAACAATGGGTATGAGCATGGTTGCATTCAGTATTTCAGGGCCGGCGAGTTTTTTTGCTTCCCCTAATGCATTAGCCATTTCTGTTCCGGCAGCGGCATTTGAATAATCTGCAAGATTTGCACCTGCCGGAAGTTTAGCAGCCAGTAAATTATCATAATAATCACTCATGAATATCATATAAACCGAAACGGCAAACATACCGGCTCCACCCATAAGGTTTAAACCTACTGCACCTGTTTTGGGAAGATTTTCCGACACAAAACCGAGCATGGTAGGCCAGAAATAACAAACACCCATTCCAAAGATGATGGCACCAACAAAAAGCATATTACCGGTTGTATGTCCCATAAGGTATAAACCTACTGCCGATAAAATTGCTGATATCAGGAGTACACCTGCCGGAGAGAACCGGTGTACAACTGGCTCTGCAAAAGCCCGGCCCAGCACCATAATACCCGTTTCTATGGTTAAAAGCAGAATTGCATTATCTGATACATTTTTCAGGAGTACATCAATCCACTGGCCTGTAAACAATTCGGTAATAGCAGTACCAAACATCAGGATGATCATAAAAATAAAGAGGGGGTTCAGCAGCGACTTATACATTTCTGCCGCAGAAACACCACTTGCCACCCGTTCGGTAACGGGGAAATTCAGTTTGCTGAACAGGTAGCCGTACAGAATGGTTGGTATTAACATTAAACCAACCTGTACTTGCCAGCTAACGCCCACTTTATCCAGGAAATACACCAGTAAAGTACCGATTACAATACCCCCTGGAAACCACAAATGAAAATGGTTAAGCTTAGTGGTTTTATTATCTGAATAAATGGTTGCAACTAATGGGTTACAGGCTGCTTCAACAGTTCCGTTGGCAATACCCACACAAAGTGTTGAAATGAACAGGGTCCAGTAACCACCCGCAAAAATGGTGAGCAGAATACCGGCGAGGTGGAACAAAAACGCAACGATCAGCAATCGCTTCATGCCGATAATATCTACTACAAATCCGCCGATTACCACAGCAAGTGGAAAGCCCCAGAATGCGGTAGCGGCAATAGTTCCGAGTTGTGACGCATTTAATTCGAATTCTACACCAAGTCGGCCAAGTATTCCGGCCCTGATACCAAAAGAAAGAGAAGTTACCAATAATGCCAGACAGCTGGCAACAAATAATTGTTGACGTTGGGGAGTGGCGTGCATATCGTTTGAGTTGTTGGTTGAAATAAGCCACTAAATGTAATTTTATTTTCAAACAAAGCAGCGAAAAATTTTCCCATTTTACCGTCATTTGTACCGATTTCTCCGCAAACGATTGTGCTTTTTTATCCGATACTGTATGATAAAATTTCTCTGGCTTCCATTTTTTTAATAACCTTACATCCCTGAAATTATTTCTTCTACTCAAGAACCTAATAAAAAAATCGTCTCATGAACCGAAAACTCAGAATGGGTATGGTTGGTGGTGGCCGCGATGCCTTTATCGGCGCCATTCACCGTATTGCTGCTAATATGGATGGACTAATTGAAGTTGTATGCGGAGCGCTTAGTATTAACCCTGAAATTGCCAAAGCTTCCGGGGAAGACCTCTTTCTCCCTGCAGACAGGATCTACATGAATTTTGAAGAGATGATCACAAAGGAAAGTCAGTTACCTGCAGATAAAAGAATGGATTTCATCACAATCGTAACGCCCAATTTTGCCCATTTCGCGCCTGCAATGATGGCATTGGATCATGGTTTTCATGTTGTGATTGAGAAGCCGATGACTTTCACTTTTGAAGAAGCGCAGTTACTTCACCAGAAAGTACAGGAAACGGGTTTATTATTATGTCTTACACATACTTATTCAGGGTATCCCATGGTAAAACAGGCACGTGCAATGGTTGCTGGCGGTGTATTAGGGAAAATCAGGAAGGTATGGGTTGAATATCCACAGGGCTGGCTCAGCAAACTGTCTGAACGTGAAGGCAATAAACAGGCAGCCTGGAGAACAGACCCCAAGCGCTCCGGCAAAGCCGGCGCAATGGGCGATATTGGCACACATGCTGCCCATCTTGCCGAATATATTACCGGAGCAGAAATCACCCATTTATGTGCCGACCTTAATGCACTGGTAGAAGGCCGTTTACTGGATGATGATGGTAATGTACTGTTGCGTATGAGCAATGGAGCAAGAGGAGTGTTAATGGCATCACAGGTAGCCGCGGGCGAAGAAAACGCTTTGAAAATAAGGGTTTATGGAGAACTTGGCGGACTTGAATGGGCTCAGCATGAGCCGAATACATTACTGCTGAAATGGCTTGACCAACCCACTCAAATTTTAAGGGCCGGTGGAAATTATGGTGACAGGTTAAGTTCCTTCGCTACCCATAATTGCAGAACACCGGGCGGCCATCCGGAAGGTTACCTGGAAGCATTTGCAAATATTTATCGCAATTTCGCCTTAACCCTGGGTGCACGCATAGATGGCACTCAACCAACTGCTGAAATGCTCGACTTCCCAACCACCCGCGATGGCTTGAGAGGCATGGCTTTCATCGACAATGTTGTGGCTTCTGCTGCATCTGATGTAAAATGGACGGAATATAAAATTTAGTGAATGGTCAATTGTGAATGGTGAATATGGAATCCTATATGACCATTCACAATTGACCATTCACCACTCACTATCAAACCTCTCTACTATGACAACCATCAAAGGCCCGGGTATTTTTCTGGCTCAATTCATGGGAGATGCTGCTCCTTTTAATTCTCTTGAAAGTATTTGTAAATGGGCCGCGTCTTTAGGGTTTAAAGGCGTACAAATTCCTACCTGGGATGCCCGTTGTATTGATTTGCAAAAAGCCGCAGAGAGTAAAACTTATGCCGATGAAATAAAAGGCATCGTTGCTGCTGCTGGCCTGGAGATTACAGAACTATCAACACATCTGCAAGGACAACTGGTAGCTGTTCATCCGGCTTATGATGTAATGTTCGATGGGTTTGCACCTGAAAATGTTAGAGGTAATGCAAAAGCACGTACCGCATGGGCCATTCAGCAACTGCAATATGCAGCCAAAGCATCTGCCAATCTTGGTTTAAATGCACATGCTACTTTCAGTGGCGCCTTATTATGGCATACAGTTTACCCATGGCCACAAAGACCTGCGGGATTAGTAGAGACTGGTTTTACGGAACTGGCTAAAAGATGGAAACCTATTCTGGATATTTTTGATGAAAATGGTGTGGATCTCTGTTATGAAATTCACCCGGGTGAAGACCTGCATGATGGTATCAGCTATGAAATGTTCCTGGAAAAAGTTAACAACCACCCTCGTGCCTGTTTATTATACGACCCCTCACACTTTGTTTTACAATGCCTCGACTACCTAAGCTATATTGATCATTACCATGAACGCATCCGCATGTTTCATGTAAAGGATGCGGAGTTTAACCCAAGCGGTAAACAAGGTGTTTACGGAGGATACCAGGGTTGGGTTAACAGAGCAGGACGATTCCGTTCATTGGGTGATGGACAGGTAGATTTTGGTTCCATCTTTAGTAAACTTGCCGCTTATAATTACAAAGGATGGGCAGTTATGGAATGGGAATGTGCTTTAAAACACCCCGAAGTTGGTGCAGCTGAAGGTGCCCCTTTCATTCAAAAACACATTATTAAAGTAACCGATAAAGCATTCGACGATTTCGCAGGAACCGGCTCCGATGAAAATTTCAATCGCAGCATTTTGGGAATCAATGAATAACTTAGCTGTGAATAGTCGATTGTGAATTGTCAAATATTCTATTCACAATTGACCATTGACAATTCACCTATAACCAAACCACAAAACAATAAAACCGTGAAAAAGTACCTAGTATCACTCTCATTGCTGGCTATTCTTGCCGCATGTGGAGGTAATGAAGAGAAAAAAGAAACAAGTAATTCAACCACTGCATCAGCTCCTGAAGACCTTAGCAGTAATCCCGATTATACCAAAGGACTTGAACTGATTGGCAAATCAGATTGCCTTACTTGTCATAAAGTAGGCGATAAACTCATCGGCCCTTCCTACAAAGAAGTTGCGGCTAAATATGAAAATTCAGATGAGAATATCAATATGCTGGCAGATAAAATCATTAAAGGCGGACAAGGTGTATGGGGCTCCATACCTATGACTCCCCATCCGGCAATATCAACTGATGATGCCAAAGCAATGGTTAAATATATTCTCCTCTTAAAGAAATAATTATGCTTCAAAACTGGTTAACAACCGCTATTATCAGTGTTTTCATTTTGGGAAATGCAGTTTCAGAAAACAAAGCCGACGCTACTGCTAATACCATGCTGCAAAAAAATGGCTGGATCTCTTTGTTTGATGGTAAAACTACCAAAGGATGGATTACCTATGGTAAAGACAACATCGGGAGTTGCTGGAAAGTAGAAAACGGCGTATTACACCTGGATGCTTCAGAAAAAAGCGGTCGGGGTGATATTATTCATGATCTTGAATTAGAAAATTTCCACCTGAAAGTTGACTGGAAGGTTTCTAAAAATGGCAATAGTGGCATCATTTTCTGGGCGCAAAACGATACTGCTAAATATAAAAGGGTTTGGTATACAGGCCCCGAAATGCAGGTATTGGATAATGACGGCCATCCCGACGCTAAAATCAATAAACACCGTTCTGGTAACCTTTACGATCTGGTTGCTGGCAAAGAAGGTGTTACGAAACCTGTTGGCGAATGGAACACAGCAGAAATCATCTGTAATAAAGGCAAAATGGAATTTAAACTAAATGGCGAAAGTATATTGAACACCACTTATGGCGACGATCAGTGGAATCAATTAATTGCCAATAGCAAGTTTAAATCGATGCCCGGTTTCGGCAAAATTTTCAAAGGGCATATTGCCCTGCAAGACCATGGCGACGATGTATGGTTCAGGAATATTGTGGTGAAGAAATTATAGGGGTTAGGTGTTAGGTACTAGGAATCCTTTCCTATTAACTAAAGGCTAAAGGCCAATGGCTAATGGCTAATAGCTACTCCCCGATACTAACAGCCTAATTCTTCGAACCTTATTTGAATTAGCAGCTATTTATTAAATTAGCCTATGCCAGTTACAGACCCACGTGTTGATGCGTATATCGACAAAGCCGAGCAGTTTGCCCAGCCCATTTTGTTGCATATACGTAAATTGGTGCACAAGGCCTTCCCTGAAATTATTGAGACCATGAAATGGAGCTTCCCACACTTTGAGCACAAAGGTGTGGTTTGCAGTATGGCATCCTTTAAGCAACACTGCGCATTTAGCTTTTGGAAAGCATCTATCATGAAAGATCCGAACAAAATTCTGCAGATAAAAGACAGGGGCGCAATGGGGCATTTTGATCGAATCACCAGTATGAAAGATCTGCCGCAAGACAAAATCATGATTGCTTATATAAAGGAAGCCGTAACATTGAATGAATCTGGTATAAAGTTGCCTGCGAAACCAAAATCATCACCCAAACCACTTGAAATACCGGACTACATTACAAAAGCATTAAAAAAGAACGCTAAAGCCAATAAAACTTTTGAAGCGTTTCCCTACTCGCATAAAAAAGAATACATCAACTGGATTACTGAAGCCAAAACAGATGCTACAAAAGAAAAAAGAATCGCCACTATGATCGAATGGCTTGAAGAAGGCAAAGATAGAAACTGGAAATACAGATAGAGGGGTGATCTTTGATTTTTGAATTTTGAATTTTGATTTTTGAATTTTAACTCCCCCATGCACCCCGAAACACACGAATACTACATGCAGCAGGCGCTGAAAGAAGCTCAGATTGCCTTTGATTCAGATGAAGTACCTGTTGGGGCCGTTGTGGTGCTCAACAATAAGATAATTGCTCGTGGGCATAATCAGGTAGAGCTCCTAAACGATTCCACTGCACATGCAGAAATATTGGCACTAACTTCTGCCTACAGTAGCCTTGGATCCAAATACCTTCCCGATGCCACATTGTATGTAACCCTTGAGCCCTGTTTAATGTGCTCTGGCGCATTGTACTGGGGTAAAATTGGACGCATTGTATATGGCGCCAGTGATATAAAAAATGGTTTCCGAAAACACCTGAAAGAACATCAATCCCCCTTCCACCCCAAAACAGAAATCATCAGTGGCATTCTGGAAGACGAATGCGCCTGGCTAATGAAGAATTTCTTTCAGCAGAAGAGATAAAAGCAGTCCATAGACCATAGTTGATGGTCCATGGACTATGGTCTATGGACTGCTTTCGATTTAAGAAAGAATTCACCTTCATTCAACCGAAGCATTGTAAATTTGTAGAATAGTTTTTAATCATTTAAATATTATAGTTATGGCATTTACACTAGCACCCTTACCGTATGCTCATGAGGCATTGGAACCACATATTGATACTACTACCATGCAGATACACCATGGCAAGCACCACCAGGCTTATGTAGACAACCTCAATAAAGCCATTGCAGGTACTGAACATGAAGGAAAAACACTTGAGCAGCTTGTTGCAGCAGCAGGATCTATTAGTCCGGCAGTACGCAATAATGGCGGTGGACATTGGAACCATACTTTCTTCTGGGAAAGCCTGACCCCTAATGCAGGTGGCGTCCCTACAGGTGCACTGGCAGATGCGATCAACAGCGCTTTTGGCTCTTTTGATGCATTTAAGGAGAAATTTGCTGCGGCTGGTATGACACGTTTTGGTAGTGGCTGGGCATGGTTGATTGTAAAAGACGGGAAACTGGAAGTTACTTCAACCCCTAACCAGGATAATCCTTTGATGGATGTAGCCGATGTAAAAGGCACACCCATTTTAGGTGCCGATGTATGGGAACATGCATACTATCTTAAATACCAAAATCGCCGGGCAGACTACCTCGCTGCTTTCTGGAACGTAGTAAACTGGAATAAAGTAGCTGAACGTTTTGGTGCTTAACTCGCACTAACCAATAAAACAGGGTGTTGGACGCAGGTTTCAGGTGGTTTAAAAAGCTTATGTCTGAAGCCTGCAACCAAACCCTGATTTTTTATACACTGAATCCTGCGGCTTTATTTATCTACCATTTTAAACTTGCTTATGAAATCATTTATTTTTTCCGCTGTTGCCATTATTCTTTTTGCCTCTTGTTCTTCTGACCAAAAAAGAGTGGTTGTATTCAGTAAAGGACCTGCTGAAGTTAATACGGAAACAAAAACGATAAAAGCGGGTGACGGCGCCGGACATGAGGATAAGACGATTGACTTTGTTGGAAAGAATGTTGAAATTACCCTGAATACTCCTTCCGGAGAAGCAAAAGTTACCCTTACTGAAAATGGCTATTATATCGTTAATGTAAAGAATGATACCATTATTGGCAGCCAGGTAAATTATACCGATCCACAACTCAGTAACCAGGTAATCAGTCAGGAAGCATTACGTTTCAAAATCGATTCGCTTCATAACCTGGTAAATAATGTGAATGTTGGAAAAGCCAACCGCAACTTTTACATCCTGCCCAATTCAGCAGCACATATCACCGATAATTTTGACGCTATCATTGTTGGCCCCTTTCACAATATGCGCTCAGCAGCCAGTAAAGACGGCAAAGCTCCCGAGGTATACCGCTTCTACAGCATCAAAGAAATCCGCGAAACAATCGCCCGCCTGGAAGGAATGACAGGAGGGAAGAAAACAGAAGAATAAGGAACAGAGAAATAAGGAATAAGAAAGTGAAGTTCTACATAACTTTCTTATTCCTTATTTCTCTGTTTCATGTTTCTCTGTTTCCTCAATCCGGCACCGGATCATAGCCATGGCCGCCGCCGGGCCTGCATTTACTGATGCGTTTTATGGCCAGCCAGCCTCCTTTGAATAATCCATGTTTTTGTAATGCGGTAATGGCATATTGTGAACAGGTGGGTGTAAACCTGCATTTTGGGCCAAGGGCCGGTGAGATTACGTATTGGTAAATACGAATCAGGAAAATAAAAGGGTAGCTAAGTATTCGAAGCAATATGTTCATGAATAGGTGTCGAATTATTGCGCTAATTGTTTTTGCTTAGTTTCTGCTGCAGTTTTGCTAAACTGTCTTTCATCTTCGCTCTTATTACCTCATAAGTTGGCAATTCCTTATCAATGTATAAGATGAAAATTGAAACCCTTTTTTGTTGAAGTTGTAAATCTTCCAACAATGGCTGTTTCTCCAACCGGTATGCTTCACGTAATAATCTTTTGATACGGTTACGATGAACTGCTTTTTTGAAATGCCGTGCACTCACCCCTACCCCTGCTTGCACAGGTGCAGTGGTACTGGCATTAGATTCAATAAAAAACAGTTTTAATGG
Organism: uncultured Sediminibacterium sp.; assembly: GCA_965650685.1. Taxonomy (GTDB): domain Bacteria; phylum Bacteroidota; class Bacteroidia; order Chitinophagales; family Chitinophagaceae; genus Sediminibacterium. The sequence continues at coordinate 126,445 of CBFGPM010000001.1, forward strand.
AAATATAGAAAAACTTTTACCCGAAGCAAATATGGCTTCGAGCTGTGTTCTGCTCTTCAGTTTTTCCTTTTTATTGTAACTAAATGATTTCATTGCCAGACACTAAACTAAAAAAGTCCCGCCGTAAAGCGGGACTTTATATTTTCATTGTCAGTCGTTCAAAACCTGAAGACTGAACCGGATGATTTTATTTTAATCCTTTCTCGCTGGAAACTGTCAGTTTCTTGCGGCCTTTCGCTCTGCGGCTGGCCAATACTTTACGACCGTTTGCAGTTTGCATACGCTTACGGAATCCGTGAACAGATTTACGGCGGCGCTTATGCGGTTGAAATGTACGTTTCATAATTACGTTTTTTTAACTAACCCTATAATCTTGTTTCATTTCATTACGGCAGTCACCATACTGCTGTTTGTGAAAGGACGGCAAAACTACAAAAAAGCATCGAAAAACAAGTAAAAAAACAAAGATGTTTTTTTAATCGATTGATTATCAGCATAAATATCGCTTATTATGAAAGCTCAACATGCTTTGATGAGAGTTTTTCACCAAAGAAAATGCTTGCATGGCTATCAAAATCGCTCACAGAATCAGTAGTATAAAAGGTTCTGGTTCCCTGCTTTGTACAAAGCCCTGCTATTTCAGGGTGTCTTTCAAGGTAGTTTTTTAGGCTATTGGCTACTATTTCGCCCTGTGAGAGTATGGTTGTACCAGCGGGGGCAAATGCCCTTATTTTATCCAGCAGAAGCGGGTAATGTGTGCAAGCCAATAAGAGCGTATCAATATCGGGTGCATTACCAAATAACTGTTTCAGGTGTTGATCAATAAAATAATCGGCTCCAGGCTTATTGTATTCATTGTTCTCAACCAGGGGCACCCACATCGGACAAGCTTCCTGGTATACTTTGACGGCGGGAAAGCTTTTGGCTATTTCTATGGGGTAACTTTGGCTCAATACTGTTCCTGAAGTTCCCAGAATACCAACAGCACCTGTTTTGCTGTATTGTCCGATTATTTCTGTTGTTGGTCTGATTACACCCAATACTCGTTTATGCGGATCAATGCCTGGAAGATCGTTTTGTTGTATGGTTCTTAAAGCCTTTGCTGAAGCTGTATTACAGGCAAGAATAACCAGCTCACAACCCTGTGAGAAAAACCATTTTACACATTGAAGGGTATATTGGTATACTGTATCAAAAGACCTTGGTCCATAAGGGGCGCGTGCATTGTCACCCAAATACAGGTAATCGTATTGAGGCAGTGTTTTTACTATTTCTTTTAAAACAGTAAGTCCGCCATAACCACTATCAAAAACCCCGATGGGTTTTATTGTTGCCATAATACAAAGGTATGATATCCTTTATTGAGTGGGTTTTTCGAGTTCTGCTTTTAGTTTTTTGGCATCAGCGTATTGCGGGTTCAGCTCCAGTGCTTTATTCACTTCCACCAAAGATTCCGCTTTCTGTTTATTCATATAATAACTGAGTGCTTTATTGTAATAAGCAATTGCTTTATTGTTTATGCTCTTATAGATACCGGTATTTTTACCAAAGGTTTCTGCAGCTTTTGTATAATTTTTTTGCTGGTAATAGGCTGTCGCCATATCGTTGATTATACTTGAATCGGAGGGATTAGCCTGTACACCTTTTTGATAGTACTCGAATGCTTTTGTATAATTTGGCATTGTTTCTCCCCGCATTTCTGCGTAACCAAGCCAACGGTAAACAATAGCCAGTGTATCTTTCTTCTTTTGGTATAAATCAGCCGCTTTAAGTAAATGCGATTTGCCGGTATAAATACGTTTTAACTGTAGGTGTGTAACCCCGGCATACAAACGAGTCAGTGCCTGATTGCTGTCTATCGAAAATATTTTATCATATATTTCTGCTGCATTTGTATAGGAACCAGCGGCAGAAGCAGGGTATTTTGATGCATTTTCGAAATATTGTTTACCCATAAACTTATACACCTGCATTTCCAGATCCTGTTCCAGACCAAAATTTTTGCTGCTGGTAATTCTCGACCAATAATTAAATGCGCCGGCGCTATCTTTTCTGTCGAGCAGCATTTTCCCTACGAATAAATTAGCATCGTGCGATAAGTAGCTGGTTTTAATAGCTTCTTTGAAATGCTTTGCCGCGGTAGCGGTATCATTTTGCGCATAGGCAACCCTCCCTTTCATATTCAGGATAAAGGGTTTGTATAAATTAGGATATGCATTTGGGACTACTTCCCATTTACTGATACTATCTGAAGCTTCTTTATATTTTTTATCCTTGACCAATCCTTTTATTAATGCTGCTCCAATGTATTCCGTCGGAGGATAGTTTGCCTGCACCGCCAATCTATAATAGTTGTTGGCTTTTACTTGTTGCTTATGATAGTCGTACAGCAGGCCTGTATTATTATACAACCATGCCAATTCTGGTTTCATCTCATATTTTTTATACGCAGCAATCATCGGTGTTAACAAGGTTTCAAGTGATTTCAGGTCTTTTCTTTTGAAAACAAGGATATCAAGTGCATTGGTAAAACCTTCTTGCTCTATATCATACCGCATGATTTCTGCGAGTTTTTTAATTGCATTGGCAGTATCTTTCTCATTTGCATAAACACCTAACAGGCCTTTATTCATTTCCCCAATAAAAATGCTATCGCTAAAGAGTGGCTTTTGCTGTTTTTTCGTGAGATCAATTGCCAGTTGGTACGTTATTTTGGCGGAATCATTCATCTTCAGGTTTAAATAACAATCTCCAATATAACCGATGATTTGTTTGTCTTTCGGGTTATAGGCCAGTGCTGTATTATAATCAGGGATAGCCAAAGCATATTTCTTTTGAGCGTATTTTGTTTCGCCGATCATTTTATATGCATAGCTTATGTTTATAGAGTCTTTCGAAAGCGACAGGAGTTTTTTGAAGGCTGATTCTGAAGCTGTGTAATTTTTCAGGGAGAAATAGGTTCTGGCTATATAGGTATTTGTATTGATATCGGTAGAATCGTGTTTAAGACAGGTATTAAACTGAGTGCTTGCTCCCGAATAATTCTTGTTATAGAAATAGGATAACCCTGCATAATAGGATGTGTTTTTCTTTTGTTCGTTTGTAGTAGCCAATCCATACGCACGTATATAATAGATTGCTGAAGAGTCGTATTTATAGGTACTATAATGCGCAAAAGCTAGTGACCAGGTTGGGTCGAGTTCTGTTTTCTCATTTAATGCACGCCTTAACCAAACTTTAGATTCTTCATATCGTTTCATATTATTCAGGCAATAGCCGATACGGAAGAAAAGAATATTTTTTACTGCCGAGAGGTTGGCCTCATAGCCTTTCATATAATTATCATAGGCGCAACTGTAATTTTTTTGATTATAACAGGCATCTCCCTGTTTTAAATAATCCTGGGCATTTAGTAAATTCAGGCAAAGCATGCCAACAACAATAAGCAGCAGTTTCATAAGTGGGGCTTTTCACTAAACTAAACATATCATTTATAAACGCATATTAGAATTCCTTTAAAATTCAACAAAAAACCCGCCACAATGGGCGGGTTTATAATAAATCTCATATACAATAAGGTAAGTTAGTTCTTTTTAGGAGGCGTTGCAGCTGGTTTATTTCCTGCAGCTCCCGGGATGGTTCCACCTGCAGCTTTCCAGGCATCAGCCCATTGTTGTGGCAATTCTAATTTTAATTTGATTGCTGTACGTATGGTCAGATTATCCAGAATATTTGGTTCTGCATATGGCGATAATGCTTCAGATTTTATTACAGTAGTGTATTTATTTTCGGCAATTACCTGCTGCAATGCAGCTACCATTTGCTGTCTGTATGGTAACAACAAACGATCCATTTTATCCTGCTGCATTTCCTGAGAATATTGCTGCCAGTTAGCAATTTTGTAATAGAACTGATTCAGTTCATCTACTGCCATTTCTCTTGCTTTTGCGGGCATAGAAGCAGAATCTTTTTTGAAGATGCTGTCTCTGCGCTGGTATTCTTTCACAGAATAAGCGTATTCAACATTTAATGAATCTCTTACATAAGAATTCATCAATGTATCAACTTTATTGATACCAGGAAACAGGCTCAAAAGTGTTTGTTCGTCGAAATAGCCAATCTTAACCTGTGATTGAGCATTGTTGGAGAACAGTAAGCTTGCCGCTACAGTCACACACACAAGTAATAATTTCTTCATTGTAGAGAGGGTTTGTGAAAATTTGGTTTTAGTTACTTATTTAATCCCCAGTTCTTTCAGGATATCATCACTTTTATCCAGCTTGGGGTCGGCAAATATAACGGTAATTCCTTCACTTTTATCCAGTACAAAATCATAAGAACGGGCCAGTGCCATTTTCTGAACGGCATTGTAAACCCTGTCCTGTACCGGTTTTATGAGGCGCTGGCGCTCTTTAAACAGGTCGCCCTCATAGCCAAAGCGTTTTTTCTGAAGATCGCGGATTTCCTTTTCCCTAACAAAAAGTTCATCTTCTCTTTTCTTCCGGAGCTCTTCAGTTAACATAAACTGTTCAGCCTCATAGTTTTTATACATTTTATCAAGCTGGGTTTGTTTATCATCGATCTCTTTCTGCCACTGCTCACCTACCTGCTGCAGTTTTTTATCTGCATCCCTATACTCCGGAATACGCTCCAGGATATATTTTGTGTCGATGATAGCATAACGCTGCTGTGCTTGTGTTACAAGGGCTGTACATACCAATAACAGGGTAAAGAGTAAGGTTTTTTTCATAAAATTTTTTTAGGGTTCAGGTTTATTCCGGTTCAAAGCCCAGCATAAAGGTAAACCTTGCTGCATCTTTCATTGAACCATTCGGAGAAAACCTATCCAATCCTATGCCATAATCAAATCCAAGCAACCCAAACATCGGCAGGAAGAAACGCATACCCAGTCCGACAGACCTGCGAAGCTTAAATGGATTATAATCTTTGATATTAAACCAACCATTAGCAGCCTCATAGAATGCAAGCCCATAAATGGTGCTGCTCGGATTCAGGCTCAATGGATACCTGAGCTCCATGGTGTATTTGTTAAAAATTGTAAAATATTGTCTTGCAGACTGCTGATCGGGGTTGATTTTAGGGTTTGAGTTATCATAAACAGGGTATCCGCGATGCGCAATGATATCATAACCCAATAACGCAAACTGGTTACTTAACCCTGCATCACCCACCTGGAAACGCTCGAATGGAGAGATTTGCAGATTCTTATTAAACTTACCCAGGAACCCAAACTTAGCTGAGGCCCTCAATACAAACTGCTTGTTTCTATCTTCTCCATGTGGTTTACCTAATGGCACAAACCATTCACCATTAAAACGCCACTTATGGTATTCTACCCAACGGTATGGATTTGATGCCGTTGTTATGTTTGGATTAATTAATGAATATGGTGGCGTTACCGCTAAACTCAACATAAAGTTTGAACCAGAACGCGGGAACAATGGCTGATCCACAGAAGAACGCTGTAATGCGATTCTTAAGTTGAAGTTGTGTACGTTACCGTTGTCGAAACCAGGCAGGTTTATCGGATCAATCGCATAGTTACTCAATTTATACCTAGTAAAGTTTAACCCGATAGACAATGAGAAGAAATCGTCTGGCCATTTTAACTGCTTGGCAAGACTTATAGTAGCGCCTGTTGTTGAGATAAAGCTTGTTTTTGAAATATTCGGATCGAATATACCTGTATTTGGATCGAATGTCTGGCCAAAACGGGTATTATAAATACTGAATGTTAGCGCATTTCTTTTCTTACCCCCTAACCATGGTTCGGTAAATGAGAAGTTATAAGAACGGAATGCCTTACCATTGCTTTGCACACGCAAACTTAGTTTCTGGCCATCACCCATTGGCAATGGATCCCATGCAGATTTCTTCCAGATATTTCTAATGGAGAAGTTATTAAAGGATACACCAAGTGTACCTGTTAAACCAATTACACCACCCCATCCTGCACTCAATTCTAACTGGTCACTTGATTTTTCTTCTACACTATAATTGATATCCACAGTACCATCTTCCGGATTCGGAATCGGATTAATACCAATTTTTTCCTGGTTAAAATAGTTCAACTGAGCAATCTCACGCTGAGAACGAATAAGATCGGTACGTCTGAATTTTTCACCAGGTATGGTTCTAAGCTCACGACGAATTACGTGCTCCTTTGTTCGGTCGTTACCGCTGATGCGGATATTCTTGATGGTCGCCTGAGGACCTTCAATGATTCTTATCTCGAAATCAATGGTATCGTTGTATACCGCAGTTTCAACCGGGTCCGTTCTGAAAAACAGGTAGCCATCATCCTGGTAAAGCCCGCTGATATCAAGCCCTTCCGGTGAAGCTGATTTACCCAGTTTTTTATTCAGTACATCCAGGTTATAAATATCTCCTTTTCTGATACCCAGGATAGCAGAAAGTACCGAGTCAGAATATTTGGTATTTCCTCTCCAAGTAATATCTCCGAAATAATACTTACGTCCTTCATTGATCTTTAAATCAATGTTGATATTACCCGCCTTATTATAATACACAGTATCTTTTTCTATGAGAGCATCACGAAAGCCCAATGAATTATAATATTCCAGCAAACTCTCTTTGTCTTCACTAAATTTCTGACGATCGAATTTTGCTGAAGATAATTTTATGCGAGCATAAGGATCCAATACTTTCTTGGTTTTGCTTAGGGTAAGAAATCCTTTTTCTCTCCAGTATTGTTCAAAATCATAACGCTGAACCGTTACAATCTGACCGCTATCGAAACTTGGGTTGAGGGTAAGTCTTGATTTTTCTTTGGTTCCTTTGAGTTGCTTTTTAAGTCTAGATGCATCAACCGTATTACCTCCGAAATTGATATTATTGATTTTTACCTTGGCTCCTTTGTTGATTACAAAATCGAGAATCAGGGTATTATCGAAAGATGAATCCGCTCTTTCATCAATTCTAACAGATGCGTTCTGATATCCTTTTTCTGCATAGAATTTTTTGATAGCTTCTATAGCAGAAATCTTCATGTTTTCGGTAATCACACGGTTACGAACCAACCCTGTTTTACCTGTTAGATCTTCCGACTCTCCTTTACGTACTCCTTTAAAGAAGAAATTTGACAAGCGGGGTCTTTCTAATACTGCGATCTCAATTTCAATTTCCTTATCAACCAGTTTGGTAATAAAGATTTCAACATCACTAAAATATTTCTGTTCCCAGAGTTTGGTAATAGCTTTAGAAAAAGCATCCCCACCCGGAATGGCAATTTCATCGCCTACATTAATATTGGCGATAGAAATCAACAGGTTCTCGTCAAAAAATTTATTCCCTGTAACCTTAATGGCAGAGACTTTATATTTTTTTGGTGTTCGTTGGTTGAAGATATTGAGCAGATCAGCATCTACTGAAGTGATTACCGTATCTTTTTTTACCTCCTGTGCGTAAGCAAAGTTGCCTGCCAGTGACGATACTAAAGCCAACACTAAAAATTTGTACACTTTCTGCATCCGGATTCTATTTGTTCTTCAACTGGCTGATGTATTGTTACAGCAGTCTTTGCAATGGTTTTGGGTTATCTAAGCGGGGCAAATTAACGGGAATTATTAAAAGTCTTTGTTAAATCAACCAGCTTATTTTACTATTAAATGAGATTTGGATTGTTATTGAGCCAGTGTTGCCTCATTCTGTACCTGATTACCTGTTTTTCCAAACCTGCGTTCTCTGGATTGAAAATCGAGGATAGCTTCATATAAATGATCTTTTCTGAAGTCGGGCCAACGGGTATTGGTAAAATAGAGTTCGGCATAGGCCAATTGGTATAACAGGAAATTACTTATCCGATATTCACCACTAGTGCGGATCATTAGCTCTGGATCAGGGAATTTGCTGGTAGAAAGGTATTGCTGTAAAGTGTCCTGGGTAATTGCCTCTGGGGCTATTTTACCGGACTGAATATCCATTCCAATCTGTTTAACGGCATTTACCAATTCCCACCTGCTGCTATAACTCAATGCCATCACGAGGTTTAACCCGGTATTGGTTGATGTCATTTCAAGCGCCTCATCCAATGCTTTCTTTGCAAAATCGGGTAACATTTGCATGTCGCCGATTACATGGAGGCGGATATTATTTTTGTTAAGGGTGGGTACTTCTTTGCGAATGGTATCCACCAATAATGCCATCAAGCCCTCTACTTCCTGTTCGGGGCGGTCCCAGTTTTCGGTACTAAATGCATAAAGGGTTAGATAGCCAATGCCTAATTCAGCACAGCCTTCTACAATATTGCGTACACTTTCTACACCATGAAAATGGCCATATAATCTTTCCTGTCCTTTTTCTTCTGCCCAGCGCCCATTTCCATCCATAATAATGGCAATATGTTTTGGCAGGCGTTCTTTATTTATTTGTGCAATAAGTGCTGACTCCATGGTCGTTCCCTACGGTATTAAGGCTGCGAAATTAACAAAATCAATGGGTTGAGCAGATTTAATTACCAGGAAATCTGCCTGTTTACCCTTTTTTCGGCCCAAAATAGCTTATCGGGTGGTTGCAGTAGGACATTTATACGACTGTAAACTGAAGGAAACCCCTACTTTGAAGGTGGCGAATGCGTCTTTTTGAGGGCTATTCCCCCTTTGTCTGCCCTTTATACCAATAGAACCCCCTGTTTCATAGCTTCTGTCTTGCAGCAGAAAAGCAGGTGAAGGAGAGCCATCGGGTAATGGTGGGAAGGCATCTGGGGCATATAAGCCACTAACATCATCCAGGTAGTCGGTATTGGTGAAACGGTAGGTAAATTCACCAAAAACGTTCATTTGCTCGTTCAAGGCATATTTAAAGCCAACAGTAAACGGTATACTGATAGCTATTGGATTGTATGGTTTAAGATTTGGGTACAAAGAACTACCCTGTCCTTCAGTGCCTAATGGCCTTAGCTGAATTTTTTCGCCATTCAGGTACGCATAGGGATCATAAGAGAATACGCCAACCCCTAATCCGACATATGGTGTATAATGATATCCTTTAAACCCTGGTTGAAAGCGAAAAAAGTTGAAGTCGCCAGCTACTGCCAGTTCCCAGACATTACTGTTAAAACTCAGGTTTCGCCTACGCTGAGCGGCATTATCACTATAAACGTCTGAATATCCGAGCATGGCATAATCTGCCGATACCCGAACACCTACATAGTTGTTGATTTGTTTACGAAAGAATATTCCTGCCGCTATTTTAGGTCGGTTAACCTTGATATTCGGGTTTAGGTCTCCAAAATAATGGGCGGCACCCACTGAAACACCCACTTCTCCCTGGTGCACAAAGCTTTCCATAAGCTGTGCATTTGCCTCGTGCAAACCAATAATTAACGCTGCTGTAATGATCGCTTTTTTAAACATAGGTCTATCGGGTGCTTACATCTCTGTAAAATAGCATCAAAAAATGTTACTATAAAAGTTAATTTCTCTCGATTTAGCTTAAAGATTTTACTACAAAAAACCGGCCAAATCACCGTTTCTCCTAAAAGAATGGAAAAGATTGCCTCATTCAAATAGCAGATAATTAATTTAACTCTATTGCTGCCCACCCTCCGGACTTTCCGTTTTTCGGACTTCCAGACTCCCCTCAATTCCTCTTATCCAACCCCCAGGTCAACTTACTCCTCAAAGTAGATAAAAAGCTGTTTTCATTCAATCTGACAAGACTTACCGTAAATTTCTCTTTTCTTACTGCCAGTTGAACTGATTTTGACACAATTTCCCGTCTGGCATCAAGTGCACAGATAAAATGATCGGCCCTGCCTTCAATTTCAAAAGAGATCACATTATTATCGGGTACAATAATGGGTCTTACATTCAGGTTATGTGGGGCTACAGGTGTAATTACAAAACTTGCCGATTCCGGAAACAATATTGGACCATTACAACTGAGGTTATAACCACTTGATCCGGTTGGTGTTGATACAATGAGTCCATCCGCCCAATAACTATTTAAAAATTCACCATTCAGGTAGGTATGAATTTTTATCATGGGAGATATATCGCGCTTATGAATAGCAAATTCATTGAGCGCGTAAGGCGCGTCACCAAAAAGTGATTCATTTGAGTCGAGGTGTATCAGGGTCCGTTTGTCGACAACAAAAGTTCGGTTTAAAAGAGCGTCTACAGCACTACCCAGCTCTTCCGGACTGATACTGGCCAGGAATCCCAGCCTTCCGAAGTTGATACCCAGAATCGGGATTCCTGTATCGCGCACCAGCGTAACAGCATCAAGAATGGTACCATCGCCTCCCAGGCTGATTAAACAATCTATTTCCTGGTTAAGATCTGAGGAACTATAGAAAGGAATCATTTTTTCTGCCAGGTTCAGCGGTATTTGCATACTGGCAATCAGGGGCTGGTAAATATATATTTTGGCATCATATCGTGCCAGTTCATCGAGTAATATCAATAAGGGGTTACCCATATCAGCATCGAGGCCACGACTGTAAATAGCAATTTTCATGATTGTCTGTTAAACGGGTATCCGATTTAAAAATCATTTCTGCTCTGTAAATATAAGCCATTGCGACCCAGTTGGTTGAAGCTGTATTCAATTTTAAATACAAAATCATAGATCGAAACAATATCCAGTCCAATACCCCAGGTTCGTAAGAGTTTATTGTTCAGGCTATTGGACATTACCGGGTTGGTATTATATCCATAACCAAGATCGCCGTATAATTTTAAAAAAAAGCGAATAGGTATTTTATCATGTGTTTTACTTGGAAATGGGTTCCGAAGAATAAAACCATATATTTTTTTATGTAAGCTGGTTTTTAATATACCGGCTGCAACCCCATCCACCACATTATATTCTAATCCACGCAGAGTACTAAAACCATATCCGATCAGTTTTTGGTTAAAATAAACATTATTAAATGGCAGTTTTAAAACACCAACACCTTCCATGTGGAGAAATCCATTTTTGCCGATAGGCTTGGCAAACACAGCCCTTGCACTTGTAAGCCATAAATTGCTTTGTTTATTTAATCCACGTTTATAAAGATTTCCTTCAAATTGAAAACCATTAGATGGATATGGGATGTAATCAACATTATAATATTTGTACTGGTAATTAAAATCTATGTATTTAAAACTAGCACCTCCTCCAGGAAAATAATTAGCATTGAGTTTTAGAATTGTGTCTGCCAGTTGCTCATTATTATAAGATACTTTGAAATAATGTCTGTTGCGAACGTCTGGTCGGTAAGAATAGGTAAAATCTAATCGCGTATATTTTCTTACAATATATTCCTGACGGCTAAATAATTGCTTGTTATCTCCCGTTGCGTAATTCAGCTCTTTTTGAGTGCCTCGACTAAAGCCAATATTAAAACCCTTTTTTAGTTGCTTATCGATGAATGGCCTGTCGTAGCGAACCGCTAATTGTTGTGTGTAACCATTGATAAACCAGATATCGAGGTTATCGTTTCTTCCACTTAGATTGTTTTGAATGAATTTTAGTCCATAGTTTACACGTTCCAGGCTTCTCTTCTGATCAACCCACCACTGATTAAAGTTTCGGTCAACCAGTTTAAAATAGGGAAGCGGGAAAAAATACCAGCGTTCTTTTACCTCCACGTTGATGATTAATACATTCCCTCTTTTGGCAGCTACATATACGTTTACATCAACAAAAAGTAAGGTGTTCATAACCTGCTGTTTGGCCTGGACCAATAATTTTTCCAGATCGTCTGCAGCAATTTTATCTCCTTTCTTAAAGGGTATTTCACGTAGAATTATATACGCTTTCGTTTTTTTATTGCCCTGTACCTGTACTTCACCAATTGTTTGAAAAATACTTCTTGAAGCTACCAGTTCAGAAAGACTTCTTTGTGGAATAAATGCAGAATCCGTTTCCTGACCATACAGCGAATCGGTTATCAGTAATAAACAATAAAAGAAAATCAGCCTCATGTACATCACCGGGTATTACGGTCAGAATTTGTAAAAATAGGGGAATCGGTACTTACAAAGTAATACTGTGTATTGAGGTTGAAGTGGCAAATGGGTATTTCATTATAAATTTTAGCCACAGATTCACAGATTATTATTGTTTAATCTGTGAATCTGTGGCTAAATAATCAACTTTTAATTAAGCTATTTAATACAACTTAATCAGTCTAAACAAATGGCTGGCTGATAGATGGCGAAGGTTGTGAAAACCATTTAGGACCCGATTCAGTCATATAAACACAGTCTTCATGTCTAACACCAAATTCTCCCACAATAGAAATATTGGGTTCAATACTAAAACACATACCAGGCTGCAACAGCAATTTATTTCCTTTTACCATATTACCCCATTCATGCCCATCCATGCCGATACCATGTCCTGTACGATGCGGTAAACCGGGTAGGTTATAACCCGGACCGAAGCCCGCGTCTGTAATAACTTTTCTAGCTGCTGCATCTACTTCCTCACAAGGTTTGCCTATTTGTGCAGCTTTGAAACCTGCACTTTGGGCTTTCTGTTCCAGATCCCAAATTTCCTGCTGACGTTTGGTAGGAGGTGCGCCGAACACGATGGTCCTGCTGATATCAGAGGAATATCCTTCTACCCTACAGCCACAATCCATCAATACAATATCTCCTTTTTTGAGTTGTTGTGGTTGCGTACTACCATGCGGAAAGGCGGATGCTTCTGCAAAATTTGCCATGGCAAAATCGCTGCTGCCACCCAGTTTATTTTGTGCCCTTGTTACAATTTCTGAAAATTCACCAGGTAACATTCCTTCATACAAACTGCTGATACCAATTTTTATGGCAGCAACTGTTATATCTGTTGCTTTCTGCATTAAAGCAATTTCTGCCGGAGATTTTATGAGTCTGCACGGTATGGTAACCGGGTCGCCACTCACAAAATTAAATTGCGGTGCGAGCTTACGTACCCCATCCATGATAAAAAACCGTAGTGATTCTTCAACTGCCAGGTTACCACCTTTGATACCCGCAGATTGTAATGATTGGATGATTAATTGATAAGGGCTTTCATCCTCCTGCCACGCATATACCTGTTGCCCAATTTTTATCAGCTCCCGTAAACGGTTTTCTTCAAAACCCGGGCATATATAAAACACTTCTCCTACAGCCGGAATTATTGCCACCATGGTACGTTCGCTTCTTCCCCAGCGAATACCGGTATAATAAAGCATGGCAGTACCTGCATCAATGATCAATACTTCCATTTTATTTGCTGCCAATAGTTTTTGCGCTTTTGCAATGCGCTGTTTTCGCTCTTCAACGGTAATTGGCTGGATATCTTTTGTCATGGGTTCCAGGTTCTCAAGCAGTTTACCCGGATCACTTTTGGTAGTTGAATTTGTTGAACAGGCGTTTAATCCTATTACTGCGCCAGTTCCGGCGGTTACTACAGACAGGTTAATAAAGGCTCTTCTTTTCATGTTGAAATTATGAGCAATCAAGTTACAGGAAGAATCTCTATCGACTGTACAGAATATTGATCGATGGTTCTTATATCTTAGCCTTTGTCTTACGGGGAATTGGGCTTCAAGCTACATGCCTCAAGCTACAAGCAATTATCCTCCAGGAAATCTAACTGCGAACTATAGTGTCTCGTATGATGGAACACGGATTTTCATGATTTTCAAGATTTATCATGATAGATCTTGAAAATCATGAAAATCCGTGTTCTATTAATAACAGTAGTGCAAGAACAGCAATCAAATATTTTTATTTAACCAGCTAATTTTAAATTATCTAATTCGAAGGCCCTTAGATTTATTTCATCAAAAGCAGAAAGTTAAAATAAGCAACATCTCGCCCTTGGCGAGACTAGCAGCTAGAGGCTAAAAGCTAGAAGCTGGTTCTTAGCCATCTTAATCCATACAAGTAAAATCAGGAAAAGAAATCACATATTAAGGTAGGCCAATAAATGGTTGTAGTTTTCTTTCAGTTCATTGGCATATTGTTCTTCACCAAAATAATAACGCACTATATAATCATAGCGTTGGAAAGTGGCCACTATATCAGAAACCTCCACTTTATTAATCTTAATGGTAACAATTACAAGTCCCGTATCGCTTTCAGGATAGGTGTTGAGTTGTGTGATATAGGCGTCATTGGTTTCAACAAGGCGGCTGATTTCTCCAAAAGAAAAATGGCGCTTATCTGTTTCCAAAACAATTACTCCACCTTTTTCTTCATTTCCCAGAAACTTTGAAGCATGCATCATCAAAGACTTAAGTGGAATAATACCAGCAAGTTCCTGTTGTTCTGTAATTACCGGAAGTATATTTAATTCGTTTTCTGCCACCAGTTTGAGGGCCACTAAGAAATGTTCTTCACCTTTTACAGATATTTTTTTCAGGGATTGCTCCAGTGAAGCCACCAGACTCTCTTCATCGGAATCGAGCAGATCATCTTTTTCAGCCAGACCAGCATATTTTTCTTCGCTTAATACGGGTATTTGCAGGAGGTCATAATCTTCCATTAACTGAAGTGCGAAAGACACTTTATCGAAAAGATTAACAGCCGGAAATCCAGTATTGATTAGTTGCGATGCGAGCATAAGAAATCCTCCTCTGACAATATATACGTTTCCTTACCTGTTAAAGTTGCGGAGCGGCACTTATTTTATGCAAAAATCCATCCAGTATCTGGTTAAATTCAGCCGGCACTTCCATCATTGGAGCATGACCACATTTATCTACAAAATGCAACTCGCTGTTTGGAATGAGTCTGTTGAATTCCTTTCCTACAAAAGGTGGTGTAATAGTATCGTTATTACCCCAAATTAATAATGTAGGTTGTTTGATCTGGTTTAACTCTTCACCAAGATTATTTCTTATTGCACTTTTAGCAAGTGCAATAATTTTAATGACTTTTATACGGTTATTGGTTATCTCAAACACTTCATCAACCAATTCTTTGGTGGCAGTATTTGGATCGTAGAAAGTAAGCTGGGTTTTCTTTTTAATATATTCGTAGTCACCCCTTTTTGGGTAGCTATCTCCCATACCGTTTTCAAAGAGTCCGCTACTTCCCGTAAGAATTAACGATTTGATCTTTTCCGGATGCTTCAAAATATGCACCAATGCCACATGTCCGCCAAGAGAATTACCCAATAAATGAATACCGGTATACCCCCTCGCCTCAATAAATTTTTGGACATGCTTTTCAAGTCCGCCAACAGATGTATGAAAAATATCGAGGTCAAAAAGTGGCAACATAGGTACCACAACCTTGTATTTTGGTCTGAAATGTTCAATCAGATCCCTGAAATTACTCAGTGCGCCGAATAAGCCATGTAATAATAACAAGGGTTCTCCTTCCCCTTCTTCGATGAACTTAAATTTATCCTGATGTTTAATCTCGTAATTCATTGGGTTCGTTTCTTAAGCAAGCTTATGGCCAGCACAAATAAAAGAAAAAGCATTCACATATTGAGAAACGATCAAACCGGTTCTCAGATTGTCTTCCTTTCTCGCTAAAATACTGATTTAACAGTAAAAACGAATGTTTAAATAGTTGCAGATATTAAGGCGCTGCTTGATGCGCTTTACCTGCTGATTCAAAAAAGGAGGAAAGGCGCTCAAACATATCACTAAATAAGGGTATAAGTTTACCTATTCCATCTAATGTTTTTGGCCCCCAGGGTTGTATATAGGGATAGGTTTTTGATGCTGTGATGGTATTGGTATCGAGTAAATGCAATTTTTCAGCAAAAAACAACAAAACACTTAAAACCAGCATATATAAAACCCCATAAAGTGCTATCCCGGCCAGTTTATTTACCCATCCCAACAATACCAGTTCAGCCATTTTTTGTAAGGCTACAGCCCCTAATCTGATCAGTATAACCACTGTTATCATTACCAGAGCGAATGAAATAAACGGAAGCCAGGATTTCGAAACAGATATATGTTCTCCTAATCTCTCTGCAACAAATACCGATAATTTCATCGCCGCTGCCAGTCCCACAATAATAGCAACCAATGAAAATACAGCAACAATCAACCCATTGCGGTAGCCTTTGAAAATGGCAAATACCATACAGATGATGAAGAGAATGTCGATAATCATTGGTAAAGTTGTGAATTGTCTGTTGTGAATTGTGAATGGTGAATGGTGAATGTATGGTATTTAGTAGTGAATTAACTAATCAATAGATCAACCATTCACGCCCCCTATCCCGCACTTAATAATTCCTTCACCACCGCAGAAATTGCTTTGCCGTCTGCTTGTCCGGCTAGTTGTTTGCTCGCTACTCCCATTACTTTGCCCATATCTTGCGGACCAGCAGCGCCAACGCTTGCGATGATTTCAGCTACTATTTTTTTCAGCGCTTCCGGTTCAAGTTGTTTGGGAAGGAATTGTTCTATTACAGTAATTTCTTCCTGTTCCTTCTGGGCGAGATCAGTTCTGTTTTGTTGCTGAAATATTTCCAGTGAATCTCTTCTTTGTTTTACCAGCTTCTGCAAAAGTTTCAATTCACCTTCTGCTGAAATCTGTCCATTTGCACCTGGCTCCGTTTTAGCCTTGATGATTTCTGCTTTTATCGCTCGTAAGCCACGTAATAAAGCTTCATTCTTTGATTTCATGGCTTCTTTCATTCCCGCCATTACTTGTTCTTCTAAGCTCATATCGGTAAGTTTTATTTGTTTTCTTTCAGTTGACTATCACGGAATTTCTTATAGAAATCCTTGGCAAAATTTTTCATATCGTCTACCATATCCTGTTGTTGGGTAGCACGCAGGTAAGTATCTGCCATACCCATTAGGGTCTGGTAGTAAAAATCTGCCATTTCATCTACCATCATATCCTTGGTCCAAAGATCAATACGTAGTGCCGATTTATCTGTTGCGTCCCAAAAGGCAACCATCATTGCTCTTGCGGGTTGTGCAACGGCCGCTGTGCTGTCGGTAGCCTTCCATTCGATGTGCTGAGGTACTTTATCGTCGTCTAAATGTACGTCGATGCTTATTGTTGATTGATGCATAAATATCTATATATAATGAGGCGCAAAAATAAGATTAATCAGGGAATAGCCTTGATACTGTCTGGGAAATTGGCTGCAAGCTGCAAGCCAGAACTGACCGGAGAAAATGAGCTGCGAGCTTCTAGCCTCTAGCCGCTAGCCTCGATTGGTGCTTGTTTTAGGCTATCTGCTACGATTTGAATAAATGACAGGGCTTGCGAATTTGTTTTGTAAAAACCCTACTTAAAATAAATATTCAACTACCATATTTACGCTTGTGCATGGTTAAATTAAAAGCAAAAAAAGGCTAGTAGCCAGCAGCTAGTGGCTAGAAGCTGTTTTTTTTCCCTGACAACAATGGAATAGCCTTGGTAATTACCTTGTTTGGATTGCCATTTGCAGCTGCTGGTATATTTTAGTTGCAGTATCATCCCAGTTAAAATCTGCTGCCCTTTGTAAACCCTTTTCTATAAAAGCCGTTCTGAGGCCCTCATTCCGATAAATTGAAATCAATTCTTTCCCAATCGCATCAGGATCGGCCGGATTTACCAGTACGGCTGCTCCCCCTGCCACTTCCGGTAAACTACTTGTATCAGAACAAATAACAGGCACCCCTGCCTGCATGGCTTCCAAAACAGGCAAACCAAAACCTTCGAACCAAGATGGGTAAACCAGGGCATAGGCCCCGGCCATTAGTTTATATAATTGCGTTTCGGATAAATAATCTAGCAATACCACATCATCGCGGTATTTATATGTTTTTAATTTCTCAAGCAGATCATCATATTGCCATGCCAGTCTTCCGGCAACCAATAATTTCATATTACTATGTTGCCATTTTTTGAAATGAGAAAATCCTTTCAGCAAGTTCAGCAGGTTTTTGCGTGGGTGAATACCGCCTACAAATAAGAAATATTCTCTTCCATCAGCATACCCATCTTTAACGGCCATTTTTTCTTCCCAGCTTATGGGTACAAACCCTTCTCTTGCCGCTCCGGGAATTACGGTAATCTTTTCGGAAGCTGAAGGATAAGTTTGAATGATATCTTTTTTTGAAAATTCAGAAACAGTTACAAGTTTCTTTGCTTTCCGAATAAAGGAAGGAGTAAACCAACGGTAATACAAACGTTGATACCAGCTTATGTATTGAGGATAATGTTTAAAAGCCAGGTCATGAATCATTAATACCTGCGGAACACTGGTTGTTAAACTACAAAACCCATAAGGCTGAAACCAAACATCCGCCTTCCATCTTTTTACCGCTGCGGTAGCTTTTATATCGTACCAATATTTAAAGTTCAGTGGATGTCTGGCGGCTGGTGTTACCAGAATCCTGGTAACATTATCATTTATTAACCCATCATCTTCCCATGGTCTGTCGTACACCAATAAAAACGCATCTTCCGGATGCGTTTCTATGATTCTCCTGATTACTTCAGCGGTATAATGACCATACCCTTCCAAAGGATTATTTTGCAGGAATATGGCGTTAATAGCGATACGCATGTAGTCGCGAAATTATGTCTTAATTAGAATGAAATCTTACCTTCTATTTTTGAGCACTACTGTATACCAGCACTGGCAACTAAAATCCTAATCATTGCTTTGCTGCCCATTGTTCCATTTTCTTTTCCAACAGTTCAAGTGGTAAGGCGCCGTCTTTCAGCATAACATCATGAAAAGCATTTATCTTAAATCTGCTTCCCAATTGCGCTTCATATTTTGTTCTTAGCTCCCTGATCTTTAATGCACCTATTTTATAACCTAATGCCTGACCAGGAATGGCCATATATCTTTCAATTTCTGCAACGGCTCCTGCTTCACTGATTTGTTCATTTTCCATCATGTACTGTATGGCTTCTTCGCGGGTCATGCCCTTTTCATGCATTCCTACATCCACTACCAAGCGTATTGCACGATGCATTTCATCGCCTAATGCTCCAATGTACTGATAAGGATCTTTATAAAGCCCCAGTTCATTTCCAAGACTTTCACAATATAAAGCCCATCCTTCTTCATAAGCATTATTAACCGTAAAGCGTCTGAATTTGGGCAGCTTTGTATTTTCTTGTTGCAAGCTAATCTGGTAATGATGACCTGGAATAGCTTCATGCAAAAACAAGCTTTGCATTCCGCTGGTTGTATTAAAAGTAGTGGCATCCAGAATGGGCACATAAAAAATACCTGGTCTGCTGCCATCTGAAGTACCCTGTTGATATTCTGCACTTGCACTAGCAGCCCTGAATGCTTCAGTCTGTCTTATTTCAAAAGCAGTTTTTGGGGTTTTACCAAAATACTTAGGCAGATTGGGTTCTATAATTGCCTGAATCGAATGAAATGCTGCAATGATTTCTTCCGGTGTTTTATAAGGAGTAAACTGTTTATCCGTATTAATAAATGCAAAAAATGATTTCAGGTCGCCTTTAAAGCCAACTGCATCTTTTGTTTTTTCCATTTCAGCACGAATGCGTTTTACTTCTGATAAACCGGTCTGATAAATTTCATCCGGACTTAAACTGGTAGTAGTTTGTTGTTTTACTAAGAACCTGTAGTAGTTACTGCCATCAGGTATTGCAGCAATCCCTGTTGTTGCCCTGGATGCTGGTAGATATTCCTGTTGCAGGAAATCCGCCATTCTTTTAAAAGCAGGTGTTAACTGCTCTTTAATAAGTACATTAAATGCAGTTGCCAGCCTTTTTTTGTCAGCAATATCAAATGCTATAGGCATCAGGTTAACAGGCCCATAAAACAAACTGGCAGCAGGTGTGTCTGTAATGACTGAACGAAATTGGGGAATCATTCGCTCCACTAAAATTTTGGGTAACACATATCCAGTTGCTATCCCTTTTTTAAAATAAACAATCGCGCTATCCAGATAAGCGGGAATTACCGATGCACGCTTTAACCAGTTATCGTAATCAGTAACCGTTTTAAAGGGTTGATAAACCTGTCCACTTCCCATTTGCATCAAAACCAGGTGAGGACTGGAAAACTGATTCAGGGGCATGTAGTTGTCTTTAAAACCCAGAGCGGTAATATTTATTCCCAATTCTCTTTTTAATACATCATAACTCAATTGGTCATTGGTATTCAGTTTTTCGCGATCGAATTTGGATAAATAAATTAATTGTTCTGAATAAAACTGCTTTAACCTGGAACGATGACCATCGGTAAAGTCAATTAACAGTTGATCATTGTATGCTTCATTTCCATTAATGGTGGCCACAATCGGAAAAAACTGCAAACGGGTTTCATAATAATTATCCAGGAAAGCTGCCAGTTCCTTATTGTCTTCTCCGGTTACATTGCTACTGCTAAGCTGACAGGAAGCAAGCAGTAGCAGCGCAGCGATTGAAGAAAGTAAATATTTCATACAAGTTGTTTTTGAGATAATTGCGAATCAAGGTTGAAGGGGGCTGGCTTATGGACCATAGTCAATAGTCCATAGTCCATAGGAAAACCGATTAGTGTACTATATGCTATGATCTATAAGGAATAATCCATAAACCCTATATTGTTCTTCAACTTTCAATTCGCGCCAACAACCATGGTCTATGGACCATGGACTATGGTCTAAGCCCCATACCCATAAAAGCCCTTACCTGTTTTCCGGCCCAGTTCTCCGGCTTCTACTTTAGCACGTTGTACAGGAGAGGGCGTTAATCTTTCCGGCTTGTTTAATGCTTCCCAAACTATCTGACTCACACCATAATTGATATCCATGCCTATCAGGTCCATTAGTTTAAAAGGCCCCATTTTAAAGCCACTAGCTTCCATAAGCTGGTCAATACTTTCAATATCGGCTTGTTCCTTTTCTATAAAACGCATGGCCTCAAGGTAAAAATGCCGGGCAACCCGGTTAACAATAAAACCGGGTGCATCCTTGCACAATACAGGTATTTTTTGCATTTGTTTGGTAATGGCAATGGTTGCATTGATGGTTTCCTGTGAAGTCTGGTTTGCCTGAATAACTTCCACCAGTTTCATTAATGGAGCTGGATTAAAGAAATGCATCCCAACCACCCTTTCCGGATTTGGAATGCCTTCCGCTATGGCTGAAATTGAAATTGATGAGGTATTTGTAGCAAATATGGTATCCTGATTATTGATGTCTGCCAATTGCTGAAAAAGACCCAGTTTGGCTTCCTTTTTTTCAATTATGGCCTCAATTACCAGATCTGCCTTGCAGGTTTCTATTGATGTAGTAAACTGCAATCGGCTCAGAATAGTCGTTTTTTCTTCTGCATCTATCCTTCCTTTATCAACCAGCTTACTCAGTGAAGCCATAATCGATTGCCGGCTTTTTTCAACTACAGCTTCATTTAAATCGAATTGTATGGTGTTGAACCCGGCCTGAGCAGCTACCTGTGCAATGCCGCTACCCATGGTTCCGGCCCCGCAAACACAAATTGTTTTAATTTCTTTCATAATATAATTCCTAAGCTAACTGCAAGATACTTACATCTTTTCCACTTTAACTAAGCTACATAAGTTCCTGCTTTACAGATGTATTACTTTTATACCATGCAAAAGCCTTTTCAACAACTCGATTTGTTTGGTATGCCCATTGAGCCGGCTCCGGTTAAGAAAAAGCCGGTTGTGAAAGAGAAAGCGGCGGAAACAGTTGTTCCTGTGATACAGGAACCCCAACCGGTTTATGAACCAGCATCTGTTACCGTTATTGAATCGGCTCCTAAGGTAGAAGAAGTAGTTGCTCCCAAAAACGATCCGGTAGTATTCGCAGATGAGCGGATTGTAGTTAAAATAAAGGCCAAACCTGCACCAAGCCCTGTTGCTGAAGAAACAAAACCCACAGCTCAGGTAACAGTTGCTGAAGCAAATAAAAGTCTACCGGCGAAAAGAGGAAGAAAATCATTTAGAGAAATAGATACTGAAGTTGACCTGATAGAAATACCTGATGAAGAAACCCTTAGTCAGAAATTATATTACCCAATTAGTGAAGTAGCTGGATGGTTTAAAGTGAATACTTCTTTATTGCGGTACTGGGAAAATGAATTCGATATTCTTCAACCGCGTAAAACACGCAAAGGAGACAGATTATTCAGGGTTGATGATATTAAAAACCTTCAGTTAATTTATTTTCTGTTGCGCCAACGCAAATTCTCTATCGAAGGAGCCCGCAATTACCTGAAGCAAAATAAAGGCCAGGCAGACGTACAATTACAACTTGTGCAATCACTCACCCGATTCAAATCATTTTTACTGGAACTCAAGACCGGATTAAATAACTAGCACATCAAGCCTGTTTTACAACAACCGATGTGTTTGAAGCAGCCAATGCAACATTATGCTCTTCGAGCCATGTTATAATCTGCAGATTCACTTCCTGTCTTAAAAGGTTGAATGCATCTATCGGTTGTGCCACACTTGTAAAAAATTCAATCGTTACGATATGTGCATTTTTTCCTGTTTCACCCAGGAAAACCACTTTATTTTCAATTTCAGGTTTGGTAAGTATTTGTTTGATGGCATCTGTTAGTGCCTGTAATTCTGTTGATGTTGCAGCAAGGTCTATCTCAAGCCTTAGTTCCGCTTTTCGCTGGGTACGTAAACTCAGGTTGTCTACTATACTGTCTACCATCTGTTTATTGGGCACAGAAATATAGGTTTTTTCTGTTGTTCTGATGCGCGTACTTCTCAACCCAATTTTTTCGATATTGCCAGTAAAGCCATTCACTTTTACCAGATCCCCCACTGCAAAGGGTCGATCAAAGAAAATGATGAAAGATGCAATCAGGTTTTCCATGCTTTCACGGGTTGCCAATGCCACAGCCGCACCAACGATACTCAGTCCGGTTAATAAATTACCAATACTCTTATTAAAAGAAAACTTCATCATCAGTAATACCCCTATAATGACAAGTATTACTTTGAAAAAATCCTTGAAGAAAATGATTAGTTGATTGTCTGTTTGGTCTTGGGTAAGATTTGCTTTTTCTTCCAGTACCGTTGCAATAAAATCTATTATACGGATACATAATCGTATAAAAACAATGACCATAATGGCATTAGCAATCGATTCTAATAACTCTTTTGATGTTATCCGATATATCTTAAAATCCAGCACTCCCGGAAATTTTAATTTATCGATGGCGATGATTGAAATTGATAATAAAAGAAATAAACCAAGGGGTTGGACGACCAGATCAAGGAACGATTTCCGCGCTGTCTGGTTTTTTTTATTGGCAATCATCTTAAAAAGCTGATGTGCCAGGTAGCGCGACACAAAGCGCTTCAACACAAGCATTACCAGGATGGTGCCTATTACGTATAAATATGCCTCAACTGTATTGTCTAATATTTTTTGCTGTAAAAAACGATCCATAGTTACAAATTAAACGCATTAGGCTTTCCAATGCTGAAGGGACATAGTAGTTCCATCAAAACTTGCATAAGTAAAATTACGTATCCAGTCGCCAAGGTTAATGTAGCGGCTTTTATCTGTGAGTGCAAAATCGATGGGATAATGCCTATGACCAAATACCATATAATCGAAGTATTCCTGTTCTAACAGACTTTTACAATAGATGATTAGCCATTCCTTGTCTTCACCCATAAAATGCTCATCTGCACTACCTGTTTTCTCCCTGCTTTTTCTGCTGAAATAGTTGGCGAGACCTATGCCCCAGGTAGGATGAAGTTGGCCGAAAAGCCATTGACACAATGGGTTTCGGAATATTTTCTTCAGGAACTTATATCCATGATCACCAGGTCCAAGTCCGTCTCCATGACCGATATAAAACTGTTTACCGTTCCATTCAAAAACTTTTGGATGATGGTATACAGATATATTCAGTTCCTGTTCAAAATATCCGCTCATCCACATATCGTGGTTGCCTGTAAATACACGAATATCGATTCCGCTATCGCTAAGTTCTGCAAGTTTTCCGAGCAAGCGTACATACCCTTTGGGTACTACTTTTTTGTACTCATACCAAAAATCGAAGATGTCTCCTACGATAAATATAATCGCAGCATCCTTTCGAATTTCTTCGAGAAATGCAACCACTTTTTTTTCCCTTTCCAGGCTTGCCGCATAGTTGGGCGCCCCGAGGTGAAAATCGGATAGAAAATATATTTTCTTTTCTGGAGTAATCAGTTGCATCCGTTGAATAACTAAAGCTTTAGGATTTTCTTTGTTGCTGAATATAAACCAGCAGATCGCCACACTCAATTTTTGGTCTTCCAGCTACCGACCCATTATACCAATATATCCAGGCCTCTATTTCTTGGTTGTTCAGGTGAACAATCGTTTTATCTCTTCTATAAAGTTGTGGTTCATCAGGTTCGCCATTAATTCCTTCGTAATCATCTAATTGCCCGATAGCCCAGGAAAATTCTTCTTCTTTTTGAATGGTATATAATTCACCAATAATCCAATCTTGTTTATCAGTAGGAACTGCCGCGGGGTATTCGCCCATATCAAACAGTTCACCATTTACTTTTGCTGTTCCCTGTAAAGTAAAATAGCGACTTATATATGCATAAGCGGGGTGCTGAAAACCACTTCTTAATGAACCATAAACAAATAAGGGTAATATTTCCGTAGGCATTGTTTATCTGTTTCGTTGTACTAAAAAACAAAATACTTCTTTTGGACCATGAACCCCAACAACTAAGGTTTTTTCGATATCTGCCGTACGGCTCGGTCCGGTGGCCAAGGTAATCATAGAAGGAAGTTGTTGACCATATTCTTCCTTTAAAGAAAAAAGGGCCTCTTCCACATCATATACTAATTGATCGGTATAGGCAATACATATATGTACTGGTGCATAAACGCTCACCGTTCTTCCGCTTTGCTGCGCACTTGACATTACCATACTGCCGGTTCTGGCAACCAGATATTCACATCCGGTAATAGATGCATCACAAGATTCAACATCTGTTGCTGTCATAGCAGTAAAACCTGCCGATTGTAATTGTTCCTTCAATTCCTCTTCCCTGCAATACAATGCTTTCCATTCTCTGCGAATAAATAGCATGTTCAATTGAGAGGCAAGTTCTTTTTCATTTTCACAAAAGGCAAAACGTCCTTGTAACTGGGTAAAGTTTTGCGCAAACAAAACTTCCAGGTCATCTGTTGCAGGCTGGAATACGGTAGTAGTTTCTTTTATCCTTTCAGAAAAGGGAACAGGCACTGGTTGAGTCAGTGCCTGTTTTATTTTTTTCAGGATATTATCTTTTGCATTTGTAGACATCAGGCAATAACCGTTGTATCTGTTGAAATATTATCATCGGAAGCAGGGCTTTCTGAGGGAGCCTGAGCAACAGGTGTTGTTTCTGTAGCTACAGTAGATTCCTCTTCCACTTCCAGGATTTTCTTTTCTTCGAATGGTCGTTTACCAATCAATTCTTCCACATCACTCTTATGTAATACCTCTTTTGATAAAAGTTCTTTCGCCAATTTTTCTACTTCTTCTTTTCTTTCCGTTAGCAACTTAATGGTACGCTGGTATGCTTCATCAATGATACCACGAACTTCTTCATCAATTAATTTTCCTGTTTCTTCACTATAAGGTTTGGTAAAGGTATTTTCAGCAGCAGGGTCATAAAAGCTAACATTACCTACTTTATTATTCATACCATAAGCCGTTACCATGCTATAAGCGATGCGGGTAATCTGTTGAAGATCGTTTGCAGCACCTGTTGAAATTTTACCAAAAAATATTTGTTCAGCCGCACGTCCACCCAGGGTCATACATATCTGATCCATCAACTGATCTGTATTATAAAGATATTGTTCCGTTGGTGTGTACTGGGCATAACCAAGTGCAGCGGTACCTCTTGGTACGATGGTAACTTTCAATAAAGGATACGCATGTTCAAGGAACCATCCGCACACTGCATGACCAGCTTCATGATAAGCAATTACAGATTTTTCATGTGGTGCAATGATTTTATTTTTCTTTTCCAGTCCACCGATAACGCGATCAATAGCATCCTGGAAATCGCTCATATCAACCGCTTCTTTACCTTTCCTGGCCGCAATCAATGCTGCTTCATTACAAACGTTGGCAATATCGGCCCCTGCAAATCCTGGTGTTTGTTCAGCCAGTTTGTGCAGATCGAGGGTTTCAGATATTTTGATTGGCATGAGGTGCACTTTGAAAATCGCCTCACGTCCTTTTACATCCGGACGGTCAATAGAAATTTGTCTGTCGAAACGACCCGGACGCAACAGCGCACTATCCAATACATCTGGTCGGTTGGTAGCAGCAAGAATGATAATTCCTGTATCGCCACCAAATCCATCCATTTCTACCAGTAGCTGGTTAAGGGTATTCTCTCTTTCATCATTGCTCATAATGGCATTTCTTCCGCGTGCGCGGCCGATCGCATCAATTTCATCGATGAAAATGATACAAGGCGCTTTTTCACGGGCCTGTTTAAACAGGTCACGAACACGACTTGCACCTACACCCACAAACATTTCTACGAAATCGCTACCACTCAGACTAAAGAAAGGCACTTGTGCCTCACCGGCCATTGCTTTTGCCAGCAATGTTTTACCGGTTCCCGGAGGACCAACCAATAAAGCTCCTTTTGGTATTTTACCACCTAATGAAGTATATTTTTTAGGGTTTTTCAGGAAATCCACGATTTCCATTACTTCCACTTTTGCTTCATCCAAACCAGCTACATCGGCAAATGTGATGTTCACTTTTGCGCCCTTATCAAATAAAGTTGCTTTTGATTTGCCGATATTGAAGATACCGCCCGGACCACCACCACTCGATGGGCCGCCCATTTTGCGCATGAGTAATACCCAGGCAATCACAATGATGAACAGTGTAAATATGGTGTTGAATAAAGGCCCAAACCATTCAGGGGCTTCTACTACCGTGGTATCAACTTCGGCAATATTATTTTCCTTGGAGAATTGATCAAGCCTTTCTTCAAATGCTTTCCAGTCTACCACTTTGAAAGAAAAAATAGGCACATTACCAATTTTCTTAGGGTCGAGCTTTCCTTTGAATTGTTTTACGTAAAAATCTTTGTTCAATCGATCTTTCTTTACGTAAACATGTACCTGCTCTTTGTTCTTTACAAGATCAAGTTTCTGTACATCGCCCTGTAATAGGATATTGTCCCTGAATTGCTTCTCTGAAATTTCTTTCAAATCGGGAGCGAAATTGAAGATCTGGGCCGATACCAGCACTATGATAATAATAGCGTAAATCCAGTAAATATTAAATTTGGGGCCTTTACGTTGCCCATCACCTTTTTCCATGTTTGATTTAAATTGCTTGTTTTCCTGTGACATATTCCTCTCAGTATAATGACGTTTCAGCTTCCCGAATATTCAGTGAAACTGTATTTTTTTTATTCATGCATTTGTGAGGCTGCATCGCTCCACATGTCTTCCAACTTGTAAAACTTACGTGCATCCGGATGCATTACATGAACAACAATGTTTACATAATCTATCAAAACCCACTGTAATGCCTGTCTGCCCTCATGTTTGTAAGGAGCTTCTCCGCAAACATTTTTCACCTCTGCCTCTACCGAATCGCAAATGGCTTTGATCTGGGTAGTACTCGATGCCTGACAAACCACAAAAAAATCAGCAGCCGCTTCAGGTATTTTCCTAAGGTCAAGGCTAATAATTTCTTCTGCTTTTTTATCCTGTACAGCCTTAATAATCGTTTTGAAAATTTTAGAATTCCGGGTAAGCCTCGTTACCGAGCTTTTAGTGCGGCTTTGTAAAACAGAAAGCGGTTCCAATAATAGATCTTATTTAAAATTTAATAATACTCCAGACAACCAGTCCTTAGATAAACTTATCAGGTTTAAAGGGCTTGTTGGCTTAACGGTGGTAACTTCGTCAAAAATAGTAATTCTTTGGCATCAGTGAACGTTAAAGCAGCAATTGGACAGCCGTTCGTGGAATTATCTGAAACAGATAGTACCAACATCTATGCCATGACCCATATTCAACACAATTTGGCATCGCATGGTTCGGTTTTCTTTGCACATAAACAATGGGCAGGCAAAGGTCAGCATGGGAAAAGCTGGATAACCGAATCCGGGCAAAATATCATCATGTCCGTGGTTATAGACCCCAACCCCCTGATACACACCCAACAATTCCACCTAAGTATTGCCATAGCACTGGCATGCTATGATTTTTTTAGTCGCTATGCCGGTGATGAAACTGCTATCAAATGGCCGAATGATATTTATTGGCGTGACAGAAAGGCAGGGGGCATTTTAATCGAAAACCAACTAAGGGGTCACAAATGGCAGTGGTCTGTATGTGGAATGGGTATCAATATTAACCAGGTTATGTTTAATCCGGAACTTATAAATCCGGTATCACTTAAACAAATTACGGGCAAAACATTTGAGCCAGTTACATTAGCCAAAGAACTGTGTAAGGATATTGATAAACGTATGACCCAATTATTCGAACTCCCTTTTGCAAATTTACTTGCAGACTATAACCAGCATTTATATAAGAAAGGATCAACCATTCAACTCAAAAAAGACAACAGCCGCTTTTCCTGTACTTTATCAGGTGTAAATGAACACGGCGAATTAATGGTAACAGATGGCCCTTCAGATCGTTTCCAGTTTGGAGAAGTAATGTGGGTTATTTCAAAATAATTACCCTTTTATGGAAAATATAAAACTCACCCAATATTCTCATGGCGCAGGTTGCGGTTGCAAAATAGCACCGGCAGTACTCGACAGTATGTTGAAAACCAATAGCCCTGGCCCTGATTTTCCCGCTTTACTCGTGGGCAATGCCAGCAAGGATGACGCAGCAGCCTACGATTTGGGTAATGGTCAGGCACTCATCAGCACCACCGATTTTTTTATGCCTATCGTTGATGATGCTTTTGCTTTTGGAAAAATTGCAGGCGCTAATGCCATCAGCGATGTATATGCCATGGGAGGAACGCCTATTATGGCTCTTGCAATACTGGGCTGGCCAGTAGATAAACTACCAGCCGAGCTTGCTCAACAGGTAATTGAAGGTGCAAGAAGTATTTGTGCAGAAGCGGGTATTCCTCTCGCCGGCGGACATAGCATCGATTCTCCTGAACCTATATTTGGTTTATCGGTAAATGGCTTGGTCGATATTTCCAATCTTAAACAAAATAATACCGCTAAAGAAAATGACCTTCTCTTACTTACTAAACCCCTTGGAGTAGGTATACTTTCTACTGCACAGAAAAAAGAATTACTGACATCAGATGATCAGGCCCTTCTGTTAAGTTTATTGATGCAATTGAATAAAGCAGGGGCGGCACTGGGAAAAATAAACGGAGTTCATGCCATGACAGATGTAACCGGTTTCGGCTTACTTGGTCATCTTATAGAAATGGCAGAGGGCAGCGGGTTATCTGCAGAAATTAATTATTCGAAACTCCCCATCATAGAAGCTGCAAAAACTTATCTCGCACAAAGAATTGTACCTGATGCTACTTATAGAAACTGGAACAGCTACAGTAATAAAACCGGCTTTGGCACAGGCGTTAATGTAATGGAAGCCTTTAATGTATTACCAGATCCTCAAACCAATGGTGGATTATTAATAGCTGTAGCACCCGACCAACTCAAAGCAGTTCAAACCGTTTTAAAGGAATATCAGTTGGAAAAATTCATCGAACCCGTGGGAAGGTTAACAGCAAAGCAGGAGAAAACAGTATTGGTGAATCTCTGATCAGTTATTTGGGTTGAAGCCATACAGGCACAAGCATCGCATTCAAACCGGCATCCCCCGGTTTCTCTATTGCTTCCAGCGGTACGGGAATTATTTTTACCTGTTTCCCAAATAATTTTATTTGTTCCCTGGTTAAAGATGCCATCGCAGCTTCTCCCATGAATATTAATTGGTCGCCCTTGTTGTTTTTACAGGAAAAACTGTTCCCCATAAATAATGCCAACTGATCGAGCTGAAAAGGAATGATCCGGTAACCGGTAGAAAGAAGTAATTGCTTTATGGCTATTAATTCAAAATCATCCGTAAATGCTTCTTCACAAAGCAGCACATAATCTTCTCCAAAATGCATGAGCATGTTGGTATGTAACGGTGTTTTCCCCATTACATCTCTTGCACTGAATGTAATGGCTTTGTATTTATGTGCTGAAGCAAATTTTTCAAGAATAGCGGGATGGGTTCTTGGTGATAAGGCCGCATAAATGAGTTTGTGTTTGTGATCCATTACCATACTGGCCGTTCCCTCCAGAAAAAAACCTTCTACCTCATATTCACTCCAGTCTTCCACATCTTTCAATAAATATTTCTGTTGTAGTAGTTCAAGAATATCATCTCTTTTCTCTTCCCTGCGTTCTCTTCTGTGTATGGGCAATACCAATACAATTCCTTCGGGCAAGGTAGTGAGCCAACAAGCAGGATACAAGGCTCCAATGGTAGAATCAGCGGTCTGGTTAAACGATATTGTTGTTACACCATGCTTCTGTAATAACTCATATAAGGATTGAAATGCCCTGGTTACGGGCTTTCCCATTTTTGCATTGGGTTTTATCAGGATAACTGTTGTTGGTAGTGTTGCCATACTATAACAGTTTATCGATTCTTTTTGCAAGCTGGTGATCAAGATCGGTTACAATATCACCTGCATCATGCGTGCTGAGCCATATTTCTACTGTATTCCAAACATTGCTCCAATATGGATGGTGGTTCATTTTTTCAGCTTCAATAGCTACCCTTGTCATGAAGGCAAATGCTTCGGAAAAATTTCCAAATTGAAACTTCCGGTATAGCTTGTTGTTTTCTTCTGTCCACATAGTCGAGTGTTTAATGTGAATGGTCAATGGTGAATAGTGAATAGTGAGTAGTAATTGGTGAGTGATGAACTCTCTGTTCACTATTCACCATTGACCATTCACAACTCACCCCTATTATCAGAACACCATATTGCCTTTATTCTTAATCTGCTCGTTGGTAAGTTCTGCGACCAACTGTACTCCTGCCAGATTTTTTACGGATTGTTTGATCCAGTTACATTTATCATCATCTACCAAATCACCTTTCATGAGCCATAAAAAGTCCATGTGTTTGAATTCAGGCAATAAATATTCGCCATCAAACTGATTATGGTAGAGGTAATGAACTAAAAAACTATTGGGTTCTTTTGATTCATAAATACTGAAATAATAACTTCTCTCCTTACGTCTTAAATGTATCTCCAACCCGGGATTGAGCCTGAACTGATACCCCAACAAATTATTCAACTGAAGACAGAACTGGTAATTCTTTACCGGCGCTGTAATACCGAGCAACCGCGTATCATCGAAGAAATCTTCGTTCAACTCCTCAATGTTAAGTCTCAGCTTAGTTGTTGCCATAATATTGGGGGTAGTCCATGGACCATGGTCTATGGACTATGGTCTAAAATTCTACATCAAATACCATCTCTTCATTACCACGTTTAATCCTTAGTTGTGTCTTATCTCCTTTCTTAAAGTTACCTATTGCCTGCATATAACTCATCACATCTACAAATTTATATTCACCTAGCTGTAGCAATATATCACCTGCTTTCAAACCAATTTTTTCACCCTGCTTCCCCGGAGTGGCTCCATCTATACGCATTCCTGTTCCGGTATATCCATAATCTGGAATAACACCGAGAGATACAGTAAGTTTACGGGCTGATCCTGTCTGTGGCTCTGCCGTTTTTAAAAAAGCCAGTTTACCTTTTGTGTCAACCTGACCAATGAGTTCATAAATCAGTTTTACAATATCGCGCTGTGCTGTATAATTAATCTTATCAGCATCATCTGTTATTTTATGGTAATCCGGGTGACTTCCCGTAAAGAAGAATTGTACCGGAATATTTGCCCTGTAAAAGCTGGCATGGTCGCTAGGTCCGCCACCTGTACTATCGAATTTAGTTAATAAGGTAGTTTTTAATCCCTTCCATACTTCTGCCCAAACTGGTGAAGTGCCATATCCTCCTACATTCAATTTATGCGAGGTATCATATCTTCCCACCATATCCATATTAATCATATAGTTGGGGGTTATGGATACCGTAGGATTTTCAAGCCAATATTTACTTCCCAATAAACCCAGTTCTTCTCCTGAAAAGTGGATGAACAGGTAATTATTATTGGAAGGTGCTTTTTCTTTCAGTAAACGGGCCAGTTCGAGTAAAGCTGCTGTTCCGCTGGCATTATCATCGGCACCATTATGTATGGCATGAAAAGTATCGAGGGCTGTTTTATCTTCCCCATAACCCAGGTGATCGTAATGCGCACCTAATATTACTGTGTTAGCGGCTTTATTGTCGATATATGCGAGGATATTCTTACCCTTTCTTTTCTTTTCTGACATCGCCACATTTACTGAAACATTGATGCTTGCTGCTTCATCAGAAAAATAATGTTTCATACCCTCTTTGGTAATATATACAACGGGTATAGAAAGAACATCAGATTTATCGTTTTTATTGAATTGGATATTATCTATTATAGAAGAACTATTGTATACAAATAATGCAGTTGCTCCCTTTGATAATACCAGCTCAACCTGTTTTTTTATTGCCGCTTCCACATCGAAATGCGGATTGTTTTTTTGTTCTTCTAAAATCTCTTTAAGATCAAAAAACCATGGCTGGCCTTTTTCACTCAATATCATGGCAGGTTTGCCCTTTACTTGCTTATTTGGACTAAACGCGAGTGGGAAATAATCTTTTTGTATTTGAAGAGGCTTTTCATCCGCAATAAAACTAGTTGCCGGATCTATTTGCTTTCCTTCATTGATTTCAAAGGATTGTTCATAACCTTTAGACCCTTTTGGGGATATACCAATCAGTTCATATTGTTTGATGATGTATTGAGCAGCCAGTTCTTCTCCTTTACTGCCGGTTAATCGTCCTTCCAGTTGATCGTCGGCCAGGTAAGACACATGTTTTTTCAGGTTGTCGACCATCACTGCATTTGCCTTTTCTTCGGCAATTCTTTTCTTTCTTTTGCTCTGCGACCAGGAAAGAACGGGTACCAACAATAACAAAATCAAAATTTTCTTCATAATAACTACTTAGCTGATGCAAAAGTACGTTGCAGATGAGGAGTATAATAACCCGATTGGTAAATAATGTTTAATTTTATACAATATAGTAGTACCTAACGCTCAATTCTGTTCCCGATCTCGTAACTACACCCTAAGGTTTGCCATTACTTTTGCACTCATCATTTGAGTAATAAGAATTTACATATTGCCCTGGTAGGTAACCCCAATAGCGGGAAGAGCTCTCTGTTTAACAGCCTTACAGGCCTTAACCAGAAAGTAGGAAATTTTCCGGGAGTAACAGTTGATAAGAAAACAGGCACACTTACACTCGATGATCGCACAACTGCTTCTTTGATAGATTTACCCGGTACCTATAGCCTTTACCCCCGCCGTGCAGACGAGTGGGTAGCTTACAAAGTGCTGATGGGTGCCGATGCTGAAGTAAAGGCAGATGTGGTATTACTGGTAGCAGATGCAAGTAACCTGAAACGCAACCTGCTGTTCTGCAGTCAGATCATCGATCTTAAGATTCCGGTGGTAATGGCACTTACCATGAATGATATTGCAGCTAAGAAAAATATCAAAATAGATATCAGTGGACTGGAAGCGGATCTTGGGATACCAGTAGTAGCGGTTAATCCACGTAAAAACCGGGGATTAACTGAACTGAAGAAAGTATTGGCCCAGGTTGCCAGGATGGGAGCTCAGGCACCTTCGAGAGATTTTATTGAGAACAGAAAGCTTGCACCGTTGGCAATTCCGGCCATACAAACAGTTGATGATCAACTGAGCGATTATGCCGCTGTGCATTATCTGATAAACCATGAACATTTTCCATTAAATAATAGTGTACAGGAGAAGATTGGACAGATTGAAAAGGAGCATAATTTCAACCCTACCAAGACCCAGGCAGAAGAAATCATGCAGCGATACACCCGTATCAGGCAGTTGATGCAACAAAATGTTATTGAGCCCGGTCCATTAGAGAAAAAATTATTTACCGATAAACTTGATAACCTGCTGCTTCACCATGTTTGGGGTTATGTAATTTTATTGTCGGTATTATTCCTCTTGTTTCAAAGTATTTTCTGGCTGGCTGTTTTTCCAATGGATGCCATCGAATGGGGCTTTGCTTCAGTTAGTGGATGGCTTGGCGCCCATTTGCCGGAAATATGGTGGAGCGATCTAATTATCAATGGTCTTGTTGCCGGATTAAGTGGCATACTGGTATTTGTACCCCAGATCATGATTCTTTTTGGTTTAATAACCATTTTAGAAGATACAGGCTATATGGCCCGTATTAGTTTTTTAAGCGACCGGCTCATGCGGAAGGTAGGCCTGAATGGCAAAAGTGTAATGCCCATGGTTAGTGGTTTTGCCTGTGCCGTACCAGCCATTATGAGCGCAAGAAATATCGAAAACAGAAAGGAAAGATTACTCACGATACTGGTTACACCTTTAATGAGTTGTAGCGCACGTCTCCCTGTTTTCACCATCCTGATTTCTTTGGTGATAGATGATAAATATTACTTTGGTTTCCTCAGCTTGCAAGGACTGGTAATGATGGCCCTTTATTTACTGGGCACTGTGATGGCACTTATAGTGAGCTATGTAATGAAATGGTTCATTAAAATCAGTGAGAAAAGTTTCTTTATCCTCGAACTACCCATTTACCGTGCCCCCCGCTGGAAAAATGTAGCCATCACCATGGTAGAAAAAGCAAGGATATTTGTTACCGATGCAGGTAAGGTAATCATGATCATCAGTTTACTACTTTGGTTTTTGAGTAATTATGGACCTGGTGATCGTATTGAGCAAACAGAGGCAAAATATGCAACACTGGTTCAGCAAATACCGGAAAAAACAGATTCACTGCAAAGACTTGCTTCTACCGAAAAATTACAGCATTCCTATGCTGGCGTATTGGGTAAATGGATTGAACCTACGATACAACCGCTTGGCTACGACTGGAAAATTGGTATCGCTTTGATTACTTCTTTTGCAGCAAGGGAAGTATTTGTAGGCACGATGGCAACTTTATATAGTGTTGAAGAAAGTGATGATAGCTCACTACGCGAAAAACTACAGTCTGCTAAACACGCCGATGGCTCTAAAGTTTATACGCTGGCCGCTGCTTTATCATTAATGGTATTCTATGTACTTGCCATGCAATGTATGAGCACACTTGCCGTTGTTAAGCGCGAAACCAAAAGCTGGAAATGGCCTATATTTCAGCTCGTGTACATGACTATCCTTGCCTATACTATGAGTTGGGTAACCTATATTATTTTCAGTTAGTACACGGCAGACCATGGTCGATAGTCCATAGTCCATGGTTTATATTTCCTTTGTACAAGATATATTGACTATGGTTTAGCTATGCAGGGTTTTTACCGTATAGCCTTAGGTGTTTTTACGGTGTTTAGTCTAATACTGAAAAAACTCTTCCCATGGACTATGGACTATGGACCATGGACTAGGCCCGCCGCCGCCCTTACTTCAAACCCTCGATTCGCTTAAATTGTCTACTTATAGTATTCCCATAATAATGCAGACAATTTTCTTGTTAATTCCCAGGCCTCATTACTTCTGCCCCAGCTTTGGTCTTTATTGTTTTTAGTGCAGATACAAAATACATATCGGGCTCCATTACCATTTACATAAATGACTTCACTTCTACTCGCATTAACCGCTCCATTTTTACTGGCTACAAAAACGCCTGCAGGTATTACAGACAAGCCTTCTTCATCCCAATAATTTCTTCCCAATAGGCGCAACATTTTATCGTTGGTTGAATCAGCTAATAAATTTCTCAAAGCAATTCGTTCGAACAGGGTAGCCATTTCTTTTGGTGTGGTTTGTCCCCAGCCATACAGTGTTCTATTCGATTCTCTTCCCGGTGTGCGGCTGTTTACCCTGGTATCTTTAAATCCCAAACTATCCATAATGGTATTAATGCGCGTACCTGTACCTGCAAGACTTTGCAGCCAAAGACTGGCAGTATTATCACTTGTAGTGAGCATGAGCATCATTACTTTGCTCAATTCAATTTTTTCATTGGTTTTAAATGAACCTAATATATCAACACCTTCGTACAGCAGAGAATCTTTATAAGTCAGACTTTGGTGGTAATCCAATTCACCTTTTGATATT
This sequence comes from uncultured Sediminibacterium sp., assembly GCA_965650685.1. Classification (GTDB taxonomy): domain Bacteria; phylum Bacteroidota; class Bacteroidia; order Chitinophagales; family Chitinophagaceae; genus Sediminibacterium. Next base: position 162,584 of record CBFGPM010000001.1, read on the forward strand.
TTATCCATAATGCCAATCAATATGGGCACTTTAACCATACTGGCTGTTGGAAAAATGGAGTCTGCATTTATCGCAGCTGTTTTGTTTTTCTTCAGATCGTGCACATAGATGCCGATATCACCTTTAAAATCCTGTATGAGGTGCGCTATTTTTTGTTGTAGTTTTTTATCTGTACGTTGTGCGATTGACTGGTAGCAACAAAAAAGAAAACAGAGAAGCAGTACTCTATGCATAATTGGATATTGATGTAACAAGATATAAATTTTCTATCCGCAACAAACTATAGATTTAAATCTTTATTCACCCCAGGCAGCAATGATTTCTTCCGCATGTTTTTTGGATACTGGCTTACGTATTATTTTTCTAACCTTACCTTTTTCATCTATCAGGAATGTGGTGCGGATGGTGCCCATGAATTCTCTTCCCATGAATTTCTTCAATTGCCATACACCATACTGCTCATGAATTTTGAGCTTTTCATCTGCTATCAGAGGAAAAGGGAGCTGGTATTTGGTTTCGAACTTTTTATGTGATTTTACGTCATCGCTGCTTACCCCGATCACCTGAATCCCGTGTTTTTTTAATAACAAATAATTGTCCCGTAGGTTACATGCCTGATCTGTACAGGTAGGTGTATTATCGTGTGGGTAGAAATACAACACGATTTTTTGTCCCTTGAAATCATTCAGCGAAACTTTATTCCCGTTCTGATCAACTCCCTTAAATACCGGAGCTTTTTTGCCTTCCTCAGGTAATGCCATCACTACAAATTTTGCGCAAAGTTAGGGAAGTGGATGGCAGATCGCGGAATGGGGATTTTTGATTTTTGAATTTTGAATTTTGATTTGATTGCCGCTTGCCGCTTGTAACTTGTGGCTAGAAGCTCTATTTCCCTGGACACAGGTGGTTTTTAGCTAACTCACTCAGACTAACACCCATTCGTAAGATCGAAAAATAATACCCATCATAACCTTTGCTTCCGTACATTTGCACAATTTATTTTTTCGTCCCTATGCCTAAAGATCAATCCATCAAATCCGTACTCATTGTAGGTTCAGGCCCCATTATTATCGGACAGGCCTGCGAATTCGATTATTCAGGTTCCCAGGCTGCCAGGAGCTTACGTGAAGAAGGTATTAAAGTTATTCTGATTAATAGTAATCCGGCCACTATCATGACCGACCCCATGATGGCCGATAAGGTTTACCTCCTGCCTCTTACAGTAGAAAGTATAGAACAGATATTAGAAGAAAACCAGATAGATGCCGTTTTACCTACCATGGGTGGTCAAACAGCCCTCAACCTCTGTAAAGAAGCGGATGAACTGGGTGTTTGGGAAAAATATGGTGTTCGTATGATTGGTGTAGATGTGGCAGCCATTGATACCGCTGAAGACAGGGAGAAATTCCGTCAACTGATGGTAAAAATCGGAATGGCCGTTGCACCTAGTAGAGTAGCCAATAGTTTTCTTGAAGGAAAAGAGTTTGCACAGGAAATTGGATTTCCTCTTGTTATCCGCCCTTCTTTTACCCTTGGTGGTACAGGAGGTGGATTTGTACATAGCAAAGATGATTTAGATGCTGCTTTGGAACGCGGTTTAAAAGCATCTCCAATACATGAAGTACTGGTTGAAAAAGCCGTATTAGGCTGGAAAGAATATGAGCTGGAACTCCTGCGCGATCAAAAGGATAATGTAGTAATCATTTGTACTGTTGAAAACGTTGATCCAATGGGTGTGCATACCGGTGATTCAATTACTGTTGCACCTGCCATGACACTCAGCGATACTGCCTTCCAGGAAATGCGTAATAAAGCTATGCTGATGATGCGCTCACTGGGTAATTTTGCAGGTGGATGTAACGTACAGTTTGCTTTGAATCCCGAAACAGAAGAATTAATTGCGGTGGAAATCAACCCGCGCGTAAGCCGTTCTTCAGCCCTGGCTTCAAAAGCTACCGGTTATCCTATTGCTAAAATTGCTGCAAAACTGGCCATCGGTTATTCACTGGATGAACTGGAAAACCAGATCACCAAAACCACTTCTGCCTATTTTGAACCAGCACTCGACTACGTAATTGTAAAAGTACCACGCTGGAACTTTGATAAATTCAAAGGCGCTAATGATACCCTAGGTTTACAAATGAAAAGTGTAGGTGAAGTAATGGCCATTGGCCGCAGTTTCACCGAAGCTATTCAGAAAGCCTGCCAGAGTTTGGAAAATGAAGCCGTAGGATTGGGATATTATGGTAAAAGCCTCATGAAGAGCGAAGAACTGGTAGAATATATTAAAACCCCGAAATGGGATCGCATTTTCCGCATTAAAGATGCTTTGATGCAGGGATCTACCGTTAAGTCTATTTCACAGGCAACCGGTATCGATCGCTGGTTCATCTATCAGATTCAACAGATTTGTGTGATGGAAAAAGAAATCGCCAACTATAGCATTGATACTATTCCGGAAGAATTATTAAAAGAAGCCAAGAAAAACGGCTTTAGTGATGCTCAGATTGCAAATATCCTCCATGGCGACTGCACAGATGAGCAGGTATATGAAAAAAGAAAAGCCCTCGGCATTACCCGCGTTTACAAAATGGTAGACACTTGTAGTGCAGAGTTTGAAGCTAAGACACCTTATTTCTATAGCACGTTTGAAGGATAGTTTCGTGAATTGTCAATGGTGAATGGTTAATAAATTATTGTTTAATTGACCATTCACCATTGACAATTCACACCTCACTAATTGCTCAATATCCCTTTTCTTTGCAAAGACTTACAAAACAATACACAAGTATGAAACTTAAAGACATCCAGGTGCTCAATGAAAAAGAAACCCGTGGTGGTTTTGGTGAGGGCATCCATGAACTGGCAAAAGAGAATGAAAATGTGGTAGTATTAACTGCTGACCTTGCAGGTTCTTTTAAACTTGGTCCGTTTATCAAGGATTTTCCTAATCGTTTTATACAGTGTGGTATTGCAGAAGCCAATATGATCGGTATTGCAGCCGGTTTAACCATTGGTGGTAAAATACCTTATACTACAACCTTTGCAAATTTCAGCACGGGACGTGTTTACGATCAGATTCGTCAGAGCATAGCTTATAGCGATAAGAACGTAAAAATCTGTGCCTCTCATGCAGGCCTTACCCTGGGTGAAGATGGCGCTACACACCAGATACTGGAAGATATTGGATTGATGAAAATGCTGCCTGGTATGACCGTAGTTGTGCCTTGCGATTTCAACCAGACCAAAGCTGCTACTAAAGCTATAGCTGATCACCACGGACCAGTATATCTTCGCTTTGGTCGTCCAAAATGGCCCAATTTTACCAAAGAAGACGGAAGTGATTTCGTTATTGGTAAAGCGCAGAAAATGAGTGAAGGATCTGACATCTCTATTTTCGCCTGTGGTCACATGGTATGGAAAGCGATTGAAGCGGGAAAAATACTGGAAGAAAAAGGAATCAGTGTTGAACTCATCAACCTGCATACGATCAAGCCTTTAGATGAAGCGGCAATTATTGCCTCTATCAGTAAAACCAAATGCGCCGTAACTGTTGAAGAACACAATATCATCGGTGGTATGGGTGACGCTGTTGCGCAAGTAGCAGCTAAACATTGCCCGGTTCCAATTGAATACATCGGCACCAATGATACTTTTGGTGAAAGTGGTAAGCCTAATGAACTGCTGGCTAAATATGGTTTAGATACACCTTTTATAGTTGCTGCTGCAGAAAAAGTAATGAGCAGAAAATAAAATACTTTCAAACTCACAAAAAAAGGCACTCTAAAAAAGTGCCTTTTTTTTGTGTAACTAAACTTACATTACTTTTTTTTATATTTGATTATGAGATTAATATTCCTGTTTACAACCATACTCACCTTCCTTTCCGGATATTCCCAAAATAAAATTGAATTGTCAGAAGGAACCCTATTGATAAACAACAAGCCAATTAGTAACCCAGCCAATAAAGCAATGATAGATGATGCTATTGGAGCAAAGGGAAAGTACCGGTTTCTGATAAGAACACATGAGCAAGGAAAAAAACTGGAAAACGATACCAAACATCACATGTTGATATATAAGGAAGAAGCAGTAAGTGTTTCATTATCCGCCCCAGGATACCAGGTTGAAGAAGTACTGATTCAAATGAGCATAGAGCCCAAACATGATTTACCGAATCGTTTAAGGAATAAGAAACATGCATTATACCAGGGGGTGGTACAAATAGGAGATGCAAAATTAACCCCTGAGCTTACTTATGATAATATTGATAGACTGTTCAATCCAGCAGATATTATCATGAAAGGGAATAGAGTTGTTAATAAAAAAACTGTGCCCTATGCCATCATTAAACAAAATGACTGGCTGATTGAACTGATGTTTAGTTATGAAAGTAACCTCATTAAATTCATATCTGTAAAACACTGAGTTTATCAGGGTGCTAATCGGTTACGCAACCATTGCGTATTTTCTTTTTTATACTGAAACCGATCGTGTAACCTGCTACTTCTTCCTTGCCAAAATTCAAATGAGGTTGGAATAACCCTATATCCTCCCCAATGGTCTGGCCGCGGTATTTCATGACCTTCAAACCGCTTGGTGTATTGAGTTACATTGGTTTCAATAATTGTTCTGTTGGCAATAATTGCGCTTTGTGGCGATGACCATGCACCAATTCTACTTCCTTCGGGTCTGGATAGGAAATATTCGTCGCTTTCCTCAGCACTAACTTTTTCAACCCTTCCTTCAATTCTTACCTGCCGCTCCAATTCCTTCCAGAAAAAAACAAGTGCAGCATGCGGATTGTCCAACAATGCTTTCCCTTTATTGCTTTCATAATTGGTAAAAAATACAAAACCATGCTTATCATACCCCTTCAATAAAACGATTCGTGCAGATGGAATGCCTTCTTTAGATGCAGTAGCCAATGTCATGGCATTTACTTCTTCTACTTCCGCAGCAATAGCATCATTCCACCATTTATCAAACTGCTCAAATGGATCTGCCGCAACATCCGCCTCATCAAGTGAGTGTTGCTTATAATCTTTCCTGATATCTGCAATTGCGCTTTTCATAATATTATGTTTCTACTGCAAAAATACGACAGGATGGGGAGAAAGATGCTAGCCATTAGCTATTGTTGTACAGGGAGATTGGCTTCAAGCTGCAAGCTACAAGCCTTGACGGTCGCTTGCGAATTAGAAAATTTAAAGTCAGTTGCTTAAAGAAATATGTGATTGCTGTAAATGCACTATCTCCCATTAATAGAACACAGATCTTCATGATTTTCAAGATCTATCATGATAAATCCTGAAAATCATGAAGATCTGTGTTCCATCATACGCGACACCTACAGCTCGCAGTTTAATTTCTCGGGACAGCAATGGCTACTACCTGCTAGTAATTATTCTTAAATAGTTGATTTCTATGTTAGTGAAAATATACTATCAAGAATCACCTGCTTTTCCAAAAAAGAAAAGGGTATTTACCAAGTTTTGGTAAATACCCCAATCGCTAGCAGCCAGAAGCTAGCGGCTAGCAGCTAATCTGCTATATCAATCTTCTTAGCCTCATGCTTACCCGAGATAAACGTGTAAACGGCCGGAATTACGAAGAGGGTTAATACAAGGGAGAACATGATTCCACCCACAATAACAATACCCAGTGGCATTCGGCTGGTAGCGGCTGCACCTATACTCATTGCAATAGGTAGTGCCCCTAAGGCTGTTGCCAAACTTGTCATCAGGATAGGACGCAAACGTTGAGCCGATGCTTCAATTACCGCCTCCCGTTTCTTTAATCCAAACTCTCTTTTCTGGTTGGCAAACTCCACGATCAAAATACCGTTTTTGGTTACCAGCCCTATCAACATAATCATACCAATTTGAGAGAAAATATTCAGTGTCTGATCAAACAACCATAAACTGAGCAAAGCACCTGCTAATGCTAATGGAACCGTTAACATGATCGTGAAAGGATCTTTGAAGCTTTCAAACTGTGCAGCAAGTACAAGATATATGAGCACCAATGCCAGTCCGAATGCAAAGGAAGTATTTGAAGAACTCTCGGCATAATCGCGGGAAGCACCACCTAGTGCTGTTTGAAAACTTTCATCCAGCAACTTATCACCGATTGCCTGCATTGCTTTTACACCGTCACCAATTGTTTTACCCTCGGCCAGTGATGCTGAAATTGTTGCGGCTTTAAATCTGTTGTAATGATAGAGGGTTGGTGGATTTGAATTCTCTTCCAGCTTAACCACAGAAGTAAGTGGTATATTTTCTCCGCGGTTATTTCTAACATATAAATTTGAAATATCACCCGGCTCCTGTCTGTCTTTTAGCTCCACCTGAGAAATTACCTGGTATTGTTTACCATTCATGATAAAATAAGCAAGCCTTCTTCCACTGAATGCACTCGATACTACATCCGCCACATCGGAAATGGAAAGTCCAAGGTCCTTTGCTTTAATCCGGTCGATGGTGAGCTGTAATTCAGGTTTATTGAATTTCAGGTTTACATCAACGTTGGCAAATGTTTTATCTTTTTTGGCTTCATCCAAAAACTTCGGGATTACTTCTTTGATCTTCTCAAAATCAAGGTTCTGCAAAATAAACTGAACAGGTAATGACCCGCGTGAGCCTAATCCAACAGATATTGTCTGTTCCTCCACTGGAAAAATTCTGGCATTATTGAATTGAGGAAGTTTTTTACTGATGGCTTTTACAATATCACTCTGGCTTCTTTTTCTCTTATCTGGATCAACAAAAGAAATCCGTGCAGTACCACTGTTGATACCCCCATTACCAAAACCAGGAACAGCAGCAAAAACAAAACTTTTCTCGGGTATAGAATCAGAAAGATAATCAATCAGCTTATTCCCTACATCTACCATATAACTATAACTGGCGCCTTCCGGACCCGACATTTGGAATCGTATACTGCTCCTATCTTCCAAGGGAGCCAATTCACTTTGGAGATTAGAACCTATCACATAAATTCCTCCCAAACAAACAAAAACAATTACCCATGCCATCCATCGAACCTTAAGGAATGCGGTAAGCATTCTTTTATACCCATTTTCCATGCCACGGAAAAAGGGTTCGGTTTTTTCATAAAACTTACCATGACCAGCATCTTTCTTATTCAGGTAAACATTCAGTACGGGTGTAATGGTTAAGGACACGAACGCAGATACCAATACCGCTGCAGCTACAGTAATACCAAATTCACGGAACAGGCTTCCTACAAAGCCTTCCAGGAATATTACCGGCAAGAATACCACAGCCAGCGTTATGGATGTTGAGATTACCGCAAAGAAAATTTCCTTACTGCCTTCCAATGCTGCCTTACGAATCGGTAAGCCGCTTTCAAGTTTTCGGAATATATTCTCGGTTACTACAATACCATCATCCACCACCAGACCCGTTGCAAGCACAATACCCAACAGTGTTAATACATTCACAGAAAAGCCTGCGATATACATGATGAAAAAAGTAGCCACCAGTGAAATTGGAATATCGATAAGCGGGCGTATAGCTATCAGCCAGTTTCTAAAGAAGAAAAAGATTACCAATACTACAAGGCTGAAAGAAATCAACAATGTTTCTTCTACTTCTTTAATTGACCGGCGTACATTTTTTGTCTGGTCAATCAAAGTCGTTAATTCAAAATCTCCTTTCTGGCTTTTCTGAATATCTGCTATACGTTTATAAAACTCATCAGCAATCTTAATATAGTTTGCCCCTGGTTGTGGAATAATGGCTAGTCCAACAGCATTTACCCCATTTAATCGCCAACTGAATTCTTCTGATTCGGGGCCTATTTCAACTTTTGCCAGATCACTCAAACGAATAATTCCTCTTGCATCTTCAAAAATAATCAGGTCGCGAAAATCTTTTTCTGATTGAAGTCTACCGAGCGCCCTTATGGTCATCTCTGTATTCTCTCCATAAATTTTTCCGGATGGAATTTCTACGTTTTCTCTGTTTAATGCATTGCGAATGTCTGCAAACGAAATATTATAGGCATTCAGTTTATCAGGATCTATCCATATTCTCATTGCCGGACGTTTCTGTCCGAATATATTTACCGCACTTACTTCCGGAATAGTTTGTAATCTTTCCACCAGTACATTCTCTGCATAATCGCTTAGTTCTAATAAACCTTTTGTACGACTTTGCACGGCCATTAAAACGATAAAATCGCTGTTGGCATCTGCTTTACTTACCACTGGTGGCGCATCAATATCTTGTGGCAGGTTACGGGCGGCCTGACTCACTTTATCCCTCACATCATTGGCTGCAGCTTCGAGGTCCTCTGTAATATTGAATTCTACCGTGATATTACTCGATCCATTAGAACTTGAAGAAGTAATGGTTCGGATACCCGGAATACCATTGATTGATTTTTCCAATGGCTCGGTAATCTGGCTCTCAACAATATCTGAATTGGCCCCGGCATAAGCAGTACGTACGTTTACAATGGGAGGATCAATTGCAGGATATTCACGTACCGATAAGAAAGTATAACCAACCACACCAAACAACACGATGAGGATATTCATCACCGTTGCCAGAATGGGGCGCTTTAAGGATAGTTCTGAAATATTCATGGTTTAGCCACGTTAATGAGTGAAAGAAAAGATGTTTGCTGCATCAACCACTATGGTTGATTACCCGCAAACTCTTCAATCTGTTTTACACTCCTTACTTTTAATGATGAATTAGGGCGAACAAATAGTACACCAGATACCGCAATACTATCACCTACCTGTAATCCACTTAACACTTCTGCCAGTCCATTTACACGTAAGCCAGTTACAATATCTGTAAGTTTTCCTTTGCCATTTTTTACAACCACCACTTTTTTGGCTTTAGCATCTGGAATAATTGCATTTGTTGGAACCAGGATACTGTTGTTTTGTCCACCGGTTTCCAATAAAACTTTTACGAATCCACCAGGATTAATATTTGCTCCATCAAGCTGTGCCCTTACTTTAAGGTTCCGTGTGGTAGCATCTATTTGAGGTTCTGTTGCAATAATCACTGCTTTCTTTAATACATCTTTTCCAGTAGTTTTTATGTTGACAGTTTTGCCTTTTCCTATCAGGTCTGTATAAGCTTCGGGAATGGTAAAGTCAATTTTTACCCGATCGGTTTGCTGTAGTGTAGCCAGAACAGTGGCAGGTGTTACATAGGTACCCGGACTTACCATTCGCAAACCCAGTACGCCGGTAAACGGCGCCTTCAAAACGGTTTTATCAATTTGTGCCTTGAGGATATCCAGGTCAGCTTTGAATGTATTTACCTGATTGAGCACTGCATCGTAATCAGCCTGGTTAATACCGCCGATAGATAATAGTTTGCGAAGACGTTCTTCATTTTTTTGTGCAAGCTCTAACTGAACTTTTACTTTTTGGGTACTGGCTTGTAAGTCTGCGTCGTTTATGCGAGCCAAAACAGTTCCCTCCGTAACCTTTGCCCCTTCCGGAATATTGAGGTAGGTTAACCTACCGCTAACTTCAGGCTGAAGATTGGTTGATTCATTGGCTACTACTGAACCATTCACTTCCACAATATTTGAAATATTGTTTTTACCTGCAATGATAACATCTACTATGACAGATTGGGGACCGCTATTCTGTTGACGAGGTTCTTCTTTTTTGCTTTTGCAGGATATCACAAAAAATCCGGCAAGCAGCAAAGGATACATTCTTTTCAAGGCATAAGATTTAAAGCGGTTAAAGATAAAACTAATTGGACTCTGTTGTTGCTTCCTGGGATGAATGGATGGGAAGAAATTAGAAGCTGTAAGCCATAAGCCTCAGGTTGCAAGCATTAGCCATTGGCAAGAATCATTTGCAATAATACACAACATCATATCATTACGTTATCTGCCGATATGGATTCGACTTTCACCGAATTTTGCGTCTGATGACCCAATCAGACTGCTGGTACTGGTAAAGAGCAAGATTATATTTCAGTTGTTGTTCTCCGAATTTCAGATTGAGGTGAACACCGGCACCTTTTTCCTTTCCTTCACTTTTACATCGAATGGTGATATGGTTCCATTCTTCCTGTCCCAGGTTAATCCTGAAATGATATGGCTTTTTGCCGGGTACTATATCATCTTCAATAAGCTTACCATTTAACCAGATACTCAAAGTATCCTGATCTGTCAATCCATTCTCTACCAGGTTACCATACACGGCAATTTCTTCGGTTACAAGGGTATCTAAAATGGGGTTCGGTTTATAATGTAATCCAGGTGATAATTTAGATTCATCCGTTTGGGCATTTTTCTTCAGAAATTTATGCCACAATTCTGGATTTATACCAAGGAACTCTTCGGATGCAGAAAAGTAAAAAGTGCCATACCTTTTTCTGCCAAAAGGATCTTCCCAAATCCCATAAAAAATATATCCGGAATCGGTTTGTTTAAAATTGCCACGCAAATCAAAGAGATCTGCTTTTCGTATGGTTTCATTTACCAGGACCGATTTAGCTTGCAAGTGGTATTTATAATATTCTTTGGGAGTGGGACGAACATAAAACTCATACATCGTTATCAGACAGTTGTCCTCACTATAAGAAGTAAGCTGCGCAAGCATCCGTTCGTCTAGCTGAACAATCTCGAGCTTGGCCTTGGTTTCAAATTCAGGATTCCCGTTAATGTACTGCCGTCCAGACCGGGTACTTTCGTTTAATACTTTTCCGTTTCTTAAAGTATTATTGATTGAGGGCAAAAAAGTTTGAGTAGCACTGAACCCATTTTGACCGAATATAACAACCCCTCTCCAAACGCCTGTTCTATCTTGCGTTACACCTTTTAATGCAATTAGCATGATTGCAGAGAGAAAAAGTTGTTTCATATTTATAGCTTAATAAAAAGGCTATTCATCTCTCCTTCGCAAAGCACCTCTCCAGTTATACCTTAATGATTTATACTGCTCATAACATTTTCCAATATAATAACCCAATTCCAGATCATTCATCTGGGTTAGTAATTCATAATCCGGGCGATACCTTTTCATAAAACTATCAATTTCCGGAGGATTCAGGAAGGTTATTTCCCGCACGAATTTTTTACTAAAACGCCTGTCTATATACTTAGACTGTTCCTGTTCCAATAGCCTATTCTGCAAAAATTCCATATTGCGGTTTCGGCGGGTACGGAACATATTGATCAGCTCTACTAGATCAAAACCAACCGTTAACCCTCCTGGATTATAATTGGGATTATTACTCAGGCGTAAAGTGGGTTTCTTAAAATCAAAAGCTTTGGCATAATCGCGCCGGTTCTGGATTGAATCGAGTTTATAATAATTATTACGCACTTTAACTTCAGGTAATTCATTGGCACGTACATGAATCATTACATTGAAGTTATCCGTATTGACGATTGTATCAACTGGATATTTCATGGTTGATTTACCAATCAAAGAAAACCATATAGAGTCAGTTGTAGGAACAACAATGAGATAGTGACCCATTGAATCAGTAATTGTTCCGCGCCCTGAAGTACTCAATACAGCTACTGCTTCGAGTGGCCTTCTGGCACTTAAGTCATAAACATTACCCGATATAGTGATAAACTGCGCATATAGTTGACGGCTACTAAAAACCATGCATGCAGTAAAACAAAAGAGTAGAATTAGTAGCTTTTTCTTCAAACCCAACAATTGAACTGTAATATTAAAACAGGAATGGCAGATTGCCACAAATTGAGCAGGAATTAACGAGGTTTTTGCAGGTATGGGGGAGGACCATAGTCGATAGTCCATGGACCATAGAAGGAAGTTTTTCTATGGACTATCGACCATGGTCCATGGACTATCTTCAAAACTTCACATCAATAATATAAGGCAACATCGTGCGCCAGGTAGGCCAGTCGTGGTTGATGTCGGCTCCCCAAACATCAAGATCGTACCAGATACCTTTATTGTAGAGAATGCCTGCAAATCTTTTTGAAGCATTGGGATCTTCATAGGAACCGCTGCCGGTATAGATATGTATATGATGGCTGGCTTTTATTTTTTCGAGGTACCAGGGATCATTTAGTGTGGGAAGATAATGTTCTGGACTATTATAAAACACCTGTTCATCCCAAAAACCCTTTGTATATTCTGTAAGATCATATACACCACTCATGCTAATAGCACCATTGATAATATCTGGTCTTTTTAGAAAAAGATTCATAGCGTGCAAAGCACCAAAAGATGCTCCACAGGTATAAACCATGGTTTCATTACTTGTATTGGTTCTGATAAAAGGAACTACTTCATTAAAAACATATTCATTAAACTGGTTATGTCGAATGGCTTTATGTGATGGTTCCATTTCATTATTCATCCAGCTTTCCTTATTCATGCTGTCTATGCTGAATACACGTAGTTTACCGCTATTGATATAAGGAGCCAGCGCATCAATCAGTTGGAAACGTTCGTATTCAAGATAATCAGCGGCTGCAGTAGGTATAAGTAAAAGCGCAAATCCATAATGTCCATAAGATGCAATTGGCATTTCTTTGCCCAGAGCCGGGCTGTACCACGACGAAAGATGTCTTTCCATATACCAGGGTTAATTTAGTAGATAAGGGTATTAAATACCATCAATCGTTATTCAATACAGGTTTTCCTTATTTCTTTCCATAAATCGCGATAACATTGAGCCGCATAACTACTGGCCGCAAATGTTTCCAGTGGCGCAGCATGTACGCCCATTTTTTCTACATCGCTCAGGTATGGTATATAGCTTTTCAGGAAAAATTTGTCTTTATAAAATTCATTCATCACTTCATGATGCAGGTTTTTCCGGTGGTCAACCATGCTGAAAAAGCATTTGATCTTACCACGTTCAAGGTCGTTTTCTTTGAAATAATTATCTACTGTTTCATATGACCTGATCGACAAAGTAGTCGGAATATTAGGCATCAGCACCCAATCAGCCGCTACAAATATTGCATCATGTAATACGGAAATGCCTGGTGGACTATCCAATATCACAATCGCATACTCTTTTTTTAGTGGGGCAAGAAGGGATTGAACTTTTCTGCGCGACTGCTTCATTTCATTCAATAAAATGTCTGCATGTCTTGCAGAGATATCTGCAGGAATGATATCGAGGTTTTCATATGCAGTGGGCTGAATGGCATCTGCCAGTTCCATCTCACTGTTGAGCAGTTTTTTCGACTCGTTTTTTACCGTTGCACTGGCACCCAGATAAAAGGAAGATGAACCCTGTGGATCAAGATCCCATACCAATGTCTTATATCCTTCTTTGGCAAATAAATATGCCAGATTGATGGAAGCAGCCGTTTTGCCTACCCCACCTTTCAGGTTGTAGATTGCTAATGTGACCATCCTCTAATATACGTTTTTTTACAAATTAGGCCGGTAAAATGCCACGAATAGTAGGTTTTGGGCTTGCAAATGCACCAAATAAGCCGTGTGGTATATTAGTGAATAAGGTAACCAAGCAACAAACAACCCGCCACTATAAAGGGTGCCGGTATCCGTTTTAGTTGTAGCAGGAAGAACGTAAGCGCTATGATTAGTATATCGAGTATGGCTATATATCGGCCCTCAAAAATGGATATTAGAAAGGTATCTTTCATCAGGTAAAAAGTGGCGCCCGTCATAATACCCACAACAGCCGCATTTATCCCTTCCAATGACCTAAAAATTACCACATAGCGTTTGAGGTTATGCCAGACAGGGAAAAAAAAGAGCACCAACAAAGCACTGGGCAGGAAAATAGCAATGGCTCCAATGAAACAGCCCATCAGTTGCCACCAATTACCTTGCTCCTTTAATACCATGCCTCCTGTAAAAGCACCGATAGAAAATACCGGACCGGGAATGGCACGAACCATACCCGAACCTGTTAGAAAATCTTCTTTCGACATCTTCAATACATCCCTTTTTGTTTCCTGTATCCTCTTTGTTTCCGGACGGGTTACATATTGTTCATACATCAATGGCATCATTACATCACCACCGCCAAAAACGAGACTACCAAAACGATAAGCATTTTCAAAAAGGTTGATGGCTTTTCTATTCTCCCAGTTTTGTCTGGTTGCTGTCTCTGATACATAACCTGCAATACCAAAAAGTAAAAAGAAGATAAGGATATTGCCCCATTTTATTTTCTTGGGGGGTGTATCTTTTTCTGGTATTCGTTTATCACTAAAATTTGTTGCAATACCTGCCGCAACAATCAATGCAGGAAATATCCATGGCGTTTTGAAAAACAGAAAAGTAGCCAAGGACCCAAGCGCCATAATAACCCTGGTGATGGTATTATGCACGGCCAACCCGAAAATGCGATAAGTTGAATAAGCAATAAACCCAATGGCCATTGGTTGAATAAAAACAAAGAATCCGGGCTTAATTGCATTATTGCTGAAGTACTCCAGGAGAAATGAAAGTCCACCCATTAAAATACAAGCCGGTGTGATCCAGATCAATAAGGTAAGCACTGCCAGTGGAACACCGCCCCTTTTATATCCGATTAGCGTAAGTGTTTGGGTTGAGGAAGCTCCGGGAAGTAATTGACAGAAGGCATTGTATTCCATCAATTCGGTTTCAGTAACATCCCTGCGCTGGTGCACGAAAGTTTTCATCATCATACCCATATGCCCCTGCGGCCCACCAAAAGCCGTAAGACTATGCCAGAGTACTGCACGCAAAAATGGGATATGGCGTAGTAGTATCAAGTATAAAGCGGGGAGTTAATGAACCTGAAAAATAGCAAAAAAATAAGGAATAAGAAATAGGAAACAGCAAATGAGAAAGTTATGTAAACTGCTATTCTCTTATTCTTTATTTCTTATTCCATATTTCTTATTCCTTATTTCTTATTCCTTATTTCTTAAGCCCTATCTCCCTCAACCTTTCATCCAAATACTCACCGGCTGTTGCATCGGGATAGGCTTTTGGGTGGGTATCATCAATACAGCTTTCCAAACAAGCCAGACTCATTTCACTTCTTGGGTGAAGGAAAAATGGCATGGAGAATCTGCTGGTATGCCAATGTTCTCTTGGTGGATTAACAACCCGATGGGTAGTACTACGTAGTTTATTATTGGTTAATCGCTGAAGCATATCTCCTACGTTCACCACAATCTGTTCCGGTAAAGAAGTTACGTTTACCCAGTCGCCCTGTTTGGTAAGAATTTGTAAGCCATCTGCTGAAGCGCCTACCAGCAAAGTTATCAGGTTAATATCTTCATGCTGCTCAGCCCTTATGGCACTTTTGGGTTCCTGTGTAATGGGTGGGTAATGAATACAACGTAGAATGGAATTACCATTTGCTATATGTGTGTCGAAATAATTTTCATCAAGACCAAGGTACAATGCTATGGCTTGCAACAAAGCACGACCACTTTTTTCAAAACTTCGATACGCATCAAAAAGTGTTTTATTCAATGGCTCAACCTCTTTAACTACCACATTATCCGGGTATTCACTTTTAATCGGATCATCATTTTCAACTGTCTGACCATACTGAAAAAATTCTTTCAGATCCGGTGCCTCACTGCCTTTGGCATGTTCGCGTCCAAAACTGGTATAGCCTCTTTGTCCGGCTAAGCCCGGTATTTCATACTGTAATTTTTTCTCGAGTGGCAGGGAGAAAAACTGCTGAACATATTCATATTGATGTGCAATCAGTTCATCAGGAATTCCATGGTTTTTTACTGCAACAAAACCTACTTCTTCATACGCTTTACCAAGTTCTTCTACAAAAGCTGCTTTACGCTGAGGGTCGCCACTCAAAAACGCTGCTAAATCTACTACGGGTATAGCCATAACACTTATTTTAGGGTGAATAATAATGGTCCGTTTTCAACCGTCTGGAAAAATACAAAACTAGTTCGATTTATGGTAGTATGTAGACAAAGCCTATGTTTCAGGTATTTTTATCAACTTTAGCGTATGAAATACTCCGTGCTTTTATACTGCATGATATTATTATGTGCATGTAGCAATAAATACCACAAATACGCAACCAGGTATACAATACCTGATTCACCCAATGCACCCGATTATAGTAAGCTCGATTATTGGGCGGCACACCCTTATAAAAAAGACCCGTCAGACAGCGTTCCTAAGCCATTACGTAAGCATTACAGCGCAGATACCAGTATCGACGTATTTTTTATTCACCCTACCACTTACACGGATGAAACCAGACCATTAGGATGGAATGCGCCTATTAACAATACCGAACTGGCTGCTAAAACCGATTACAGTACCATTTTATACCAGGCCAGTATTTTTAATGAAGCAGGAAGAATATTTGCCCCAAGGTACCGACAGGCTAATCTTAGTGCCTATTTCCCCGTAACAGCAGCAGATACAACAGAGGCATTACGTGCATTCGACCTGGCCTATGCCGACATTAAAGCTGCTTTTGAATATTATCTCCAATATTATAATAATGGCAGGCCCGTTATTATTGCGGCCCACAGTCAGGGAACAACCCATGGTAAGCAACTGGTAAAAACATTTTTTGATGGAACGAGTATCCAGCAAAAATTAGTGGCCGCCTATCTGGTAGGCATTCCTGTTGAAGAAAATTGGTTCTCTTCCCTTAAACCATGCGAAAGTCCGGCACAAACAGGCTGTATATTAAGCTGGCGAACTTTTAAGGAAGGATATAAACCTGATTATGTATTAAAAGAAACCAATAAAGCCATTGTAACCAATCCGCTTACCTGGAGTATCAATGATACTACTGCATCAAGGCAAACAAATAAGGGTGGAATTGTAACTAATTTTAATCAACTGGTAAAGAAAATTGCTGGTGCCAATAACGCAGATGGTGTTATCTGGACCGCCAAACCGAGGTTCTTTGGAAATATTTTTTTCACCACCAAGAACTATCATGTCGGAGATTACAACCTGTATTATTTAAGTGTGCGGGATAATGTTAAAGAAAGGGTAAACGCCTATAAATTGCAGAATCGGTAACGTCGAGGCTAAAAATAATAACCACTATTTCTTACTGAAACGAATGGCTTTGATGAACACATCGCCACTGAATGCATTCAAGATATAATTGCCACTGGCCAGATCGCCAAGGTTAATAACCAGTTGCTGTAACCCCTCGCTTACATCTTCTACAATAGTCTTGGCCATATGTCCGTCAACATCCAACACTTTGAGTACCAGGTTACCGGTACGCTCAGACATTACAGTTAAGTAACTGTCTTCATTGATGATATTTGGTTGTAAATGCTGGATATACATAACCCTCCTTTTTTTACAATTACGGAATAATGGCTCAGGGGGATGTATAATATTGACACCAAATTTGGTGCCATTGCTGCATTAAGTAGGGACTTTGGGGGTGAATTTTATGGTAAAAAGGCTGAGTGGGTTTTGGGAGGTTCGTTTTTTGGATGAATACGTAGGATTTTCACCGCAGAGGCACGGAGGGATGGAGGTTTCGCAGAGCTGTGTGAAAGTTACTGGTGAGTTTGTTTTTGGTGATCTAATAGCATATACTTTTTCACACCATTAATCATCATTTCATCCAGCACATTTACCAGGTTACCATAGCTTGATGCTGCTAAAGGTTTGATGAGTACGATTGGTTCTGCGTCGATACCAAACTCCATTTTTACCTGTCTGATTTTAGACAGCAAAACAGCCCTTAATCCTTTACTGCTATAGTCTGTCTGATGTAAATCTTTGTCATTATTTCCTTCATAATATAGTATGCTATTGTCGCCATCTAGTAATAATGAAATGGTTTTTCTTTCACCTGCAAGTGAAGGATGTTTTGTATCATTTTCATCCGGCAAAGGCATCACAATACTTGAAGGTTCACTCATAGTTGTTGTGAAGATGAAAAAGGTAATCAGCAGAAAACCAAGATCAACCATCGGGGTAAGATCAACACGGGTAGATAGTTTCTTATTGCGGTGCAGTCCTTTACGGTTCCTGCTTTCCGCGCTTTGTATTTCTGCCATAATCAGTCTTTTTTAATAAGATGATTATACCAATAGTTTCCATAAAACTAAAACTTCAACTCAACCAGCAGTGGCCGGTGATCTGATGCGACCGGCTCTTCAAGTACTTCGGTTTTAATCACCGGTATTTTTGATTGACTATGGGCCAGGATATAGTCTATACAACGGTCCGGGTTATTGGAAGGAAAAGTAAAAGCATCACCGCTTAACAATTGAAAGGGCTGTTGCAGTAACTGCATTGTATTGCTGGCAGGTGTGTCATTCAAATCGCCTAACAACAGTACAGGCTTTTTACTGGCCAATAATTCCTCTTCAATAATTTTTATGGAACTGATTCTGTCTTTCTCTGTTAAGGAAAAATGTGTGCAAAAGACCCGGTAAGATTTAAACTCAACAACCAGTAATACCCTTGCTTCTTCTGTACCAGGCAGTGGGATTGTTTTTTGCGCCAAAGGTTTTTCTTTCGATAATACTCCTACCCCATATTTACCACCCTGAAATGCAATTGCTGCTCCATAGGTTCCATACATACCAGTTGTTTCAGCCAATTGTTTCAGTACGTCTACTCCCTGGCTTCTCCTGGTAACACTATCCAGTTCCTGCAAAGCAATAATGGAAGCTTTTGATTTTGTAATGATATCGGCGATGCGCTGGTAATCGGTAATATTATCCATGCCTTTTGCATTGCGGATATTATAACTGAGTAGGCGTATCGGTTCAGCGGGGGAGAATGAAAACAGAATAATAGTTAATAATCCGAACAAGCACTTAAACATAAAATGGAGATTTTTTTTACTACCCTTATTTCAGTGCCATTCTGTGCTTTCAGTGGCAATTATTAATGCCACTGAAAGCACAGAATGGCACTGAAGGAACAGAGGTTTTAATTTCCGTAAACACTCAGGAACTTAATGCGCATAATTTTTAGCTGTTCCCAGGAATAATCATTGTCACTTAATTCTTGCTGTGCAATCTGTAAGGACGATGTTTCACAGTTTTTGAAATATTCGATGATTTCTTCCTGATCGTATTCATCCAACCACTCGTCGATAGCGTAGTCGAGGTTTAGTTTGGTACCGCTGGCCGCGATAGTTTCCATTTCTTCAAGGAGCTCATCGAGGCGCAGGCTTTTATTGCGGGCGATTGTTTCCAATGGAATTTTTTTATCGACATTCTGGATGATATAAATTTTGTTGTTGCCTTTGTTGGCCACGCTTTTCATGACAAAATCATCCGGCTTTTCGATATCATTTTCCTCTACATATTTAGCAACCATTTCTACAAATGGTTTACCATATTTAAGGGCTTTACCTTTACTAACACCCTGACATTTATCCAGCTCTTCAAGGGTAGTGGGATAAAGTGTTGCCATATCCTGCAAAGAGGTTTCCAGGAATATAACAAAGGGTGGAAGATTTTTGCGTTTTGCTTCTTTCTGACGCAGTTCTTTAAGCATTTCGAAAAGCTTATCGTCTGCAGCTGCTCCTGTTTGCGTGCCATTTTCACCTTCTTCATCATCAGCATTGGCGTCTTCAAACAGGTTATTCAGCACAATTTTAAAGGAAGCCGGTTTCTTTAAATATTTCTCCCCTTTTTCAGTAAGCTTTAACAGGCCATATTCTTCAATATCTTTTCTGATCAGGTTCTCCAACATCATCTGTCGAACAAGGCTGTTCCATAAATGCAGTTCTTTATCTTTCCCAATACCAAACACATCCAGTTTATCATGACGGAACATGCTGATTTGGGGTGTAAGTTTTCCTGTTAATACACTGATTACATAATCTGCAATAAATCTTTCATCAAGTGCCTTAATCGTTTTGAGCACCTGAACTACTTCTTCTTTTACTTCAATTTTTTCTTTCGGATTACGACAGTTATCGCAGTTGCCACAGTTTTTTTCTTCCCAGGTTTCTCCGAAATAATGCAGCAGTATTTTTCTGCGGCATACTGAGCTTTCTGCGTAGGCCACTGTTTCATCTATTAGCTGACCGCCTACTTCTCTTTCACTCAAAGGTTTATCGCGCATCAGGTGTTCCAGTTTGGCAACATCTTTATGCGAATAATATAATACACAGATTCCTTCTAATCCGTCCCTGCCTGCTCTACCCGTTTCCTGGTAATAGTTTTCAATAGATTTAGGGATATTAAAGTGAATCACAAAACGGATATCCGGTTTATCAATACCCATTCCAAAAGCAATGGTAGCAACGATCACTTGTACATCTTCGTTCAAAAACTGGTCTTGCCTGTCGGCCCTTACTTTTTGATCGAGACCTGCATGATAAGCTACTGCTTTAATATTATTGGCTACCAGTAATTCAGCCAGTTCTTCAGTCGTTTTCCGGTTAAGTGTGTAAATAATTCCACTCTTCCCTTTATGTTGACTAATGAATTTGACGATATGTTTAACCGTTTGGTCTTTCTTTATCTTGGGCTGTATTTCATAATACAGGTTGGTACGGTTAAAGGAAGAGATAAAAATATTGGGTTCACGAAGACCCAGGTTTTTCACGATATCACTTTGCACTTTGGGTGTAGCAGTTGCCGTTAGGGCTATAACTGGTACATCAGGATTAATGATATCCATCATCTCTCTCAGTCTGCGGTATTCCGGTCTGAAATCATGACCCCATTCAGAAATACAATGGGCTTCATCTACTGCGAAAAAAGATATTTTGAGGTCGGCGAAATATTCGAGGTTTTCCTGTTTGGTTAAAGTTTCAGGTGCAACATAGAGTAGCTTGGTTTTGCCACTGTCAAGATCTTCTTTTACTGCTTTAATCTGACCTTTATTAAGTGAAGAGTTCAGAAAATGTGCCACATCATCTTTTTCACTGTAACCTCGAACAAGGTCTACCTGGTTTTTCATCAAAGCAATCAGGGGAGAAACTATGATCGCGCATCCCTCTAAGATCATAGCGGGAAGCTGGTAACAAAGACTTTTACCGCCACCGGTAGGCATAATAACAAAAGTATCCTGCCCGCTTAATAAGCTTCGGATCGATTTTTCCTGTGTTCCCTTAAACTCTCTGAATCCAAAATAGGTTTCCAATGCCTCATGGATATTAAAACCGGCATCTGCCAGTTGTTTAGAGGCTATCTTTTTGCCAGATGTGGCAGATTTAGTTTTTGTGCCCTTTTTAGCGGGGGCTTTCTTTGTACTTGTTGCCATGTATATCAAATCAGTTTACCGCACCGGGGAGAACCCTTTATAACCATATAAGTTACTGATTTTACCGGAATTTTCACTTAATATTTGCCAATCGGCTCAAGAGGAAGTGTTTCCGGCGGAACGGCCCTTCTGAGGAAGCGACCAGCTTTTTTCGAAAGGATGGCGAAGTTAACAAAGAAAAGCCTGATTACACACACTTAGCTGTTAAAGTTTACCTTTGTTCCGCATGAAAAAAACGATTGTTCAGACAGCATTAGAAACTATTGCATTAGAAGCGGCATCCATAACCGGGCTTTCTGCTTTTATTGATGCGCAATTTGATAAAATCATCCAACAACTGGCTGCTTGTAAAGGTCGTTTGGTGGTTAGCGGCATTGGCAAAAGTGCCATTGTTGCTCAGAAAATTGTGGCTACTTTAAATTCGACCGGTACACCAGCATTGTTTATGCATGCTGCAGACGCCATTCATGGCGATTTAGGGATGGTACAGCAGGATGATATTGTTTTGTTGATTAGCAAAAGTGGAGAGAGTCCGGAAATTAAAGTGCTGGTTCCGCTTATTAAAAATTTCGGCAACCTACTTATTGGTATGGTTGGTAATACAGATAGTTTCCTTGCCCGGTCTTCTGATTTTGTTTTAAACACCACCGTTAGTCAGGAAGCATGCCCCAATAACCTGGCGCCAACAAGCAGCACAACTGCTCAAATGGTAATGGGCGATGTTATCGCTGTTTGCCTCATGCAGTTAAATGGCTTTACCGATCATGATTTTGCACGCTATCATCCGGGAGGTAATTTGGGTAAACGCTTATACCTCCGTGTTTCAGATCTCTGCAGTCAAAATGAACGCCCTAAGGTATTACCACAAACTGGTTTAAAAGAAGTAATCGTTGAAATAACCGAAAAAAGATTGGGAGTAACTGCTGTTGTAAACGAGCAGAATGAGGTGCTGGGTATTATTACAGATGGTGACCTGCGAAGAATGCTCGAGAAATCTAACGACCTGACAAAAATTACTGCAGCAGATATTTTCTCTCCAAATCCCAAGACAGTTGAGTTGGATATGCTTGCCGTTGAAGCGTTAGAGGTACTTCGAAAAAACGATATTAGTCAGTTAGTAGTTACTGCCAATAAACAATACATGGGAATTTTACATATTCATGACCTTATCAGAGAAGGCATAATATAATAACATACACATTAACCAAAACTATTTCACCCGATTGCCCATAAGCCTGTAATATTGCATGGCCTAAGAGGCAACAAACTTGGAAGGAATGAACAAACATCATAATGTGGCTATCATGGCTGGAGGAATAGGTAGCCGTTTCTGGCCAATGAGCCGTACAGCTTATCCAAAACAATTCCTGGACATTTTACATACCGGAAAATCGCTTTTGCAATGGACTTTTGAGCGATATAAAACTTTTATCCCGGAAGAAAATATATTCATTGTTACTTCAGAAGAATATGTATCCATTGTTCAGAAACAACTTCCTACTCTTCCTATCCAAAATATAGTAGCAGAGCCCAGCCGAAAAAATACCGCTCCTTGTATTGCCTATATTTCTTTTAAACTATTACAAAAAGATCCGGAAGCCACCTTAATTGTAGCACCCAGTGATCACATGATATTAGACAATGAAGCTTTCAAAGCCGTGGCACTTAAGGCATTGGATTTTGTGAGCCATATTAAATCACTGGTTACTTTAGGTATTACTCCTACCCATCCCAATACTGGTTATGGGTATATACAGCACGATAGCATGACTGTAGCCGATGGCATTTATAAAGTAAAAACCTTTACTGAAAAACCCAACCTTGAGTTGGCCAAAACATTTATCAGCAGCGGCGATTTTCTTTGGAATGCAGGTATTTTCGTTTGGCAGGCAAAAAATGTGGTCAAAGCTTTTGAAAACCATCAGCCTGAAATGTTTGAACTATTTGAAGGAATAAAGGATAGTTATAATACCGATCAGGAAAAAGCAGCCATCGACCGTATCTATCCATTATGTACAAATATTTCCATAGATGTTGCCATCATGGAAAAAGCAGAAAATGTTTATGTCATCCCTTCTTCTTTCGGCTGGAGCGATTTAGGAACCTGGAACAGTGCTTATGATAACCTTGAAAAAGATTATCTCGGCAATGCCGTTGCAAGCGACAACGTAATAGTAATCGATGCCACAAAATGCATGGTGTCGGCCCCCAAGGAAAAATTACTGGTATTGCAGGGTCTGGATGATTTTATTGTGGTAGACTCTAAAGATGTGCTACTCATCTGCAAAAAAGAAAAAGAACAGTCAATTAAGGAATACGTGGCAGAGGTTAAAAGAAATAAGGGCGATAAGTATTTATAATTTTTAAGCCACAGATTCACAGATTAATCGATCATAATCTGTGAATCTGTGGCTTAAACATTCTCCTCTGAAAAAATTTTAAAACTCCTTGAAATTCACTGATAATCATTAGATTTGGCATTACCCCTCATTCTAATAGCAATGCCAGAAAAGAAAACAGTTATCACAGGAACCGGGTCTTATATTCCTCCTCATATTAAGACCAACAGAGATTTTACGATCCAGGATTTTTATACGGAAGATCATGAAAAAATTGTGGCAACCCCTAATGATATCATTGAAAAATTCCGTGATATTACCGGCATTGAAGAAAGAAGATATGTAGGAACAGAATTCAATGCCTCAGATATGGCCGTTATTGCAGCCAAACATGCTATTGAAGATGCAGGTATTGATCCGGAAACCCTCGACCAGATAATCGTAGCGCATAATTTCGGCAATGTGGTAAAACATACTATTCAAACCGATGTTTTACCAGCGCTGGCATCACGAGTTAAACAAGCGCTACAAATACGCAATC
Source organism: uncultured Sediminibacterium sp. (assembly GCA_965650685.1). Taxonomy (GTDB): domain Bacteria; phylum Bacteroidota; class Bacteroidia; order Chitinophagales; family Chitinophagaceae; genus Sediminibacterium. The sequence goes on from CBFGPM010000001.1 coordinate 186,618, forward strand.
CTTCCTGCGTTGCTTATGATATTTTGTTTGGTTGTCCGGGCTGGATTCAAGGCGTTATACAGGCTGATGCATTTATTAAAGCTGGCATTGCCAAAAAATGTATGGTTATCGGAACAGAAACCCTCAGCCGTGTAATTGATCATTACGATCGCGACAGCATGATTTTCAGTGATGGTGCAGGTGCCTGCATCATTGAATCAAAAGAGGGAGAAAGTGGTATTCTTGCAGCAAGTGTTCAAAGTCATTGTGTAGATGAAGCTTTCTATCTCTATATGGGCAAATCTAATTTCCCTGAATCAGATCCCCGTATCCGTTATATCAAAATGAAGGGCAGAAAAGTATATGAATACGCTATAAAAAATGTACCCGCTGCCATGAAAGATTGTCTTGATAAATGCGGCGTTCATGTAACCGAAGTAAAAAAATTCTTTCTGCATCAGGCCAATGAAAAAATGGATGAAGGCTTTATCAAAGTATTGTACAAACTCTATGGTTTAAAAGAAGTGCCTTCTCATATCATGCCGATGAGTATTCATAAATTGGGAAACAGCTCCGTGGCAACTATTCCTACTTTATACGATCTGGTGAAAAGAGGTGTACTCGACGATCACTCCTTACAAACCGGCGATATTGTTATGTTTGCTTCTGTTGGAGCGGGAATGAATATCAACGCAGTTTGTTACAGGGTATAAAAAATTATTCTTTGTATTGATATGGATCGAACGGAATAAAATATAAATCCTCATACATTCTGCCTGCTCCTTTCTTTTGACGAGAAAAATACAGTCGTTTTTCTTTTACATGGTAAAAAGGACAAAACTCTGCTAACTCGCTATTAACCGACGTTCCAATATTTTTAGGTTGCGACCATTCCCCATGCTTTTTAAAACTGATATAAAGATCTACTTCACCTAAACCTGTTGTATCTGAGGAAAAATAAATAATGAAATCTTCCTCTGGTGAAATAAAGGGATTGGACTCCCTGAATTTTTTTGTATTAACAGGCGAACCAATATTTTCTGGTTCTTGGTATACCCCATTAACTTTTCTGGCAACATAAATATCAGCATTACCAGCCTGGGCTGGGTTGTCTTTCATAAAATAAACATCTCCTTTGTTGGTAACTGAAGCATAAGATTCGGAAGCATCTGTATTAATCGTATTTCCCAGATGATAAGGAGCCGACCAACCTACAGCCGTTTTATCAACCGCCCAGATATCAAAACCTGTTCTATTTGGCCGATCAGGTACATGACGTGTGGATTGAAACAAAACCGTTTTACCATCCGGACTAAAAATCGGATCAATATCTTTCCATTGGGCACTTGCTGATGAGAAAGATGCAGGAACTGGCTTTGACCATTGACCATTTAGTTTATTGGATTGAAGTATAACCAATGTATCTCTTCTTCCATTCGACTTCACCCATAAAGCAGTATTGCCGTCAGGAGATATGGTGAGTCCAAAAACACCGCTATCAGAAATTAATCCAGGTTCAAACAATTGAGCCTGTTGTGAATTTCCATAAAAACCAACCAGGATACCCATCATTATTAATCCAGATTTTAGCATAGAAATTATTATTTATTCTTTTGAAAAATAATAACCGCACAACTGAAAAAAATGATAAATAGGGTTAACTGGTTAAATAATTATTTAACCGATGCTACAAGTGTATTGATAAACTGGGGACAGGTCATTTATAACTTATCAAAATTGAAATAAGTTTTCCATTTTTCATATTTCGATTTTCCATTAAGCTGTTGTTCATAAATACTGTGATTGCCAGAGATAAAATAGGCAATCAAACAAGCAACGGCTGCAAAAGCAGCTATATCAAATCCGAATAATTCAACTGCCATTATTATACAGGCAATGGGGGTGTTTGTTGCACCAGCAAATACTGCAACAAAACCAATACCGGTGAGAACAGATAATGGCATTGGTATTACAAGCGATAAAGCATTTCCCAACAGTGCACCAATAAAAAATAAAGGAGTTACTTCCCCTCCTTTAAATCCTGCAGACAAGGTAACCACGGTAAACAATATTTTTATAGCGAAATCATATGCAGGCAATGCATTTTCAAATGATTCAACTATAGTAGGTATTCCCAATCCTATATATTTTGTTGTGCCGGTTAACCAAATTGCTCCAGCAACGATTAAACCACCCAGTACCGGTCTTAATGGAGGATAAGGTATTATGCTTTTAAACAAATTACTGCAACTATGCATCCCCCTGCAAAAGATCATAGCTGTAAGTCCGAATGCAATTCCTGCAAGAATGGTGTACAATAAATTCATTGCAGTGATGTCCGGAGCTGTAGTTACTATATAGTGCGTGTGAGATGTTTGCCATAATAGCGTAACCTGGTCTGCAAGTAATGCTGATGCTGCGGCAGGTAAAAAAGCAGTGTACCTTAGTTTACCAATACGTAATAACTCCAAACTAAAAAGTATACCTGCAAAGGGTGTTCCAAATACAGCACCAAAACCGGCAGCAATAGCAGAGATAACGAGTATTTTCCTTTCTTCCTCCGACAAATGAAATGGTTTACTCAACTGATCTGCAATAGAACCAGACATCTGTAAAGCTGTACCTTCTCTACCAGCGGAGCCTCCCAATAAATGGGTAACAATGGTACCGATATATACAAAGGGTGCCATGCGGATAGGAATTATTTTATCAGGTTTGTGAATAGTATCAATCAGCAGATTATTGCCTGCTGAAACCTCTTTCCCATAATAATAGTATAATAAACCAATCAGCAAACCACCTATGGGCAAGAAGGCTATAATCCATTTATGTGTTTCGCGGAAATTGGTTACCCAATCAAGGGATTGTAGAAAAAAGGCAGAGGCAGTACCGGCAGATAATCCAATGATACAACATATAAGAACCCACCTGAAAAAAACACGAATGATATGGGTGGGGAATTTCATCTCTGCTATAAAGGTAGAACATAATCAGGAGGATTGTTTAGCCACAGATGCACAGATTAATACAATGTGTTCATCTGTGGCTAAAAATTATTTCAACCTCTCCAACACCCCTTTGCGTTTCACAATATTTTTATAATCCCACTGAATCTCACGCGCTTTTTTGAGCCATCTTTTCAGGTCCTTTTTATTGATTTGTCCAGCTTCCGTATATCGTTTCTCAGCAGCCATAAATTTGCCCTCCTTTTCAAGACCTTCTTCTTCAAAACTTCCGCCACTCCAAAATAATAAGCGTACACAATTTTTAAGCTTATCATATCCCACTATCGGATTCCCCTCAAAAAACCAAACAGGATGCCCATGCCAGATTTTATTTTCAGCGTCTGCCAATTGCTCACTGATTATCTCATACAAAGCATCACAGATCGATTTGTCATCTGCCGCAAGCGCTTTGTGGTAAAGTTGAATGTCTTTTTGCATGGCTATCATTTATGTACCAACCGGTTTTGCTTTTCTTTTCAAAACCAATGAGCTGATAAAAGCTACTACCAGTCCGATGGGTAATACTTCAAAATAGGTAATCAAGATAACGAAAAAAGGACTTTTATACATTTCCTTAAACTGCTCCATTTCTGCTTTTTTAGCGGCTAAATCTCCGCCCTCTCTGGTACATACATTCAGAACATGTGCGGTATAGACTTCTATAAAATCAGGTACAAAGAGATAGTAATAGCCTAACCATACCAACACATACATGGTTGATCCCAACAGGGCGATTAAAGCACCCGTTTTAAATGCTTTCCCTAGACTAATTACACCTCCGAGTTCCTTATTTCTGTAATTCCTGATACCAAAGAAGGTAAGGGAGAATACCACAATCATGGCCGCATAACCTACTACATCATTGGTTTTGAGATCAGGTTTTGTGTAGAGCAGGTTTACCATATAAAGCATATGGCCCACGAGGATTGTGCCTAAAATGAGACCGAAAATAAAAATGTTCCTTTTCATCGTGTATAATTTTACACAAATCTATCTGCAACTGCAAGCTTTGGCCTCATACTAAAGTACCAAAATAGATCGAGAGGGGGTGTTTCATACTAAAGTAGGAGTATGGAGTCTATAAAAACACTTTACTTATTATAAATTGAGGTTTTTATTTACCGCAGAGAACGGGAAGGTTAAGAGTTTACGCAGAGGGATTTCTTATGGTGTTAGTTTGAGGCGTTTGGCTTTTTCGATGGCCTGGGTGCGGTTTTTCACATCCATTTTAAAGAAGAGATTTGAAACATGGGTCTTTACCGTACTTAACGATAAAAACAACTGTTCTCCTATTTCCGCATTACTTAACCCTTTAGATAATTGTTGCAATACTTCATATTCACGGTTGGTGAGGTTGAGCTTCCTTAGCTCCACCTCATTCAATACAAATGATTCTGGGGGTACAACATAAACTTCTTTTTCAACCACTACCGTCTCAATTTTGGGTTTGGCTAATTGGGAAGCCACCCAAATGCCCAGCAGGGTGAAAAACACAGCTATCAGTCCTACATAAATATCTATCGAATGATCAACGATCAGGTATTTCCATTGCATCCATTTTAAGGCAAAAACCAGTACTGCCATTATTCCGGCGTACAAAAAAACAGATTTACCCGGTTTCCATAAACGACTGATCAGTGACATTGTTGAATTAACTTATTTCTTTCCTTTCGAAGGTAAATAATTCTCCAAAAGAGATCATCATTCTGTAGCAATCTCCAATAAAATCTCGCACAACGCTGCGGGTTGGCTGAAAAAGGGGGAGTGACTGGTTGCCATCTTGTACACTTTTTTGCAGGTAGTTTCTGTATACATTTTTTGTTGAATAAAGGGCGTAACGGCCCTGTCTTCTGTACATTCAATATAATAACGGGGTACCGATCCGAAATTTTCCTCACTCAATGTCAAAGGAGTAATACCTGTTGCTACACTTTCATGACTTAGTAAAAGTTTGGCTAATTCAGTAATATAGTCTTCACAATCATGGTACAGGCCTTCTTTATAAATTTCCGTTTGCAAAGTATGTGAGCCTGTTTCAGGGTAACGTGTAACATAAGGTTTCAATACCCCGTTTATATCCTGTGCAGAATATTCAGCCTGTGTTTTCCCTTTGGGAATAAGATAGGCAGCCAGGTAAATAAGTTTTTCTATTTTATGCGGGCGATACTCTGCTGCCTGCGAAATAACGATACCGTTTTTGCTATGTCCTACCAGTATTACTTTTTCATCTGCTTCATCAATCATCTTACATAATTTATCTACTGATTTCTGAAGGGTTACTGTTTCAATTGGTGTTTTATCTCTTCCCATTCCCGGAAGGTCGATAGCAATAGCGGTATGTCCCTGCGCCTCCAGGATAGGAATTACTTTATGCCAGTTCCAGGCACTATGCCAGGAACCGTGTACGAGAATAAATGTTTTCATTTTTGTATGTTTATTGTCAGACCTGGTGTTCTGGGTTTAAGACAGAGTGGGAAAGAACAGCCGAACAGAAGAACATCGAATAATGAATATTCAACTTCGAAGTTGGATGTTCATTATTCAATATTCTTCTGTTCTTTCGCGCTTTCCCATCCTATAATCGCTGCTTTGCGTGTTGGCCCCCACATATACCCTCCAAATTGGCCTGAGGATTGTATTACCCGGTGACAGGGTATCAAATAAGCTACGGGATTACTTCCTATTGCAGTACCTACTGCACGTGAGGCTTTTGCATTTTTTATTTGTGTGGCTATATTTCCATAGGTAGATAACTTACCCATAGGAATTTTTAAAAGTGTTTCCCATACTTTTAGTTGAAAGTCGGTTCCTTTTAAATGAAGTTTTATATTTTTTAAATGAGACCAGTCGTGCTGAAAAATAAACAAGGCATTTTGTTGCAGCATATCTAACTTTTGCTGATAATTCGCATTGGGGAATTGTGTTTTTAGATCATTTAAAGCTTTTGTTTGATCTTCTTCAAATGCCATATAACAAATACCTTTTTGCGTAGATGCAATAATGAGACTGCCAAATGGACTTTCTGCATAACTATAGTTTATGTAGAGTTGTTTACCCCCATTTTTATATTCTGCGGGTGTCATGCCTTCAATATTGATAAACAAATCGTGCAGTCTCCCTGTTCCGGACAATCCAAGTTCAATAGCTGTATCGAAAAGAGTTGCCTGTTGTTCTTTTAGTAATTTTTTTGCGTGTTCTGTACTGATGTATTGCAGAAATTTTTTGGGGGTAGTGCCTGCCCATTCGCTAAAGAGGCGTTGGAAATGAAAAGGGCTCAGGTGTACTTGTTGTGCAAGTTCTTCCAGACTGGGTTGTTGTTTGAAATGTGTATGAATATATTCAATAGCAGTAGCTATACGATTATAATTGAGCTGTTGCTGTTCGTTCATAATATTGATTGGAACACAAATTTCAGGGTTCATCAACCCTTACACAACCCGAAAATTGCGGAATATGAAGATCAGAAAAATCTTTTTTTTCTGTGCCATTCAGTGTCTTCAGTGGCAAAATAGTCCGAATGACAGCCCTTCCTTCTTTAGGTGACCAAAAGTCCGGCGGAAATTGCCACTGAACGCACTGAAGGGCACTGAAAAAAGGAGGGTTACTTTTTGTTCCAGAGCTCAGCTCCCTTATAGAGCTTTTCGGTGAGCAGCTTTTCGATCAGTTTCATATCATTATCTCCATTCAGAAATATGAGCCAGCCATTTTTACTTTTCGGAAATATAACAGCCAGTGTACTTACACCGGGGTCTTTCCCCGAATGGAGCAATACAAATTCATCATTGCTGAAGCCGGTTATTTTTTCCCAGCCTAAACCGAAATAGTCATTTTCCTTAAGCTGTACCTGATTTTTGTGCATTTCATCCTGCACCTGTTTTGATAAACCTGCTCCCTGTAAAACATAAACCAGAAACTTACCATAATCTTCAACGGTGGTTAATAGGTTAGCAGCAGCATTCGCTTTGTAATACTTTACTGTTTCATGCGCATTGCCATTCTTATCATAATTGCGAACATACCTTGTCGTATCCATTGTTGTATCCCACCAGAAATGCGTATCCTTCATATTTGCCGGTTTAAACAACAGTTCATCTGCCAGTTGCTCCAGGCTTTTCCCAAATTTTTGTTCCAAAGATTTACGTAAGTATTCAAACCCTTCTCCAGAATATTGAAAGCGGGTGCCGGGTTCAAATTCAAAGCTTAGTTTTTTATCTGCATGCAAATAGCGCCAGTTTGGAAAACCGGTTTGGTGCGATAAAATAATCCTTGGTGTTAGTTTATGCATCCATAGATTATTTGTCAGGTCAGGGTCTTTCCAGTATTTATCCAAAGATTCATCAAGTGCCAGTTTTCCGTCGCTTACTAATTTTAATGTTACCAATGCTGTAATTGGTTTAGTAAGGGACGCCACTTTAAAAATCGCATTATAGGGAGCTGGTCTTTCTTTATCAAGGGTTCCGAATACATTTATTTTTTGCAGCTTACCATTGTTTATGATTCCTAAACCCATTGCAGGTACTTTTTCCTGCAGCATCAATTGTTCAATTTCCTTTTCAAAGTTCGAGGAAACTGGCTGGCTCGATGGATTATGATGGTCATAACTCAACACCTCTTTTAGCAACCATTCCCCATTATTCAAAAGCCAAACATGGGTAAATCTGGCTTCAGTGGTTGGTCTGTCTGGTTTATTGGGTTCTCTGATATAAAAATTATGTACCCCATGTTGAATGGCGCCATATAATTTCCCCTCCTTGTATAATGGGAATACTTCGAGACTGTTAGCCTCGAGTTTTCTGATGGGTTTTTGGTTTGGATTACCACAGATGTTCTTTTTCACACTTTCCAGGAAATCTGCCCGGTTTTGTATACCGCCCTGGTCGTGGAAGAAAATCAGGTCGGGGTGGATAGCTTTACTGAGGTATTCAAGGTCGCAAAGGTTAAAGCTTCGCTCAAAAAAGATGCTGTCCTGCTTTTGCAATTGCAGGTAGAGTTCAGCGTCTTTAGCCACTTGTGCTTGTGTATGACTATAGGTAAACAGGGTCAATAACAGTAGTGCAAACCATTTTTTCATCTTAGGATCTTTTGAAGCAAAGATGAATGGTTGAACTGGTTTTTGGGTTGAAAACAGCCCGCCAATATGCCGCCAGCCAGGCGCCAAATCCTTTACAGGCTTATATCAGGCTGAATTTCACCCTTATTGCGGGCTTTTCGTGTTTATCAAGTGAAATGGCGTTCCAGATGATGAGCATGATATTGCTGAGGGCCAATAATACCATTACGATTAAAGTGAACTTATTACTCCAAAAAAACCAGTTTCTGACAAAAGCTGCCAACATAAATAATACAAAAGAACCAACCGTCCATAGTATCTGAATGGTGATCAATTGTTTGGCCATGGCACCAAATTCCTTTTTAAGGAACATAATCAGCAGGGGTAAAATAATATTCAGGGGCGGCAGAAACGCTACCGGTAAGGAAGCCAGGTTAATCAATTTCATCAAACCTATGTTTACTGGCTGGGGTACTTCATTTGTACTCACCGGGTCATTTTTACTCACCAGTTCATTAGGCTCAATATGTAAGGTTTTGGCTAATGTTTTTAAAGTATATCCTTTGGGATCGGTTCCGGCTTCTATTCGTTGTATGGTTCTTACTGATACGCCCGATTGAGTGGCCAGTTCTTCCTGGGTGAGGTTAGCTTTCTCACGGGCTAATTTTAATTTCGACATCCCTATCCCTTTGTTTTACTGCCTGCAAAATATAGATAAGTGTTGATTGAACAGTAAAAACGGGTAAGATTCATAGCCCTTGTCTTACCATTTCCCGGTATTTATTTCCGGCAATATCACTTCTTTTAAGCTCTATAATATATGCTTTAGCCATTGCTGTTGTAAGGATAATACGATAGGGGAAACGTGAAAAATAGGTCGTGTCGTTGATTTTTGTCCAACGGTAATACTTATCCGTTAATATATTATTCAGGAATTGCTGGTAACAGCTATCACAGGTTAATACTTTTCTTTCTTTATAACAACGGTTCTTGTTGTCGAAATAAAGTATAAGATCCAGATTTTGAACAGTTTTGTCGCGTACCAGATAGCTGAGGGTTGTATCTGTTGCTGAAATACTGATATTCATTCCGGAATTATTCGATTTTGACTTTTCCAGCTTCTTCATGGCTTTTTCCTTTGTCAAATCAATATAACCCTGAGCAAACAGGGTTTGACCAATGCCGCAGAATAATAATAATAGTAGTGGAAGTTGTTTCATACTATCCATTTGCGTGAATTATTGTAAAGGTTGGGGTTTAAATGTAAAAACAAAACTATTGCTGATTATTTCTCTCTTCTTCTATCATGATATCGATAAAGTTATTTACCAAACCCTCTTTTAATGTTGCATATTTCTTTCTGTCTTGCCCGGCCTGTTCCGCAATTTCATATTTCATTTGCTGATATTTCTTCCTGGCCCATTCATTTTTCCTAAGGTAGTTTCTGGAAAGCAGGTGTCGTTCAAGTGCTTTGCTATTTGCAGAACAAACATAAAGATGATGAGGGATGGCATCTAGTATACCATGTTTTTGAACACCATCTCTCTTAAACACATCACGATCTTCAATGCCCTGGTTTCCATTATGATAATACCCAGCTTTTTCAAGCCTGGTTTTTATAAGTTGGAAATCATTTTCATTATAAAAGATGATATCTATGTCTATAATGGACTTGGCATCCAAGCCGGGAACAGCAGTGCTGCCAACATGCTCAATAGTAAAGTTGAGGTTTTGAAGGAATTTTTCAAGTGCGTCTTTGATATTGTTGAACTGATCAACCCATTCAGGCCTGTACTTTTCAATAAGCATGTTACCTATTTCTTTATATAGTTAATTAGCGTTGAAAATTACTTAAAATCAGTACCGTAAACAGGCATTCGGATAAATGGCATCACAACTGGTACGACTGGTTAAAACAGAGGTACTACTTCTTGTTATGATTCTCTTTCAGTTTTCTCATAAGAAGTCTTACCCCCTGATGGGTTTCATCATTGTAACAATTGGTAAAGATTATATAGGCCATCTTATTTACCCGGTCAATTTGTGCAATAGTATAATAGGTGAATGCACCGGTTCCGGAATGGGTAGAAAATTCCTGATTGTTTTCAGCTATATTGAACCAGCCCATTGAGTAATGTTCTACACCTTTATGAAGAAATTGATAAGTTGTGTTTTTTAAATAATTAGACTGGCCTTTTAGTCCTTGTAGATTCAGTTGGATAAATTTAATGTAGTCTTTGAGCGTAATATTTATATCCCCTGCAGGTTCTGTATAATCTAAATGATAATCAAAAGTTGAAGGAACTGGTTTAAGTTGATTGCTATCCGTGCTATGTCCCCAGGTATCTTTTCGTTTTTGGTTCTCGGGCCATGACAGTTGTACATTCAGTTTTAGGTCTTTATTAAAAACCATATCTACCAGCTCTTCCCAGCTTTTACCAGATACCTTTTCTACCATTAATGTTGCCAGGGTATAGCCTGCGTTTGAATAAATAAAAGGATTTGTTGTATCAGGTTTAACCGGGTCAAGGGTTAAAACAAATTTTCCGAATTGTCTTCTTTTTTCCTGATTGGTTCCCGTAAAATCTGGGATTACCGGATCATTCTCTCCCTGAAATGGTTGTATTCCTGCTCTGTGTGAAAGTAAGTCTTGCAGGTTTATATCCTTATAAACCTCTTTACCTGCTTTTTCCCATTCAGGGAAAATTTGATAAAACTTTGTGGCCCATTTTAATTTTCCCAATTCTACATATTTGGCAATAATGAAGGCTGTCATCGCTTTAGTGTTAGAGCCAATATGAAATCTGTCTTGCAGTGTTGCTGTATCTGGCAGAGCGATAGAGTGATGGCCCAAAGCGGCTATTTCAATAGTTTTTGCATAATCTATTACAGCATAAGATAATTCAGGAATATGGTAATAGTTTCTGAGAGAGTCTGCAAAGCGAACTGTTTTTTGACTGTAAACAGTAGTAAGCTGTGTAAGCATAAGTACCAGTAAATAAATTCTAATCATAAACAGACTTGCATTTACGCTCTTTGTAATTTTTACTTAGTACAAATGTAAAAGAGTAATGCCTGTAATGATTTGACCTAGGTCAAGTCTTTAGTTTTTGTCTGATGCGGCTTAGTCTTTCCTGCGTTATCCCTAAAAAAGAAGCTATTTGTGAAAGCGGTATATTTTCAATAACCGAAGGTTGTTGCTGTAACAACTGTTTGTATCGCTGTTCTGCTGTTAATGAAATCACTTCAATTACCCGGTTTTCCAGGATTGAAATATAATTAGCCATTATGTTGTTGGTGATAGTTGTGTACTTTTTAGCAGAGCAGGCTTTCTGAAAATCTTTTAATTCACAAATCAAAACACTGCTATCTACGACTGCTTCGATGGCAAAATTATTAGCTATCCCTTTTAACAGGGAAGTTGGACAACAATCTACATCACCTTCAAATGTGAAGCCGAGTGTGTAGGCTTTGTCGTTTTTAATAATTGAAGTTTTAAATGCTCCATGCAGGATGTAAAAAAAGAAAGAGGGATGGGCGCCATAGCGTACAATAGTTTCCCCTTTTTTAATCCTTTTCTCTTTCCCAATTTTCTGAATGATTGAGTAAAAATACCTGGATTGTTTTTCTGATATTTTTCCAAATAGGAATTCAGGTGAAATCATGGTATAAAAGCTGTCATCATTTTCTTATGTGAAGCAGACAAGCAAGTTTGGGAAAGTTTCGGAACTTTCCAAAAGCTAAGGTTCAAGGGGGTTGGATTATCCCTTTTTCACCGGCGACAGAAAAACTTCGAATTTTCAGTGTTAAGGTCAGGATTTACTATTCCCATTGCTTTGGCTCGTTGGAGGCTTTTTAATAAAAAAACTAAATCCAACATAAACAATCCATAATACAGAAAATGCAATAATTCCTTTAAGGTTAGCCAAAACATCTTCTTTATCATAACGGCCATGTATTCTTACCTGAAAGAATTTGTTAGAATAGACCTGAGCATATTCAATAGAAACCCCTAGCAGGTAGAGGAAAGCGAATATGAAAAGGTGAACAGTAAATTTTTTATTCGCAAATAAGATATTTAGAAATGCTGCTGCTAAAAAATAAAATAGTGAATGCAACTCTTTATCATGGTGCCTGAAGACTGATGGTAATTTCACCATGAAGCCGATAATTGAACACACTAAAAAAAGACAGGTTAAAATTATTTTACCCTTTCTACTTAATAACAACTTCATTGATGGTGTTTATTGATTGAATGTTCTGGTCATAAAATAGTTGCAGCATTTCTAAACTTAAGTGTGTTCTTTCCTTTCATAATCTTTGGCTACAGCTTACTTAAATGCTGAAAGTATTAGTTTCTTTTGTTTTAATGTATTCTTCATCATCTTCTCTTTAATTGCCGGATTTTCACTATGTGCTTAATCAACATACTCAGTTGGTAAAATCTGTCATTATAATCTATAATATCCTTACATCATCCGTAAGAGCTTTCTTCACCGCCATTTTCATGAGTGCATCGCAATAGAAAACTGTTTCTGCCTGTTCTTTTGTATTGATCACATAAGAAGCAGCTTCATTAAATTGAATAGCACCCCGACTGCTAATATATGGAACTATTGAGCAGAGAAGATAATTAACGAACCGATTAAATTTTGCCTTAGCTTTTACTCCGGGAAAAATTTATGAAAAATCTGTACAAGCTTAATTAGGAGAAAGGCTATTTACATGCCTGGAGACAAGTAACTTTTGGAAAGTTTGGGAACTCTCCAAAAGTTAGCATGCAAAGGATCAATTTATTTTGCTTTTAAAAATTTGTTGACGTCTAACCAATGTACAAAAGCATCAAACCAACGGTTACTGGTTCTACCTGGGTTACCAAGTCCGAAACCATGACCACCATTTTGGTAGAGGTGAAATTCAACAGGTATACCTGCTTTAAACCAGGAGTCGATCACACCAAACTGACCACGGAAAAGAAAATCATCGGATGCGATTACATTAAACATAGGAGGTGCATTCTTTGGCACATTAACCGGACCCATTCCACCGTAAATGGGTCCTATGAAAGCCAGCTTCATAGTCTTGGAGTTAAGTGTTGAATGCATGGTTAAACCAGCACCGGCTGAAAATCCGATCATTCCAATTCTATCGGTATCTACTCCCCACTCTTTGGCACGATTTACAATCATGGCATAAGCTGCTTCAGCGTCTGCAAGCTGATTAGACAAATCCATTTGCTGCGGAGGTGCGGGTGCTGTACCTTTTTTTGACGTGTCAGCTGGTGGAGGTGCTGCTGTGCGTGGGCGGTTCATCCAGGCAGTAAAGTCTTCCAGTTTATCCGGAGTAGGGTGAAGACGGTATTTGAGAACAAAAGCAGCTATGCCCTTATCGGCGAGTGCCTGTGCTACTTCCCAGCCTTCATTACCTAAGGAAAGCCAACGAAACCCACCGCCCGGTGCTACTATTACTGCTGCGCCGTTTCCTGTACCTGGTTTTGGAAGAAAGGGAGTAAGGGTTGCAGTTGTAATATTTCTTGCCATAGGATCACCCCATTGGCGGAACCATGATTCAGATGCCGGTTGGTCCTTAACACCACCGGTACCAAGTAATATAGCATTGGGTTCTGGGGGAGCTTTTAATGGATAAATGGTACCATCTTGTGCCATCGCAGAAACTGAAAAGATCAGTAAGGCACTTGCTAAAAAAGATGATTTAGCAAAGGTTTTAAGATTGCAAGTCATGTTAGTGTTGTTTTATGATTAAAAAGAAGGTCAGTCTTTTTTGCACTAATAAAGAGGACTATGCGAAGAAGCATGGCAAGTTTCAATCGTTAATAGACCCTGATTAGTATTGACCAAAATACTAAAATTAATTGTAAAAAATACAATTAATAAGATGATTTTTAGATTTGTTACCCCAGATGAAAATCATGTGGAAGATTGATTATCAGTTTTCTGTGTGCCTTTTATTGTTCTGAAATTTCCTTTAGTTTATCCAATGCATTTGGATAAGTTTTGTGAAAGTAGTCCTGGTATTCTTCAAGTGAGTCGATCTCTACGGTTACAGTGGTAGTATTGTTGTTTTCCAGAAACTGATAATTTTCATGACTACCTGCCCATTTTTCTACCTGCTCTCCTGTTGTTATTTCCTGATCTCCATCAATGAAACCGTAATGGCGAATGGAAATAAAGCTGGCAGGTATATGTTCCTCTATTTCCGAAATCATACCACCTCTTTTGCCTTTTTCATCTGTTCCCACAAAAAGAATTTTACTCCCCTTGTCCCAACTGCCTTCATAAGTAGATGTTGGGTTGAAGGCTGCCGTCCAATATTCGTAAGTGGCTTTATCTTTTAAGCCCAACATGGTTTCATACACTTTTTGGGCAGATGCGTTAATTAGTTTTGAAAACTGTAGTTTTTGCATATACTTAAAAATTTTGAATGTTAATAAATGCTACAACTATTTGAAGCTACAGGGATTTGATTATACAGTTGCAAATGGCATCCACATTAGTGAACAGATTAATTGAATTTACACTAATTATGCTTTCCAGGTTAAGCTACAACAGTTTTCCTTCTTACAAACAACTCAATACAAATTATTGCAAAAACTAAAACAGCAATAGATGGAAGTATTACTGCCCAATCAACAGCTCCAGTTTTTGTGTTTGAAGCGTTGTTTTGTTTGATTATCCACAAGCTAAAGGAATTGTTTGTCTCTCCAAATGCAGATGTTGTTAAATTAACTGCATAATGAATACCCGTAGGCATGGCTATACCTTTTGAATAATAAGCGGCAAGTCCAAACACCAACCCCCAAACACCGGGCCCATAAAATGAACTTGCGACTGACCAGCCATTCACAATATGGTATGCACCAAAAAGAATGGATAAAAGAAAAATTGATTGTCGAATGCCAACCTTATCCCTTAATATTTCTAAGGGGTAAGCCCTAAAACCCAGTTCCTCCATAAATGCCAATGGAATTAATGGAAATGTCATGAGCAGAAAATGTAGCAAAGTACTATTAGGATTAATACCTATTTCAGTATTCGTAAAATATAAAACGCCCCCTACCAATGCACCCATCAATATTATACCCACTATCACACCAATCAAAAAATTCCCGATTGTCTTGGTTTCAAACTTCAAACCAATATCAGAAAAGCTTTTTTTATCAAACTTCAAAAATATAATCGTGGCAAGTAAACCAGCAATAGTACCGACAATGCCATGAGCGAGCCTCTCACCAATATTTGGTAACAGGTTTTTAGCAAATGAAAAAATGATGAGGAGGATGGTGAATACAACACAAAATAATGTAGCCTTAATAACAAGTTTGGTTTTGGTATTAAATTGGATTGGGGTAGGCATTGTTTAAGGTGTATATGATAGGGAGTATTTGGTGATCTCGTTGATTATTGGAATTAGTTCTTTCATTGTTGCTCAAAAGTAATAAGGCATATAACGGTAAAGGCTTTACGAAGGTTAGGCCATCCGTGATCCCACTGTTAGCTTGACTACTATAGCCTCGATTAGCTTAGGCCAAATTACAAAAGTCGATTAGAATTCCCATAGTCGATGGACGATATCTTGTCGCCCAACTTTTACAAAACCAGTGTTGGGCGATGGTTTGTCACTCAGCGGATATTGGAGTAAAAGCACTAATTGAATCAATTTTTATTCCAATTGCACTAAACTGAATTTCTTCTGAAGTAATTCGATGAGTAAACCCGAGGAACGCCGACATTAAATTCTTACTAGTCGCATTAGTGGCTCAAAAGAATACAAGGCAGGTCTTCTGCCTGCTGCTTCCTGACGAGTTGTTATATATCCTGCTTCTAATAACCTTCTTGTAAAAATTGATGCGGTAGGTGCAGGAATACCTGAACTTTTTGTAAACTTACTATTTCTGAAAACAGGATTGGTAAATATAAAATCTAATGCCTGTAAGCTATATTTTGATGACAGTATTTCTGAAAAATTAATTTTCATTTCTTCATACAAGATTTTAATTTTTTCAGCTATCTGTAAGTTCCTGATGGCTTGTTTCTCTACTGCCTGTAGAAAAAAAATACACCACTCATTCCAATTACCAGCTGCAGAAACATTCCGCATAATATCAATATACTCATCTTTATGTTCTTCCAGAAATCCACTGATATAAAAATGCGGCTCTGAAATAATCCCCTGTTTCCACAAAAACAAAGTAATCAGCATCCTTCCAATTCTTCCATTACCATCCTGAAAAGGATGCAGTGCTTCAAACTCCAGGTGCATTAATGCTGTTTTAATTAATACAGGGTCGTCACTATTATCTAAATAATCAAATAAATTATCCAACCCGTCTGTTAGTTTTTCCGGACTAACAGGTATGAACTGAATGGTTTTCCGGATCTGGTCAGCCAGAAAATTTTGTTCCTTTTTAAATTCACCAGGCGACTTAGATGCACCCCTTCCTAAATACAATAATTGCTGATGAAGTTGTTTTATAAAACTGGCTGAGATAGGGTAACCTTCTTCCAATGCTTTTTGCGCGTTTTTTAACGCTCGCTGGTACAATACTGTTTCAATAATATCAGATCTTACCGGCAAAGCGCTATCGTCGCCCTCATCGCTCTCCGCCTCGTATTGCATAATTTCATCCATTGTGCTTATTGTTCCTTCTATCCTTGATGAAATAACTGCTTCCTGACTTCTTAAGGGAGCCAGTAATATTTCATTATTATGCAGGTTTTTCAACATTTGATCATATCTGCTTAATGCATCTGTTGCACTAATTAGATTCTTAACCAACCTATTGTAATCCAATGACTTAGGAGGAAATTGATCGTAATGATACCTGACGGCATTATCAATTTTGAAATCAACCATACAGTAATTTGTTGATAAAATTAATCAATTTATTATATACAAAGTTATTAGTGTATATTATTTCTATAAATTTTATACACTAATGAGTTTGTTGTAAGTATAATAGTGACAAAAGTATTTGTTACTAAAAAATGCCAAAATATTAGTAACAAACGAGTTTGTGGTGATTTTTTTAGCAACAATTGCCCTTAAAAGAGACCCTGAGAACATTTTCTGTGTGTTTCTATGGCATTTAATTGCCACAGAAGGCACAGAAACACACAGAAAAATGCGCCTCATTACTGAGACGCATCGGATATAAATCAGGTTTACATATAAGTTTAATACCCCCTCACATTCTTCCCTTCAATAAAATTCAAAAATGCCTTATTCACCACTTTATTACCACCCGGTGTTGGGTAGTTACCAGTGAAGTACCAGTCGCCGGTGTTGGTAGGACAACTGTCGTGCAGGTCTTCAATGGTTTGGTAAATTACTTCTACAGGAGTATCTATTTCAGGAGGCGTAATAAGCTGTGCTATCTTTTGTGAGATCTCTTCAGGTGTAAATGGTTTATATACCTGGCGAACAACGTTCTCGGTATGTAACTGACCATTACGTGCCAGCTCTTTTATTTTCTCATGCACTTCGGTAAGTACATGTTCCATATTCTTTTCTTTGAGTAATGCAATAGCTGCGCGGAAGGCAATAAAATCGCCCAGTTTACTCATGTCGATACCATAACAATCAGGATAGCGGATCTGTGGCGCAGATGATACCACGATGATTTTCTTTGGCTTCAATCTCGCCAGCATTCGCACAATACTCTCTTTCAATGTAGTGCCTCTAACAATACTATCATCAATCACCACCAAAGTATCTTCACCTGCACGAACGGTACCATAAGTAATGTCGTACACGTGCTGCACCATTTCATTACGGTTGGCATCTTCCGTAATAAATGTGCGGAGCTTTACATCTTTGATGGCTATTTTCTCCTGGCGAATTTTTCGGTTCACCATTTCTTCCAGCTTATCCGGCGTAAAATCGTTACCCCAACTGAGTATACGCTCCACCTTAATTTTATTCAGGTATTGCTCCATCCCTTTTACCAGTCCGTAAAACGCTACTTCAGCGGTATTGGGTATATAGGAGAAAATGGTATTTCGTAAATCGTGGTTAATGCGTTCGAGCACTGTCTGACTCAAATGATGCCCCAGTGCAATTCTTTCCCTGTATATCTTTTCATCACTACCACGGGAGAAATATATGCGTTCAAAACTACATGCCCTTCTTTCCTGTGGTTCCAGTATTTTTTCTATCGAATAGTTTCCTTTATCGTCAACTATAATTGCCATACCCGGCATCAGCTCCATCACTTCATTCTCACCCACATTAAAAGTAGTTCTGATGGCAGCACGCTCACTGGCCGCTACAATTACTTCATCATTGATATAATAATAAGCCGGACGAATACCATGCGCATCTCTCATAACAAAACTCGATCCGTTACCCAATAAACCTCCAATGGTATATCCTCCATCGAATAAAGGCGTGGCTTTTTGTAAAACAGCTTTTAATTCTGCCGCATTTGGACGTAACTCATCTTCCTTAGCCAGAAAATGATGTAACACTTCCATCATGGCAGCCAGGTCGCTTTGTTTCTGGAAATCACCAGGACTCATATTAATGAGGTCGAACAACTCATCGGTATTTACCAGGTTGAAATTACCTGCCAGCGCCAGGTTTTTACCCGGCATGAGGTCGCGTTTGATGAAGGGGTGACAGAATTCAATATTATTCTTACCCTGTGTACCATAACGCAGGTGGCCAAGCAACAGTTCTCCCATAAAAGGCAAGTGACCTTTCATTAAACCGGGATGTTGTTTGATGTCGGCCTGGTATTTCTCCAGTTCCTGAATCTCCTGGCCTATTTTAAAGAAAATATCGGCGATGGGTTGTGGTGCACTGCTTCTTAAGCGATAGAGAAAGGGGTTTCCTGGCTCGGTATTCAGTTTCACGGCGGCGATACCCGCACCATCCTGGCCACGGTTATGCTGTTTTTCCATCAGCAGGTACAGCTTGTTCAGGCCGTAGGTTACCGTTCCATGCTTTTGCAGATAATAAGAGAAAGGTTTCCGGAGTCGAATATAGGCGAGCCCACATTCGTGTTTGATCTCGTCGCTCATGATATATTTTAAAAAGAAGTGGCGAAGTTAACAACTCCGCCACGTTTTATAAAGTTAATTGTACAATGTACTCATTTCCGGTCTCAGGGTCTCGGCCAACCAAAGGAACTCATTGGTAAACAGGTCGATAGACTTACTAAAAGATTCATCTATCAATTCACCCTTTTCATTGAATTTCTTATCTACAAAGGGCGTCACCAGCATATAGGGTGATGTAATACCAAATAAAGCCGGCACCAGCAGCAATAATTGCTGACTCGCCCTCATTCCCCCCATCGCACCGGTAGATGCGGTAACCAGTCCAAATGGCTTATGGCTCTGCTTAGGGAAATGATCCATCAGGTTCTGTAATGCCGGCGAATAACTGCCATTGTATTCCGGTGTTACCAGTATAAAAGCATCTGCGGCAAACATTCGTTCTGCCAGTGGTTTGAAGGCTTCTGGTGTATTTTCTACCGAATTAAATACTTTCTCAAGCAGCGGTAATTTCCAGTCGCGCACATCAATAATATTTACCTGGTGCTGTGTAGTGGCTGTAAGGTGTTTTTGTAAGAACAATGCCAGCCTGTGTGTTACACTATTTGTTCTGGGACTTCCAGAAATTATTTCTATGTTCATTTTTTGCAAGTTTGGGGTGCTTGGTCCATGGTTAGCGCCATTTTTTTTTCTTTTCCATGGACTATGTACCATCGACTATGGACTAATAACAATAATCTTTCTCTTCTGTTCAGTATGCAAGCTACTATACTATGCTGCTCGGGTATTTGTTGCAGCTCATTTCTATGAGATTCTTCCGTTTATCGAAAATTCTCTGCGAAACCACTGCTTACTCCTTTCTCTGCGGTGAACCTACGCGAATATTCACCGCAGAGAAAGGAGGTAACGGAGTTTTCGCAGAGATTTATTGGGTTATGGAGGTATGCATTTCAATACTTCCTGAAAGGGTTTTGGAGACGGGGCAGAGTTTGGCTATTTGTAAGAGCCTTTCTTTCTGTTCAGTATCCAGGTTGCCTTTTAGCGTAATATTTCTGGTGAAGACTGTTTTGCCTTCTGTTCTTTCCAACTTTACGTCTACCTCTACTCCTTCCAGTTGCCACTGTTTTCTGTCGCCATACATGCGCAGGGTTACTGCAGTACAACTAGCCAGCGATGCTTCCAACAATTCATCAGGTGTTGGAGCTGTATCCTGTCCTCCCTTCTCCTCGGGTTCATCCGCGGCAAATAAATGCCTGCCGTTATCCAATTGTACCCGATATTTTGTTGTTGCAATGCTGGCTTTTGTCATACTGATAAATTTTTGGGTGAATTGTCAATGGTGAATGATGAATAGGGAGTGGTTATAAATTATAGCATTATATTATTTCCGGGACTTTTGTAATTTAATCAATCTATCGTCATTTCTTCCTACCTTAAAACTAAATGCTCCTCATTCACAACCCACCATTGACAATTCACAACTCACGCTTGCTTAATCATCTGAACCGCTAAGTGCAGTTTTACTTCATCGCTTACTACTACACCACCTGCTTCAGTTACAGCTCCCCAGCCGAGACCGAATTCTTTACGGTTGATTTTACCGTTGATTTCGAAACCAGCTTTTGCCTGTCCCCAAGGGTCTACCATATTACCACCAAATTCAACTGCCAGGTCTACTGTTTTCGTTACATCACGAATGGTTAAATCGCCTGTAAGGGTATATTCGTCGTCAGATTTTTTAGTAAAGCTTTTTGATACGAATGTAAGCTTAGGGAATTTTTCAGCCGCAAAGAAATCATCACTTTTCAGGTGACCATCACGTTGTTCGTTATTTGTATTCACACTATCAACATCTGCTTCGAAAGAAATTTTCGCATCGCTGAAATCAGCGGCTTCGCTTTCCATGGTTGCATCAAATTTGGTAAAGCTACCGGTTACATTGGTGATCATCAGGTGTTTTACTTTGAAAGTAATTTCACTGTGTGCTGCATCGATTTTGTAAGTTGCCATTTTGTTTGAGTTTTTATTTTTGTTTTAATATTTATTGCCACTGAAGGCACTGAATAACACTGAATTTTTAGTGAATGGTCAATTGTGAATGGTGAATGCATTGAACTATTATTCACCATTCACAATTGACCATTCACACCTCACTCCTCACTCCTCAATCAGCACCCCCATCTTACCAAGCTGATAGTCGCGGAAGGCTTCCATGAGTTCGGTTTGGTTATTCATTACGAATGGACCATGAGAGGCTACGGGTTCGTTGAGGGGTTCGCCGGTTCCGATGAATATTGTACTGTCTTCTGTTGCTGTTACTTCAAAACCTGTACCATCGTTGTTGAATACGGCTACGTATTTCCCATCTACTTCTCCGTCTCCTGTTATGTTTACTTTTCCCTGTAATACATAAATGAATGCATTATGTGTTTCAGGTATTTCAAAAAAGAATTTTCCGCCTTTGCTGAATGTTGCTGTGAATGTGTTTACGGGTGATAAGGTTTTGATCGGACCTTTTACGCCATTCAGCTCACCAGCAATGATGTTTATGCTAACGAGTCCATCAGCCGTTTTTACAACAGGTGTCTCTTCTGCGGTTAATGGTTGATAAGAAGGCTGATCCATTTTATGTTTAGCAGGAGTGTTAACCCATAGCTGAATCAGTTCCTGGCGTCCGCCAATTTCATGGATATCTGCTGGTGGTCTTTCGCTATGAATTACGCCCATACCTGCATTCATCCATTGTGTACCACCGGCATAAACAACATTATCGTTACCTCTGCTATCGCGGTGGTGTACGCCTCCTTTGAATATAAAACTCACGGGTGAGAAGCCACGGTGAGGGTGTGCGCCTACACCTGCATGTTTTACATCAATATGTGTAGGTACTTTTATATCTGCGTGGTGCAACAACAGAAAGGGATCTATTCTTTCTGCTTTCTGTGATGGAAAGGGTTGCCTTATCGGCATTCCGCCCATATCCATCGGTGTTGCGTATAAAATACTTTTTATGGTTCTGTATGTTTCCATGTTATGCCTCCTTTACGGTCATTGGAACATCAATTAATAAAATTTCTGCAGCGGTATCGGCTTTAATGTCGAGGGTAGTTGTTTCTGTAATACCTAAACCATCTCTTGTATTCAGTTGTTGTCCGTTAACGGTAACATCTCCACTGATTACAAAAACATACACCCCGTTTTCTTTTCTTTTGATCTCGTATTTTTTCTCAATACCTGCTTCCAGGTTAGCCAGAGAAAACCATGCATCCTGGTTAATCCATACTGCATTATCATCATCGGGAGCTACAACGGTAAGCACCTGGTTCAAACGATCTTCTGGTTTGAAGGATTTTTGCTGGTAGCGGGGTTCAATATCCCTTTCTTTAGGGAAAACCCATACCTGTAAAAATTTTACTTCTTTGTCATGATTAGCATTGGTTTCGCTATGTGCTATACCACTGCCTGCACTCATTATCTGAACATCGTGTTGGCGGATTATTTCATCCCTGCCGGTTGTGTCTTTATGGTGCAGGTCGCCATATAAGGGTATGGATACGATCTCCATATTATCGTGTGGGTGTTTGGAGAAACCCATACCGCCCTGCACGCTATCGTCATTCAATACACGCAATGCACCAAAGTGTACGCGATCTGGATTGTAATAATGACCAAAACTGAATGTATGATAGCTATTGAGCCAGCCATGGTTTGCATGTCCACGTGTACCGGCTTTGTGTAATACTGTTTTCATTTGATTTCCTTTTTTATAATACATGTATATACATGTATTTGTTTAAAAAATTTTAGTTTTCGTTTTCCCTTATTTTTTCCAGGAGTTCATTGATACTTGCTGCATCTGTTTCACAGATAGTAATGTTTTCAGCATAGGCTGCATCAAGTTGTTTGGTGCTGGCTTCCAGTACTGCAATACCACTTTGGGTAAGTGATATCACGGTTTCTCTTTTGTCTGTTTCAGAATTAGCCCTCTTTACCAGTTTCTTGATTTCCAGTCTGTCAATGATCCTTGGAACATTAGAGTTCTTCTCAATCATTCTGCAGGCTATATCTTTTACACACATCAATTCAGGGTGTTTCCCTTTGAGAATGCGCAAAACATTGTACTGCTCATGTGTTAATCCGAACTCCTTCAATTCTTTACTCATCACTGTCTTTAGCCACCAGGCCGTGTACAGTATATTCAATCCTGCCTTCTGCACTTCGCTTTTGAATTTTGTACTTTGTATGGCTTTTTCGAGTTTCACAATACAAATGTATGTACATACATCTAATTTTCCAAATAAATTTTTATTTTCCTGTAATATGACTAATTATCAACAGTTTACAAGGAACTCTATAGCCCAAAAAATTAGATGTATAAATCAAGGAGGGGTAGGAAACAGAAAAATGTCCAATCTCCAACCCTTCATTTGGAAATTGGACATTGGACATTTCTCTGTTCCTCTGTTGTCTTAGTTCTTTCTGTCTTTAGCTGCTTTATCCGCGGCTGCTTTCCAGTCTTTCAGGCTTTCGCAACTCACGAAATCCTTATCGATGGAAACAAAATAGGTTGGGATATGCGATTTGAACCATTTCTCCAGGGCCTCATTCTTCTTATACTCCAAAGCACGCTGTGCAATACGGTTATAATCGTCCATCAGGTTTTCTCTATGTGGTTCTGTTCTGCGTTTCAGGTATAGTAGGCGTACTGCTTTTCGGCCACGCTCATCGGTATAAACCTGTGGTGCAGAATATTCACCTGGTTTCAGGTCTTTTAATGCAACAACCATATCCTTATCGAGCATATCAATACTCAGGAAGATATTGCCATCCTGACCAGAAGTAATCGCACCGGCATTGAACTTACTGTTTTCGTCTTCACTGTATTTGCTTACGGCTTCACCAAAACTGATTGTACCAGCTTTCAGTTGTGTTCTTACGGTATCTAATTTAGTTACGGACTCTTTAATTTCATCTTCCGTTACCGGTGGAATACGCAATATATGACGTACTACCGCTTCATCACCCGAACGCGACAACAACTGAATAATATGTAATCCGAATTTTGATTTGATTACCTGTGATACCTGATTTTCCTTCAAACGGAATGAAGTCGAAAGAAACGTAGGATCCCAGTTGCGATCGTTTCTATTCAATGTGTATTGTCCACCAGCGTCTTTACTTCCCGGATCTTCTGAATAAAGTTTTACCAGTGCCTCAAATTTCTGTGCGCCACTTTCTACCAGCTTTTTGTATTCATTCATCTGCTTCATCACATATTCTTCCACATCGCGGTTGGCTTTTGGAATCACTACGATCTGACTAAGCTCCACTTCGCTTTCATAGAAGGGTAGACTGTCTTTCGGAATTTTATTATAGAAAGCTTTTACCTCAGTAGGCGTAATTTTTACCGTTTCAATGATTTTGCTTTGCATCTGCTCGGCCATCTTCTGCTCACGGAAACTTGACCTGAAATCTTCTTTTAACTGGTAAATGGTTTTTCCAGCGATTTCTTCGAGGATATCTTTTGAACCATATTGCTGAATGGCAGCACGTATACGGTTATCGATGGTAGCATCAATTTCTTCTTCGGTTACAGACAATGAATCTTTCTCAGCCTGCAGCACTAATGCTTTTTGGATGAGCTGGCTTTCAAGAATCTGGCATTCGGTAGGAATAATCACATTTTCTTGTCCCTGGTACTGCCTTTTCATATCTGAAATAGCATTCAGTACATCAGAACGAAGGATGATCCTATCACCAACCTGACCCACAATTTTATCTGCCACTACTTTTTTAGTCTGGCCCATTACAGATACCATTGCGGCACCAAGCATCAAAACAATCAGAAATACCTTTTTCATATTTATACTATGATCGCCAAATTTAGGCATTTGGCTCTTCTTTCCCTTTTCAGGTCTACGTTTTAACAAAAAAGCTACAAGCTTCAAGCCTCAAGCCGCAAGCTTCTGGCTTTTTGGCGTTTGGCTTACCGCTTGTAGCTTGTGGCTTGAAGCTTATGGCTTATAAAGTTCTCTTCACTTCCTCTTCCTCAAAAGCTTCCACGATATCACCTACTTTAAGGTCGTTGAAGTTTTTGATGGTAAGACCGCATTCCATATTCGATACTACTTCTTTCACATCGTCTTTGAAACGTTTCAGGCTGCCCAGTTCTGCTGCCTGTCCTTCACCTTTCGGATATTCCACGATACCATCACGGATGATACGGATCTTACTATTACGGCTGATTTTACCTTCGAGTACAAAACATCCGGCAACGGTGGCTTTATCGAATTTGTACACTTCGCGTACTTCCACGTTGGCAGTAATTTTCTCCTGAATCTTCGGTTCAAGCATCCCTTCCATCGCACTTTTAATTTCGTCGATAGCGGTATAGATGATTGAGTATAACTTAATCTGTACACCTTCATTTTCAGAAAGGCGGTTTGCCTGCATTGATGGACGAACGTTAAAGCCAATGATGATGGCATCTGATGCAGTTGCCAGCAATACATCACTCTCAGAGATTTGTCCAACCCCTTTGTGCACCACTCTTACCGCAATTTCTTCGGTAGAAAGTTTCTGTAATGAATCACTCAATGCTTCTACAGAACCATCCACATCACCTTTGATGATGATATTAAGTTCCTTAAAGTTTCCGAGTGCCAAACGGCGTCCGATCTCATCAAGTGTAATATGTTTTCTTGCACGTAATCCCTGCTCACGTAATATCTGTGCACGTTTGGTTGCTGTTTCTTTTGCTTCACCCTCGTCTTCAAACACTTTAAATTTCTCACCGGCCTGAGGTGCACCATTCAAACCAAGTATTACTACCGGTGTAGATGGTGGTGCTTCTTCAATACGCTGGTTACGTTCGTTGAACATGGCTTTAACACGACCATAGTGCTGACCCGATACAATCAGATCGCCCTGGCGAAGGGTACCGTTCTGTACCAGGATGGTGGCAACATAACCACGTCCTTTATCGAGCGATGCTTCGATGATGGTTCCGGCAGCTTCTCTATCCGGGTTTGCTTTGAGGTCGAGTAATTCAGCTTCAAGCAATACTTTTTCCAATAACAGATCTACATTCAAACCTTGTTTTGCAGAAAGTTCCTGGTTCTGGAATTTACCACCCCATGCTTCTACCAGGATATTCATCTGGGAAAGTTGCTCGTATATTTTCTGCGGATTAGCTCCGTCTTTATCAATTTTATTTACCGCAAAAATCATCGGCACATTCGCTGCCTGTGAGTGACTAATAGCTTCACGGGTTTGTGGCATCACTGCATCATCTGCTGCTACGACGATGATAGATATATCCGTCACTTTCGCACCACGTGCACGCATCGCGGTAAAGGCTTCGTGACCCGGTGTATCCAGGAAGGTAATGGCTTTACCATTTGGTAAGGTTACTTCATAGGCACCGATGTGCTGGGTAATACCCCCTGCTTCACCAGCTACCACATTCGCATTACGAATATAATCGAGCAATGATGTTTTACCATGGTCAACGTGACCCATGATCGTAACGATCGGTGGTCTTGGAACCAGGTCCTCTTCGCTGTCATCATCATCCTCATCATCGAATTCATCTGTTTCATCAACACCGATAAACTCAACTTCAAAACCAAATTCACTTGCTACCAGTTCAATAACTTCTGCATCCAGGCGCTGGTTAATAGACACCATGATACCGAGGTTCATACATTTACCAATTACATCGGCAAAACTTACATCCATGAGGTTAGCCAATTCACTTACGGTAACAAATTCTGTTACCTGCAGTTTATTGTCTTCCGCCATTTCATTACCCATGGCTTCGGCTGCTTCATCACGTTTTGCTCTTCTATATTTTGCTTTCAGGCTCTTTCCGCGACCACCTGTACCGGCCAGTTTGGCCTGTGTTTCACGGATTTTTTCCTGAATTGCTTTTTGATCTATTTCTTTCTCTTCTACCTGACCACCGCCACGTTTTCTATCGCGGTTACCACCTCCACGGTTATTACCGCCGGCATTATTACCACGGTTAAATCCACCGCCGCCCTGTTGTCCGCCACGGTTATTGGCCGGTACGATCGGACGATTTGGACCTGTTAACGGACGGCCATCCGGACCAACCTGCGGTGGTGCGCCACCTTCTTTTTTGTCTACAGGAATGCGTTTGCGTTTACGCTTTTCATCCCTTGCAGCTGGTTTTGGACGTGTATCGCTGTTAACAGGAAGTTCAATTTTGCCGAGGATTTTTGGTCCTTCCAGTTTTTCTGCCCTGATATTTTCAATCACGGGTGGTGCTTCTGTTTCCTCAGGAGCCACAACCGGAGTTGGTGCTGGTGCCGGAGGTTCAGGCGTTGCGGCCGGAGCTGGTTTTGCTTTTGTTTCCGCAGGTGGCGGAGCCGGTGTTTCTTCTTTTTTCTTAGCCGCTTTTTTAGGGCGGGTAGAAGAATCGATAGCCGAGAGATCAATTTTATTGATCACTTTTGGCGCTTCTATTTCCGGTGCTTCTGCTTTTACTACCTCTGGTGTTACTGGTTTTTCCTCAACTGGAGCTGGTGCCACCGGTGGTTCAGGTGCTTTTTCTTCTGCTACCGGTTCTGGTTTCACTTCCGGCTTAGGCTCTTCTTTCGGTGCTGCTTTCTTTTCCTCTTTTTTAACAAAAGAAATCTCTTCTTCGTCTTTTTTCTTCTTCGCTTCTGCCTGTGCGGCTTTGGGTATCTCTACCTGATCGGCCTTGTTTTTGGCAACCTTATCCCCCTGGAACTCTGCCTGGAGGGCATAGTACTGGTCTTCCGTAAGCTTTGCGGTAGGCTTCAGGTCATCTTTAGTAAATCCTTTCTTCACCAGGAAGTCAATCAGGGTATCCTGACCTATATTAAACTCCTTGGCGGCTGCTAACAGTCTTGGTAATTTCAGTTCTGACATTCAAAGTTTTTTGGTCCATAGTCCATAGTCAATGGCCCATGGACTATGGACTATTGTCCATGGACGAATTTATATGGCTATATCTGACCGGGCTTAATACTTAAGTTCCGTACAAATATAGCTTGTTATTAGCTGCTTACTCCTCTCTGTCGAATTCTTCCTGCAAGATTCTTCGAACTTCTTCGATTGTTTCCTTTTCCAGGTCTGTTCTTCTTTCCAGTTCTTCGGCTGTAAGATTCAGGATACTACGGGCAGTATCGCAACCGATGCGTTTGAACTCATCGATAACCCATGGTTCAATTTCATCGCTGAATTCATCCAGGTCGATATCAAATTCGTCTACTACTTCTTCATCTTCTCTAAACACATCAATTTCATAACCGGTTAACTCACAAGCCAGTTTAATATTTACCCCGCGGCGACCGATAGCCAATGATACCTGATCGGCCTTGAGATAAACTTCTGCGTGTTTCTTATCGTTATCCAGCTCCATATAACTAATCTTAGCTGGTGTTAATGAACGTTGAATCAATAACTGGATATTGGTAGTGAAATTGATTACATCAATATTCTCATTCTTCAACTCACGAACAATACCATGAATACGGCTACCTTTCATACCCACACATGCACCTACAGGATCGATACGATCATCATAAGATTCAACCGCCACTTTCGCACGCTCTCCCGGATCACGAACAATTTTCTTGATAGCGATAAGTCCATCAAAAATTTCAGGTACTTCAATTTCAAGGAGCTTAGCAAGGAAAGTCGGACTTGTTCTTGACAGGATAATTACCGGTGTATTATTTTTCAGATCTACACGTTCAACTACAGCACGGATATTTTCTCCTTTTTTGAAATAATCCTGAGGTATTTGTTCAGACTTTGGAAGGATGAGTTCATTGCCTTCTTCATCAAGCAGTAATACTTCTTTTTTCCAAACCTGGTACACTTCCGCACTGATGATTTCACCAATACGATCGCCATATTTTTTAATCAATACATTCTTCTTCAAATCGCTGATACGACTGGCCAATGTTTGCTTTGCAGCAAGGATGGCGCGGCGACCAAAGTCAACCATATCAACCTCTTCATACAGTTCTTCCCCTACTTCGAAATCGGGTTCAATCTTCACTGCATCAGAATAACCTACTTCAGCCAATGGATCAATTACCTCTCCATCTTCCACAATCATTCTTCGACGAATAATTTCCAAGTCACCTTTCTCTGCGTTTACGATTACATCGAAATTTTCATCGCTGCCATATTTTTTACGGAGCAGTGTTTTAAACACATCTTCTACCACTTTCATCATCGTGGGACGATCGATATTTTCTGCGTCTTTAAACTCCTGGAACGCTTCAATGAGGTTTATACTAGCCATGTCTTTAGTTTTAGAAATTCCTTGCGGGAAGCTATTAGCCATTAGCTATTAGCCATTAGCAATAAGAATCAGAATTTGATTTGAACTGTTGTTGATTTTATATGATTAAATGGAATAACCAATTGTTGAGTAACCGCCTTCTTACCTTTTCCTTCCGTATGCTCCACAATAATATCTGCCTCGGCTACTTCAAGCAGCTTACCTTCTTTTTTGGTGCCATCCAAAAAAAGCACTTCAATAAAACGACCGATATTTTTCTTGTATTGGCGATGTAATTTCAAAGGCTCATCAAGACCAGGTGAAGAAACTTCAAGCGAAAATTCTCCTTCAGGGTACATACCTGTTTCTTCAATGAGTTTATAAAGCCTGCGGTTGAAAGACACACATTTTTCAATAGCCAAACCTTCGTCCCCATCTAGAAAAACTTTTACATTATTGGTAGGTTTGATACGGATGGATACCAGAAAATAGGCAGTTTCCTCTGCCAGCATCTCTGTTATCAGCCCTTCTATCCTTGTAATTTGTGTTTCTGTTGACATATTAAAATAGAAGAAGGGAACGCTTCCGTTCCCTTCTGTTGTTCTTTTCCTGATGCAAATGTACGATAAAAGAAGTGAATGTTCCAAATTTCCTCCTCACCCCGGCTTTGCTTCGCTCGCCACCCCTCTCCACTCCGTGGAGAGGGGCAGGGGGTGAGGAGAATGTTTTATTTTTGTGGGATGAAGATTATTTTATGGGGTTTACTGATCTACTTTCTGTACAACCTGATATTTAAGATTGTGGTACCAGCTACCAAAGTGGCTTCCAACATGAAAGACAAAGTGCGTGAAATGCAGGCGCAGCAAGAGGAAGCACGTAAAAAATTCGAACAGCAACAACAATACCAGGCCCAGGCCCAAAAAGCCGCAGAAGCTAAGAAAAGCGATGATTATATTGATTTTGAGGAGGTGGGGTAGTGAATTGTCAATTGTGAATTGTCAATTGTGAATGGTCAACAGGTAATGGCAGGTTATTACAAAAACCAAACTACCTTCTTCTTAAAATTGACAATTGACAATTCACAATTCACATAAAAACCTCCTGCAGCACCATCCCTGGCTGCAGCCAGAGGGTTTGGAGGCCTGCTGCTTTAGCGCCTTCTATGTTTTTTAGGGTATCGTCTATAAAAAGGGTTTCGCCTGCTTCCAGGTTTTCTAATTTTAGGAGCTGTTTGTATGAATCTGCATAGGGCTTTCTCAAGCCAAGTTCGTGTGAATAATAGGCTTTTATGAAATAATCATTGAAGTTTTTACCCCCGAATTTATCTTCAAACATCTTCATAAAGCATTGATAATGAATGATATTTGTGTTTGAATAGAGGTAAACCGGGTATTTTTCTTTGATACCCTCCAGCCAAGTGAGTCTTTCAGGAGGAAAATCCAGCAAAAGTGCGTTCCAGGCCACCTCGATTGTCTTATTACTCAAGTCAGTGCTTGTTTCTTTTCTGAATGCCTCATAAAATGTCTCTGGATCAATTTTACCCGTTTCCAAATCCTCGAAAAGAGTATTGGAGAATTGTTGATTAAAACGTTGTCCAAAATCATGGATCCCTAAATCGATAAACGCCTGTTCGGTTAACTGGTAGTTGATATCAAGGAAAACGCCACCGAGGTCGAAGAGAATGTTTTTAATGCCTGTCATGTTACAAAGCTAAGCATCGCTGCATTAACCCAATTTCTTCAATTCATTTAACCAAGTTCATACATATTTTAACCCGGGGAGCTGTTTTGTAAAACACAGTAATCATAAGCAGTAAATTCAACATCAACCGCCGGATATAACAATCAATTACTTCGATGTTAAATCCGAAAATTTATTCAAAACAAGCCAACCATGTCAAACAAAACATTACTGAAAACATTTTTGCTGTTGCTCATCCCCGCTGCATCATTTGCACAGAGCGGCAATAACGCACCACCACCCGAACCTTTTGCACGCATTCAAAAACCAGGTGAAAAAGAATTGTACATACCCGGAAAAGTGTTCCGCATTCCTTATAATAATAATTACAATAGTGATACAAGTGAATTCAGTTTTTCGAGAATGGTGGAATCAAAAAATATCGTTGTGTTCTGGTCCAAAGAATTTGGTAAAGACCCAATGGTTAACCCCATTGAATCAAAACGCTTCAATGTGCAGGATGCCATTAAAGAACTGGAAAGGTTTTATGATTACTATGTAAATAAATTGAAGCTGGTTGTAAAAGGAAAATCTTTTACCGATCAATATAAGATGATCTTATATGTAATCGGGGGCGAGGGCGCCACTGCATTTGGAGGTGGTACCGAAAATAAAATCGGCTTATTATGGACGCCTGCTATCCGCATGAGCAAAGCACCTTATGGGGCACTGGCTCATGAGCTGGGACATTCATTTCAATATATGATACGCGCCGATAATGGTAAAGGGCCAGGTGGACCAATTTCTGAAATGTCGGCTCAGTACATGTTATGGCAGGTGTATCCGGAATGGATGACTTTTGAAAATTATCACCTCAAAGACTTCATGAAGAAAACACATTTCGCTTTTCTGCATCCTACCAATATGTATCATTCACCTTATGTATTTGAATACTGGTCGAATAAACATGGTATTGAATTTTTTGGTGAGTTCTCTCGTGCTACATTAAATGGCGAGGATCCTGTAACTACGTATAAGCGCATTACCAATCTTTCACAGGAACAATTCAATGATGAAATGTTTGATGCATCGCGTCGTTTTATTACCTGGGATATGAAGCGTATTGAGCAGGTAGCCAAACCTTATGCCAACCAGCATTTTACCATCATGAAACCTGAAGCGGATGGGTGGTTCAGAATTGACAGCAGTGTTTGTCCGCAGAACTATGGTTATAATGGTATTCAGTTAAAAGTACCGGCTGCGGGAACTACTGTTACGCTTAATTTTAAAAGCCTGGCAGGATCTGCAGGATACAATGCGGTTAAACTTGATAAAGCGGGCTGGCGCTATGGTTTTGTTGCTTATTTGAAAGATGGTAAAAGGGTATATGGTGATGTTGGTAAAGAAGCTAATGGTGTGCTGAAATTTAAAGTACCCAAGGATACTGAGTTTCTCTGGCTAACGGTAATGGGTGCACCTACTGAACACTGGCCTATACCTGGCAGACAAAGAAACCAACCCGCTACGCCAGTTATAGAAGAACAATGGCCCTATCAAGTTAAGTTATCAGGAACCAGTTTGATAGATTCAATAATCAAATAAAATCCTCCGCGAAACTCTGTTAACTCCTTTCTCTGCGTTGGGGCAAACGACGAAGGAAGTGACCGCAGAGAAAGGAGTTAACAGAGTTTCGCGGAGTTATTTATAGGGTATCGTTTGTTGCGATTATTTTTTTGAGCGCCTCTTCTGTACTATTGAACGGACCTGAATCGGCAATTTTTATGGTAGCCATCGCTGCACCAAAGTTTCCGGCGCTTTCTATGTCTTCTCCCTTAAAACGTTTATATAGATAGCCCGCCATATAGGTATCACCACAACCGGTAGCATCTTTTACTACTGCAGGTTTGTAAGCAGGAATATTGATGATATTATTTCCATCATAGATCAGTGATCCTTTACTGCCCATGGTAATGACTACTTCCTTCACTCCCATGTCAAATAATTTTTTTGCAGCATGTTCCACATTATTGGTTCCTGTAATGGTAAATGCTTCTGTTTCGCTTGCTTTAATAATGGTAATGTGTGGAAGTACAGTTGCTTTTGCTGCCCAATCTACTGCTTCCACATGTTGGTTAATTACTGTTCGCAAAAAACCTTGTACATCCAATGAAACTGTTGCCGTTTTGGATAAAGATTCAATAAAATCTGCAGACATATCGTGTGCCAGTAATGGTCCGAGGTGAAAATGTTTAGCCTGAATATTTTGCAGGTCCTCTATCTTAAAAGGGTCCGCTTCAAACAATACTTTTTGCTGTCTGTCGTCGCTGTTACTGGTATAAATATTTTCAAAGTAAACGGTGTGCTTACTGGGAACAATCGTCAGGTCTATTCCTTCTTGCTGTAATGCCTCGGCAAATACAGCATCATCGGATGATAAGGCTGTTACCAGATGATAACTTAAAGGAAAGTTTTTCAGTGCATGAGAGAAATAAAAAGAGGTACCACCAGCCATATGCACAGTATCGGATGGTGTAACTATTTTATCGTGTGTAAGATGGCCTATGCAACAGAGATCGTACATGTAAACTAAATAATACAGAAAGATACAAATACTGGATTAGTAACGACTTTGAATTTAGGTAAATTGAATATTGTAAGTATTGATATGCCACAGAGGGCACAGAAGTACACTGAAAATTTCTGTGTTATTTCTGTGCCCTCTGTGGCATAATTAATCAATCAGGAGCTAGCTGATTAACTCCCCGGCCTTCTCCTCACCATATCATTCGCAATAATTTCATCCAGATTATGAATCGGCTTTTCTACATCCATCGGAATCGGCATTCGGCTGAATGTTTGAAAATAAAGAATACATGCATCTTTCCACAAAACAGCATTCGCCGTTTGTGTTCTTAGTTTTCTTTGAATGGCTTTATGTCGGGCGCTATCAATATATGGCGCAGCACCATCCCAGATTTTTTGAAATACACGCACCTGCTTAACTCCCTGGTCATACTTAGTACAAATATCATCCCATAGTGTACGC
This sequence comes from uncultured Sediminibacterium sp., assembly GCA_965650685.1. Classification (GTDB taxonomy): domain Bacteria; phylum Bacteroidota; class Bacteroidia; order Chitinophagales; family Chitinophagaceae; genus Sediminibacterium. The sequence continues at coordinate 220,681 of CBFGPM010000001.1, forward strand.
CCCGATTTCATTTTATAGGTCCAGGGTAAATGATGAAACCACAACAATAATGTTTCAGGACAAGTAGATGGATCATTGAACATGGATGCCAATGGTTCTTTATATTGACTTACCGCATCACTGCCCATTTTTGTTCTATTAAACCCTACTCCATTTGAATCGGCCTGGTGATAATATGGCGGCGTCCAGTCTGCACGCATCCTTGCCGGCCCCCACCATGGGCCCGGACCATAATGTTCATTGGCCGACATGATATGATGAAAGCCATAAGGCATCATATAATTTACAGCAGCCTCCCTGCTATCAAGCATCATTCGCTTAACCGGTACCAATACATTTTCGGTCCAGTCAATACCATGCACCGTTTTAGATGGTTGATCGCTGTTTCCAGCAAATGTTTGCTTGATCCACTCATCCGCAATGGCTTCACTTGTTATACTGTTGTTCCAGGCAAGTCTGCCAAAGGCATACCAGTTTGATTGTGCGAAATCATGACCACACCAGTTGGTATCCAATCCTACATTCGATACCCCGGCAATGGCTGTATATTTTTGATTGAATACTGTTCCATCAGTACAACGCGCCACTGTACTACCTGGTCCTTCCTGGTAAGTATCGCTTTGCAAACACTCTTCCCACATGGTTGATAGGAAAACAAGGTGTTTAGAATGACCAAGGTACTCTTGTGTAATCTGAAACTCTGTCATCACCGGTGTTCTTTTCATAGCACCGATCAGTGGACTGAATGGCTCTCTTGGCATAAAATCAATCGGACCATTTTTTACCTGTATGATTATATTGTCTTTGAATTTTCCATCGAGTGGTACAAATTCATTGTAGGCTTGTTTAGCCCTGTCTTTGTCATTCGGACTATACACAAACGCCCTCCACATGATGATGCCACCAAAAGGTTGTACCGCATCGGCCAACATGTTGGCACCATCGGCATGGGTACGACCAAAATCCTGCGGACCTGGCTGGCCTTCACTATTTGCTTTTACCAGAAAGCCGCCAAAATCAGGTATCAACGCATAAATTTCTTTTGCCTTTTCCTTCCACCAATTAATTACTGCAGGATCAAGCGGATCTGAAGTTGGTAATCCCCCAATCACTTTAGGGGAAGAAAAATTAATCGACAAATAAGCTTTCACACCGTAGGGCCTCAGCACTTCTGCAATTGCTTTTACACGCTTCAGGTAATCTGCATTGAGGATATTGGGCGATGCATTCACATTATTGAGTACAGCACCATTAATACCAATTGATGCATTGGCACGTGCATATTCCTGCCAACGCTTTTTATCATTTTCTGTTACTTCATAAGGGTTGTCTCTCCTCCAGAAAATAGAGAAGCCCGCATAACCTCTTTCAATGGTTCCATTCAAATTATCCCAATGGTTAAGAGTCCTAATATCATAAGACGGATTAGAAACCATTTCCTGTATTAACTGTCCGGTTTGTTGTTTGCGTAGCAATTCATATACCCCATACAGCAAACCAAATTCAGTATTTGCCTCAATAGCATTATTGAGCAGGCGAAAACCATCTTTCTTTAGTGCTTTGTCTTTTTTGATGACGAGGCTTATTGTTGCGCCAGCTTTACCCAACCAACCTTGTATGAGTTCCTGTTTTGCAATAGCGATTGTTGGCGAATTCAATGCACAGTTTACCGTTACCGGCAAAGCCTTTTTGTTTCTTAACCAAAGTTGATGTCCATCTTCTGCCTGTATGTTCAAAACAGCACATAGCAGCAATAGACTACTGAGAAATGTTTTCATTTTTTTTGTTTTGGTATCGTTTATCAATTTGAGCTGAAAGGTTTTATGCAGGGGTATTACTCAAATTTGATCCAGTCTATGTCTAAGGCCGATCCTTCTTTTAGCACAAGCACCAAATCCTGTATGCCTGTGGTCTTTTTTTGGATATCGGCTCCGATAGTCATCCAGTTATTGTCTCGTTGTACGCTGGCTGTTCCTATCAATGTACCATTTATTCCGCCTATCCTTATTTCTACTTTACAGTTCTCACCGGCTTTTGTTTTTAAAATGATTTTCCTGCCGGGTTGTTTACCAAAATCAACTGCATTGTATTGTATCCAGGCTCCCGGATTTTTGAAGGTTGTTTTCCATCCCTGGAATGTATTTGATGTATCCAGAAAACTGATCTCCGTGTTTGCTGCATCGAGTTTACTGTATCTGTCTATTTGAATTTCACTCTTAGCATTTGTTAACCCGGCACCCCTTAAAGTTGGAATCACTTTTTGAATGGTGCCATCTGCATTAAACGACAAACTATCCATCCTTATTGATCTTGCTTTGTCGAATTTGGGTGAGTAATCGTTGTGGTGATAAAAAAGATACCACTGTTTTTTGTATTGAATAATAGAGTGATGGTTTGTCCAACAACCAGTGGGAGATTCATCCATGATTACACCTGTCATCTTAAAAGGCCCCATTGGGTTATCGCCAATTGCATATTCAAGTCGCTCTGTCTTATTTTCTACATGGGGGAATGTGAGGTAGTAAAGTCCATTTCTTTCAAAAACAAACGGACCTTCTTTCAATCCCTTTGTTGGTAAATTTGGAATGGTTACCACTTCAGATGCCAGTTCAACCATGTTTTCTTTCAGTTTCGCCACATAGATATTTCCCTGCGACCAGTAGAGATAGGCCTGGCCGTCTTTATCAATAAATACATTCGGATCTATTCCCCTAACTCCTTTAATAGGTGTTGGTTCGGGTACAAACGGACCTGTAGGTTTGTCTGATACAGCCACCCCTATGCCAAAGCTTCTGCCATATACGGCAGTGTCTTTAGGTAATGTTGGGAAGTAGAAATAATATTTACCATTGCGCTCTACACAATCGGGAGCCCACATACTATAGCCGGTAGGATTAGCCCAGGGCACGGTAGTCTGACTAACAATCATACCATGGTCGGTCCAGTCGGTAAGATTTGCAGAAGAGAATACATGATAGTCTTCCATGCAGAACCAACCAACTCTTCCTTTTCCTGGCTGGGCAAGGATATCGTGAGACGGGTAAACATAGACCTTATCGCCAAAAACCCGTGCAGTTGGGTCGGCAGAGAACTGGTTTCTAACGATAGGGTTTTGTGACCTGGCTGACTGGCAGATACAGGCTACAAATAACATCACTACAAAAGATTTGATGCAGTGAATGGTGGTTTTATGAACAAGCTTTTTCATTGTATGGATTTATTTTTTGTCAGCAATAGTATCTGTGATATGAAAAAAGTCGAAATCAGCTGCACCTCCCGTTGTTTTGGTGGCATAGTTGAACAGGGTGAATCGATAGCCAATAAATTGTGGAATGGTATAAGCCATTTTTAGTTGTGTGCCTATCGCATTCCAGGTTTTATTATCCAAACTATAATAGAAATGGGCGGTATCTTTTCTATTGGTGAAATCGCATGCTGCTTTTAGGTAAACTACTGACTGGTTTAAGGGTATTTTAGCAACTTCCTGAGGTTTGCCAGTGCTGGCATTGATCATTACCAATTCTTTTTCATTTCCATTGATCCTTACGCCTAATTGACCAAAATTCTTTTGTAAAAGTGCCAGTCCGGCAAAATCACCATCTTTCATATTGCTAACATCCAATGCTGTGCTGCCAGAACAAACAGGCCCGATGGTTCTTTGCGTGAGCGAGTTTCTTGCCAATAAAAAGCTGGTATCAATTCTGCCTGTTTTTAAGCGCAGGTATCCTTTTCTTTCTGTTACCGACCATAAACTGTTATCCGGATTATGGTTCCACTGCCATGCTAATGGTAAAGCGGGTTCGCCTTTTTTGCGGGTGAAATCATCTGAAGCTACAATGCCAGGTATAAATCCTTTACCTGCCGGAAGGTCAAGTGTGGCTGGCACTTTACCGTCTACTCCCAATACAGGCCAACCATCTTTCCATTCAACAGGCACCAGATAAGGAATACGCCCTACTGCACCATAATCACGGAATAAATAAGAAAACCATCTGCCATCGGGCATGTCTATTAACCCACCCTGCGCTACACCCAGATCCTGCAAGGCAAGCCTGCCTTCCCATGGACCAGTTAATTTATCCGCACGATGAATAACCACTGTTCTCATTCCGCCGCGTGGCCAGGTGATATTGAAGAGATAATATTTACCGTTTACTTTAAAGAGTTGAGAACCTTCTCCTAAACCACTATTGCCAACTGATTGACTCGGTGCGGTTACATCTTCAATAACTGTCTGGTTAACGCCTCCTTCTTTTATTCCGGTTAAATCGTCTTTCAATTCTACCAATACAAGTTTGCGGTTGCTATAAAGCATATATACTTTACCATCATCATCAAAGAACAATGAATGATCGTGTAAGCTTGGCTTAAATGACCAGGATTTCCATGGCCCCTTTTCAATATTTTTGGTGGAATAGATATGCGTTCTACCAGTAGTTTGCGCAAAAGTGGTTACATAAAAAACTCCTTTATGATAGCGTATACTACTGGCCCAGGAGCCGCGTCCATAGGTACTTTTACCATTGGTGAGGTTTAATTCATCTATGCTGGCCAATGTATCATAAGCATAACCGATCGTTTTCCAGTTTACAAGGTCCGTTGATTTCATAATAGGTACACCCGGACTCATATGCATAGTGGTACTGCTCATGTAATAGGTATTTCCTACCCTGATCATAGCAGCATCGGGAACATCGGCAAAAATGACTGGGTTGGTAGCTTTGTCAGATTGTGCAGTTACTGGATTAACACAAGCCAACATCATCAGCAACTGTGAAAACAAGACGCTATATGTAGTGTTGATTTTTATACGCATGGTCTGGTATTTATTGGGTAACAGGTTTAACGCCTTCTTTTGTCTGAATAATTTTTTGGATCGTTCCATCTTCATTGTAATACATATAGTCTACGCAAATAGATCGTCTATAACTTCCACCTGTTGGTAAGGTTCCGTTGTGGTAGAAGAAATAAGATTTCCCTTTATAGTCAATAATACCTGGGTGTGTCGTAAAACTATTGGGAACATTTTCCTGGATGATACCCTGGTAATTCCAGGGGCCGGTAGCACTGCTGGCTGTGCAATATTCAATCATCTCAGGTTTAGTTCCCCTGCTGGCATATACCAGGTAATACAAACCTTTTCTTTTATAAATCCAAGGACCCTCAATAAAGTTTTTGATATCAACAACTGTAATCGGGCCATCGGTTTCAGCCATATTTTCTTTGAGCTTTACCCATTTACAACTTCCATTACCCCAGTAGAGGTAAGCTTGTTTATCATCATCTATAAATACCGTTGGATCAATATCATCCCAGGCATGTGGTTTGTCTTTGGTCATTTCATTGGTGATTAAGGCTTTACCAATGGCATCTTTAAACGGACCCGTTGGACGATCAGACACTGCTACACCAATAGCAGCCCCACCATTGCTGTTGCTGTCTTTTTTATGAAAAGTAGATACAAACCAATAGAACTTGCCATTTCTTTCAATACACTGAGCTGCATAAGCATCTCCGGTTGCCCATGAAAAGGTATGTGGTGAAAGAAGCGCTCCATAGTCTTTCCAATTCACCATATCGGTTGTTGAAAACACGTGCCAGTCGGGCATCTTATAATTCGTTGCTGTAACTGATGCAGTATCATGACCTGTGTATAGGAAGAGTGTGTCTTTGTACACAATGGGAGATGGGTCTGCAGTAAAAATGTGTTTGATGATGGGGTTTTGAGCGTCAGATTTTTCTGCCGCTACAAAAATCAGCATAAGAATGATTATCCTAATTTTCATGGTGTATGGTTTATGATTATTGGGTATTTACTTTTATAAGTGTAAACGACATAGGTGGCAATGACTGTTCAAAATTTTTAGCTATTGCAATCTGCTCAGACACTGGTTGAACAATATTCTTTGATTCAAATCCATTTTTTGCATCAGCACTTGCGCTTAGTATTGTCTTTGTTCCGGCTATACCTACAGCTTTAAACGCTGACAAATCTATCTTTACAGATTTTGTGGTGTTTCCCGCGTTGACAAGTTTAACAATGATATCTCCAGACTTACTATTATAAACACATGAGCTTCCAACTAATGAGTCTAAATTGTCTTTTAAGATTATACCATCGACATAGTAGTCGCCCTGGTTAGCGCTGAACATTTTTTGAACATGATAATTAGGTGTGAGGTAATAATCACTATTGTTGAAAAATATCATATCAGTAATCCATTGTGTAAAATTTTGTTTAGCAAACAATGGCGCATAAGATGCCATACTTACCACATCACCGTTACGCTCAAGTCCTGTCATAAACAACGCTTCAGTAATTGCATTGTACTGTTTATTCCCCCATGATGCATATTCACCTAAGTAAACCTTTCCGGCATTGCGGTTATACTTGTCATATCGATACTGGTTTGCAATAAGCCATTCGGGTTGTACATAATAATGTTCATCTACAACCGCAACTTTCAAATCATTCGCCAGTTTCCAGCCCTTATCAAAATCCTCCCCACTATGAAAAGGTCCGCTTGTTCCGATTAATTCTATATCAGGATATTTTGCTTTTACTGCATCATGAATCATTTTAAACCGCTGCTCAAATTCAGGTGTTATCTTATCTTCATTACCTATGCCAATATATTTCAGGTTAAATGGCGTGGGATGCCCGGCTGCTGCGCGTTTTGCACCCCAGGTAGAACTCGCAGAACCATTTGCCCACTCCATCAGATCAAGCACTTCCTGTATATAATCTTTCATTTCTTCCATTGGTAATGCCTGCTGTCCGGTTCCACCAACCCGCCATGTGCCACCAGAATTCTGGCAACTCACTGCTGCAGGTAATACAGGTAAGGGCTTTGCGCCTATGTCTTCACAGAACTGGAAATACTCATAGTAACCTAAACCTGCAGTCTGGTGATACCCCCATAGGTTTTTTTGTTCTACCCTTTGCTCCAATGGACCAATCGTATTTTTCCACCGATACATATTTCCTACACCATCACCATGGGCCAAACAGCCACCCGGAAAACGAATAAAGGCCGGCTTCATATCGGCCAGTAATTGGGCCAGGTCTTTACGCAAACCATTGGGCCTGTTTTTAAAAGTGTTTTGTGGAAACAAAGACAAAACATCCAACGCCAGCTTTCCTTTTGAAGTGGCCAGTAAAACTACCTGGGTGCTGTCGCAGTTTTCATCTGCTATTAATGAAGTACTATAATTGTTCCACGACTTTTTATCAATGACTATTTTACTTTCAGCAAGTACTTTGCCTTTTGTGTTCTGTAAACTCACATAAATATCTACGGGTGAAACAGACAGTTGTTTTGCAAAAACTGAAAATGTAAAACCTTCCCCCTTTTTTACCACAATGTTTCCAAATCCGGAGTTTTTAATCCCAATACCTGGTCTACCAGTGGTGATTGATGCTGGCAAAGGTTGCTGTGCGTTTCCTCCGGTTCTTGGTGGCACTGTTCCTATATGTTCAATGTTTAAGACAGCATAATGCGGATTATTTATATGTACCGGCTGATTGGTTTCTACATTAAAAGACCCATAAGAAAAACCGGGTGTTATATACTCCCAAAAAGAAAGTGGATGCCACTGCCGATTATCTGTCGGACTGTATTCAAAAGACCTGTTTTGTATCAACTCTGCATACAATCCGCCATCTGCCGCATAATTAATGTCTTCAAAGAAGAGCCCAAATAAATCTGTGCTGATTTTTTTGGCCGTTTTTGGGATCAGCGTATTTTTTGGTTGTGCATAGGTTGACAGATTTATGGTAAATGATAACCAAAGGGACAAACAGATACACCAACAATGAAACCGTAGCTGTGAATGATTTTTCTCAAAAAATTGTTTAGCCATAGTACTACTATTGATGCATAATAAATTGATAGGTTTTACCTTTCTCTGTTGGCAAATCGTATAACCATGTTGTATTTAGTATCGGAGTTTCAATATTTGCCTCAGACGATACAATCGGATCTGTTACTGCTACGTGATAAAAAAACGGGTTTGGATTTTCACCTGTAGCTTTTTTCAAACCTGCACCATTGTTTGCGTTCATTTCATTCGGCACCCTTATCCTTAAGTTTCCGCCAAGTGTTGATTTAATGATCAGGTTCACCAGCTTACCCGATTGCCACTCCATTTTTACTATCTCAAAACCACCAATGGTTTTCAAGCCACTTATCGTTCCCCTATCTTTCCAGATATCGGGTATTGCAGGTAACAGATGAATTGCGCCATCAGCGCTTTGCATTAGCATTTCGGTGATTCCGGAAGTACAACCAAAATTGCCATCAATCTGAAATGGCGGATGGGCATCAAATAAATTATTGTATGTACCGCCACCACCTTCATTAGTACCTACTGGTGTTAACTGTGCCTGAATTAGTTTATATGCATGATTACCGTCGAGCATTCTTGCCCACCAGTTTACTTTCCATCCCATACTCCAACCGGTGGATACATCTCCTCTTTGTATCAAGGTATTCTTTGCTGCACTGTATAAAGCAGGTGTGCGGTAAGGAGATATCTGGTTGGAAGGAAATAATCCATAGAGATGTGATATATGTCTATGCTTGTCATTCGGATCATCCAGATCATCTAACCATTCCTGTAACTGACCATGCTTGCCTATTTGCATTGGCGGTAATTGTTTCCTTAATGCTGTAAGTGTATCAGTAAAATTTTGGTCCCTTTGTAAAATACTGGCAGCCCGAATGGTGGTACTGAAAATATCGAATACTATCTGGTTGGTCATGGTAGTACCCGCATCAATAGATGCTCCCTGATGGCCGGCAGGAGAATTTTCGGGCGACATATCCGGGTTAATAACCAGCCATTGTTTCTTTGGATGCTTCACTAAAAAATCAACATAAAATGTAGCTGCCGATTTTAAAATGGGGTAGGCCGTAGATAGAAATTTTGTATCACCTGTATAGAGATAATGTTCCCACAAATGCTGACTCATCCAACCTCCTGCTGCATTCCATACGCCCCATAAAGCACCATCAACCGCGCCATTGGTGCGCCATATATCTGTATTGTGATGCGCAACCCAGCCTCTTGCACCATACATTACCCTGGCTGTTTGTTTACCCGTTTCAGACAATTCCTTTATCATTCTCAAAAACGGTTCATGCAGTTCCGATAAGTTGGTTTTCTCTGCAGGCCAATAATTCATCTCTGCATTGATGTTGATGGTGTATTTACTATCCCATGGTGGTCTTATTCTGTTGTTCCAGATACCTTGCAGGTTGGCCGGTTGTCCACCAGGCTTTGATGAGCTGATGAGTAAGTATCTTCCATATTGGTAATACAGGGTTACCAGATTTGGGTCGTTTGTTTTATTGAAATTTTTTAATTGCTGATCGGTAGGTAAAGTGCTCACTTCTGCATTACCCAGATTGAGTTTTACCCGATTAAAATATCGCTGGTAAGCTTTTACGTGCGATGCTGCTACGGTGGTAAATGATTTACCATAAGACTTTACCATGTCTTCCGTTGCCCGCTTTTTTTCGTCTCCTGAAATATCCTGGTAATTATTAAACCCTGTTGCTATAGTAATATAGATCGTGGCTTCATCGGCATTTGCTATTACCAAAGATGTATCGGTTCGGTGTTGTGTTCCACCCTTCGCATTAATTTTTACTATGCCCTTAAACTTCAATAGTCCTTTTACAGATTCATGGTCCATGGATGTTCCGGTAATGGATAGTTCATTGTTGCTCGCAGTTTGTATCGATACTTTTGGTTGTTGCGTTTTTAGATAGGCAGTAAAAGAAATGCTTGCTTTTTTACTTGCAGTTAAATGCAGCACTATTACCGGATCGGTAAAGGATGTTAAAGCTTTTCTTGTATAAGTAACACCCGCCACATCGTAGCTTGTTTTTGTAATTGCTTTTTCAATGTCTAATTCACGGTAATAATTGGTGTATTGATCATGCCCGTTGAACAACAATTGCAGGTCGCCAAGTGGCTGAAACATTTGTCCATGAGATAACTTCGTAATGATGGTTTTATTGGCTACCCGTTCTGCCTCCTTAAACCTGCCGTCGAAAATGAGTTGTCTTAATAATGCCAGTGAGTCTAATGCCAGTGGATTGTCGTTCCTGTTCGGACTTCCACTCCAAAGCGTATGTTCATTTAGCTGGATGGTTTCTTTAGCAACATTTCCGTAAACCATAGCCCCTAGTTTTCCATTGCCGATAGGCAATGCATTTTCCCATGTATTGCCTGATGGTTGATTATACCAGAGTTTTAAAGGCTGCTGGGCATAAAGCATCACATTAATACAGCAGCAGAAAAAGAGGCTTAGTTTTTTCATATTGCTTAATTTTTTCTGACCAACCGAACCTGATAGAATGCACCTGCTGTACTACCTTGTTTTGCCTGAAACTTTATAGTTACCTGTTTTTTATTTGTCAGCATGGATGCAGGAATCTGGTAAGTCACATCTTTAAACTCTTGTACATTCCATTTATCGGTCAGGTCTTCTGAAATCAATAATTGATCATCGATCATGATATCAAATTTTCTACTACCCCTTTCAGCACCCCAATAACGAATCATCAATGAGAGGGAGGTTTCGTTATTGGTTGATAATTGATAGCTTATAAAACCTCCGTTACGTGCTTCCCGCCAAAATTCATCGAGGCGGTTACCGGTACCAGTATTTATTTGCTGCATCTGATGATCTGCTTCAGGTTGTTGTTCACCTGCTATCACTACATCAACAGTTTTTTGTTGTAAAGCAATCCTGTCGGCTTCTTTTTTTGCTATTGAATCAACATAGGTTTTGTACTGGTTTTTGTTAAGTGTCATCCAGTACATCATATACCTTGCGTCATGCACCTTGTAAAAAGGCTCAAGTTCAAGTGGTATTTCATTACCTATTGCAATATTTGAAAACTTAAAGTGTAAGGGTTTATCTTTTATCTGCACCAGGCTATTAACAATACTTGCCGGCTTTTCAGTAATTAATATAGGGGCTTTATCAACAGGCAGTCTTTTACCATGTGCAATATGTCCCCAGCGACTATCATCGGCCACGAGCCCGTTTAATGACTCATTGCCAGTTTTGGCAGCCAGTAATATCGGACCATACATCACTGCATTGTAATCAACCACATAAGGTAATTGCTCAATATTGAGATGCATGGGTAATGCAATTTCAATTATATCTCCTTTTTTCCATACCCGGTCAATGGAAACATAAGATGATGGTTGGGAGTTGTGTTTGTATTCTTTGCCATTAATGGTTATACGAAATGCACCGGGGGCTACCCAGGATGGATAACGGATTTTAATATTCCTTTCCCCTGATCCTTCCCTGATACGTAAAATAGTTTTTTCACGTTGAGGAAATGCTGTTTCCTGTTCAAGCATAAAATGCTTTGCTTTCCAGTTTAATGTTGAAGCTACAAAGAGGTTTACAAACAAAGTATCCTGTTGGTGCGTATAAATTAACTCATTGTATTTACCATGATTCTCCATACCACTTCCTACACAACACCACATGGCTTTATTCGGAGATGAATAAACCCTGTAATGTCTTGGACGAACAGGTGTAAAATATACATAACCTCCATGTTCAGGATGTTGTGTAGATAGGATATGATTATACATGGTTCGTTCATAATAATCTATATACTTTGCATCTGCATTTACCCTGAACAAATCAGTTGTTAGCTTGAGCATGTTATAAGAGTTGCAGGACTCGGGGCCTTCCACTTCTGTAATAAAATCAGTACTGGATGCTTTGCTCGGAAAAAACTCTCTTCTGCTATTACCACCAAATGCCAGTGTTCTGTTTTGTGTTACTGTTTGCCAGAAAAATTCACCGGCAATGGTGTAAGCCGGGTCTTTGGTTAGTTCTGCTATTCTTTGAAATCCGATGGCTTTGGGAACCTGTGTATTCGCATGTTTATTATCCAGGTTATCGTTTCGCTGGGCCATGGCGTCTAAAATTTGACGGTGTGAAAACCGTTTAGCTGCATCCAGGTACTTTGTTTCTCCGGTTATCTGATAGGCATCTGCAAAAACTTCATTCATGCCACCATGCTCAATATCTAACATAGATTGCATCTGCGTTTCGTTAAGTGTTGAAACGACATTTATTCCCCAGGCACAAAAAATTAAGAACAATTGTTTTGCCTGCTCATTACCGGTATATAACCATGCATCACGTAAGCCATTGTACATTTTATGAAGGTTATACCAGGGTACCCAGGCAGCTCGAAATGCAGTAAAATCACCTTGTTTGAGTGTAGACCATATTTTATTGCTATTTGGTACTGCACCGATATAACCAACTCCCCAATCTGGGTATAGCTTACCATTGGCAGCAGCACAGGCGCCTAGTTCTTCAATGATATAATCAAGCCGCTTTTTACATTCCGGGTTATTAGTGGTAGCATAATTCATAGCCATTGCTGTCAGATAGTGTCCGGCTATATGACCATCTAAACCATCCCAGTTTGAATAAATTTTAGCCTTTTCCGGGAGTCCGGCTATTTTTCTAAACCCAGCTAACAAGCGATCAACATCATATTGTACCAGCGTTTGAATATTCAGGTCGCGGGCATGTTTAAAGATTTGATCCTTTAACACGACATCGCCCAAAGGGAAACTATTGTTATACAAACTCGTTTGAGCTTTTATATCATTGCCCTGAATACTTAACAGACATATCCATAACAATAAAAGTTTGGCGAATTTGTATGTCTGGTGTTTTATTGTTTGCATACCTTTTTAAATTAAGGTTACTTTCTTTTGTTTAGCAATGCGAGCATTTTTTCTGCATAACGTTTTCCAAGTATCCGATAACCCTCTGCATTAAAATGCAGGTTGTCTCGAGCATCTGGCACTCCACTCGATGAAATTACATGCGCATTTGGAATGGTATTAGGTAGGGTAGCAATGATGGCATTCATGCTTGCGCATACACCGCCCTGATCAGCATTTACGGTTTCACCAGCTAATAACGGTACATCTTTCGCCTTTAGCTTAAGGTCCTTCAAGAGATTAGTATAGACCTTATTTACTTTTGAAGGCCAGGTTGAATCGTTGGTATTCGATTCTCCCTGGTGGAGTAAAATACCTTTTATCACTCCATCTTTTTGGGCCAGCTTCGCCATTTCAACGAGACGCTGGTAAGGATTACCATCATATTCTTTGATCATGCCCAACATCCAATTAGGTGCCGTAGTAATATAGGTTTGATAATTGTCCTTGTCGAACAATTCAATCTTGCAACCTCCAATGGATACATTGATGACACCTACTTTAATTTTTTCCGGCAAACTATCTACCAGTGTTCTGCCGAAATAATCAGCGGGAGTTAATCCTGTTCTGCACCTGCATAAAGGAGGCACTGCGGTGTACCATTGTCCTTTTGTTCTACCCAGGTTTGGACAGTCTACTGCTTCCATCACTTTAAACCTGCTGTTTACAATCGTATCCTGTGGTTCAAACCTTGCATTGCCTTCCATATTCGACTGGCCAAAGCATAGGTATATATGAAAGTTTTTGTCTTGCGAAAAACCAGCGATGCTGAACAGCATTATAACTGCCAGAACGATTGATCTTTTCGGTTGCTGCATATTCATAGTGAATGAATTAGTTGATAAATACTACTTGAACAATAATTGTGCAAAGTTGAACAGGTTATTTCTCCATACCGGCCATGTATGTCCACCAGGATATTCACTATAGGTGTACTTAATACCTATTTCATCAAACTTGCCCATCATTGTTTTGCAGTTGTTGTAGGCAATATCTTCTATACCACCCATGGCAATCCAAAATGATTTGATATTACTATTGATAGCCGCCGCATTCTCTTTCATGAACTGGTATTGCGGGTTTGATAAAGCGGGTTGGTTACCGAACCACCCTGAACTGAATACACCCAAATGCGAAAACATGTTATGATTGCGTACACCTGCATACAAGGTTTGTATACCTCCCATTGATAGTCCGGCCAAAGCTCTCTGGTCAGGCGTTGTGTTTACGCGAAAATTCTTTTCAACAAAAGGAATAACATAATCTTTCAGTTCATTCTCGAAATTCTTGAGTGCCTGCTCCCCAAAACCACCGATACCGCCACTACTCAAATTACCATCCATCATTACTACCACCATTGGTTTTGCTTTTTTTGCCGCAATCAGGTTGTCGATGATTAAATCTGTTTTACCCTGTGTGGCCCATCCGGTTTGGTCTTCGCCACCACCATGTAAAATATAGAGTACCGGATATTTTTCAGACTGGTTCTCGTCGTAACCGGGAGGTGCATAAACATACATCTGTCTCCAAGAATTGGTTACACGTGAGAAATACTTTTTGATACGGATATCACCATGGGGCACATTCTTCATCGCGTAATAATCGCCGCCAGCAAAAGGTATTTCAATACCACTTGCCATGCGTCCCATTCCGTAAAATGTTTGACTACCCGGATCTGCAACGGCAAGTCCATCAATGATGATAGAATAATAATGGAAGCCTTCCCCAACCGAATCGGTGGTTGCACGCCAGTTACCTTCTTCATCTTTTACCATATCATACTTCTTTCCCAGATCTACCTGTACTTTTTTTGCATAAGGCGCTTTTATGCTGAAGATGACACGGTTGTCCGGTAATATCTGCGGATAAGCTGCATTCCTCACATTGCTGGCAGCAGGTGCTCCTGCAACAGGGTATTTTGAAAAAGATGAGGTGTCTACCGGTTTAAATAATAATTGGGAGAACATGTATAACCCATTCTTCCAAACTTTAAAATCATGCACCCCTGGTTCTATAAAATAAATATGCGGCAGTCCATTCTTGTTGGCATATTCATGTAGGCGTGTGCTGAACCTTATAAGGCCGTCGCTGGCTCCGCATGACAAATACAACAACTTGATTTTTTGTTTTGCAGCTGCAATATCCGGTAAGAGTTCTTCAGGAGTCTTTGTATTGGGCGCAGACGAGAATCCTCCGATCCATGCAAATTTGTCCAGGTTACCTAATCCAAAATTCAGGGATTGTCCACCACCCATTGATAAGCCGGCAATTGCCCGATGCTCTCTGTCGGTTAGTGCTGAATAGTTGGTTTCAATAAAAGGGATAAGATCGTTCAGCAGGTCCTTTTCAAAAGTAGCGAAGGCCTGTACTTTATCTGGTGCCATTATATTACCTGTTGCCCTATCATCTTTCATGGCCCTTCCGTTTGGAAGTACCACAATCATTGGTTCTATTTTACCTTCTGCCAATAGGTTATCGAGGATAATATGTGGCTTACCACCTGTTAACCATTCTTTCTCATCTCCTCCAATACCATGTAATAAATACAGTACCGGATATTTTTTGTTTTTGGAATACCCCGGCGGTGTATACACCAATAATTTTCTGTCGTTACCTACTGTTTTAGATGGGTAGGTAATAGAATCAATTTTTCCATGCGCGATATTTTCTTTCAAAACATCAAATCCTGCAGATGCTGGTTTTATGATGCCTTGTGCGAGTCCATTCAGGCCAAGCGCAAGTAGTAAAATAATTAGTACTGGTTTCATGATTGTTGCTTTAAGTGTGTTCGTTGTTTTTATAGGTATTAAGTTTTTTATAGCCTGTTTAATTCGACATAGGTTTGGGTTTGATCCAGTTGTTGTTTTTCAACCATAAAAAAAGCGGGTCAACCCAATCCTTTTGTCTAAAAATAAATCCATGCCCACCCTTTTGGTATAGATGCATTTCAACGGGTATCCCATTTTCCTGTAATGCTTCATAGTAGCGAATACTATTACGCACATCTACCAACTTGTCGTCAGATGCATGTGTTATATAGGCAGGTGGCGATTGCTTGGTTACCTGTAATTCGTTTGAAAACAAATTCCTTGTTTCATTGGTACTATTGGCTCCCAATAAATTTTTTCTTGAATCAGGATGTGTCAATGCATCCTGCATACTAATAACCGGATATACCAGTATTTGAAAATCAGGCCGTACACTGGTGTTTTTTGAGTCTTTAATCTGCGGTTTATCAAAATGTGTAGCAACAGTTGAAGCAAGGTGGCCACCAGCAGAGAAACCCATGATACCAATTTTTCCAGGGTCTATACCCCATTCTGCTGCCCGCTCTCTCACCAGTTTTATAGCCTGCTGTGCATCTTGTAAAGGACCAACCGATTTATCCTGCATTAATGCATTATCCGGTAAACGGTATTTTAGAACAAATGCAGCGATTCCTTTTTGCTGAAATGCTTTCGCCATTGTTACCCCTTCTCCATCATAAACAAGCACGGCATAGCTGCCTCCCGGACAAATAATTACTGCTGTACCAGATGCTATTTCTTTTTCGGGCAAATAAGCTTCAAGTGTTGGGTTGGTTACATTACGAAATAGCCCACCATCTTTAGTTTCTGTTTTATTATTAGCTATTGATCCGGGTATTGAACCAGAGTAGATATTTATTATTTCCTGTGCTTTTATAACAATGGGGTTCATGCATGTAAAAACAAAAATTGCCATTGCGGCAGCGGGTTTTATCCTGCACTGTACAACTGATAATTCACCCATTGCACTTGCAATCGATTGCACATAGCGGGTAAAAAAAAGGTGGCTGTTTTTATGCATAACTGTTACAGGTATTTTATTGTATGATGATAATAAAGCCATCATTCGCTTTGAGTGAAATATTTACTTGCCCTGATGCCAAACTAAGCTCCTTCGATTGGAAGGATGTTTCTGTCTGGTTGGTATCTCCTGTGCAGATTAATGTTGCTTTTTTATTTTTCAGGAAGGAAAGATCAAGGCTTAGGTCTTTTGTTTTATTCTCTCCATTTATACCTGCGATATACCATTTAGTTCCTGCCTTTCTGGCTACCACATAATGCTGACCCGGGTATCCGTCTATAAACTTTACATCGTCCCAGTTATTTGGTAACTGACGCAGGAAATCTTGGATGTTTGCAGGTACATGTTCCATTCCATCCGGACTCTCCGCATAATGCTGTATGCCAGACAGGAATAATACTGCGGTTGCCAGCTCAAATACCGGTGTGGTTACTTTCCTGATCCTTGGAATTTTATAGAGATTCATCGGGGTAAAATCCATCGGATCAAATGCATTCCTTACCATGGCACTCATGACGGCATGAGCAGGATACATATTTGCATCTCGCTGGTTAAAAGTGATCATTTCATAACCGAGTACCGCTTCAGCGGTCATAAGGTTGGGGTAAGTTCTGTGCAAACCCCTTGGTAATGTGGCCCCGTGGAAATTTACCAGTAATTTAAAGCTGGCTGCGTCTTCAAGTATATCCTGGTAATAATTGATCATTGATTGGCCGTCGCCGGAAAAGAAATCAACTTTAATACCCTTTATACCCATTTGCTGAAGCTTGCTGAATTCTTTTACACGACTTTCATGCGTGAGTAATTTATCTTTCGGCGTAAATTTTACAGTATTCCATGAGCCTGCTGAGTTATACCATACAAGCAATCCAACATTTCTTTCTTTGGCATATTTTGCCAGTATCGCTGCAGAATCGTAACCAATCAGTTTATCCCACATTGCATCCATAAGGCAATATTGCCATTTCATATCAGCAGCAAAATCAATGTACTTTTTCTGTACGTTGAATACGGTTGAATCGTCCTTCTTAATTATCCAGCTCCATGATGCTTTGCCTGGCTTAATAAAGGATGGATCCATTTTTTTTGCAGGGAATGCCAGATCGGTACCAAGTGTTGATTCAGTTACTGTTTTTAAGTCCCCGATTACCAAAATGCGCCAGGGTGTTTTCCATGGCAGTGATGATTCAGGATTGAGCGTGGGTACACCATTGGTAAATACTTCCGGTGTTTGTGGAAAGTTTATTTTGTATTCGTTGTTGATTGAGAACTGTTGTAAAGCGGTTCCACAATAAGTTCTACCCAATGCGGCTTCAGTAAGCATGATCCAAACATCATCATACCTGAATAATGCCGGATATACCCATCCGTTTTTCCCAGGAGATGCAGTACCTGTTGCAATATCCATCATATAATGAGCCTCGTAAGATGGGTTGGTATGTTCGAACCCTGTTTGTGCTTCCGTTTTAGGTTGCAACCAGGCCCTTGTTCCATTAAAAAAATGAAAACTGGTTGCTTCTGTATCTATTTTCTTTACCGTTTTGTCTTTCTCAGGAAACTCATATTGAAATGCCACCCCATCATTCGATACCTGAAATACAAGGTTCATTTTCTTACCACCTTCCGTATCTAATGCAATGATGCTTTTTGTGGCAACATAAAGCATACTTCTTTTTTTTGCGTTAAGCATGCTATACTTGTCTTGTATCTGTACAGGAGCTGAAGCTTTAATGAATCGTATTTTGCGGGTAAAATTTTCGTCGCTTCGTACCAGTCCCAATTTTGAACGTTCCATCACTGCCCGACCCTTATAAAACACCTGGTAGCTGATGGAATCATCAATAGTACAAGACACTGCAATTGTTTTATCTGGACTTGCAATGCTTACTTCTTTTTTTTGGGCAACACAGAACAGCGATGAAGAGCATAAAACAATTATAGCGCTTAACTTTTTCATGTATCCTTTTTATTTATTCGGTTTTATTTGATCAACAGCTTTAGGCACTTCCTCTTCAGGTCGTTTACACACTTTATTACTGCATACATATATCAGTGTTTTACCAAGCACTTGTTTTTGTTGTAACAATGGCAATTTTTCATCCGCCACACTTCCGATGATAATACTGGTAGGCAAATAATATTCCTGTAAAGAGCGGTTTTGTATCAAGGCATTTTTTCCTGTAATGGCTACCTCATAACTATTTGCGGCAAAAAAGCCATTTATGATGGCCCATTGAAGGTGGTATCTCGACATTTGTTTTACCCTTTCAAATACTGCAGCCGACATTCGGTTGCTTTGGTTTACATAGTCTTCCAGGTCGTAAACTGTACCAATGGTATACAATACTTTTGCCATTACCGCATTTGCCGATGGAAGATCGTCGTCAGTGAGTGGTGTTTTTTGCATGACCAGATTGGTCTTGGCAGGATCAGCATAATGGAAATAATCGTTTTGTGAATTGCGCAAATTAGTTACAGCATATTCTGTAATTTTTTTTGCGGCGTCAATCCATTTTTGCTCAAAACTCACTTCATATAAACGGATAAAAGCAGTGGCTGTCCACGCATAATCATCCAGAAATCCATCAATCGTTGCTTTACCGTCTTTATAAATGCGTTTGAGTGAACCATCCTTTCCAAGCATATTTGTTTCAATAAATCCGGCACAGATCTTTGCTTTTTTAAGATAGTCCTCATTACCTGTTGCTGCATAAGCATCCGCATATCCCTTTATCAGGATTGCATTCCAGGCAGTTACTATTTTAGTATCTACTGTTGGTTTTTTTCTATCGCCTCTTGCTATTATTAATTTTCTTTTTGCATTAAACAGATAGTTTTTAAAATCTTCAATCAGCATATTGTTGCGAAGTGCAAATGCTGATGCTGATAAACTTGTATAGAGTATGTTTTTCTTTTCTTTCCAGTTTCCGTTTTCTTTGACATTGTAATAGTCAAAAAACAACTGATAATTGGAGCCAAGTATTGATTTTAATTCTTCCGCTGTCCATACATAATATTCCCCTTCTCCTTTTTCCGAGTCTGCGTTTATAGAACTATAATAGCCGCCACCGATTGCCAGGAAAGTTTTTTCAACAAATTCAATCGTCTCTGCAATCACGTCTTTATAGGTAGGATCTTTAATCAGTTGGTAAGCATGTGCATACAGACTGATTAACTGACCATTATCGTAGAGCATTTTTTCGAAGTGAGGTATTCTCCATAAGCTATCGGTAGTATATCGTGCAAAGCCTCCGCCTATTTGGTCGTATATACCACCCATGGCCATTCTATTCAGCATGGTTCTTGCAGCTTCCAATGCTTTCTGTTCGCCGGTAACATAAAAATGCTGCAATAAGAATTCAGCTAATACCGGCGTAGGAAATTTTTGTACCCCTTTCAATCCGCCATGGCGCAAATCTAGTGCAGCATAAACGCTGTCGAAAATTTGGTTGTATTGTGTCTTACTGTTTTTAATGGCGTTAGTGGCAGCGGTATCAATTAACCTAAACTCGTCTGTTTTCATGCCATTCAGTAAGGCATTCGCCTGGGTTATCACCAGTTGTTGTTTTGTGTTATAGGTGTTGCTAATACTTTGGAGTAAACTCTTCCAGCTTTTATTGGTATAATAAGTTCCTGCAAAAAAAGGTTTGCCGTCTGGCAAGGCAAATGCATTCAAGGGCCATCCTGCATTACCTGATATAAGTTGTAATGCATTCATGTAGATATTATCAATATCCGGTCTTTCTTCGCGATCTACTTTTATACAAACAAATTTTTCATTCATGATCCTTGCCACTGCGGTATCCATAAATGATTCTTTCTCCATTACATGGCACCAGTGGCAGGATGCATATCCAATACTGATGAGCAGGGGTTTATTTTCTTTTTTTGCTTTAGCCAGCGCTTCCTCGCCCCATTCATACCAGTCTACAGGATTATCCGCATGCTCTTGCAGGTAAGGACTTGAGGCGTATTGCAACCTGTTTTTTTTTGCTGAACAGGATACCAATAAAATAGTGAGCAACAGAAAGCTGCTGTACAAGACAGAAGTAGTAAAGTAATTCCGCTTAAACATATTCTTTACCTCGTTGAAAAAATCCTTAAACGATCATTATTCGCAGTCACCAAAACTCCCCAACCTGTATTTGTTTTAATGAGTTGCAGGTCTTTAACATTATACGGCGCAAAAAATCCACTCTCTAATGGTTTTTTTGACATGAAGTTCATGTTTCCTTCTCCTTTCAGAAATAAGCCAGGCGATGCATCGGCTGGGGTTGTTTCTACTTCCACATCAAATTTGTTTCCGGCCAGCAGGATGTCTTTTTTACCATCTCCATCGAAATCTTTTACAATAAAACCATTCACCGTTGAAAGCTGTGCTTCTATGGGCAATCGTTTAGGTGTAAACTTCCCTTTATCATTGGTAAATACAACCGTTGAGAACAGATGTGTTTTATAATGCAATGCTGTTTTCATTTCTGCCTCTCCTAAAATGCCGGTGAGGTCGCTTTCTGCAAAGGAGAGATAGGTAGGAAATTTCTGGGCAATCATAGGGCACTGCTGTGATGTACATTCTCTTCCCCTGATGGGTACGATGGTATTATCGCTAAGGTGGCGGGCAAGGAATATATCATTGGTGCCATTGCCATCAAAGTCTTTTGCCCAAACTTCAAATGGTTTTTGTGCCGATGCTTTAAACTTATAATTTTCGCCCAGGTTACCAGCCAGTAAATCCATATCTCCGTCACCGTCTATATCATCTGCTACCAGTTTGTTCCACCATCCTTCTGTTTCACCAAAACCATAACCGGCTGACTGGTCCTTTAGCTTACCACTTTTATACGCAAATACTTTTATGGGCATCCATTCGCCAGCTAATACAAGTTCCTGTTTTTTATCGCCATCAAGGTCGGCCCATAATGCAGATTTTACCATTCCTATCCTGCTTAATTCCGGAGCAACATCATTGGTGCGATCTACAAAAGTTCCTTTTTCATTTACAAGTACATAGCTCTGCGGCGCTTGAGGATACTTATGTGGCAGCACTTCTCCGCCTCTGAATATATCGAGGTCGCCATCACCATCCATATCGGCAACCGCAATACATGAACCACTACTGGCAGTTACTGGCAATGACTGGCTCGACCTTGCAAAGTTGCCCTTTCCATCATTCAGGTATAGCCTGTCTTGGTACATCGGCGACCCCTCATCAAACTCACTTCCCCCACTTACCACATACAAATCCATATCGCCATCTTTGTCGGCATCAAAAAACATGGCTCCCATGTCTTCAAATTTTTTGTCTGCCTCGAATGCCGGTATCGACTTTGCAATAAATTTTCCCTGTTGTTGTATGTATAAACTACCCGACTGGTCTTTTGCCCCACCCACATAAAAATCTTCCTGCCCATCTCCATTGATGTCTCCGGTTGCCACAAAAGGCCCGCTTCTGCTGAACTCGTGTGGCAGTAATACCTGGTCTACGTATTCATCGTATTTATTCTCTTTGTGTTCAAATGGTGTGCTTAATAATTGATTGCTTGTTTCGGCAAACAATGGTGCATAAGCTGCCATATGGTTGATGCCTGAAACTGCTACTTTATATTCCGCTTTAATTACCTGATTAATACCAGGTTTTTGAATAGTATTCGATTTTCCGTCGGGCCATATCACCACCACACTATCAACTGCTGTTGTTTTACCGAGTCCGAAATGTACTGCCGGTTCGTTGGTTGACAAATAGCCCCTAACGAGTTTTTGCTGGAAAAACTGTTGCAATTTTCCATCCTGGTACAGTGCCACTTTTGCACCGATGCCATCTCTGTTTTTATCTGGCCCTTCTAATTTTATACGGAGAAAATTGTTTTTGTTGTTTACCACATTTTCAAACAAATCAGATTCACCATCCAGGTTATTTACCACAAGATCGAGGTCGCCATCATTATCAAAATCTGCTACGGCAGCACCATTGGAGAATGTGCTGTCTTTAAAACCCCATGCTTCAGATACATTTTCAAATTGCAGTTCACCTTTATTTTTAAACAAGTAGTTTCTTGCTTTAATCGGGCTGTATATATCCATATACTCCTTGAACCCTTTGGTAAACATTTCTTCCGATGAAGCATACTTATGTGCATTGGCCTGTATATACATATCCTGCTTCTGCTGCAGGTCGCCATCAAATAAATCGCGGCGATAGCCATTGGCCACAAAAATGTCGCGATTACCATCGTTATCGAAATCTGCTGCGATGGTAGACCAGCTCCATTCTGTTTTGGAGATACCTGCCATTTGAGAGATATCGCTAAAGAATCCGTTACCATGGTTCAGGTGCAGGGCATTGTGCATGTACTGTTTTTGGAAGCCGCTGTCTACAATGGCCCAGAAACCTTCCACATCCATACGTGGCATGGATACTTTTGAACGCTTATAGTTTTCCGGTAACATCTCCATTACGAGTATATCTTCCAGTCCGTCATTATTGATATCTGCGATATCTGCACCCATGGAGAACAAGGAGAGGTGATTGGTCATTGACTTCACTTCATCTTTGAATGTGCCGTTTTTCTGGTTGATGTAGATATAGTCGTTGTCAGCATAATCGTTCGAAACAAAAATATCTGTATAACCATCGCTGTTAAGGTCTGCAGTAACTACCGACAATGCATAACCGAAATTGTGGTTAATGCCTGCCTGCTTACCAATTTCAACAAATTTACCATTGTCGTTTCTGAATAATTTATCCCTTGCATCATCTGGTGGATTTCTTTTTCCTGCAACCATTTGAGAGAGTCCTAAATAAAAATCTTTCGGGCGACTGGTCAGGTACATATCCAGGTCGTTATC
The DNA here is from genome assembly GCA_965650685.1 of uncultured Sediminibacterium sp. Taxonomy (GTDB): domain Bacteria; phylum Bacteroidota; class Bacteroidia; order Chitinophagales; family Chitinophagaceae; genus Sediminibacterium. The sequence continues at coordinate 244,144 of CBFGPM010000001.1, forward strand.
GTTATCCATATCGAAAAATGATGCATGGATAGAATAACCAGCATCATCGAGGCCATATTGTTTTGCTTCGTCTTTGAAAGTGAGGTCACCTTGGTTTATAAAAAGCTGGTTTCTTCTTTCTGCTGCTGTTTCTTTGGTTGTACCACCTTTACAAACATAAATATCCAACCAGCCATCGTTATTGATGTCTATTAGTGAGACGCCATTATCCCAGCCGGCAGTACCTTCTACGCCTGCAGATTTGCTGATGTCTGCAAATTTCATGTTGCCTTTATTAAGGTAGAGTTTATTGGCAACTTCATTGCCCGTGAAATAAATATCTACCAGGCCATCGTTATTAAAATCGCCGGTTGCAACACCTGCACCATTGTACACATACGCGAATGTGTCGAAATAATTTCGCTCATAATTTTCGTCAATACGGTTACTGAATGAAATACCACTTTCAGTACTGTTTACTTTTCTGAATACGGCATCTTCTTTTTTTACTGTTTCCGTTTTACATCCTGGTAAAAGGGTTATGATAAAAAAAGCGCTAAACATAACCGATAAGGCTAAAGCAATTTTTCTGGACATACGCTAATTTTTTCTATGCTGGTTTCCCGGTGATATGATAGAGGTATTTCTTCCATACTGCGTGTGCAACATTTCGGCCTAATTTTAATCCTTCTATATTTTCACACTGTATATGATATCCGCCCAATACCCGCGATATACCTGCCATTTCAGCGGTTGCGGTGAATGTAGGGAACTGAAGGGTAACTTCTTTTCCTACATGATCTGGTTCTGTCATTTCTCCCGGAATTCTTTTTACAGCCACTCCGAAAGTATCTGCTCCGGTATACAATTTAAGTATTTCGGCACAAGCGCCGCTTATGGTGCTATGTCCGGATACATAACTCGGAAAAGGCGGGCATAAAAATGTTTCCGGAGAATAAGGGCGCCATTCCTGGCCAAGCATGTCGATCATGCCTTTTCCCGGGCCTCCCCATCCTTTAATTTTTTTGTCTTTATAGTAATAATGCACCAGAGAATAAGGTCGTGCATAATCATATTCCATTTTAGTATCCCAGCAGGCAATAAAACCATCCATAGCGGCTGCTTCTACGGCAAAATACATTTTTACATCTTCATCTAAAGTATGTTGATCGCGTACAGAAACATCCTGGGCAAATATGAGCCAGTGTCCGGCCTGTTGAACTGATCTTGGACCATCACGCATAAATTCAACCAATGCTTTTTGGCTATCGCTAAGGTTAGCCTGCAGCATTACTACTTCTTCAATTTCTTTGGCGAGTTGTTCAGATCCGATGGCGGGAGGTGCAATGCTTCTGAATTGGTTGGATGAGTCTATCAACAGTGGTTTTACTTTGCCCCAATGTGGTGTAAGGCAGCCGGGGGCAAATTTTCCTCCTTTACCGTCTGCAAAATATTTAGGTTGCCAGCGTTTGATATCACGTAAAGTGTCTGCACTGTTTTTGGGGGCATAGCCGGTATAATCGGCATAGGTATTTCCGTTTGAACCTGCCATGGTTCCCAGTTGGTTTGAGCCATCGGCTAATCTGGCTTCGATAATGGTTTTGGCAGCGAGGTTACCAATGCCTTCTGGTGTAGAAGGGTCAAGTGAATTGTTATCGGGATCAAGACCCAGGTCTTCCATCTTCTTTCGCAGCATTGCTTCGTCTGAGAAAAAATAAGTGAGCATGCTTCTGTAGGCAGCATAGCTGATGGCAATTTCTTTATTGGCGAGGGTTCTTTCTTTTTCGGGCACACGTTCAACCTGTGTCAGGTAAACGGGAATGGCTGTATTGTCATACCTCGACCATGCATCGAATACAGCAGTTTGAATGAGGGCCAGCATACGGGATGTTACGGTTGGCCTTGGTCTGAATTTTTCGGTATCGTTGGCTGTGGCTTCGAGGGCTGTTTTTGCCCATTTATAAGCGATGTTCTGGTTTCCTTTTGGCTCATCACTTTGTTTATTTCCGCAACTAAGAGAGAAGAAAACGGAGAGAACGGTTACTATGGCTAATGCATATTTTTTCATGCAAATACAATTCAAAACAATTACAGAAAGAATGAAAAGAGGCCCATTGGGTTATAAGAGCCTGTTTAAGATATAATCTACTAGTTTATTATGAGCTATTTTCGAGCGAACCAAGGCGAATTTTGCAGCCATAGTCTAAACGCCTAAGGCGAAAAATTCAACGAAGGTGCAGCCGAAAAGAGCCATAAGAAACTAGTAGATTATATCTTAAACAGGCTCTAAAGCTAATAAAACCGGGGACTTATTTATGGGTCCCCGGTTTAAACAATCACGCTTCATTCAAATATTTAATTAATATCCGGTATTCTGCGGGTATTTAGGTCCTTCTGTTACCAGATCGATCTGCGATTGCGGTATCGGTCTTAACATATTAAACGGTTGTACACCAGCAGCTGCTTCGGTATTGTGTAGTTGAACCCTTTCCACCAGTTTTTTGGTACGGGCAAGATCCCACCAGCGGCAGTCTTCTGCATAAAGTTCGCGGCTTCTTTCATCCAGAAGGAAGTCGAGTGTAACCTGTGCAGCAGTAATCTGCTGTGCCACAACAGCTGCAGCGTATTCAGCAGGAGTTTGTCCGGCTTTCAATGCTGCCCTTGTTCTCAGTACATTGATCATATTTGCTGCATCCTGTAATGTTGCACCACCTCTTAGAGCTGCTTCTGCGGCTATCAGGTATACTTCAGAAAAACGGAAGAGTATGTATGGTCTGTCTGAGTAGTCGTTCATGTGACCTCTGGTAGAATCATCGAATTTGCGAACGCTTGGGAACAGTGCTGCGGTATATTTTACAGTAGATCCAGGGAGGTGATCAGGCTCAAGGATAACTCCTTTAAACCTGGCACGCTCTGCAGGTGTTACCACTCTGTCGGCCATCCAGATAGAAGTATCTACGCCATTGATCAATACACCACGTGGTGTAGTAGCTCCTGTTGTTCCGGTTGCAGATTCAGGAGTAGAATTTGATAACCAAACTGTTTGGAAAGTACCTTCATAACGTGAGTCTGTAGCTCTGTTTGCAAATGCTACATCCATTACGTATTTGGTATTTGGTCTGAGACGCACGAATGGACGACCGTTTCTTGTATCACGAACGGTTACGTTTGCGCCACCACCAGCTGGGAAGTTGGCATTCAGTGTAGGATAGTTAGGTCTCCAGAAGAAGTTTGCCTTGTTTTCACTGAAGCTGGTAGCACCTGCACCTACTGCAGAGTTCTGACCGAATTTCAGGTCTTTGGTATGGTCAATAACCATTAATACTTCTGAACTGTATTCATTTCCTTCTCTGAATACATTACCGAAATAAGGTAACAGGTCTAAACCATAAGTTGCCTTGTTATCGATGATACTTTTAGAGATGGTATATGCCTGCTGATAGTCGTTCGCTTGTGCAGCAGCAGACCAGCCTCTCCATAAATAGGTTTTAGCGAGCAGGAATAATGCAGTTGATTTAGTAGCGGGTTTACCTGTACCAGGTGCTGGTACATTTGGTAAATCGGCAGATGCTTCTGTAAAGTCTTTGATGATTTGTGCATACAAATCAGCAAGTGGTGCAGGAGCATCGGCTGCAGAAGCTGTAGTACTAAAGGTTGTGTGCAATGGCACCTGACCAAAAGTAGTTACGAGGTAGAAATAACAGAAACCGCGCAGGAATTTAGCCTGTGCCAATAACTGTGTTTTTGTTGCAGCAGGAATATTGGCATTGGCACCATATTCCAGTACCCCGTTGGCGGTATTGATATCAATAAACAAAGTATTCCAGAAACCTTCGTAGTTATTGGTATTACTTCTGATAACCGGGTTATTGTAAACAAACCAGTGTACAGCTCCGTTGTCTACGGAACCACCGCGTAAACTTTCATCAGTTCCGCTGTTAAATAACTGGGTCCAGATCTGAGTGGCCCACTGACCTCTGAAACTGGAATAGATACCCGCTATCGCGCCCTGAATACCATCATTGGTACTAAAGAACGAGGGAGTAAATCCTGTTCTGGGTTGTTCCTCCAGTAGCTTTTTACAACCGCTGGCAGTAAAAAGTACGATGCCAAGGAAAAGGCTGTATTTTAATATTTTATGTCTCATTAAATTAAATTTTAGCAATTAAAATTTCACATTGATACCGAAAATAATCTGACGTGTTGGAGGAACACCCATACCAACAGTGATAGCACGACCAGCAACAGCAGTTGCACCACCACCTTGTGTTCCTACAGCATTACCATTACCATTACCCTCTGGATCAATACCCAGACCATCTCTTACAAGTGGAGCCCATAAGATGAATGGATTCTGTGCTGATACATAAGCTCTCAAAGAAGTGATACCGGTTTTTGCCAGCAGTTTACTTGAGAAATTATAACCAAGATCAATAGTTCTGATTTTGATGAATGAACCATCTCTGTAAGTAAGGGTAGAAGTAAATGGAAGACCATCTACAGCAGCATCAGGCTGAGGGAAATCGTTGGTTGCATTTCTTGGTGTCCAGTAGTCAACTTTTTGTTGGTTCACACGGCTATTCAGGAAGAATGGATAACCTGCGCCACCACCATCAGCAGACAAGTAAGTAGCAACTACTGTTTGACCGAAACGACCAAACATAACGATGTTCAGATCAAAGTTTTTGTATTCAAAACGGTTCGTTAAACCCGCAACAAGTGTTGGTTGGAAATTACCTACTACACTTCTGTCAGCGGCTGTGATAGCATTGTCTTTGTTCCTGTCTTCAATTTTGATATCACCTGGTTTTGCACCATATACAGCTGCCTGAGTGGCTTCGCTAGTTTGCCAGATACCTAATTTTTTGTAGTCAAAAATTACGGTAACAGGGTAACCAACAAACCAACCATTACCTAAATCCTGTGAAAGGTTATTCTGTAATGCATCGATACGCTCTCTGTTGAAGAACATGTTCAGGTCAGAAGTCCAGGTAAAGCCTGTTCTGCTCTTAATGTTCACACTGCTTAAAGAGAATTCCATACCATAAGATGAAGTACGTCCGGCATTGGTTAAGATTGAGTTGGTACCATTACTACGTGGCAACTGACGTTGTAAGAGGATATCTGTTGTTTTGGTATTATAGTATTCGATAGAACCACTCAAACGATTTTTAAACAATGAGAAATCAACCCCGATATTTAAACCAGCTGTTTTTTCCCAGGTAAGGTTCGGGTTAGGACTTGTATTGATTGAATACCCATTTACATAGTTCGTTCCGATATTGGTTCCTTGTCCGAAATTGTAGAAGCTGGTTCCTAAACTACCCAGGGTAGTATAAGGGTTGATACCGGCATTTGAGCTGATACCATAACCTGCTCTTAATTTCAGGCTTGAAACAAACTTCACATTCTCCATGAATTTCTCTTTGTCAATATTCCAACCTGCAGAAACGGCGGGATAAGTTACCCACTGGTTTCCTGGAGAAAGTACAGAAGCTCCATCTGTTCTAACGGTAGCGGTGATGCTATACTTATTATCGAAAGTATAGATAGCACGACCCATATAACCAATTACAGCAGACTCACTGAAGTTACCACCTTGCGGTGTAACAGTATTAACCTGCTGCCAGTTATAGTCTTGCATGAAGTCTGCAGGTACACCAACACCATTAAATTGTTGTGCCCTGAAATGGTTCTTCTGAACTTCCTGTAAGGCAAGTACCTGTAATTTATGTTTGGTACCGATGTTTTTGTTGTACTCTAATGAGTTGTTCAACGTGTACTGCCATCCTTCTGAGTTAGCAGTGCTTAAGCCAGCGTTTGCTACGTTGGTGTTAACATTGAATACGGTATTTGGACCAGTATAGTTGCTATTGAATGTCTGTGACCAACCAAAACCGAATGTTGATTTAAATTTCAGGTCTTTGATGATACCCACTTCTGCATAAAAATTATGCTGAACCTGGTATCTGCGCTGAAATGCTTTGATGAGGTCGTTGTTACCTATAGAGGTAAGTGGGTTGATCTGCTGATCATCCACACCCTGGCTTGAAGCCGGACGGAAATTCAGCGTACCATCATCATTATATGGTTTGAACAATGGTCCGAGTCTTGTACCCGCACCATATGCGTTTGTTCCAAGTCTGTTTGATCTTAATAAAGTATTGAAACTGGTAAAACCAACTTTAAGGCGATCAGATACTTTATGATCGATATTTACATTGAATGAGAAACGCTCCAATTTCTGGTCGGTAATAATACCAGTTTCCTGATAATAACCCATACCAAAGAAATATTGCGTTCTATCATTACCACCTCTAACATTAAGGTCGTGACTGGTTCTTAAACCAGTGGTAAGTAAAAGTTTCTGCCAGTCAGTGCTTACACCTGCTGCGAGGTTTGTTTGTTCAATTGGGCGAAGTGCATAGAGGTTGGCACCAGCAGTGGTTGAATTACCTTCAGCGGCATCTGCCTTGAACTGGGCATATTCAGCACCATTGAATAAACGGTAAGTATTAATAGCGCTTACCACACCTACATAACCATTATAGGTTGTTTCTGGTTTTCTGGAAGAGCTACCACGTTTGGTAGTAACGATGATTACACCGTTCGCACCACGAGAACCGTAGATAGCAGTTGCAGATGCATCTTTTAAGATATCTACACTGGCAATGTTTTCCGGGTTCAGGTCGTTTACGCTACCGCCGTAAACCATTCCGTCTACTACGATCAATGGGTTATTATTACCTGTAATTGAACGGTTACCACGAATTCTGATTTCACCACCTGCGCCGATTTGTGAGCTATTGCTTACAATATCAACACCTGCAGCGCGTCCTTGCAACTGGTTAAAGATGTTTGGCGCTTTGATTTCGTTGAGGGTTTCGCTTTTAATGGTGATGGTTGAACCGGTAACATCTTTTTTCTTCTGTGTACCGTAACCAATTACCACTACTTCACCGAGGTCGTCGGTGATACTGGTAAGGCTTACATTCACTGTATTACTACTACCGACCGTTATTTCGCGGGGGGCATAGTTAACACTAGAAACTACCAGTACAGCACCACGCGCTGCAGCAATACTATAATTACCTGCATTGTCGGTAGTGGTACCGGTGTTGGTGCCTTTAACCTGTACGGAAGCACCTGATAAAGGCTCGCCGGAAGCATTTGTTACACGGCCGCGCACAGTGTTTGTCTGTGCAAGCGCATTGTCGGATATGCTAAGCAATCCCAACAATATCACTCCAGACAGCACCCATGCTTTAACCCGAAACAAGCTCTGTAAGATTTGTTTTGTTTTGTTTAGAGGCTTTTTCATATTTAATTATCGCTTTGAGAAGTATACATAATTATAGATAGGTTGTGTTGAGTAGCCAGAAAGCTATCCATCCCTAATGTTGAACTTAAAAGGATGCCTGTCGCGGATAGAAAAGAGACAGGATTGCAGTACCGCTGAGGTATTAGTATGATGAAGTAAGTAAGGTTGGGGAAACAGAACTGACCGGCCATCGTGCATATAGACGCGCACGATGCATGGAAGAGAAAGTGGCAAGTTCATTCTATTCATCATATAGCAGCAATTGGTCGTAGAACTTTGTTTGACAAAGTTTTTATGCAATCCGTTGCACAAGTGTAAAAAAAACAATTATTCTGGTGCTGATTGCCTTTTCAGGCTATCCCCAGCTTATCCGGCACACTGCATACTTTCGTATGTATTGGCTTTTGAAATGCAGTGTGGATAAAGGTTTCACAGCTTTTTTACCACTATTGCTTCGGAATTGCGCTTGATTTTCGTTTGACTAATGTAAACAAATTTTTAATAAAAATGCAATCGCTTGCATAAATTTCTAAAAAAATTGCTTTTTAGCCCATTTTCGCCCACCCATCATAACCGGGATTTGAAAATTTCTCATTAGTCAAGCGCCACTTAGAACCAGGCCAGCCGTATAATTCGGATTATGCGCACTACCAAACCTACCCAGGCTCCTGCTCCAGTCAAAAGTTGCCTATCGTTTTACCATTTGAAGATGAAGACAAGACTGTTTTAGGACCAAAACGAATTAATTATGCCGACACTTTGCATATTTTAACCCTGCTCACGCTTATAATAACCCATTAATCTCTCTGGTACTTCCTTTAGGCTACATTATCCCACCTCAAGCGTGTTGATTTATGAAATCGGTGGAATATATTCTGGATTAATTTTGCGATCCGGTTGACAATTGGATGACTAAACCAACTGATTTTTGTTCGAAATGATCGCTTTGCAAAATTTTTAAACCCGCAATTCATATACCCGTGAACACTTTATGATTGATTTCTTTGTAAATTGTATTTAATATAAAAAGCCCTCGCAACCGATTGCAAATGAAGCCCAAAAAAGAGACCACGATTTACGATATAGCGGCACACCTTAATCTCTCATCAGCCACTGTAAGTCGCGGATTACAAGACCATCCTGCGATTAATAAGAATACCAAAAAGCGCATTCAGCTTGCCGCCAAAGAACTCGGCTACCGTCATAACAATTTTGCCAGCAACCTTCGCAAACAAAAAACCAATACCATTGGCATCATGATGCATGAGTTGAACAGTAACTTCATGTCTTCCGTTCTTGCCGGTATTGAAAAGATTACCACCGAAGCTGGTTATGATATCATCATTGCCCACTCATCTGAAAGCTATGAGAAAGAAGCAGCCAATGCGATGAACCTTTTTCATAAAAGAGTAGACGGCCTAATCGCCTCTCTTTCCTTCAATACAAAAAACCTGGAACACTTTGAATCCTTTAATGAAAAGGGTATTCCCATCGTATTTTTTGACCGTGTTGAAGAACAAAGTGAGAATACCAAGGTAATTATTGATAACCAAAAATGTGGCTACTACGCTACCGAACACCTGATTGAGCAAGGCTGCAAGAGAATAGTATTGGTTACCGCCAACCTACAACGAAATGTATATGCCCAACGCCATAAAGGTTATGTAGATGCGCTGAAAGACAACCATATACCCTTCGATAAAAGCCTGGTACTTATTAAAGACCTTAGTGAACAGGGCGGCAGAGAAGCCGCTATGGAAATCCTGAAAATGAAACCATTACCGGACGGTGCATTTATTACCAACGATTTCTCTGCAGCCGTATGCATGAAAACCCTCAAAGAAAATGGTATTCGCATACCGGAAGATATTGCCATTGTTGGCTTTAACAACGATGCCATCAGTAAAATCATAGAACCCCAGTTAACCACCATCCATTACCCCGGTATCGACGTAGGAGAAATTGCCGCACGTAACCTGATTAACCACCTCAAAGGGGTATCTAATTTGAAACATACACAAACTATTGTGGTGAGGTCGGAATTGGTGATCCGGAAATCGTCTTTGAAAAAAGGTTTGAAGAAAAATTAGTGTTGTTGATTAGGCTACTAACAACGGCAGTATCGGCTATGTTGTGAATCTATACTTATAAAAAGTACCCAGAAGCGAATACTTGTTTCGCAAATGCTTCCGGATCAGCTATGCCTAGTTCTGTTGCCATTTTTTTCAGTTTGGCTTTTTGCTCCTCTTTCGTTAGTCGTTTTCCCTTGGTTGTTGGAGGCGCTACTTCCGACTCATCTACTTCCGCAAGTTCAATTTTAGTGGCAGTCCATACGGAACTAAGTCTGGGTATTGCCAACTGCAAAATCATCCCGGGCAAGCCAGAAAAACCTTCTGGTCCACCTTTTATTACCAACTCTTCCGCATAAAAAGCAACTACATACAGTGTATCGAAAATGCGTCCTATCGCTTTGCGGCAATTATATCCGGCAATACTCCTTGTTTCCTGCTCAATTTTCCATTGAACAGGAGATATGCTGTCTTCAAGGATTAGTGTTTCCTGAATTATTTGTTTTTTAACCACACGCTGACCTTTACCATAATGACTGTACATGATGTTTGGGGTTTTACCAAAACTCACATCTTGCCCATCCATCTCTTCCGATAAACGTGTTTCTTCTTTTCCAGCCTTATATAATGCCCTTTCTCCAGAAAATGTTAACTCAAAAAAAGAGGTCACTGATTCAGGGAATACCATTCCATTCGGTAATTGAGCATTAGAACGTGCGAACTGCTTTCGCATGTTATCTTTTTTTTCATAATAGATTTTCCCCTTTGTAACAAAATCCTGGGCACGAATTGTGTCACCTGCTAGTAGCAGTATAACAAATGTTAGTAAGCGATATTTTAATTTCATATTCAGTTATAATCTGGTAGAGAAATTCCAAATAAAGGACAATAGTGCATACCTGGGTATATAATTATTCGACGATTCATAAAAACCATTTCCATTTATACTTCTATAGAATCCAGTATATTGATTTAAAATATCAAAAACAGATAAATTAAGTATCGCCTTATCATTTTTTAAAAACTTCTTTTGTAAGGAGGCATTCCATTTAACTATATTTCGGGCATTTCCGAACGACCCGTTTGCCGGCTGAAACTGCATATTGGCATTGGTTTCCAGCTCTATCCTCCAGGGTAAATAAATAGTGGCTTTGGGGGTATGATTATGTGTAAACATTTTGGTTGCACCGATATTACCAATATTGGCATTACTCGCAGTAAATCTAACTTCAAAAGAATATTGGAGCGTTAATTTATTGTATTTGAAATACATCAAATTGGCTCCTACTGATAAACCCTTCTGTCTGGTAATGATCTCCTGATCATTCAATATTTGCAAATAACCATAACTAGATCCATTAATATGAATACCTAAATTGACAGATTTTGTTGAGTTTGATTTTAAGAGTGGTTTGTTGAAATAAAGAAAGAAAGAACCAGAAGGAAGATTGTTTCGATTGATGTATTGTGTTACAGATCGGTTGAATTGGTCAACGGTTTGCTTACTTGTAAAAGCATTAATTGTTTGTTGCCAGCTAACTGATAAATTCAAACTATTTCCTTTGAAATCATATTTTGAAAAACTAATTCTCAGCGAATGATCAAATGATGGGCGAAGATTTGGGTTACCGATATTGGTATAAAGCGGATTACTATTATCTCTTAACGGTTGTAGTTGTTCAATTGAAGGTTGTCTGGTATTTCCATTGTATTGAAGCTCTATTCTGCTTTGTTCTTTCAGCGAAAGACTTATCCTTGCTGTTGGAAAATAATTGTTGAACCTCCTTATTACCGTTTGTTTAAGGTTCAGGTTCTGCTGTTCCAGTTCGCTAAAATTAATTTTACTTCCCCCTGAAATGGAAATTTTTTTGGTTTTAAACTGTATTGTCAGACCGGGTATGTGTGAACGAATATTAAAATGATAATTATTACTCAATGTATCAATCGGATCATCGTATTTACCCATTGCACTTTGACCAAATACATTGCGGTTCCTGTCGCTAGCAATGGAACTCCAGGTATATTCTGAACTAATGAGCAAATTTTTGGAAATCGGTTCAGTGAAAGTTAACCTGGCTCTGGTTTTGTTTGTTTTCCCAGTATTATCCTGTAACTGGTTCAACGTATCTGCAGTTGGGTTGTTATTACTATAAAAGAAATTAGTTGTTTCTGCCAGCTTAATAGATGTTCTCTCCTGGTTGTCCTTTTCAAAATACAAACTAGCCACTCTGCCTATTTTGCGAAACCTTTTTTGCCAGATAAAGTTACCTGCTACCGATTGCTGTTTGCCATTCTGGGTAACTTGCTGATTGCTTTTATTCAGAAAATTACCCATCCCATCTTTTGATTCTTCATAATTATAGTTGGCACTGCTTGTTTCTCCTGATAGGCCGTTCAATGATATTCTTACCATAGAGAAAGAATCAATCTTTGTTTCATATACTGCAACTGCATTGTGTTTATTGTTTAATGAAAAGAAATTGTTATTGCCATTAATTGCCCTGATACTATAGTCGGGCAGAAGTTGTGATCCGCTATGTGTTTCCCACCCAGTTGACTGTACCCTGCTGAAGGAATAATTAAGGTTGATGTACTGTTTGTCTTGTTTCCATTTATTTACATACTGCGAACCCACATTTGTACTGGTTGGAATACCTGAAGAATAGCCTTCATCAAAATCCATTTCATACATTATTTCATCGTCATCCTCTATGGAAATCCTACTCTGTGTATTAGTTAAGAATTTAGCTCTGTCATCGTAACCTAACCCCATTCTACCAGTATTAGAAGAAATCCCAAAAACAGCCATTTTCTCTTTTCTGTTGAATTTATTAACCATGCCTTCATGGCTGTAAAATCCATCCCCATTTGAGCCTGCAGATAATTTTCCGAATAAACCTTTTTTACTGTCTTCTTTAAGGGTGATATTCATGGTTTTGTTGGTAACACCATCATCAATTCCTGAAAACTCCGCTTCTAAGGATTTTTTATCAAAAACCTGTACCTTATCTACGGATGATGCTTTCAGGTATTGGGTTACCAAGGTTGGGTCGTCCCGAAAAAATTCATCCCCATCTACCAAAACAGTATTTACAATTTTTCCCTGCGCTTTTATTTTTCCATCCGGACCTATCTCAATACCTGGCAACCTGCGCAATAATGCCTCAACATTTGCACCAGGTGCTACCTGAAAACTATCTGCTTTGTACTCAAGTGTATCTCCCCTCATCCTGATGGCTTTTCCAGCCCTTACCGTTACTTCCTCCAGGAGGTGGTAGCGTGATGTCATTACTATTTTACCAATATCCAATATACCTGTGTCAGCCAGGTTTATGTCTATCAGAAAATCTGCCATTTCCGGATAGGTAAGCATCACCGTATATGATCCAGGTTTAATTTTTTCTAATTGAAATTTACCCTCCGTATTACTGCGAATGGAATTAATTAATGTAGAATCTGCTTTACTGATTAAAGCAATTACAGCATAATGTAATGGCTGCTTTCCGGTTGTGTCAGTTATTGAGCCTTTAAACCCCGCTTTTTGTCCATATAGCACCGCCGTACTGAATAGTGCCAGTAGAAATGTAAGCTTTAAACGGTTATAGAATTGGTGCAGATAGCAGGCTTTGAACTATAAATATAATAATAAAATATATAATAAAAAGTTATAGTGAGGCTTTTAACTTTTGGCTATTAGTCTTTGCGCTCTGATTGCCATTAAAGTATGTAGACTGAACTCTTGCGAGGAACAAATGGAACACGGATTTATCATGATTATCATGATAAATCATGATAAATCTGCGTTCAATTTATTTCTTCTAAAAAATATTGAAATCTATTATTTATAAGGCCTTCTAATTGTCATTGAGTAAATCACCACCCTAAACAACTGCTAATAGCTAATAGCTAATGGCTACAAACAAATGGCTACAAAAAAACACTAAAATGCACCATCACCCTATTCTCTGCCTTAATCATGCCCTTCATCAGTTTTTGCTGAAGCGGTGTTTGCCAGTTGGCGCCGAATGAAAATTTACCGGTTCCGCTTTCAAGTCCAATGGTTCCCATGAGCAAATTACCTCCCGATAAATTTACTTGCAATTGTTGGTCGCTGTCTTGTGAGGATTGTTCATATTGTAAACCCATATTTGGTGCAAGCAACCATTTTCCATGAACCCGGAATTTATAGTATGCCTGTAAACTATTGCTCCATTTATTGCCATACTTATACTGATAGTTGTTTACTGTATTTATCTTGTACATGGTATTAGCATTCAGTCCAAAATCCTGATATCGTATATCATACATGGCATGCAAACTAAAATCAGTACTGCCTGTGCCTAACTGAAACAGGTTTGCATTTTGTACAGATGCATTTTTATCTGTCGGGTTATATTTTCCTGTTGCGAATTTAATAGAGCTACCTACCCAAAGACTTTGCACCAATAGTTTTGTGTTGACTTGTTTTCTTGTATTGATCAAGGCATAATATCCTGCCACACTTATATCGCCTATTCCCTGCTTGGCCTGTTTCAATCCCTGGTTATATTTTTCATTCAGGTGATAAGGTAGGGTTGCCATTATTCTGAAACGTTTTGAGATATTGAAGCCCGTCCAGCTTTCTAAGGTTCGGTAATGCTCTTCGGTAGTGAGGTATGAAGCTGTACCACCTGTTGCAACATGCGTTAGTAATGCATTCGTCCGATATCGGATACCAAATACCTTTTGCTGAAAATCTGGAAGTATGCCTATATATGCATTGCCTACTCCGCACCCGCATATATCACATGCATAAACTTTTACCCTGCCCGATGCCATCATTATTAGCATACATATTATTATTCTGATTTTATAATTCATGGTTCTGACAATAATTTATTGGTGATAAAACTGCGATCGTTCAGTGTTTGTAAAAATGCTAATAGTGCTGTGCGCTCTTCTGTTGTAAGACTGATACCATTCACTAGTAAAGGATCGAGGTTAACGGTTGACTGCACCCCACTTACATAATGATCAAGAACTGCATCTAATGTGAGTAGCCTTCCATCATGCATATAGGGTGCTGTGTATGCCAGGTTGCGCAGACTCGGTACTTTAAACCTATACCTGTCTGTAACCTGCTGGGTAACGAGGTAACGGCCTTCGTCGTTTACTAAAGAAGGAGCTAAACCATTGTTTCGAAATGAATAATCTGTAAACAATGGTTCTACATGGCAGTTACTACATTTTGTTTTGAATAAGGCATACCCCTGATTTTCAAGTGGCGTAAATACCGCTAGCTTTCTCATCACACTATCATATCGTGCATTAGCACTTACACAGATCAGCATAAATTGAGAAAGCGCTTTTAAAAAACGCACCCCGGTAATTTCAGGATCACCGTAGGCTTTTGAAAACAGTGTTGGATAAACAGCACTTGCTTTGAGTTTTTTCAGCACATTATCCATCGTTTCATCCATTTCCAGGTGGTTGGTAATGGGTGCTATGGATTGCAGATCGAGATCGAATATGCCGCCATCCCACATGAAAGATGTATTCCACGCGAGATTCATGATAGGTGGACTATTACGCGTTCCCATTCTGTCGAATATGCCATGACTGAATGCATGTCCGTGGTGGGTAAATGCAGATGTTTGAATATGACAGGTTCCACAACTAATGGTATTGTTGGCAGAAAGAATGGGGTCATAAAATAATTTCCTACCCAGCTCAAATGTTTCTTTTTTAATGGTATTAGTAGAGAAATGATAGGCCGGTGCAGGAAATCCTTCAGGCTGTATAAAGCCTGTAAATACTTCGCGGATTACTTCCTTACTGCACGCTATTAAAGCGGCAGCAAGGAAAATTCCGGTGATCAACTGATTTCGTTTCATGGTATTAGTTTTCAGTATGATCGTGTGTAAACATGAAGGCTGCATTGTTGGCCACTGGTGTTCCGGCAGTAGCTGAATGTATCATGGCTACTGATGCAAAGCTCATATTGCTTGTTCCGTTAAATGCCTTCAGCAAATCAGCAAACAAGTGTATGTTGGATGATTTACCAGCTTTTACTTTTGCAGTTCCTCTTGCAGAAAGATCGATGGTAATTTTTCTCAGGTTATTTACCGTTGGGGTGCTGTAACCTCCAAAGCCACCTACATGAAATGCAAAGTTGCCCCCATTGGCTGCTGTACTTGTTCCTTCTGCTTTAAAGAAAATATATCCACTGTTCCATCCCCAGTACATATCGGCCGCGGATGTTGTTGGGTCTAGTACACCTGTGCGTTTCGATACATCCATGGTGTTTCGTAAACTGTCTACCCCCAACACAAAACTGAGGGTTTTATATTCCCCCTCGGGTACTTTTAAAACCGGCCTTGTAGATGATGAAGCAGATTCATCTATCAGAAAATAGCAACTGTCTTGCGGAATAGTATAGGTACTGCCATCTGCTTTTGTTAAGCTGAAATTGCTTACATAATATTTCAGCTTGGTTACTTTGAAGTTTTCTCCGGCTGCATTAGTATAAGTACCTGTATTTAATTGCAGGTCTGATGTTCCTGCAATATTATCGAACTCTACAGAGAGGTTTCCTGTAAGATTACTATTGTATGGGTTGTCAGTTTCTTTTTTGCATGAGGCAAAAAGAATTACTGACGCAAAAATGATGCGTTTCATTTTGTACTAATTAAAATAAATCAATAGAATTACTGATCGCTTGCGAACGAACGATTAAAATGCGGGACTATCAATGGTTGAGAATTGGGAACTTGCGTATGGGCCAAAGACCAAAGACCATAGACCATAGACCATAGACCATAGACCATGGACCATGGACCATGGACTATGGACTATCGACCATAAGCTCTTCCAACCCTTGATTCGCCTAATATGTACTGTTAAACCGTGGGTGGATGAAACACAGATTGTGCAATGCCAGAAAATTTTCCTGGCTGGTAGTAATCGAAATAAGTTGATCTTAATGTAGTAAGCTTTGTAAGAGAAGGATAAAATGATTTAGAAGAAAGCACCACTTCATTTTTATTATCTAACCTTCGCTCAGGATTCTGCTGGTCTTTTTTCTCTTCCGCTTTAAGTTGCTTCATCATCTGGCATTTACCATGACAAGCCAGCTGTGGTTTTGCTTTGTTCTCACAGTTTTTTTCGTAGGCTGCTTTATTGGTATAATAGCTGGTAACAATGGCTGCACGGTTAAATAACTGACAACTAAATGCCAGTAATATTATTGCCGTGAAGAATTGTTTGAGGAACAAGGGGAAAATTTTTGCAAAGATATATTAAGCATGATATGATTGAACTAAATGACTAAAATATATTCTTTTGAAATAAAGTCATAACCGACTTGAAAAAAAATTTATGAAATAGCAAACATCAATAACTAATAGATACACCAGCTCCAAATCCCATATCACTGTCGTAATGCGATGAGAGAGATATGTACTTACTAAGTATGTACCTAAAGCCGGTCATATACTCTTTATCTGTGTTCCACATAAAATTAAAACGAAGTCTGCTGGTGAGTGGCATATCTTCTCTGCCAAACTGAACCCTGATTTTTCCATCCATATCAACTCGCGCATCGGCTCTTAACAACATTGGTAATGTATATTGTACTCCTACACAAATAACTCCCCGTTGATCTTTTGTATTTGTTTGCCCAAACAGATTCTTCTCTACCTTATCATGCTTTCGATATCGCCAATCGAAACCAAGGTATGGCATTAGCCACTGATTACGACCTACTAAACGGCCTACATGAAATTCATTTTCGAAACCCTGTTCCTTATTGGTACCCAAGCGCCATTCATTTTGAATCATCCACCTGGTATTGGAATACATAAGCTCACCATCGGAGCCGTTTGTTTCCAAACCAATTTGTGCCCCAAGGTAAAAGCGCCTATCGTCAGCATAAACTTTTCGTAAAGCTTTTTTTGCATCTGGTATTTGCGGATTAGGTGGTGAGTTTTCATAAGAGAATATGCGTCCCATGCCACTCATCATGTGATAGAGAATATGACAATGAAAATACCAGTCGCCATATTTTTCTGATGCATGAAACTCAATTGTATCGGTTTCCATTGGCATTATATCCAATACGGTTTTCAACGGCGAGTAATCGCCCTGCCCATTCAGCGTACGAAAAAAATGTCCATGCAAATGCATCGGATGACGCATCATGGAATTATTGGTCAGTATGATCCTGATATTCTCACCTTGTTTGATCAATATTTTATCTGATTCCGAAATTGTTTTATTATTCAGTGTCCAAACATACCTGTTCATATTGCCCGTTAGCTCAAATTTCATTTCGCGTACAGGGCCCTCGGGTAAAGTGGTTTTCTGCGGAGCTTTCAGCATAGCATAATTCAGTGTAACAATATTTTGGTTGCTGTCTACAATCTCCGGATACATCACCGTATTCATATCCATCTGTTGCAGGCTCATTTTCATACCCATATCATTCATCGTACCATCGGCATTCATCATATCGTTCATCATCTTCATTCCCTCGAAATATTTCAGCCTTGGTAAAACCGGTGCGTACTTTTTTTCTCCCGAACCCAACCAGAGTGAGGTACTGCGTGTTCTGTCTTCCGCTGTTGCCCGTAACTCTACACTGCCCGATTCTGGAACCGTTACCAGCACATCGTAAGTTTCTGAAACGCCAACAATAAATCTATCCACTTCAACCGGCGTTACTTCAGCCCCATCATTAGCAATAACAGCCATTTTCCCTCCGCCATAACCAATCCAGAAATAAGTTGATGAACTACCATTGATGATACGAAGGCGAACCTTATCGCCAGGCTTATACGATGGTTTTACCTCCTCTGTTTTACCATTGGTAAACAGCGCATCATAATACACATCACTTACATCCATGGCCATCATACGTTTCCACTCATTCGTTATTTTTACGCCTAACTTCTTTTCTTTAATTGCCTGCCAATAATTTTGTGTGGCCCCCTTTTTAATGGCATACCAGTCTGTTGCATAATGAAGTGATCGTTCAACCTGGTTCGGATTTTCATCTGTCCAGTCGCTCAATAACACCACTTCTTCCGGAATATTGGTTTTTTCTTTCGGTTGAATAACAATTGCGCCATACATGCCACTCTGTTCTTGTAACATGGTATGCGAATGATACCAATAGGTACCATGTTGTACTATTGGAAACCGAAATACATGGGTACTATGCGCTTTAATAGGAGCAGTTGTTAAATAAGGAACCCCATCCTGTTCATTGGGCAATATCAATCCATGCCAGTGAATGGATGTTTCCATGTGCATCAGGTTATGCACCTGAATTTCTACGCTATCTCCTTCCGTGAAATAAAGTGTTGGAGCCGGTATACTGCCATTAATAGCAACTCCATTTGCTTTTTTACCAGTATAATTCACCACAGTATCTGTAACATATAAATGATACAACAGTTTATTACCTACCCTTGTAACAAAAGGCTTTCTATTACCTTGTTCCATCGCAGGCATGTACTGTGCTTTAACACCGGCGAATAATATCATCACAAAAAAGAAAAGAGCGCAGCGTTTCATCCTTCTATTGTTTAATGGTTTCTTTTATACTTCCACAGGTTAACATCATATTTCCATAATACGGGTTCTTAATGGGTTTTTCGATGCTTAACCAGGATGCTTTTTTCATCGGGCAATAATCCACATATAATTCTGCTTCGCTTAGTGAAGTGGTTTTCGCCAACCGTATCATCTGGTCAGATAGTGCGGCAAAAGCTTCCCTTTGCTGGGCTATTGACTGTTCTTTTAAGAACAGTTGTAAACTGCCTAACAGTTTCTCCTTTATCGGACTAACTGCTTTCCAGGTTTCTTCATCAACAGACTTTGACTGAATAGCTTCAAGTGCTGTTTTTAAATCTATTGCTGACTTTTTACTATTTGCTGCATTACCGGCCACCAGCTCATTTTTTAAACCGATGTAGTTCTTAAGCACATCCTGCATAGGCTTTAATTGTGCCGATACCAGTTGTGTAATAAACAGGAAAAAAAGTGTTACTAATTTTTTCATATAATGATTTGTTGGTTACATAATAGTAAAGCAGTACCTGTTATTCAACAGGTGCTGCTTTATATCCGGCCTCCTGCACTGCTTTAATAATATCCGCCGCCTGCACTGATCCGTTCGTCTGAACTTCCAGAATTTTATCAGGATGCTGAATATCTACCTTCCAGTTGTCATTACCGGCTACTTTGTTGAGGTTGGGTGTAGCATTAGCCACACAACCCATGCATTTAATGGTTGTTTTAAATTGTAAGGTTTCCATGTTGCTTCATTTCATTATCTGAGGGAATATCCCATTAGATTGATAATGCAAAGCTAGTATTGGCTCAAGGCTGAATTGTTATATAATCGTTGTTCCGATGTATATAATTTTCCGAAACAGTTACAATTAGTCGTTGATTTTATCCAACGGTTTCCTTTTATTGTCTTTCAGTTGTTTAAAATGCGAGGGAGTAAGACCGGTTGTTTTTTTGAATTGTTGTGATAAGTGCTGTACGCTGCTGTAACCCATTTCAAAAGCTATTTCACTGAGACTTTTCTCATCATATATCAACAATTCTTTCACGCGCTCAATTCGCTGTAAAATTGCATAACGTTCAATAGTTATGCCTTCTACAGCCGAAAACAATGAGCTTAAATAGTGATAGTCCAAGCCTGTTTTTTCTTCAAGAATTGCAGAGAGTTTCAGGTTAAATTCTTCATCCTGGCTACCATGTATCAATGATACAATGACCGTTTTGATGCGTTCAACCGTTTTTGCTTTCTTGTCATCCAGTAATTCAAACCCAAGCTCCTGCAGCCTGTTTCTAAGTATTTCCAGTTGTGTGGTATCAGGTTCTGTATTCAGGGTTATTTGTCCGAGTTGAATATTAGAGAGAATATGTCCGTTTTGTTCAAACAAATCCTTTACCACCATTATACAGCGATCGCAGACCATATTCTTTATGTGGAGTGTAACAGACATTGTACAAAGATAAAATATTCCTGCCTGACAGCTATCTTTCTCTATGATGGTCTATGGTATTAACAAAACCGGAACAAAAAATTATATACATGTTATAAGTAATTGTGTAAAACTACAGCCAGTGGCTGCAACTAGCTTTGCAGTAAATATTTCTTTATGCAAACAGAACAGTCATCATCTTCCTTTATAAAAAAAAGATTTCCGGTTCTTGAAATGACCTGTGCCGCATGTGCCGTAAGTGTAGAATCGATGTTACAATCCGTTGAAGGCGTGAAAGAAGCCAATGTAAACTTTGCTAACCAGGATGCCTGGGTTATTTATGATCCCTCCATTGCCAGTCCGGAGAAGTTTCGATTAACAGTTCGTTCCATAGGTTACGATCTTGTTATTGAAGAAGATAACCAGCAACAGGCAAAAGAAGATGCTCAACAAAAGCATTATGCCCGTCTCAAAAAAAGAACGCTCTGGTCTACGGTTTTATCTATACCGATCGTTATGATAGGTATGTTCTTTATGGATATGCCTTATGCCAATTATATCATGCTGGCACTCTCCACGCCTGTGGTATTTTATTTCGGACGCAGTTTCTTTACTACTGCCTGGAAGCAGGCTAAATACGGGAAAGCCAATATGGATACACTGGTGGCCTTAAGTACAGGTATTGCCTGGGCATTCAGTTTTTTCAATACTTTTTTTGCTTCATTCTGGCATAGCCGTGGTTTACATCCGCATGTGTACTATGAAGCTGCCGCAGTGATCATTGCATTTATCTCACTGGGCAAACTGCTGGAAGAAAAAGCCAAATCAAACACTTCTTATGCCATTAAAAAACTGATTGGTTTACAGCCGAAAACAGTAACCATTGTATTAGACAATGAAGCAACTGAGGAAATACCTATTGCTGCTGTACAACAAAATGCAATAATACTGGTGAAGCCCGGAGAGAAAATTCCTGTGGATGGTACGGTAACCAGTGGTAGCTCTTTTATAGATGAAAGCATGATTACGGGTGAGCCGGTACCTGTAGAAAAAAATGCAGGGGCTGCTGTTTATGCAGGTACCATCAACCAAAAAGGAAGCTTTCGTTTCCGGGCTGAAAAAGTGGGTGCTGATACTTTTCTTGCACAGATCATCAAACTGGTTGAGCAGGCACAGGGTAGTAAAGCGCCTGTACAAAAACTGGTAGATAAAATCGCCGGCATTTTTGTTCCTGTAGTAATGGGTATTGCCCTACTAACTTTTATCGTTTGGTCTTTTTCGGGTGTAGAGAACGGCTTTACACTTGCGCTCCTGAATGCGGTAACTGTTTTAGTCATTGCATGTCCATGTGCTTTAGGACTTGCCACACCAACTGCTATTATGGTTGGTATTGGTAAAGGTGCTGAAAACAATATACTGATTAAAGATGCTGAAAGCCTGGAGTTGGCACATAAAATAAACAGCATAGTATTAGATAAAACAGGCACCATTACAGAAGGAAAACCGGAACTGAGTGATATCGTGTTTGCAGAAAATACGGATGAACAAAAAATGAAAAGCCTGCTACTGGCCATTGAAGCACAGTCTGAACATCCATTGGCAGAGGCCGTGGTTAGGTATCTTGAAAATGACCATACCACAAAGGTGATGGTTGAACAGATAACCAGTATTACCGGTAAAGGCATTCAGGCAAACTACCAATCGCATGTTTACCTCCTGGGGTCTCCGGTATTAATGCAGGAGCAGCAGGTAATAGTTGATGCTGCTTTAAGTGAAACCGTACAACGTTTACAGCAGCAGGCAAAAACAGTGATTCTTTTTGCTGAGGACCGGCAGGCGAAAGCAGTAATTGCCATTACAGATAAAATAAAACCCAGTTCAAAACAAGCTGTTGAGGCATTAACAGCAATGGGTATTGAAGTATTTATGCTTACCGGCGATAATGAGCAAACAGCAAGGGCCATAGCTGCTGAAGTAGGAATTACACATTATAAAGCGGAGGTATTGCCAGCAGAAAAGGGTGCATTTATTGCTGCATTGCAGCAGCAGGGAAAAACTGTTGCCATGGTTGGAGATGGCATTAATGATAGTCATGCGCTTGCCATGGCAAATGTTAGTATTGCCATGGGTAAAGGAAGTGATATAGCGATGGATGTTGCTAAAATAACCCTCATCGGTTCTGAGCTTACAAGTATCACCAAGGCAATCAGGCTTTCTAAGTCGACCGTTGCAACGATTAAGCAGAATTTATTCTGGGCATTTATCTATAACCTCATTGGTATACCTGTTGCTGCGGGTTTGTTGTATCCTGTAAATGGTTTTCTGCTGAATCCTATGATTGCCGGCGCAGCTATGGCACTAAGCAGTGTAAGTGTGGTGGGTAATAGTTTGAGGCTAAAATTTTCAAGGCTTTAGTGGAGGTGGAATAATTTATCGTGCGATTGGGTGGAGGAATTTTTGGAAAGTCTCCATTGATTGTTGGTCAGGCGACCAACAATGGCGAGAGTTGTTGGCTAATCGATCTATAATGGAGGAGGTTTAACAGCCTCCTAAATTGAAAAGTAAAGCAATTGCTTTACTTTTGTAGAAATTAAGTCAACATATAACTTTACCATTATGCCTAAGCACTTATTACAACTGCAGCAGTTGAATAACAAAATGATGGCTTTTTCTGCGTTAAAAGAAGTAGCCATTCCGCCTACGGGATGGATAAAAGCCATTCGTACTGCTATAGGAATGTCAATGTTTCAATTGGGAAATAAACTATCTATTTCAAAGCAGGCCGTATTAGATATTGAAAGAAGAGAAAAAGATGGATCCATTACTATTAAGTCGCTAAGAGAAATAGGAAAGGCCATTGATATGCAATTGGTATATGGTTTTGTACCAAATGATGGTTCATTGGATGCCTTGATAGAAAAACGGGCAGCATCACTTGCTGCTGAAATTGTAATGCGGGCTTCCAATACAATGAAACTCGAAGACCAGGGTAACTCACCTGAAAGGATTGAAAAGGCTATAAAAGAAAGAACAGCAACAATAATCAATGAAATGCCTAAGATTTTATGGGATTAATAATGGAATATATTGAAGGACAAACTTCGCTGGATGTAGATGAATGATATGTCTACATAACTACACCATACCGCTTATGACCCTAAAATGCCAATCAGCCTAAAGCATTCGATACATTGATCGGCTTTTATCAGTTTTGCAAACTGAAGATGAAGTCGAAAGTATATATACCATCCCAGTCTGCACTGAGCAGCTATATTACTGCTATATGGGAAACCCAATCGCAGGGTATTTCTAAAGAAATGATTTTACCAAAAGGGATGGTAGAAATGGTCTTCAATTTATCGGACCCCATGATGGGTATTTTACCTCATCAATCGAAGGCCAGTAATGCCCCCAACTGTTTTATTCAGGGCTTAAATACACACCTGGTTAATGTTCGGTATTCAGGCGAACAGCATTTGTTTGGTATTAACCTGGAAACCTATATGGTAAAACCTTTGCTGGGAATATTGCCATCTGAGTGCAAGGATACTTTAATTGATCTCACTTTAATCAACCCGCTTTTTAACCAGGTATGGCATCAATTAAAGGAAGCATCCAGCTTTCAGGAAAGAGTGGCTGTTATTGAACATGTTTTCCCTGATTTGGACCAGGTAAAATGTACCAGGACACACCATTTCTGTAACATCTTCTCCAATTCAATGATGGAAGTGCCCACTTCTGTTGATATGCTTACAAAACATATCTGCTATTCTTCGAGGCAGTTGAATAGAAAATCTCAAAGTTTATTTGGACTAACAACCGAAGAACTCCTGATCCACAAAAAATTCCGGACTGCAGTATCACTCATGCATGATGATGCCAAACCATTGACCAGTATTGCCTATGAAGCCGGATTTTATGACCAGGCACATTTCTGTCGTGTGTTTAAAAATTATACCGGTCTCACCGCTAAAGATTACCAGCTCCAAAAAAGCGATCTCCCCTTTCATATTTTTTCATGAGCTGACCAGAACCATGGACGATAGACCATAGACCATGGACTATGGACTCCTATAACAAACATGTCCGATACGTACAATTTGAGTGATCGTACTATGGGCACCTTTGTACGAATAAATGACAACTACTATGTTCAAGAAAAAATTAAAAAAGACAGCTATGTATTTTCTCATTGTGCTGGCAGCCTATCTCGCTATTGGCTACTTATTGCATCTGGTGATCTTTCCGGAGAAAAAACCCGAAATCAGTAATTATTTTAAACCGGGCGATGTTTTTTATTCTACCCAGGAAAAGGTTAGTCAAACCGTTGTTAAACAGGAGAATGGATATGTGTACTGTGCCTCCGAAATTCAACCTTATGCGCCCGGACCACCCGTACATATTCATACCACATTTGATGAAGTGTTTGAAGTAACCAATGGCGAATTGAGTATACTGGTAAATGGTGAAGTGAAAAAGATACGTCCGGGTCAGTCGTTACATATTCCCAAAGGCACGCCACATAAGCCTTTCAATGAAACGGCTGATACCATTCGCACCAAAGACCTGATTGCATTTCCGGAAGAGTTTGCTTTTTACCTTGTACAGGTGTATGGTTTGCTAGCTCATGATCCCAAATTTGGTAAATCAATTGGTACCATGTTTCAGATGACAATGCTCAACAGTGCAGGGTTCGATTCTTACCTGGATAAACCACCGGTAATTTTACAAAAGCTAACCGGGTTTCTGTTAACACCTGCCATCAGGCTATTTGGGTATAAGAGTTACCAGAAAGCGTATGATGTGAATGTGAGAAAGCAATAAAGTAATAGTAAATTGGAACGTTTAAAGAATTTTCAATTGAAAAGAATTGATTTTCATTTTGAAAGAAAATCAATGCAACCTTCTGCAAAAGAAAAAGCAGCTATGAATTTTTAGTTCATAACTGCTTGCTTTCTATGTGGGCCCACCTGGGCTTGAACCAGGGACCCCCTGATTATGAGTCAGGAGAAAGATTTTTTTGATATTTCTATTTCATTTTAAATACTCCTTTGAAAAGCAATATAAAAAAGGATTACAGGCCAAGTGTCTGAATATTTTCTTTTTGATGTTTCTTGTTTATTGCTAATTTTATAGTGCAAATTACAGTGCAAATTTTCAAATCATGGAAAATATACCAACCATTACCTTCTTTTTTGATCCTCGCTCAGAAAAAAAAGGCGGAATATTTCCTATTAAACTGAGCGTGTACTATCTCGGTAAGACAAGGAGGTTTAGAACGAAGTATAGCTTATCACTATCCGACTGGAAAAAAATAAACAGTGCTCGATTGAAAGATGCGAGCTTGAAAGATGTAAAGAGTGGGTTGGCTAAAGTGGAGCAAAATGCAAAGGCAATTATTGCTAAAATGGAAGAGTTCGATTTTGACGATTTCAAGGCACTCTATTTGGGATCTGGAAAAAGCAAAAATACAAAAAGAGATTTGGTGGATCTGTACAATGAGATAATTGAAATGAATAGGAAAAAAGGGAATGAGGGATCAGCACGTGCATATCAGGAATCTCTTAATGCGTTTACTCGATTTAAAAAAGGTCTTTCTTTTAAGGACCTAACTCCTGAGTTTTTGTCTTCTTTTGAAAAAAAATTCTTGGAAAATAAAAAGAGTCTTACTACAGTTGGTATATACACCCGTCAATTGAGAGCTGTATATAATGAGGCAATTAATAGAGGTCTGGTAAAAAAAGAATTATACCCATTTACGCGCTATAAGATTCCAGGTGGTTATAATACTAAAAAGGCGCTTACAAATTCCGAAATAAAAGCTGTTATGGCTTTTGAGTCGGAATCACCACTTGAACAAGAAGCGATTTCATTCTGGAAGCTGTCATACCTATGTGGAGGAATGAATATTGGCGATATTCTCAAACTTAAAAACGAAAACATTCAGGAAAAGTTTATTCTTTTTAACCGTTCAAAAACGGTCAATACAAAAAAGTCTGAACAAAAAACAATTCAAATTCCATTGCGCGAAGAAACGAAAGCGATTATACAACAGCTACGGGCAATTAATTGTCACAAAAAAGACGATTTGATATTTAGCGTATTGAATAGAAAAATGACTCCAAGTGAAGAAAAAGATGCAATTAAATCTTTCAATCGAAAAATCAATCAGCAGTTGGAAAAAATAGCAACTAAACTCGAGCTTGGCGGCCGCTTGTCAAATATGACAGCCAGGCATTCATTTGCTACCATGTTGAAAAGAGGCAATCAGCCTATTGGTATTATTAGCGATATGTTAGGCCATAGTAGTTTAAAAACAACGCAAAATTATTTGGGGAGTTTTACTGATGATACTTTGTTAAATGCAACAGATGCGCTATTTAACTTTGATTAAAAGGCGTATTTATAAGACATTAGCCTAATGGGCGTTAACTGATCTTTTTATAGTCGGGAAGAAATTGTTTGATATTTACCCAACCAGAAACGGCACGTTGGTTTCCGCCAATCTCCTTGCCGTAGACTGTTAATACGCCATTTGGCAATAATTCAAGGCGGTGTTCAATTGTACAATCACCCTTAATAAATGATTTGATGTTGATAAGATTTAATTCCAGAATAGTTCTTGAAGTGATATCAAATTTCTGAACAGTTATTTTGACAGCTTTCTGATTATCAAAAGCTGTTGTGCCATTTTTTATCCCGGTATAAGGAAGTTTTTGAAATGCAGGTATAACAACTTCATATCCCTTTTGAAAATTCAGACCAATTTCAAACGGGCTGACAACAAGTTCGGTATTGTTATACTTGCTTAAGATCTCCGTTCTTGTTTTCTGAATTTCAGGTTGGTTTGAGTTTATTTTAAGAAGTTGTGTATAGATCTTACCGACTTCCAGTTCATTGCCTTTCCCCATTTCTGCTTTAGCCTGAAACAGGTAATCCGTTTGAAGATAATCCAGATCGTTTATTGCCATCTGTTGATTCGCAGACTTACTTTGGTCGGTTACTAATGTATGGGCAGAAATCACTCTGGCAAATTCCTCAACATAAGCTGTCACAACCCCAATATCAGTTAAAGTGACAATATTTTCCCAGTTTCTGTTTTCAGCATAATAGGTCCAGTTGTACGAACCAGTTATGACTTTTTGATCATCAAAAATGCAAAACTTATGGTGCACCATCGCATCGCTTGTACTATAATAAAATTTCCCATTTAGATTAATCAATTCTTGAAACGGTACACCCTCTCGTTTATTGTTGATTCGGTCATTCAGCACAATAAGTTCTACGGAAATGTTTGCCTCACGGATCCTCCTGATGATGGCATCAAAGATATCACGATTGGTAAACCATGTTACTGCAATCTTTAAACTGCGTGTGCAAATGTCAATTTGCGAAATGATTTCTTTTTGGATATCGGTAAACCTTTGCAAAATGATATGTATTAATAGTTAACTTAACTTCTATAAATGTGAAATGCTTTATCCCGTGATATCATTTGCCATAATCTCTGCCTGTTTCAATATAGTTTCCGTAGCCAGCATTTGCATGTCAGGTGGATAGCCATATTTTCTTAAAACTCTTTTGACAGCTATTTTCAATTTTGCTTTTACACTCTCCTTAATTGTCCAGTCTATAGAAGCATTCTGTCGGATAGTCTCGGTTAATACAACCGCCAGTTCTCTTAGTTTATCCTTTTGCATAAGTTCTACAGCACTATCGTTATCTGAAACTGCTGTATAGAACGCATACTCAAAATCTGTCAGGCCAAGCTGCTTTGCATGATTGTCTGTTTCTACAATTTCTTTACTGAGTTTGATTAATTCATCAATCACCTCGGCGGCCGTAAGTATTTTGTTATGGTATTTCTGTATGGCATTTTCAAGCATTTCCAGGAATGTCCGGCTTTGGACCAGGTTCTTTTTAGCTCTTACTTTTAACTCATCATTCAACAATTTCTTTAATACTTCTAACGCTATATTCTTGTGTTCCATTCCTTTCAATTCAAAAAGGAATTCATCTGAAAGAATTGAAATATCCGGCTTCTTGATACCCGCCGCATCAAATACATCAATGACCTGTTCAGAAACCAATGCTTTGTCAACTACTTGTCGAATAGTGGTTTCAATTTCTTCGTCTGTTTTTCCTGATCCTGTACTATCAAACTTTACCAATCTTGCTTTTACAGCTTGGAAAAAAGAAACTTCATCTTTTACATCCATAGCCTGATCATGAGGGATGGCAATGGCAAATGCCTGTGATAAAGCACTTACTTCGTTTATATATCTCTTCTTGCCATCTTCCAAACCTAAAATATGTTCCTCAGCTGCCAGAATCATCGACAGCTTTTGTGATGTGGTTGCGTCAAAATATGTTTCATATTCAAAACCATGAAACATGTTGGCTACCACTTCCAGCTTCTCCAGCATTAGTTCAACTGCCTGTTCCTGTGCAATAGTTGGATCTCCTTTGCCACCGGCATCGGAATAGAATGAAAGTGCTTTTTTCAAATCAGAAGCAATACCCAGGTAATCTACGATCAACCCACCAGGCTTGTCTTTGTAAACCCTGTTCACCCTGGCAATGGCTTGCATCAGGTTATGCCCCTTCATCGGCTTATCAATGTAGAGGGTATGCATACTGGGGGCGTCAAAGCCGGTAAGCCACATATCGCGGACGATAACTAATTGTAGCTCATCTGCCGGATTCTTCATTCTGTCAGCTAATACTCTTCTTTGCTCTTTTGTAGTATGGTGTTTTGAAATTTTGGGACCATCAGAAGAAGCGGAAGTCATGACCACTTTTATCACGCCTTTATTCAAATCGTCTGAATGCCATTCGGGTTTCAACTCTATGATTGCCTCATACAATTCAGCGGCAATTCTTCTACTCATGGAAACAATCATTCCTTTCCCTTCAAACACTTCCTGCCGCTGGCTAAAATGCGCAATAATATCTTTCGCTATATTTTTAATCCTGTTCTCACTGCCCACTAAAGCCTCCAGCTGGGCCCATTTCGCTTTTGCCTTTTGTGTATCGGTTAAGTCTTCTTGTGATAATTCATCATCGAGTTCATCCACCAACTTCTTGCCTTCTTCGCTTAAAGCCACTTTGGCCAGACGGCTTTCATAATAGATACGAACGGTGGCGCCATCTTCTACTGCCTGCGCTATATCATAAATATCTACATAGTTGCCGAATACAGCCGGTGTATTTACATCGGTACTTTCAATGGGTGTACCAGTAAATCCTAAATAGGTTGCATTAGGCAAGGCATCGCGCATGTACTTTGCAAAGCCGTACACAATTTTCTTACCGATAACATTACCTTTTTCATCTTTTACATCAATGTTCTTAGCATTGAACCCGTATTGTGTTCTATGGGCTTCGTCAGCAATGACAACAATATTCTTTCTGTCAGAAAGTTGCTCATATACATTCCCTTCGGTTGGCTGAAATTTTTGAATAGTGGTAAATATCACGCCTCCAGAAGCTACTTTCAGCAACTCTTTTAAATGATTTCTATCTTCTGCCTGAACTGGCTCCTGTCTTATCAGTTGTTTAGACGCTGCAAACGTATCGAACAACTGATCATCCAGATCATTGCGATCTGTAATTACCAATACAGTAGGATTGCCTAATGCGAGTACAATTTTACCAGTATAAAACACCATTGACAGAGATTTGCCACTTCCCTGTGTATGCCATACAACACCTCCTTTTTTATCCCCAATCGGTTGCTTCTTTACAGCAGGCAGTCCATAGCTTTCAGGATCTTCCTGTAGTATATTTAATGAGTCTCCAATAGCCACTGAATATCCTGTTGCTCTGAGTGTTGATTCAACAGCACGATTAACAGCATAATATTGGTGGTAAGCCGCCAGTTTCTTTACGGTGGCGATAGTTGTAATACCAGTTTTAAGATCCCCTTTCTTAGATTTTTCGAACACGATGAAGTGCCTGATCAAATCAATCAAAGTTGTTTTATTGAGCATGCCATGAATCAATGTCTCTAATTGACTCACCAGATGCGAAGCCTCCGATTTACCATCCGCAGATTTCCAGGACATAAACCTGCTGAAACTTGCAGAAATAGAGCCAGCTTTTGCTTCAAGCCCATCTGAGATGATAGAAAAAGCGTTAAAAGTAAATAGTCCGGGTATAATGGATTTGTAAGTTTCTACTTGTTTAAATGCCGAGCGAATGGTTGTTTTTTCATCTACAGCATTCTTTAACTCTAATAATACAAGTGGTATGCCATTAACGAAAAGCAAAAGATCAGGTCTTTTGTTATGCCCATTTTCTATTATGGTGTACTGATTAACGGCCAAAAATTCGTTATTCGTTGGGTTGTTGAAATCGATCAACCAAACCCTATCACCTCGATCATCGCCATCAATCCTTTGGGATACCGGTATGCCTTCGGTTAACAGACGATGAAAAGTTTCATTGTTGGTGAGCAGTTCCGGCGAAGCGATACGTTGTATCTCTTTGATCGCCTCTTCCTGTACATCAGAAGTAAGGTCAGTGTTTATTTTACGAACTGCATTACGAATCCGTTGCAGCAGCAATACCTGTTCAAAGCTATCGCGTTCTGGTGTGTCACTGTCAAATGCAATATCGGGACCGTAAATATAATTATAGCCCAATTGTTCGAGGCGTTCAATTGCGAGCAGTTCAATATGGTTTTCGGAGATATGGGTCATTTATCAATCTTTTGATGTTTTTAAATGTTTTCCTATATATCCGATATATATGTGATTATTTTCTGGTAAAAAATGAAAACGAAGATTTCCTGTTTTTATATGAAGTTCGAAGCATTCTCGCCTTCCATCAGGAAGGCTAAAAACTCTCAAATTTACTAAATCCTCGCGTTGCATTGTTGATTCGGACTCCGGTGAAATATTCAATGAAGTACGATTGTTTGCATCATTATAATTGAAGTTTCCATTAGCCCAGAATGCATCCACATATTTATCGAGCTCTCGTATTCTGTCAACTATTTGATCAAGATATTGTCCACCAATTGCTAATACTTGGGCTTCAACTGATGGGCATAGTATGATTTTTGAAAAAAGTTCAGTGCGTCTTTCCCAAAATGTTTCGGGAGTTAGATTCCAATTATTGTTATCTCGAAATGTGGTATAAGAGAACAAATCTACTATTTGGAATTCTTGGTGCGGGCCAGTAAAATTGATTCCATAAAAAGCATTATAAATCCGATATCGATTATTGAAATCTTGAATAGAGACAATTGGATTTTCAATTGATTCTATTTGCTGCAAGAGCTGAGGTAGCACCTGAATCGAAAACTGCTTATCAGTAAAAGCAGAAAAGGCTACTTCCGCAAACGTACCATTAGCAACAAGTACATTCCAAATAGAGTCATGCTTATAAAAACTCTCGTTAGCCTGGCGGCCAGTAAAAATAACTTGTAGATTTTGAAGATTGACTTCCAAATCGTTAGTTGAAGCATTTACATAGCTCGGATTGAAAAGATAATAGTTAAACATGCTTCCGCAATCGTAAAAGATGTGAATAATCAAGTTGCGTTTGATCAAAAAAGCCTTTGGGCCAATCTGTAAGTTCACCCTTATCCTTAATTTTAATAGGCTGAACTTCTGGCTCTGGGCTTGTTTTTATGTGACTGAAAAAGTTTACAGTGATTTGATCATTTTTTAACCAATTCTCGGCAACAGCTATTTGAATCCCATTAACTAAATGGTCGCTATGTGTCTCAATAACTATATGTATTCCAGCGCTGGCGACCATGGATAAAAATCTACCAATTCTAGATTGTGCCGACGGATGCAAATGAGCTTCTGGATTTTCAACAACAAAAAAACATCCCTTCTTTGCTATTAATCCAGTCGCAATTATTGGGAGGATATAGCTTATGCCAAATCCTAAATTAGTGGAAACTGTAGGGTCGGAAGCTATAAAATGATTTTCAATTAATACTTGAGCACTTAATGTGTTTGGATTTGTTTCGACGCGAACCTTTACTCCTTCCATTATAAAGTCCAACCAATAATTTACCTGGTCAATCAAAAAGTTAGTTTGAGTCCCCTTAAATCGTCTGTCATCATCTATTTTATAATATCCATTTTCTAAACCGATCAACTGAGCAGTTGTTTCTCCTTGCCAACCCGCGTTTGGATAATCAAAAAACTGTAGCGACTGGCTTACTCTCGGACCGAAACGTTCAGCATTCAAATAATAGAACTCTTGCTTAAAAATTGGGAAATTAGCAACATCAGATTTATCTACTGATTTAGGGGTTAAATGAAGTTGTGTATTCCTATTATCAACATCATATACCACAATAATTTTCTCTCGCTCATTACTTAAACCAATTGTAAGTTCGCTTACTTCAGCATTTCTGTTTAATACAAAACTACTATTGCCGAGGGCTAAACAATATGCACCATTAAGCTGAACATTAAGGCCATTTATTTTGTTCAATTGATACATGCCATCTATCCATTCACCACAATGTTCTATCGTTCTTCTTAAATACAGTAGTGCTTGTATAGCGGTACTTTTCCCGTTACCATTTGCACCAGCCATTACTGTAAGTTGATTGATCTCAATAGAAGCATTTACAAAACACTTAAATTGGTTTATTTTTAATTGATTCATTTCTTCAAATGTTATTTATCAGCTGGTTTGCTGCAGTAAATGCAGCCTGAATATTTGTTTTAGAATTGGTGCTGTATGTCAAGTAGAGAAACAATTCAGTATTTGCAGATACTTTTTCAGCTAATGGCATCGCCAATGATTCAAATTGAGAGGAAGACTGTACGATATTATTATCTATATTACTAAGAAGTACACTAAAGCTAACAAAAAGAGCTTTGTTAATCAGTTGTCTATTTGCATCTGAGTTAATATGTTCAACTTTACATTTTCTAAACGAATATCTACCAAATAAGTGATATGCATTTTTCATGGCGTTATCAAATAATTCCAAATAATAATTGCTATCAAACTTTCTGTCTTTACTTATTGTTTCTGTCAATGTATTCAACTCTGATTCTATATTCCCGCTATAATTATTTAGGGTATTATCAGATGTATATTTCTGATGAAATAAAATAAAACGCAATGCCAGCTCCTGTGCTTCCATGCGAACATCTTTGATACTATGGCCAGTCGCTTCTTTAAAACTTGATAATGCAGTCATTTTACGAAGAGCGATACGAAGTTCATCGCTTGATAAGCAATTCCTGATCTCTTGCGCATTCAACGGCTGGCCGCCAGTATTGATTCTTCTAAAAATATCATATTTGAGTTTGAATGGTGAAGATGGGTCTATTACGTTAACAGTGATTTGAGTCATATTAAACCATCTATAATACTTAGCATCTATAGCCTTTTTAGGGTTTTCATGCGTATAAACCTTCCCATTACATTTCTCCCCTAAATATTCGAGCTTTCGTAAATGAAATTTATTGTCCATGAAATCTCGTATTGTACTTAGTCGTTGCAATCCATCTACTACCGAGATTCTACCTTCATCATCTTGAGCAAAATAAAACATAGGCAAAGGAATTCTCATGAGTATAGATTCGATCAATCTGGATTTTCTTTGATTATCCCAAACAAGATTCCGTTGAAAATCAGGAGTCAGATTTATGTCTTTGCTTTCAATCATATCATAAATCTGGCGCAATGAGAAGTTTTTTGTATCAACCCTGATCTTATCTGGATCATACGGAGTTACATCGTCTTCATCTTCTGTTTCTGTATCTTCTGAGCCAAACAAATCATTTGGATTTTGCTCAACAAGCCACTCTTCAATAACTTCATTTAATTTATCCTCTGGTTCATCAAGATCTGGATGTTTGTCAATAATTTTGAACTTACTGCCCACTAACTCAATAGCAAGATGAACCCGTCCCCCGGACAAAGGGACAAATCTGATTATATTTTCTTCCTCTTTTTTATCAGTGAATCGAAGAGGCTTTAGGCGAACTTCAATATCACCTTTTAGTTTTATGCTGATTTCCATATATAATATTGTTCTTTTCTAAAATTAATTATTTGTTTCCACTCTGACCTCTCCACTCATCAGCTTCGGCAATAAAGTGTCCCTTAAAACGGTGAGGGTGTGAATTTGGTTGTTGTTGCTGATTATTTTTTCAATCAATGGTTCGGCATTATCAGTCATTGTTTTTAGTTCTTGTGAAGTGGGTATTAATACTGCTGCTTCGTCTAAATCTCCACGCTTAATATGCCCCATCGTAGTAGCATGACTCGCTGCTATTGAAATGAACTCTTCCAAATGGTGTTTGCACCACAAATAATAAAACCACTTAGGGAAATTATCGGATGTTACCTTAAACAAGTGTTGATTTAAGATACAGTCCTGACCATCCCAAATTTTAACCATCAATGAAGCAGACCAGGCAAATATTATATCGCCATTTCTCACAACATATTCAGGTTTTACATCATTACTTGCCCAATCTGAGTTATTAGTAATTCCACCGCTTAATTCCTTTATTTTCAGAACAGGCAGCTTGTCTATTTCATTTTTCGGAGGAAATTTTTGGCAAGCCAACCCGTTTAAAAAATTTGCCATTTGGCTCAGTGGCATAGTATCCCAATCCTCCTTTGCCCCCTCCACAAACCACTGCCTAAACAATGTTTCCGCCATTTTTTCTAAAGTTGCATTTTGGCGTTGCAGCAGGTCTTTTTTATCGTCTAAACTGCTGAGGATAGAGGCAATAGCGGTTTGTTCTGGGAGAGGGGGAAGAAGAATGTCTAAAGATTCAATATCATTAGGTTTCAAGGATGGATATGCAGAAGTAGAAGCCTCTGCAATGGAATGTAGATATTCTGTTGTTTGTGACTGCGTTAAATTGTAATAAAGAAATAGCGGATCAAGTAGTTCTTTTTTGCAAGTTATAGTTACAAACCCAGTAGAGACTACTAAATTGTCTGGAGGATCCTTTATAAAGCCATAATGAAGTTGGTTCGGTCTTACCGCTGAGTAAATAATATCATTTTCATCAACTAATCTTTTTGCTCGACTTGGAGCCTCTTTCAAACTTAATTTTTGAAATGAATCAATGCGGTTACAGGTTATTGAACCTGTATCTAAATATGATATATTTGAGTAGGGATAGCTGTTATTAATACTCTTCCTGTTAGTCTCGATACCATCGCCTAATCTAAAATCTTTCCACTCTTTCATATTACCCATTTATCGGTTGTGTACTAATCCAATGTATCTGAATCTCATTTCCAATTTCACTAACAGTAAAACCCAAACTTTTCTTTTTCAGTACATCCCTACCTCGAAACTTGAATGTTTTAGAAAAGGGTTTGCATTCGTGTTTTATATTCACCACAAGTGTATCATTAGGCGTAATGCCGTTAATCGCTACACGGTAATTGAGGCTGGTTGCCTGCCTGGTGTTCGGCCTGATGGTTCGGTTCCTGATGATCTCAGCCATTGGTAGTAAGATTTATCTTTTGCAAATTCGCTTTAATAATATCGTTTAGGGTCGCCTCTTCTTTTAGTTGCTCTTCCAACTTGGCTTTTAAAGCACTAAAGCGTTCGGTAAAATTGAAATCATCTTCTTCATCAGGCAATCCCACATAGCGGCCTGGAGTTAGTACATAATCAAGTTCCGCTACTTTAGATATGGGGGTAGCTACACAGAAACCCGCAATGTCTTCATAATTGCCATCAGGGTTTCTCCAGTTGTGGTAGGTGCCGGCAATTTTTTGTATATCATCAGCACTTAATTCACGGGTTCTACGGTTAATCAGGTGGCCCAGGTTTCGTGCATCAATAAAAAGAATCTCTTTACTTCTGTCTCTGAATTTGCCGTTTTTCCGGTTGCGGCTCATAAACCAAAGAGCTGCGGGTATTTGTGTATTAAGGAACAGTTTTGCGGGGAGGTTTACAATGCAATCAATCAAACCATTTTCTATCAACGCCTTTCTTATTTCCCCTTCGCCGGATGTTTTTGAGGTTAAAGCTCCTTTCGCCAATACCACACCCGCCTGTCCATTGGGCGCTAAATGATAGATAAAATGCTGCAGCCACGCAAAGTTGGCATTACCGGTGGGCGGCACCCCATATTGCCAGCGGCCATCAGTACGCATTAGGTCGCCGCCCCAGTCACTCACGTTAAAGGGTGGATTTGCAATAATATAATCGGCTTTCAAGTCTTTATGGGCATCATTCAGAAAACTTCCCTCATTGTTCCACTTTACCTGTGAGGCATCAATACCACGAATGGCCAGGTTCATCTTTGCCAGTCGCCAGGTAGTTTGGTTGCTTTCCTGCCCATATATAGAAATATCATTTACCCGGCCCTGGCGATCGGCCACAAATTTTTCACTCTGTACAAACATACCGCCGCTGCCGCAGCAGGGGTCAAACACCCTGCCTTTATAAGGCTCCAGCATTTCTACAAGCAATTCAACCACAGATCTGGGTGTATAGAACTGGCCGCCCTTCTTGCCTTCCGCCAAAGCAAATTCACCCAGAAAATATTCAAACACATGTCCCAGTAGATCTGCACTTCGGGCTTTGGCATCACCCAATGCAATGTTTCCAATAAGATCTATCAATTCACCCAAACTGGTAGGATCAAGGTTTTGCCGGGCAAATACTTTGGGTAATACACCTTTCAGGGATGGGTTTTCTTTTTCAATTGCATCCATGGCATCGTCTACAAACTTGCCAATTTCAGGCTGTTTGGCTTTTGACTGGAGGTAGATCCAGCGGGCGTCCTGCGGAACAAAGAATACATTTTCGGCTTTGTACTCGTCTTTGTCTTCCGGATCGGCACCATTGGTTTCATCCGCCTTTAGTTTGGCGTACAAGTCTTCAAAAGCATCCGAAATATATTTCAGGAAGATCAGGCCCAGTACAATATGCTTGTACTCGGCAGCATCAATGTTTTTGCGAAGTTTATCAGCAGCTTTCCAAAGGGTTTTTTCTAATGCCAGGGTATCACTCATAACTATTTCCTAATGTCTTTTTTTTATAATTCGCTAAAGTAAAAAATGAACGAACGCTTAACAAGGTTTAAGCAATGGTTTATCAGTAATAAGCCACAGCTAACTGATTTTACTGGATTTTTTAGCGTCCTAAAAAAGATTGTTTGCCATTGTATTCACAAAATCAAGGTGGTTACAATCGATTTTAATGAGGGGGAATTGAAAATCAAGATAATAAACAATTTGTCAATGTTCAATATCATTTTAAAAAACGTGCAAATTAGATGGTTTCAGCTCCTGTATTCCTAAATTTGGGCTATAAAATTGAAATTATAAGGATATAAGAAACGGTAATAGCGAGAAAATATAATCATGCGTTAAGCATGCGAACCCAGTTATCGAAATCGGCCAAATTTCACCATATCACGGGGGAAGCAAGCGAGACGCCTACGTTAAGCGTGGGCGTTGCTTTGCTCCGTGGTAGGGCTCGGCCGAGCCTCGATAACGGGCATTGTCAATGGCCCACGTGTTTTTTGTGGGCCAGTCAACCACGTAAAACGGAAACTATGCATATCATCTGGCTGATCTTAAAGATCCTGATTGTCTTCTTCGTCTTGAAACTTGTCCTGGTACAGTTGAACAACTGGGTATTCACCATCTGGCGCAAACCTCAGATCTGGATTATAAGCGTTACTATTCTCGGATTTTTATTTGTAATTGGCTTATCCAGATTAGCGGATGCCAAAAATGTGATCGCATGGGCAGGTATTATGGGCTTTTTTTCGATGTTTCCGCCTTCTTTAAAATCTAAAGCTGCACAACAGGAAGCAAACCGATTGATGGATGAGGAATATGCGGAAATGGGCATGCCAAATGGAAGAAGGCTCTACTGGACTGGCATTTTCCTGTTTTTGGTGGGAATGGTTATTGGTTGGGTACTCTCTTTTGGAGAAATCTATACACCTGCCAGCTGATTAATCATGGAAAATTACAATCCGGTATCAGTTCAGGAATTCATCCATCAATTCAAAAGATTGTTGGAACAGGATCAGTGGGACCATCGACATATTGAAGCAGCATTCAGGCTACTGACAGAGATCTCTGTTTTGAAAGGCAAAACCCGATTTAACCTGGAACAGGCACTCAATGTTTCAACTCGCATACTCGATACAAACGCTTTCAGAGAGATCCAGCGGCTGAATAAATGGAATACGACAGATCCGGAAGCAATATTTGAACAGTTTGCTATTTCAGCATCCAAACAGCTAATAGCACAATTGAATATTATGCAGGAGGAAATGCGGTCTGCGATATTAACTCAGACACATCCTGATTACGAAAAATACACGTCTCCCTATCAATACTCCCAACGGCCTGAATTCCTATATAAATATCTGCAGGATGAAATGGATTGGAACGAAGTAAAAAGGCTTGAAGAAAATCTGAATAAACAACTGGAAGAAGCTGGTATTGGGAAGTATGGGATGCTATTAAAAATGTATTTGCGTGACAATAACATCAGTCAGTATAGACAAATGCTCGAAAATGATTCCGTAAAAGATTTTATTCTGAAGAGAGAGGGGGAGTTCTTGGTGGCATTTAATTCTTCGATTGCAAAAGGGATGTCCGAAAAACACGCTGAAAGACTTAACTGGGATATTCTCATAAGAGTCTAATCTACCCCCGCCCGACCCTATGGAAAGGCATCGAAACGACCTGAAAAATTAAACAATTTTTTGTCTTTCCATAGGGTCGGGTGGGGGGTATGGGGTCCTAAAAAAAAATTGGAGTTATATGCGGGTGGACCTTGTGCTTTGAAAGATGGGGGGTATAATCATCAGTTGGGGATTGAGGGCAATAATTCGTTTCGTGTCTGGTCCTAAAAAATCGATCCACTCAATGCAAGCCCAGACCCCCTTGCCCACCTGAACAAGTAAAGTCATATTTTATTAACAAGCGAGTTTTGATACATTTCGCCAGCATATATACTGTGTTGAAATGCATCACATATAAATTCATTGAATATCTGCTCTGATTTTCTAATAATGATTTCATTTACCATAGGTAAGCCTGCTTTTTTATGTAAGGTTTTTAGTTTGCGTTTGGTATTGTATCTTTTACAACTTCTTCCTGAATCGCCAGTTTTACCCCATTGATAGCCATTCATGCATTTATTCACAAAGATTTGTTCACGGTTTATCTCTTCGGTAATTAATTCAGGGTTAACAGTGGTTAAATTCCCCATACATTTAATAAAGTATTGAAAACAATTCTTGATTGTAGTTTCATTTAGTAAACTGTCGAGTGTTGTTACTCTTAATTTTCTTAATTGGTAAGATTTTTTCATTTTAATCTCAATTCTGGCAAGCAATTCATCGTCACCGATATGTCTTCCTTTGTCGTAAATTTTTATTTGAATATAACTACTTGAGATTGCAATTTCGTCACCTCTACC
Organism: uncultured Sediminibacterium sp.; assembly: GCA_965650685.1. GTDB lineage: Bacteria > Bacteroidota > Bacteroidia > Chitinophagales > Chitinophagaceae > Sediminibacterium. The sequence continues at coordinate 283,909 of CBFGPM010000001.1, forward strand.
TAAATGATAATTTCTCTTATAATCCATAGTCCTGCAGCCGATAATGCTATGAATAAAAAAATCTGTATTAATATTCGGATAGTTAAATCCTATTTCGAGATTTATTATTAAAGAAGCGGAAGGGTCAATCAAATAATAAGAGGATAGAAATTCGATTGTTTTTTTGATTTCAGTGAGTGAAATATTTTGGCCTCGCTTATTTCTCTTCAAAAGTTCGTTGAAACTGAAATTGTATTCGATATGATATCTGTAAATTTTTATCTCCAATCCATTTGACGGATCTTTAAATAATCTTGGATACAAACAATTTGGAAATTTCTTCGGGCAGAATGGGCCGAAAATAAATCGACTTTCCAAATCTGATGTAATAGATCCAATTATTGGCTGAATGAGCTTCACAAAATCGACCATGGCTAATTTTCATGCTGTTGATTTTTTATCCATCTTGTCAACTCTCCGCGATAAAAGATCAATTTTTTACTCCCAAGTGGTTTATGGAAAGGAATTGTTTTTTGTGAAGTGTGTGTATAAATCGCGGACCGACTCAACCCTGTCATTTGCATTGCCATTTCAATTCCTCCAACTTCAGCGACATATTCTTGTGTTTGTTTGGTCAGCAACTTTTCTCCAATAGCATTGACTTGCTCAGTAAGCATATCAAGTTTTGCTTCTAAAGTTTCAAATGGATTGTTCATTATTAACGATTGTTGCACAAACCTATATTCAACTTCTGGAAAAAGGAAGCGACACCAATGGGCTTTTACTATTTAGTAAATTCAAGAAATATCAACAATGAAGAATAACCTATTTGGCCGCCGTCATTCGATAAGATGCAAATATTTGCAGTTAATGGTTAAGAATGCTTTGCAGAAGAGTTATAGTGCAAATTTGTGTGCAAATAAAAAAGCAGCTATGAGACAGATCTTCATAACTGCTTGATATTCACGTGGGCCCACCTGGGCTTGAACCAGGGACCCCCTGATTATGAGTCAGGTGCTCTAACCAGCTGAGCTATAGGCCCGAAAACAACGAATGTTGTTTTCAAAATGGTTATGCCTACAAAACACTTTTAAAAGTGCTCTTACTCCGCCTTAGGCGGAAGCTATAGGCCCAGAGTAACCATTTCAGGTTGCTCGTGGGCGGCAAAAATAGTGAATTACAACTAATATCTGAAAGCTAATTAGACTTTACTAATGGCGATCATTTTCTTTTATTATCTATCCAAAACCTCCTACTCAAAAACAAAAAACACTTTTCGGCCAGTCTGTCAGAAAATAACACTTCCCGGCTTTAATGGTAGTTTTCAGGGGTTTTCTCCTAGGGCATTTACACACCATCAACACATCATCTACACAGTTTAACACTGTTTTTGTGTTGAGGGCTGTTTTCTATATGATAGAAAAGTGCAGTTGTAGCGAAGATAATTCGGGCAATATTGAAGGTAAATAGGGCCTGCGGGGTGACTGATAGGTGGAAGGAAAAGTGAGGTAAGGAATCTGCCGCTAATTAAAACATATCCATAGAGCATACCCAGGTAGGCCCACAAAGCGAAGATGAAAGTCTTCGCTTTTTTTGTGTCAGGCGAGTTCGCCGTGTAAATTATTGGCTCGCCTCTGTGTAACTTTTGGAAAGTTTCGGAACTTTCCAAAAGTTGATCACCGCATTTTAACCCATGGCCCGTCCCGGCCGAAGTCGGGATGGGTCATCAAGCCTATAGCCCATATGCCATGACCCATAAGCTATAAGCGATATACCAGTTCCCCTTCACCCCTTGATTCGCATTATTAGCTAATGCCCAACTGAACCCTTTTTACCTATCCAAAGTTTTCACTCAATACATAGCTGGTGCTTCTACCGCCAGCATCTTCTTTTACAAGAACTCCTTTATCCATCAAATCCTGAACATCCCGCAAGGCTGTATCTGTAGAACATTTTGCAATATTTGCCCATTTCGATGTATTCAATTTTCCATCAAAACCATCCAGTAGTTTATTTAGCATTAAACGCTGGCGACTATTAATTTCCATACCGCCTACAGCATCCCAAAACTGTGTTTTGCGATTCGCCTCTTTTAATGTAGTTTCTATCTTATCAAATGCCCTGATTAAACATCCGAGAAACCATTCAAGCCATGCTGTAATATCGGGTGTACCTTTCTGTGTTTGTTCCAGCATATTATAGTAATCATTGCGTTCGATGCGAATTTGCGCCGACATGCTATAGAACCTCTGCGATGTTTTATCCGCCCTCGCAAGTTGCATGTCAGCTATGGCTCTGGCAATACGTCCGTTACCATCCTCAAAAGGGTGAATGGTTACAAACCATAAATGTGCGATAGCTGATTTTAAAACTGGATCAAGATCAGCTTCATTATTGAACCATTCAAGAAAAATATTCATTTCATTTGACAGCCTCGATGCTTGCGGTGCTTCAAAATGAACCTTCTCTTTGCCAATAGCTCCTGACACTACCCGCATAGGGCCGTTTTGTCCCGTACGCCACGCACCGATAGTGATTTTATGGATACTGCTGCGACCGGTGGGGAAAAGAGCTGCCTGCCAGCCATATAAACGCTCATGAGTAAGTGGTTGCTCAAAATGCTGTGTTGCATCCAGCATCATTTCAACAACCCCCTCTACATGGCGATCAGAAGGAACCAGTCCGCTGATATCCATACCCAGGCGGCGTGCAATGGATGACCGAACCTGTTCGATATCCAGGTTTTCACCCTCGATCTCACTGGATTTAACTACTTCCTGCGTAAGATTTTCTAAACTGGCTTCTGACTGAACGGAAAAACCCAGCGCTTCCATTCTGCCGAGCATTTTGCCCTGCTTGTGACGTGTTTCTGCCAGTAATTTCGTCAGTCTTTCACTGTTCCAGGTAAAATGTGGCCAATCAGGATGTTCATGGATATACATTATTTCCCGCTTTTATGCGGTAAATATAACACTTATTCCCCGCACAGGCAAGCATATTCGCCGCAAGAATACGGCGATTAAACTAACTAATAACCGCATCGCCTTTCGCCTTTATTTCGATTAAACACGGGTATTCCGACCGCTGATCAGCGCATATTGTAGCGTTCTACAAAAAAGCGAAGACATTCATCTTCGCCTTTTGTAGTCAATTGTTCTATAAAAATTTTCGATATAAGAACTACTATTAAAAAATAATCTGTGAATCTGTGGCTTATTATTCTAGCCACAGATTCACAGATTAAGAGTAATTAGGCTTGTTTTTTTACATATTTAGTCAATATCACAATCATCTGGTTTTCAATCTTACCCTCAATCTGCTCTATATTATCCCTTACCAAACGGATATTCTTTACCACCGTTCCCTGGCGGGCCGTAAAACTGGTGCCTTTTACATCGAGGTTTTTTACCAGTACCACCGTATCGCCTTCCTGTAAAAAATTGCCAAAAGCATCCGTATGTAATGCAGCTTCCCCATCCAGTTCATGATCGCCCAGCGCCTTGGCCCAGGCAAGGGTTTCTTCGTCGAGGTACAGCATATCCAATTGATCTACCGCCCAGCTTTCTTTACGTAACCTGTTCAACATGCGCCAGGCCATTACCTGTACCCCCGGCACTTCACTCCACATTGTTTCAGTTAGTTTCTTCCAATGGTTGTAATCCAATGGCTCTTTTTTTTCTGCCTGCGCCTCACATTTGGCACAGATCATCACGGTGTTTTCTGGATAAGCATGGTCCTGCGGCGGCACTTTATACATTTGAAGTTTTTCATTCGCCCCGCATAACTCACAGGCTTGTCCTGCTCTTTGCTGTAAAATTTCTTCCAGTTTCATTTTTAAGGATTAAGGCGGAAAGGTAAAGAAACAGATGAATAGAAGAACAGAGGAATATCGAATGTCCAATATCCAATGTCGAAGTGGTATGCTGCTGGTAGCAGTATATCACTTCGACATTGGATATTCTTCTGTTCCTCTGTTCTTCTGTTAAAAAAAGACCCGCCTTTTACAAGACGGGTCTTTGGGTTATTCAGCAGGGGGTAATTTAAGTGCAACTCGTTTTTAATCCCCCCGGACTATGTACTTATCGCACTTTTATTAGCTGAATAGTTTTTCTGCGATTACCCTGCACAAACTCGGCGAAGTAATTGCCAGCATTATAATTGTGTCCTACCTGTATAGTGCTGTTCGATCCGATCTGAGTACGGCTCTCTACCACTCTGCCTGATGCATCTACCATTCTCATGGTTACCGGTGCATCATACTTGCTTTCCAGCTTGATGGTAAAGAATGTTCTGGTCGGGTTCGGCATCACTACCACTTTCAACTCTTCTTCAGATTTGCTTGCAGCCTGCAGCTTGAGGCTTGAAGATTCTTCCGTAACAGTTGCTTTGTTGTTGCTCGATACTACTGCATCTACCGGTGCAGAACCTGCACCACAACTAAAGCTGTTCCAGATTACGTTTTTGCCCTCGCTTTCTACTTCTTCTGCAATGAAGAGACCAGTCATGTAAACATCATCGCGACAATCTTTGTCTCCATGTCCGCGGTGGTCGCAGTCGTGGTGACCATGTCCTCTGTGACGGCAGCTGTTAGCACTATGTGGTCTGTGATCACACTTGTCATCACCATAATTACCACCAGTTACTTTCAGTTTACCATCAGGTAAGATGATGTTGGCTGTTATCCTGGTATCATCACCCTTCACATGGAATTTCTCTTCATCTCTTCTGTTATCGGCCATGTAGAAAGTTACCTGGTAGGCTTCCGGATTCACAATTACATCGCTGCCAATTGTTACCTTCTTGCTCACCCTGATACTAGTATTTGGTGCAAATCTGATATAGCTGTATCCGCCGTTCTTAGGTCCTTTTTCAATTTGTATTTCAGCTACATCAATGGTGGTTGAAGTAAAGCGTACGCTTGCGCCTTCTTCCAGTTTAATTTTGCCAAACACCGTACCCGTTAAGGTTACATTCGATCCTTTCTTCAGGGTTACTTCATCATAGTTACCACTTACCGTTGCAGTAACATTTGAGTTGATGGTTTTATCCTGCAGGTATCTTGTATTACTTACATTATACTGCATCGTTGGCAGGGTTACACTTGCAACACCATAGATCTTACTGTTGATGGTTACACCTTTATCAGTATCGATTCTTGGTGCTTTTACAAAGCTTCCCGCGCCTGTTACTGAACTGTATTTCTCAAACTCTGCCTCTCCTCTGCTGCTCATTACACCTACACTTCCGCTTTCTACCTTATCGTACTGACCGAGTTTTACTTCTTTCGTAGCTAAGATGGTATAGCTGCTCACCAGTGTTTGTTTCTGGTAGTTATAGGTAGCAGGCAGTTCACTTCTGCAACCATTTGCATCAGTTGTGTATACGCTGTATACTCCATCTGCATCTGTTAAGCCAAGGCTTAACTGTTGGGTAGTTGCTTTGGTGTTGTTGCCGAACATCCACTGGTAGGTGAATGGTCCGCTGAGGGTGCTGTTGGCAGTTAATGTAAACTGGTTACAGAATGCATCTGCTGTTGGCGCCGCAATGCTGGCTACCGGTAGCGGGTTGATGGTTACCGTAAAGCTGCATGTGCTTACATTACCATGAATGTCTGTAACAGTATAGGTTACTGTTGATGTTCCGATCGCAAAGCTTCCGCTTGCATTCGTACCATTACCTGTTCTGTTGGTTGCACCAGTTACAGTATAAGTAGTGCTTGCAATACCACAGTTGTCTGACTGGTTAAGGACAGGAACTGTGTATTGTGTATTTCCACCAGTGTTGGCACAGAATACCTGATTTGCTGCACAAGCGATTACTGGTTTTTCATTGTCAGTCACCACAATGGTTTGTGTTGCTGTTTTAACATTACCATTTACGTCTCTTACAGTCCAGGTAATGATGGTTGTTCCTACAGGATAATCTTCTGTCAACAGTTTATTATCGCTGCGAACACCCATTACTGTTGCCACACCACAGTTGTCAGCGGTTTCAGGTAGACTGATCGCTACGGTTGCTCCACACTTACCGGCATCATTATTCACGCTGATGTTATTTACCGTTATGGTTGGGTTCTCATTGTCTATCACCACCACCTCCTGTGTGGCTGTATCGGTAACATTACCGTGGATATCTGTAACTGTCCAGCGAACAATGGTTGTACCCACTGGGAACAATGCTGGTGCATTATTCGTTACCGTTGCCACTCCGCAGTTATCGCTGGTTACAGGTGTACCCAGGTTAACACTAGCTGTGCATAAGCCTGGTGTATTTACCACGCTTACCATGGCTGGTGCTGTTATGCTTGGTTTTTCATTATCTGTTACTACAATGGTTTGTACCGCTGTTTTAATATTTCCGTGTATATCGGTAACTGTCCAGGTAATGGTTGTTGTACCTACAGGGTAAGTTGCGGTTAACGGTTGGTTATCGCTACGTACACCAACTACCGATGACACACCACAGTTGTCTGCTGTTTCCGGCTGATCTACGGTTACAGTTGCAAAACATTTAGTAGCATCGTTGTTAACACTGATATTACTTACAGTGATGGTCGGATTCTCATTATCGATCACCACTACTTCTTGTGTAGCCGTATCTGTTACATTACCATGTATGTCGGTAACTGTCCAGCGAACGATGGTAGTACCTACAGGGAACAATGCTGGTGCATTATTGGTTACTGATGCCACACCACAGTTGTCACTGGTTTCAGGTGTACCCAGGTTTACTGCTGCCATACATGAGCCAGGTGTATTCACTACGCTCACCATGGCCGGTGCTGTAATAGATGGTTTGATATCATCTACCACAGTTACTACTGCAGTTGCTGTTGATACATTACCATTTACATCTGTAACAGTTAGTATCACATTGTTTGTTCCAACATTGTTGCAACCGAAACTGGTTTTGCTTAAGCTGATAGATGCAATACCACAGTTGTCGCTTGATCCGTTATTGATCAGCGCCGCAGTTACGCTTGCTGCACCATTCGCATCAAGGTTCACTACCAGGTTTTGTGCAATAGCTATTGGCGGTGTGATATCTGAAACAATCACATCAAACTCATTCACTACCGTACTACATGGGTTAACAGCAGTTACCACTACATGTGTTGTTCCTTTGTTGAAGGTTTTTCCACTACCTGTTCCTGCATCGCTACCTGTGGTTGCGCCGCTGAAACTATAGCTTAATCCCGGTGCAGGTATACCTGTTACCGACAATGGATAGTTTACTACTGCATTACATGTTGTGGCCGTTGTATTGGCCTGTACCTGTGCATTGGTATTTACAAATACCGGATTGGTACAGGTTACTTCTGCTTTCACGGTAAAGCTGTAAGCCGCTTCTGTGCAGTCGTTGTTATATACCGTTACCACTGCTGTTTGTACACCAAGTGATACTGAAGCAAAGCTCAGGGTAAAGCTGGCCGACTGACCAGGCTGTATGGTTGCTGGTAAGCTGATACCACTTCTGGTGAAGGCTGCATTGCTGATATTGATTGATGATATAGTAAGTGCGGCAGTACCGTTATTGGTAATTACATAAGTTTTACTGATTGAACTACCTGGTATGGTGCCTCCCAGATCTGTATGATCTGTTGCAGATGGTGTATTATCACCACTTACTATCTCTGTTGCATTACCACTGATGCTGATCTCTGGTGCATTTACCGTTACGGTAAAGCTACAGGTTGATTTATTACCTGCCAGATCAGTAGCTTCAAAGGTATTAGTGGTTGTACCGATCGGGAAGGTTGAACCCGATGGCAAACCTGCTTTTTGTACAATTGATATAGATGGACCAGAACCGATACCGAAGGTTCCACAGGTGGTGCTTGCACTACCAATGCTCCATCCGGTATAATCGCCCGTTTCAAAGCTACCATTTACGAGGCTGCTGCCTGGTAAAGTGATATTGTCTAATTGTACATCTATAAAGTAATTATTTATAGTTGCATCTACTACCTGCAAACGCACTTGCTGACCAGCATAAGCCGACAGATCGAATGTGTAGTGCGTCATAGGTGTTGATTGTGCTGCACCCGGATTTGTTTTAAACAGGGTTGCAATGATTGCATTGGTTGAAGGATTTCTTAACTCAATAGCAATAAACTGACTTGCACTGAAACCAGATGCATAATGGTTGGTGTACTTCATGTCTAGCCCAAGTGAAATAGGTCCACTTGAAGGCAGGGTAACATTCTGGTACATATAATGGGTAGAACCACAGTTAACAAGGAATACCGCCAGTTTCTGTCCATCGGTTGGGAAGAATGTCATTGGTAAACCTGGACTGTTCTGTGTTTCCATCCTGTTGTCTGCATAGTCAAAGAACTGAGTACCGCTCGTTAATGTATGCACGCCAGATGTGCCAGATGAACAATTATCTGTTACGGTAGGCTGAGGGAATGTTACTACCGCACCACACTGGTTATTTGGTGCTATGGTGGTAATAGGTGCAGGGCAGTTGATTACCGGTGGTGTAACATCTTTCACAATCACAGTTTGTGTTTGTGTGCTGAAGTTACCTGCAGCATCCGTGTATTTCCATACGATGGTATATGTACCCTGTGTATTGTATGATAACGGACTGGTAGTGGTTGCTGTAATTTGTGCGTTACAGTTGTCCGTAGCTTTTGGTATAGTTGTTACAGTTACTGAACACTCTCCATTGATATCAGGCAATGTAGCCACATTTGGTACAGGCGCTGTTTGATCTTTCACCGTTACCGCCTGAGTTGCCGTTGCAATATTACCTGAAGCATCTGTTACTGTCCATACCACATTGGTAGTACCGATTGGGAATACCGTTGGTGCATTATTGGTTACTGATGCTACCGAACAATTATCTGAAGTTACCGGTGTGCCGAGGCTAATACCAGTTGCAGTACAGTTAGCACCTGCCGGTACAATAAGGTTGGCCGGTGCTGCAATTACAGGGTTTACGTTATCTGTAACGGTTACAGTAAATGAACAGGAAGCTGTGTTGCCACAAGCATCTGTTACAGTTGCAGTAACGGTTGTTGTTCCTATCGGGAAGAATGAGCCTGATGGATGAGAATAGGTTATGGTTGGGTTAGCCGGGCCAGCCGTTACTGTTGCTGCAGGATAGCTAACATTAGCGCCACACTGGTTAGCTAAACTGTTGGCGGTAATATTTCCAGAACAACTAATTGTTGGCAACGCATAATTACTGATCGTTACAGGTGCCGATGTAGCTGAGCAACCATTTTCATTGGTTACGGTTACTGCATAATTACCTGCAGCGGTTGCAACAATCGACTGACTGGTTTCGCCGTTTGACCATAAATAGGTGCTGGTACCGGATGATGCTGAAGCAGGTGCGTCTGTAGAACGTGTTGGATTATTTACCATCGTTCCATTGTTTACACCAGTAGCATCGGTGATGGCATTGCCGGAAGCTTCATTGAATGAATAAGCAGCAACCAGTCCACTGGTTGATGGGCTTACCGACTGATTATAGAATGCACTAATATCTGAAGCTGTTCTTGCGAAGTTCCATACACGTACTTCATCAATTTTTCCATTGAAGAACCTTGAATTAGCACCCCCGTTAACGCCATTACCCGGACCATCATATCCACCAAAATACATATTAGCTACATTCGGCGTAAGGGTATATGGCCAGCTTGTTTGTGATGTTAATGCACCATTTACATACAGTTTAATATGATTTGATGAAAGACTTGCATCAAACACAACTGCTATATGGTACCATGTATTCAGTGAAGGTTGGAAGCCGGTGTTCCACTGAATCGGGTTGGTCCAGGTACCAAGTCTTGAATGAACAACCGATAATTTAGTTGGATCACCTGTTTCACCCATATTCACCATCCAGCCTCTGTTGTTGTTATCATCTTCAAATTTAGAAATGATGGTTCCGTATTGGTAACCATTCACTTTAATCCATGATTCAACGGTGTACTGAGAGGTGAAGTTTAAACTATTATTATGTGGTATTACAATATTATTAGATCCATTGAAATCAATAGACTTACCAAATGTTTGTCCGCCAGGAGCTGTTAATGTAACCGGGCTACCTGCACAAACCAATGTAGGACCAGATGTACTGATTACCGGTGTGGCTGGTAATGGATTTACTGTTACAGCTACTGCTGCGGATGTATTGCCGCATCCGGTTGCACTGGTAAGCGCAACACTATAATTTCCGGATTGTGATACAGTGATAGATTGCGTTTGCTGTCCGCTGCTCCATAAATACGAAGCGCCAGCAGGTGCAGATAGTGTTACAGAACCTCCCTCACAGAAAGTGGTTGGTCCATTAGGTGTAACAGTAACCACTGGAGTTGGGTTAACCACAAAGTTTACCAGTCTTGAAGTACCACAACCCATTGTTTCACCTTGGAAATAAGATACAACCAAATAGTTGGCATTCACTTGTTGATTGCTGCTGTTAACCGCAGTAAACGAAGGAATCACCGCGCCTTCCCCGTTGGCTAAACCAATGTTTACAGAAGGATCGAGGTTGGTCCATTTAAAGGTAGCACCTGGTACAGAGCTGGTAATATTTATAACAGCCGATTGTGCACCATTGCACAATGTTTGTGCGGCTATCGGATCTATTACAGGTATTGGGTTCACACGAATTACAAAACTTACCGGTGTACCAGTGCAGGTATTTCCATCAACAGTAAATGATGGTGTTACTGTTATGTTGGCATACACCGGAACGGTACCTGGATTTTGTGCCGTAAATGAGGAAATATTTCCTGTACCACTTGCACTTAAACCGATAGAAGGGTTGTCGTTTGTCCAGATATATGTTGCGCCTTCAACTGAACCTGCGAAATTGATAGCTGGTACGGCAACTCCATTATGGCATACTTCAATATTGGTTACCGGGTTTACGGTTGGTAATGGGTTTACCGTAATGGTCGGTGTTGCTGACATCTGTTGGCTACATACAGCTCCACATACAACATTTCCGGCAGCCCAGGTTGCAGTTCCTACAATATTGCCATTATTAGCCGATTTTGAATCAACAACTGTTGAACCATTTCCATCATCCATTTTATACAATGCAATGAGGCCTGTTTCAGTACCGGACAAACAATTGTTCATGCCCCCAGCAATTTCTGAAGCTGAGCGAACTGTGTTCCAAACACGAACATCGTCTAATTTTCCGTTGAAGTAATTACAGCCACAACCAGTACCCTGACGACCGATAATCAGGCTTTCTGTATTATCATTGATCTGAGCAATAGGGGATGTTTTATTGCCCACATTAACACCATTCAGGTAAAGTTTAACCGAGAGGCTGGATCCGTTATCCTGTACAGTAACTGCTACATGACTCCATGTATTAGCTGGTACAGTTACATTAGACCAGGTATCATAAGCATTTCCGGCTCCCTGATCCCAGAAATATAATCTGTTAGATGCATCTATCGCCATTCCATAACCATAAGCACCCTTCATCAGAATATTTCTCCATTGGCCAGTGATAGCCGGGTTAACCCATGCTTCCATGGTTAACTGTCCACCTGCGCTAACATTCAGGTTTGCATTATGTGGTATGGTTACGTAGGTTGACCCATTTAAACTAAGTGCACCTGTAGGACCAGTTTCTGCCAACACATTATAAGTAGTTGTGGCAGAAATATTTCCTGTATTGAAGTTAATAGCTGCACCGGTTCCAGCGATAGGACCTGCTATAATAGTATTATCAGCATTATTACGTAGGGTATAGTTAACGCCTAACTGAGAGGCAGCAAGTGTTATTGTTGACGACCCAGTTCCACAAATATTGATAGGTGCTGCTGTAACAGATTGATTATTGATAGTTGTTACAGTTACCGTTTTTGCTACCGAAGTAGCTTTACAGCCTCCTGCTGAAGCCACTGTTACACTGTAGCTACCTGCCGCACTTACTGTTATTGATTGAGTAGTTGCACCATTGCTCCACAGGTAACTGCTTCCCGCTGACGCAGTTAATGTTACAGATCCTCCTGCACATAAATTGGTTGATCCATTTACAGTTATTGTTGGAAGGGTTGTTACATAAGCGCCACAAGTACCGGTATTCGTAGATCCTGAAGTTGCCCAGTTTGAACTAGTACCATTCAGTGTAAAATTATTAAGGGTACCATTTCTGTTCTTGCCACTAAAATCAGTTAAAGTAGTAACACTAGAATTGTTTTCATTTACATAGCCCTGATTGAAAGTATAATATTCTTCAAGACCATTTTGCGTAGCTGGGTTTAATAGCTGGCAATTCTTATTATTGTTAATTTCATCTGCACATAGCTCGCGGCTCCATATACGCACTTCATCAATGGTCATGGTTGCATACCTGTTATTCGGATCATTATTTGGAAAATTGCGGGTTGCGTATCGTACATCTTTCCCGATATGAATAACTGAAGCAGCATCAGTTATAATATTACCAGATACACCAGGACCAGTATGCACAAGCACTCCGTCCACATAAAACTTAGTGCTTGTTGCACTGGATGTTGCCGCATAATGATGCCATGAGCCTGCTATTATGTTACAATTGGTTCCCCTTAAAGTACCACCATCATTCACATAGAAAGTCATGGTGCCATTCGTATTCGGGTGCATTAACCATGAATAATTCTGATCAAGATTTGTAGGGCCCTGACCCATTACCGACCCGAAAGGCAGGTTAGCATCGGGAGCGTACATCCAGAATTCAACTGTCATTTCTTTTTGAAAGGCTCGGAATGGATTAGCTATATCCACATAATTGAGTCGGCTATTATCTCCTGCCGGTAAGCTAGGGTCAAACTTCAAAGCACTGGCAGGTATTAACACCGGTGCAGTAACCGTAACAGTAAAGCTGGTACTTCCTGCATTAAAATAACCTGATGCAGCCTGATTAGCAGTAATGGTAGCCGTACCCTGTGCATTCAATGTAAGTGTATTACCACTTACTGACACAACAGAAGGATTGCTGCTGGTGTAAGTAATTGCACCATTGCTATTGCTGGTAGGATTGGTAAGGGTAATAGGGCCCTGATTAAGTGCCCTTGAAATATTAGGCATCGCAGATATGGTAGGAGCACTATACACCGTGATGGTAAAGTTTTGGTCGGCTGTAGCAGAACCATTGGAAACACGCACACTGACATTATTTACTCCCATTGCTGATAATGGTGGGGTTCCGGTTAAAGAAGCACCAGTTTGTAATTTGGCTATACGGTTTCCACTATAATCTCCAAATACTAATGCACCAGTTGGCGTAATTGACATACCCCAAACATAACTTGAGGTAGTGTAAACGGTTATAAAAGAGGAAAAGTTAGGTGTATATTTTCTTACATACTGGTACCCTGAAACATATACATTGTCGTAGGCATCTACTTTTACATCACTCGGATTTTGTAAACCTGTGACTACAGAAGTTAACACATTTGTAGCAGGATTAAACGAGTAAATGGTTCCACTTGTGTAAGATGCAACATATAAAATACCGGAAGAATTAAAACCAAGCCCGAAAGGACCGCTAATGTTGGTTATAACATCGTTTGCAACATTGTTGCTCAAATTAACCCGAATTACCTTAGACAATCCATAACCAGCAATATATAAATAACCTGCTCTGTGAGTCATCGAGAGAAAGGCAGAGCCAGAATTAGGATTTAGGTAAACATCTGTTTCTCCTGCTCCGGGATTTGTTAAAGAGATTTTAGTGATTTTACTCCTCGAAACGGTAGAATTATAATAGTATGAAACATACAAGTAACCATCGTATGCAAACATACCATATACGTTTCCGGATTGTCTGGTAAACCAGTTTGTAGTAGTTCCATCCGGAGCAATTTTATAAATAGCGGTGCCATTTAACTGGGTTGCATAAATATTTCCTAGATCATCGCCTGCTACACCACCTGGTGTTGAAATAGTTGAACCAAACTGTGAAGCAGTACTTTGGCCATTATTATTCAACGTTAACCACGATGGCAATGTAAGTGCCGAGAAATTGAGCGTGTTGTTCGACGGATCAGTTGCCGATATACCATAGGTATATGGACTTCCCACTGTGGCTGTTGTTACCGGCGTAGAGGTAAAAGTTGGTTGAGCTGTTAAAACACCGATCGCCGTCGTACATGACAGCAATAACAGGCTTACTACTTTGCGTAGAGCTGATTTCATAATAGTTAGTTTGGTTGTACAAAACGTTATCCGCAGATAATCGTCTGATTCAAATAATCACCTGGTAATGATCTTTTCGGGGATATTGGATATGTATGTGATGCTGAATAGCTACGAAATAATGGTTCGCAACCATTCGAAATCATATGAAAATTATAAAGAGGGAAGCGCAACTTTGAATAAATGGTACCAAATGCAACAAAAAGGGTATGAAATATAAATATGATACTATGCCTTAAGCCTGCTTTGAGGAATATTGAAAATAAAAGATGTTCCGTTATTGACTTCGCATCTAACAGTGCCTTTTAGCTGACGCGTTAATTCCCGTATAATCAGGAAGCCTAAGGATTCGGACTTATGTTCTTCAAATGAGAAAGGCAATCCTCTGCCATTATCCCTGACTATAATAGTTAATATCTCATTCGAATTAGACTCGCAGGAAATGGTAATCGTGCCTTGCTGATTTTCATCAAATGCATATTTCAATGCATTGGTGATTACTTCGTTTAGTATGAGACCTAATGGAACAGACCTTTCAATATCAAATTCAAACTGTTCTGCCGGTGCGGTGCAGATCAGTTCAATATGGCCTTTATTATATAATTGCCGCAGATCGCTGTATAGTTCACGGATATAGTCTGTAAAAGATACGGTACTCAGGTCATCAAATGCATAGAGGTTTTGGTGTATCAATGAAATGGCTTTTACCCTTTTCTGACTCGCCATCAATGCATCAATAGCTTTCTGGTCAGTCATGGTAGCGGCCTGCAGGTTCAGCAAGCTCGATACTACCTGAAGGTTGTTTTTAACCCGGTGGTGTATCTCTTTTAATAAAATATCTTTCTCCTCGTTCTGTCTTTCGATCAGCTGTTTCTGGTTTTCGAGTACCTGGTTTTTCTGTTTGATTTTTCTATTAGCAAAAATGATGAACAAGGCGGCAAGTAATAAAACACAGGCAACGGCAGCAACAAAGAGATTACTATTGCGCAATCTTGCGTTTAAGGACTTCAGCTCAACATTCTCTTTTGCCTGTAATGTTTCTTTCATCCTGTTCTCTGCATCAGCGATGGTTTTTTCTTTGTTCTCATTGAAGATGCTGTCGTTCCAATATTTATACTGCTTAAAGAACAGCATGGCACTGTCCAACTGTCCGCGCTTTTCCGCTACTTCAGATAATACCTTATTGGCATTTCGCAGGAATAGTTTCGACTTATATTGTTGGGCCAGGTATAAGAGTGTTCTTCCAAAATCACTGGCTTTATTATACTGGTTACTTTCAATATAAAGGTTGGATAAGGCGGATAATACGATGAGTTTATTGTCTTTTGTTTTTAAGCTATCGAGAATCTGGTAGGCTTGCAACAGGTATTGTTCGGCTTCTTTGTAGGATTTAAGTTTGGTGAGGATCTCTCCAATATCTGTTGCACAGGTTGCATACACATAACCTTTGGTCTTTACTTTATTCAGGTATCCAATAGATATGTTGGCTTCCAATTTGGCGGAATCGGGTTTGCCCACCATCATATATTCTTTGGCCATATTGGAATGAATCATTCCGGCATATTGCCAGTTTTCCCTGGGTAATACTTCTTTCAAAGCCTTCTCATAAAAGGGTCGGGTAAAACTGATGGGTCTTCCGGCATCTGAGTAGGCTTCTGCCATACAGTTGGCACTGAAGGCAATCATTTCAGAGCTTTTGCTTTCTTCGGCGGCTTTATTTGCTTCTAAAAAATACTGTATGGCTTTATCGAAATCAGCTTTATCCTGGTACATGCCCCCTATCAGGTTCAGGATGGATGACTCATAATATTTACTTTTTGCCTTCTTAGCATAGAACATCGACAGTTCATACATTTTAAGACAACCTTCGATATCCTGGTTCACCACTTTTACAAAACCCTTGATGCGGTAAGCCTCTGCCAGTCTCAGGTAATCGTTGCTACTGTTCGCAATCATTACCATACTATCTGCCAGTTCTACTGCTTTTGGCTGATTGGAAAAACGCATTTCCCAACCCAGTATTCCATAAAGCCTGCATCGGGTTGTGTCGCTTTTCGCCTGGTTTATTTGTTGTCTTATTTGTTCGGTATCTACATAATTATATTGTGCCTTTGATTCCGTCAGGAATAAAAAGCAACAAATCAAAGCAGGTGTAAGCCTGACTTTGGAGCATATCGACAACAATTGTAACATGGTGGTCTGTAAATATGCAGTAAATGCGAGGATCGGGCAAAAAACAGGTACCAACTGCCTTATTTTGGGTACCATTTGGCTCAAAAGGCTATAAAATTCTTTTTATACAGGCAAAAAAATCGTCTTTATACATTCGGCTGAGTGGTATTTCCTTTCCGTTGATGGTGATATCTGTATGTGAAAAAGCATCTACTTTATTGAGGTTAATCATATATGATTTATGTACCTGTAAAAATTTAGCATCTGATACATGTTGTTGAAAGTCGCGGAAATTTGAGCGTATAATATGTTTACCTTTTTCGGATATAATATAGAGGTAGTTATGTTCTGATTCGATCCACTGTATATCATCAATATTAACCCGAACAAAATTTTTATCGTTCTTTATAAACAGGGCATCTTTACAAACTACTGCAGTATTTTCCTGTTCTATTATATCCTGTCCGCTGTAATTACTCAGTGCCACTTCAATAGCGGTATACAGGTCATTCGATTCGAAGGGTTTCAGGAGATAGCCATTGGGTTTGGTTCCCAAGGCATCATCCATGGTTTTTTTATCTGAATGTGAGGTTACATATATAAATGGTATCCGGTATTGTTGTTGTAATAAGGCCGAGAGGTCAATACCGGTTTTGGTATCATTCAGGGTAATATCTAGTAGTACCAGATCCGGTTTATTTTGTTCAATGGATTGAACAGCGGAAGCATAACTATTTACATTGGGTATTATATCATAGCCCAGGTTAAGCAGCATACGCTCCATATCCATAGCTACAAGCGACTCATCTTCAACAATGAGTATACGGCATGGTTGCATCAGCAAGGTTAGTTTGGTATAAGCAATGCCAAAATAATTGCTTTAAACTATAAAACAATGATTTTCTGAGAGATATAAGGGTATTTTAAGCTTCAAGCGACAAGCTGCAAGCTGCTCCAAAGGAGTCCTTCGGACAAGTCTAGCGTAGGATAGAACACAGATTTTCATGATTTTCAAGATCTATCATGATAAATCATGAAAATCTGTGTTCTATTAATAACAGCTAGTGCATTTACAGCAATCTAATATTTCTTTAATCACCTTATTTAAAATAGCTAATTCTCGGGCCTTTTCATTTATCCAATTATTAGCAGAAAGCTTAAAATATACTCCAATCAAGGCTTGCAGCTTGCAGCTTGCGACTTGAAGCCCTCTACTTACTCCGCTGATTTAAAAATAGCTTTTGCGCCTTCTTTTTGTTGTTCAGTAATACCTATAAAACCATACTTCCTTTCCAGGTCGGTATACATAGCAACTGTTTTTCTGATCCGGTTAAAATCTGTTTCAGGAATTTTATTGATTTCTAAAGCTTCCTTTTGCTTCCATACCTCGGCTTCTATCAACATATCAGCTTGCTTTCCGTTTACTTCAAGCTTATCCATCAGGGTTCTGCGGAATTTGGTGCGGAACATTAATTGCAATTGTGGCTTGGCAATAGTATCGTAGTTTTTATTGACTGTCAGGGTAATGAGTGGACAGGGTTCACTTAGACTTTGTTTTCTTTTCTCCGTTAAGTTTTTTAACTGATCGCCGGAAAGTCCCAATGCTTTGTATTTTTTAATGACAGCTTCTTCTACTTCACCATCGGTAGCAAATGTGTCGTTCGCATTTTTCTGGATTTGTATTTTGGTAAGCCTGGCCCAGTGATTGATCTGTCCAATTTTATCTGCATTGGCTTCGGATATTTTCAATTGTTTAATCAGGTAGGGTTTTTCGCAGTAGCCAAATAATTCAACCAGTTGCTCGGGAGTCCATTCTATACCGCTCTGTGCAAAACTGCCTGAGGCAAGTAAAAGCGAAAGACAAAACACCATAAACCGTAAACCCATTCTCTTGCGCATAACAATATATTTAGGTTTTAAAATTACTAAATACAATTGCTAAAACGATTTTACCAGTGTTAAAGATTGCATATTAAGCATGGGTATCATGCGGTTATTGTGCCAGGCTGCAGTCCACTTTTTTGATTTTTTAAAAAGATCGATGATTTCCTGATCAAAGCTCTTGTTCACCGTATTATCCAACATAAAATCAGACTTTGTTCCATCCGGGTTTGTCATAAAGTAAGCCACATAGGTGATGGTTTTTGATGGACCATTGGATTTATTGATCATATCAGGTAAATAACCAGATAAATAATTTGACCAGGCATTTACCCCTCCCGGATATAACGGTACTGTATTCACTATTTTACAATCAGGTTGTTGTACGCCATTCGTATCATAACAAATGGTATTGGTGTATTCGATGGTTGAATCGTAATAAGCATATTCATAAATATCATACTTAAGCCTGGGTTCCAGCATGGCCGTATTGCTTTCAATATTTGCATATTGCAAAACCGACGCTCTTTGTCCATTCGGGTGATAATAAAACCAATTCCCTGTTTTACGCAATCCCGGAGCCAGTTTGCCTTTAAAAGATACCACCCCATTATCAAAAAAACCAATAACAAGTCCGGACCCATTCCCCAATGTATCCAATTGCATTTCTGTTCTCGGATTACCATTTGGGTACCAGCTAATGCAATTACCATAAGGAATACCCTGCTTAAACTGAATTGAATCGCTGACCATTCCATTGGGATAAACAGCAATATGCGATCCTATTTTTTGGTTGTTTGCATAAGTTTCTCTTGCCTTGATTTCGCCATTACCAAAAAAATATTCGAATACCCCATGTTTGATAGTACAGTCGGCATCTTTATAGAACCCATGTTTTATTAACTGACCGGTATTAGCGCTATAGTCTGCCCTAAACCAACCTGTATCATTCTTCACCAGTTCTGCTGTATAAAAAGCTTTATCGGCTGAAGATGGTTTCCATTTATAATCGAAATAAATACGACTGCGTTGTGCTGCTGCCTGGGTTAATTGCAGTACTACAATAAAATAAATGATCAGTGTTCGTTTCATTTTTTCTCTTCTGTTTCGAAAATACAGCTTTCAAAAATGATAAAAATTGAAAATATGCGTTTATCATAAGGTTCTACACCTGCCGAAATTTTTTTACCTTAACATGCTAAACCTGCCGTATGAAAAAGTCCGTTATTTTTTTTAGTTTCTTTATACTCATTGCTGTTGCCGGTATTTTTTATGGTAACAGTATCAGTAGCCAATTTACCGGTCTTAGACTGTGGAATTTTGAAAATGTGGCTTTGTTATTAATCGGACTGCCTTTTATTTTTTTTCAGCGTAATGCCGGCCTGCCTGAAGTTTGGAATAACGAGCATCCATTGGCTTCCAGGTTATTTAAACCACTGCTCATCGGTTTACTGTTTGGTATAGCTGATCTTTTTGTCATAGAATATTGTCTTACCCAAACAGCACATACCAGCTTACCTCCTTACACACAGCCATTTCCTTATTCCATTTTTTTATACAGCTCAGGTGCATTTGAAATAGAAATCTTTTACCGACTAATACCTATCACACTGGTACTATTGATTTTCAGTAAAATTAAACAAGGCATTTATCAGCCACAGGCATTTATTGTAATAGCCATCCTTACTTCATTAAGAGAACCTATTGAGCAACTCCCCACAGGGGCTGGATGGTTTATAGCATACTCCCTGATTACCGGATTTGCCATGAACCTGTTACAGGCTATCTATTATAAACGTTATGGATGGTCTTCATCCTTATTTATCAGACTCGGACATTACCTCATCTGGCATATACTGAATGGCATATATATTCAATACTTTGTTTTATAATTTTGGGCTTCGGTATCGTTTAAACAGTATTCAATTATGATTCATGCCCTGTTAAATCCAGTATGGGAGGCTTTGTCTACGCATCATTCTTTTTTAAACCAGGGAAATGAGGTTCTAAAATATTACCCGGGGGATATTTGTCCATTTGTAGCTTTAAAAAACTGGGATGAAACTGATTTTACCGTACTGGCATCCCAATTACCCTCCAACAGGATTTTTTCAGTTCCCTTTGCAAGAGAAATAAAGTTCACTCCGGCATTTGAAGTGCTTTTTACCATACCGCTTTACCAGATGGTATGTCATCAACTTAATCCGTTTGAAAACAACGTGAGCAATTTGGTTCCGCTCACAAAAGCAGAGGTACCGCAAATGCTGGTTCTCACCGAAAAAACCAAACCCGGACCGTTCTATCAAAGAACCATTGAATTTGGCAACTATTATGGCATTTTTGACGGAGACAAGCTGGTGTCTATGGCCGGACAAAGACTTCAAACAAATACACATACCGAGGTAAGTGCCATTTGTACAGATCCGGATTATTTGGGCAGGTCGTATGCCAAGAGACTTACCTCACATATTTGTTCAATGATAATTGACGCAGGCAAAACACCCTTTCTGCATGTAAGACAGGATAATGCAGCAGCAATTGGTCTTTATAAACAACTAGGATTTGACATAAGTACTGAAATATTTTTCGCCGTTTTCAAAAAAAAATTTTCTGCATCTGATTTAAATCCGGAGCAGGAATAAGATGTCTTATATTTATTGCATAATTGTTAGCCATGAATTCAACGAGAAGGTCTTTTTTAAGGAACAGCAGTCTGGCTTTAGCCGCAACCACCGTATTACCACGTAATTTATTTGCACAGGGCAATACAAAACAGCTCACAGGTGTACAGTTGTATTCGGTAAGAGCGGCCATGGGCAAAGACCCGATCGGCACATTAAAAGCCATTGCCGAAATGGGCTATAAGTATGTGGAGCATGCCAATTATGTTAACCGCAAATTTTATGGCTATACTGCCAAAGAGTTTAAGAAAATACTGAACGATTTAGGCATGCAAATGCCCAGCGGTCATACAGTAATGGGTAAAGCCCATTGGGATGCCGACAAAAAACAATTCACCGATCTCTGGAAATATACCATTGAAGACGCCGCCATTATGGAGCAGGAACTGGTGATTAGTCCATGGTTAGATGCCGACTTACGCAAAACCTACGATGAAATGCTGGCCTATATGGATGTATTCAACAAAAGCGGAGAACTATGCAAAGCCGCAGGTATGCGCTTTGGTTACCATAATCATGATTTTGAGTTTACGGCCACCCTCAATGGACAAAAAGTATATGATATCATCCTGAAAAATACAGACCCATCATTGGTTGTTCAGCAGCTTGACATGGGTAACTTATACCACACAGGTGTTAATGCACTTGAAATCGTTAACAACTATCCCGGTCGCTTTGTATCTATACATGTAAAAGATGAGACCAAGACGGCCGATGGTAAATCTTTTGAAAGTACTATACTCGGCAAAGGTGTTGCCAATACCAAAGCCATTACCGATCTCTGCAAATCGAAAGGTGGTACCCTCCATTTTATCATTGAACAGGAAGCTTACCAGGGTATAGACCCCATTGAATGTGTAAGACAAGATCTTGCTGTGATGAAGCAATGGGGGTATTAGGTAGAAAGTTTCAGGTTGCAAGCTATTGCTGTCTGGGGAAAAATGGCTTCAAGCTGCAAGCCGCTAGCTACAAGCCTTGATGGGTGCTTATTTTAGAATTTCTGCTTATATTGGAATAAAGGGGGGTAGAAAATTTAAAGTCGGTTGCTTAAAGAAATATTTGGTTGCTGTAAATGCATTATCTGCTATAAATAGAACACGGATTATCATGATTTTCAAGATCTATCATGACAGATCTTGAAAATCATGATAATCTGTGTTCCATCATACGCGACACCTATAGCTCGCGGTTAAATTTTCCAGGACAGCAATGGCTACAAGCCACAAGTTTTTACATTACATCATTATTCCCAACCCTGCTCCGGATTTAAATAGGGAGCTGGGTTGGGAAAGCTTTTTTATATTTGGTATTATTCAAAACCAATACCATGCGTTTACTGCTTTGTTGTTTGCTCTTTTCTTCTTTTGCTATTGCCCAACCCTTTACTCCTGCAGAAATTAGCAGATGGGAGTCGCAGGCGAAAAATATTAACATTATAAAAGACAATTGGGGTATCCCGCATATTTATGGTAAGTCCGATGCCGATGCAGTGTTCGGATTATTATACAGTCAGTGCGAAGAGAATTTTTCTCGCGTTGAAAGAAATTACCTCGAAGTATTGGGCAGACAAGCAGAAGCCGATGGTGAACGAATGCTGTATGCAGATTTACAAATAAGACTGATCGTAGACAGCGCGGAAGCTATTAAAGATTATAATAACAGTCCTAACTGGTTTAAAAAACTCCTGAATGCTTTTGCAGACGGTATTAATTTTTACCTCTATAAACACCCTGAAGTAAAACCGAAAGTATTAACCCGTTTTGAGCCATGGTTCCACCTGATGTTTACTGATGGCAGCGTTTCTGCTACACGCACCGGTGGTATAGCGCTTGATGAAGTGAAGACTTTTTATAATGGCAACACAAATGCAACAGCTTATCAACCCATCATTAATAAAGATATTGAGCTGAGTGGCTCGAATGGTTTTGCCATTGCACCCAAACTTACTACCAGTGGGAATGCCATTCTCTACATCAATCCCCACGTACCTTTTTATTTCAGACCAGAAATGCACATGGTTAGTGAGGAAGGTTTAAATGCTTATGGTGCTGTTACCTGGGGACAAATGTTCATCTACCAGGGCTTTAATGAACATTGTGGATGGATGCATACTACCAGTTATGCTGATGTTGCCGATCTCTATGAAGAAAAAGTTTCGAAGGTGAATAATAATTGGGTGTATGAATATGAGAAGGAAATGAAAGCGGTAAAGACAAAACCTATCACAGTAAAATACCTGAAAGATGGTCAGCAGGTAGCCGTTCCTTTTACAGGTTTCTACACACACCATGGCCCGGTAATGGGTAACAGGAATGGTAAATGGCTGGCATTGAAAGAATTCAATCGTTCATTAAGTGCACTGATTCAATCGTGGGTGAGTATCAAAGCGAATAACCTGGAAGAATTTAAGAATGCCATGCGTATGGTTTCCAATACCACCAACAATACTGTTTATGCGGATGATAAAGGCAATATAGCCTACTGGCATAATGACTTTGTTCCAAAACGTAACCCTGGTTATGATTATACCCGTCCGGTTGATGGAAGTATAAAAGCTACAGAATGGCAAGGTGCTCATGCACTAGAGGAAATTGTTCAGGTACATAACCCTTCTGTTGGCTGGATACAAAACTGCAACTCCACGCCTTTTACTTCGGCAGGAAAAGATAGTCCTGATAAGAATAAATATCCTTCTTATATGGCCCCTGACGGACAAAATGCCCGCGGTATCAATGCCGCACGTTTACTGGAGAATGCAAATAATATTACCCTCGATAAAATCATTGAAATCGGTTATAATCGTTACCTCGCAGCATTTGATTTCCTGATACCTGCACTGAGTAAAGATTACGACTTCTACAATGGCCCATTAAAAGCTGAACTAAAAGAAGCAGTGGAGCTATTGCGTACCTGGGATAAAACAGCAGCTCTCAACTCTGTTGCAACTACAGTTGCTATTGACTGGGCCAACCAACTCAGTAATTTTCTTCCACGCGCCGAAACCATGGAAGAAGGTACTAATGCTGTGAAAAGATTTGAAGACATGGCCAAAACCACCCCAGACCAAAAAATGCAATCATTGAAAAAAGTATTGGATGATCTTACCAGAACCTATGGTAACTGGCACCAGCCCTGGGGAGAGATCAACCGGTATCAGCGCGTGCCTGATGGACAAAGATTCGATGATAACAAACCTAGCATCGCTGTACCTTTTTCTTCCTCACGTTGGGGCTCTTTACCTGCTTTTGAAAGCAGATCGGGCAATGGTTACAATAAACGTTACGGCACATCAGGCAACAGTTTTCTTGCAGCTGTTGAATTTGGTAAAAAGCTAAAAGCCAAAACCATTCTTACCGGCGGACAGAGTACCGATCCTAATTCACCAAACTTTACCGACCAGGCGGAAGGATTTGTGAATGGTAAGTTTAAAGACATTTACTTTTACAAAGATGATGTTGAGAAACACAAAGTGAAAGTGTATCATCCGGGAGAGAAATAAAAAATAAAGCCTGCCCTTGGCTTGTCGAAGGGAAATAAGCAATGAATAAGTATTTATCAGCAGTATGTTTGATAGGTTTGTTATTTGCATCTGGGAATGTTGCAGCGCAATCAGCCATTTATGTATGTGAGAAAACAGGAAAATGGGGAGCAACGGGTGATAATGGTGAAGCCCCCAGAGCTACCATGAAGGAAGTTAAAGATGCTGCATTAAAAATGTGTAAAGAAAGTGGAGGTGAAGATTGCGTGTTATACTATAGCAGCACTAAAAATGGGTATTTTAGTTTTATGGGTGGGAATAGCAGAGATGAATTTGTTTTTGCCCTCGGAATATCGCAACAATCTGAAAGGGATGCTATGAAAAAGTCTATGGACAACTATTTAAAACAAGGAGGCATTGTCAGGATTGGATTAGAATCCGTTTCCTGGCATTGTCCAAAAGACCCAGTTCAAAAAAAGAAATCTACCAAAAATTAGTCGTTGGGTTTAAGATCTGACTCGGTTTTAAAATTGAAATTTTCCTCCATTAACCCAGGTTGTTTCTCAACTACTATCCTGTAACTTTACATAGGTTTTATCTGAGCAATAATAACAACAGTACCCTCCCTTTCTAAAACTTTAGATTGGACCGTATTTCTGGTATCTATTAATCAGATAAATAAAATGATAAAACAGCTTTTGTTATGCATCCTTTTATTACCGGCATGCATATTTGCGCAAGACAAAAAAATTAATAACACCACACAACTGTGGTCTGAGATTGACCTCGCCGGAAAATTCAGCAAGAAACTAAAATGGCAATGCGATTTTCAGTATTCCAGACAAAGTCCTTATGAGAAACTAGCATTTCTGGAATATGGTGAGCAGTTAACCATCAGGCCATGGATTCACTATTTCCCCAAACCAACTGTTAAGCTTTCTGCCTTCGCGGGTATCTGGTATAATTATTTTATTGGCGACAATGTTAACCAAAGAGCCTATCCTGAATACCGCACCGCTTTGCAAGTGCAATTATTCAAAGTGCTTAACAGAAACACTTTCTCCTTCCGGTTCAGAACTGAATTAAGAGAAATAAAAGACAAACTTCAACACTTTGAAACAGTATTCAGAGAAAGAACCATGTTCAAGTTCCAACACCTAATTACCCATAACAGTTACGACAAAAACAGCACCTATTTTATAGCCCAAGACGAAATCTTTATCAATGATGGCAGCCCTGTTACTGGTCATCACCTCTTCGATCAGAATCGGATTTTTCTTGGGCTTGGCTATAATGTAACCAATAATATCGCTGTAGAAACCGGCTACTTTAACCAATTCATTCACCACGCTAAAGATGATCACTTCGATTCAAACCATGTTTTACAACTTACATTGGTAGTGGATAACTTGACTGGAGTGAGGTTGTGAGATGTGAATTGTGAATGGTGAATTGTCAATAGGTTGTCGATCTCATTCACCATTCACAATTGACAATTCACAACACTATCGCCCCCCTCCTATCAACGGTAACAACTTGCCCTGTAAATATTGTGCCCAGGCTGGGGTACAGTTGTCAAAACATTCTGAGGCGGGTGTTAGGCCCTCGTGGGTAAACTTTACATTAGTTTGGTCTCCTTCGCTGGAAATTTCAAATATTATTTTGGTGCCGGTCCATTCGTCCTGCTTTTCGAGAAAACTTAGTTTGCTATCTGTTACCAGCCACACGACTTTTTTATTGGGCACTAGTTCAATCAGCTTTTGTTTTGAGTAATGAGCCCCTTCTCCGGCATGAAAGATGAATTCTTCGTTTAATTCTGTTGATATTCCTTCAAAACTTTCCGCAAAATATCCGGACCACCAGCTCCGTACATTTAAAACGGTTTGGAATACCTGTTCTGGTGATTGTGATGTGGTTAGCGTTCTGGTAAAATCTGTAGTGAGCATTGTTCAATCTTTAATAAGTCAAACCTACTGTCTAAAAGAGATATCTAAGGGGTGTAAAAAGGACATTCTTAGGGTGTAATTAGGACAAACTGTTGTGCTACCTTTAAACAAATTACTGGTATGAAACATATTACCATCCTCGTTCCCAATGGAAATAATAATCTAAGCAGTATTGTCGGCACTTACAAAATACTTACCAGGGCCAATAATTATTGGAAACAAAAACACAGGCGAACAATTTATTCCATTGAAATGGCGGGCGTTTCAAAGGAAGTAGATTTTCATGGCGGATTATTTAGCGTTAAACCACATACCCATATTAATAATATACCCCGAACTGACTTAGTTATTATTCCATCATTGAGTCATAACTACGAACAAACCATAACAGAAAACAAAGCGATTGCAGTTTGGATAGAACATCAATATAAATGCGGGGCTGAGTTAGCTAGTATTTGTACCGGTGCTTTTTTACTGGCTTCATTAGGATTACTTGATCATAAAAGTTGCTCCACACACTGGGCCTTTGCCGATAGCTTTAGGGAAATGTTTCCCAAAGTAAATTTACAGACCGATAAGTTAATCACCGATGAAAATGGGATTTATACCAATGGCGGTGCTTTCTCCTTTTTGAATCTTGTATTGTATCTGGTTGAAAAATATTTTGACAGAGATACAGCTATCTTTTGTTCCAAAGTATTTCAGATTGAACCTGACAGAGATAGTCAGTCGCCCTTTATCATTTTCACCGGACAAAAAAAGCATAATGACGATATCATTAAGGAAGCACAGGTTTATATAGAAAATAATCTGCAGGAAAAAATATCAATAGATTCCCTTTCTTCATTGTTTGCTATTGGAAGGAGAAACTTCGACCGGCGTTTTATAAAAGCTACCGGTAATTCGCCTTCAGCATATGCGCAACGTGTAAGGGTTGAAGCAGCTAAAAAACTATTGGAAACAAGTCGTAAAAATATCCATGAAGTGATGTATGAAGTTGGATATGCAGATGTAAAAGCGTTTCGTGATGTATTCAAAAAAGTAACAGGCATATCTCCTTTAGCTTATCGGAACAAATATAATAAGCTTGTTTTTTCTTAGCTGGCAGTTGAATTATTAAGCTTCCCTTTGCGTATTTATTTGTTGGCCACAGATGCACAGATTATAAACGATTAATCTGTGCATTTGTGGCTAAATCATTCCCATTAATACTACCTCCAGCTTATCAAAATTTTCTTCATTTTTATCCACCACAAATGGTTTCATTTTTCTACAGGTCTCAGCATCCTCAAAAACCATATTGAAAACCAATTTTGTACTATTAGCAGAAACAGGTTCAAAAACTGCCCTTACCTGAAATAAGGGTTGCGAATAGCGTTTCCATGCAATTAATGAAGGTGCTTCAATTTGAATAAACTCACAATCGTTTTCATAATTTCCCTTTTCTGGTCCATGCATGGTAAAGCGCCACCTGCCGCCTACCCTAAAATCAAATTCATGAAAAGTATTGGTAAACCCTTTGGGTCCCCACCAGTTTTTCAGGTGCATTGGGTCAGACCATGCATGAAAAAGTAGTTCCTGTGAAACTGGAAAGATCCGTGTACTGGTAATAATGGTTTCAGGCGTGGTATTGGGTATTTCAGTTACCATACTACGATAATGTTAATTGAATGATGATAGAAAACAGCAAAACATGTTTTATGACCTGTTTTTGATCATATAGACAAGATATGGCATAAACAAAAGACATAAAAGAAATACCAGCCAAATACGTCCGGTTAAAATATTGTAGTTTTCAAACAGGTATTCCCAGGATTTGTTTGTTAACCGACCCAACGTAAATTCAAATATTACTGTAAGTACTACCCATAAGCATCCGGCTACAATTGCTTGTCGTGGCTGCTGAATATTCAGTTGTGGAAATATAAACCAGGTGTAAATAGCACAAAAAACAATCAATGTAAGTGTTGATAGTTGATGTGCCCGAAATTCGCCATACTGTTTTATAAATAGCACTTCCCTCAATGTTGCATTGGCAAAGGCAATTACAATCATAGGGAGCCAGTATAAAATCTGCTTAGTGATCATACTTTCTAAGTAATAGGGTTAGTATAAGAATAATAACAGCTACAATGAATATTACAGGTTGTAACCATGATACATAACCGATGATCGCTACCTGTACTGTTATCCATCCAATAGTTATGCTGCCAGCTATAAGCGCTGCTTTAGTTGCAAACTTGTGATGTTTAAAAACCGCTATTCCAGCCACTAGAGCAGTACCGCCCACACATACAAAGAGGATAAGCGACGGAATAAAATAACTGTGAAATATACTTCCCTTTAACCATGCCAGTGGAACGGCATCTGCCCCTGACATTCCATAATAGCCGCCTCCAAATGCATTGATCGCTACCAGAAGGAGTAATGTGCCCAAGCTGTAACGCACTATTTTAGAAGGTAATGTATGGTTTATTTGCATTGCCTGATTATAAAGAAGCATTCCGGGGTTTAAAATAGAGTATTGGCTGTTTCTTTAAAGTTAGCAAGCTTTTGCTTAGATTAAACTGATTTTAAATAAAAGCTCCCTCATATTGGTTAAGGCTGCGCTATGTACCCATTGCTGTCCGGGAAAAAACAGCTTCTAGCCACTAGCTGCTGGCTACTAGCGTAAATATGGTAATTAAATATTTATTCTAAGTAGGGTTTTTACAAAACAAATTCGCAAGCCCTGTCATTTATTCAAATAATAGCGGAAAACCTAAAACAAGCACCAATCAAGGCTTGCAGCTAGAGGCTAGAAGCTCATAGCCTATTTTCCCCGGACAGTTCTGCTTTGTACCCATTGCTGTCCGGGGAATGATGTAATTTTATCAAGCTTTTCAGCATTAGTAAAAGCAAATCAGAACGCATGTTACTTAAGCATATAAGGACGACCGCTACTTGCCAAAATAATTTCAGTTTAAACAAGTAAAGAAATAGCAGATGTTCAGACACCAGGGCAAGACAAGAACATTAAGTCATAATTTAAAAATCGCCTCTTTATTATCATTTATTGCGGGACTGGTAAATGTTGCAGGATATTTTGCCGTACAACGTCTTACTACAAATGTAACGGGCCATTTTGCCTTTTTTATGGATGAAGTATTCAAACTAAATTTTTGGGAAGGCTTTGTTTACTTTCTCTATATCTTCTTCTTCTTTGCCGGTTCTTTTCTTTCTAGTTTTATAATAGAAATTATTGCCAAAAAAAGTGATCATTATATTTATATTATTCCGGCTTCAATAGAATGCCTGATACTTTTCGTTTTTGGCATTTTTGGCACTAGCCTGATTATTGAAAGCCCAAATACCATTGCATTTGGATTGCTATTCGCCATGGGTCTGCAAAACTCACTGGTAACAACTATCTCAGGTTCTGTTGTCAGAACAACCCATTTAACCGGTCTATTCACTGATCTTGGTATTGAATTATCACAGTTGTTTTTCTATAAAGAAGTACAGCAAAAAATCAAACTTGTGTCTTCCATCAAACTACGATTTACCATTATCGGATTCTTCTTTATTGGAGGTATTGTTGGTGGATTTTTATATTCAAAAATTGGACTTCATTCATTAACCATAGCTGCTATTGTATTATCTGCCGGTCTGGTATATGATAATATTAAGTTTCGTTTTATTTTATTGAAGAGAAAGCTCAAAAGCAATGCTTAAAAGGAATATAGTATTGCTGTTGGGGGAAAACAGTCTTTAGCTTTTAGCCATTAGCTGTTAGCTACTAATGCGAATCAAGGGTTAAAATTTCACAAGAGCGGGCAATGGAACGCAGATCTATCATGATAAATCCGTTTTCTATCTAACCAGCCAAATAAGATTAGGAGGTATTATTTTATAGGAGCCTGCTTTAATGACTTCAAAAGACCACTCTATCGATGATTTTCTCATTTTTGGCAGATTTCAACCCTTGATTTGCATGACTAGCTTTTTTTGCTATGAATTTAACCATGTCCGAGCAGAACTGAGGAAATTAAATACTTCTTTAAAGCAGGGTTTTTACAAAAAAAACATAAGTCCTATCCTTTATTCCATTATTAACAGATAGTCCAAAACAACCGCCAATCCTGGCTAATGGCTAAAAGCTAATAGCTGTTTTTTCCTCGACAGCAATGGATACGAGCTTTGGCTATCATTTCTTTTTCACTATCCACTCAACCGCCCGTATTATTTTCAGGTCTTTTTCCAGTTCAGTAAAATTATCGCCTCCGGCTACTGGTATATTTGGTTGAATTACTTCATCCAGTCTTTTCCCTTTACCGTCCTTTAATACCCCAACTGCAAGGTTAAAGCCTATATTATTTCCCGAAACCATGAATCCATCATTACCGTTGGTTAATCCCATACTTTCTTCTCCAATTAAAACCGATGGTGACCTGTATGTTAATGATGCTGCCGTACATTCTCCGGCACTTGCTGTGGATGAACCTATTAATACCGCTACCCTTGTACGACTATAATCTTTATAGTTGTCAATTTTAATTTTATAATACTCACAGATCAGGCTATCGTTGCGAAATATAACAGGACTAGTATTTTTATCCTTGAATTCATATGTATAAGATTCGCTGATATTTCCCTCTTTATATAACGATCTTAAGCCAGCAATCATCGGGTACATATTACCTCCCTGGTTTAACCTTAAATCGATGATCAATCCTTTTGGGTTTCTTTTCAAAAGGCTGGTTACAGAATCGTTCAACCGATTGGCGAATTTTAAAACACCGGCACTGTCCTGAACCGAAACAAATGGAATGCGTACATATGCAATTCCGTTATTCAACATCATTGCAACCAGCTTTGGCCCTTTTTTCAGCTCCTCATACGTTACTTCATTTATTTTATCGACATTCTTAATTTTCCCCGTACTCCTGAATGCAGTGTCTTTATAATAAAATGCACCATGGGCATCTTTCAATTCGTCATATAATCTGGTAAAAGCAAATCCCGCTTCTTTTACAGAGTGTACATTTGCTGTTGCTGCTTTAAGTTCTTTCGTAAGTTTTTCCCAATTTACCAGATCAGCATTCAAGGCTTTTTTTTGCATGATGGCAATAGTGGTATCAAGTAGAAAATGTATGGAGTCTACCGGCGAATTAATTTGAGCTTTTGAAAATAAGCTTAGGGCAGCAAAGCCACATATAAAGAGGAATCTAAACATTTGACAAAAGTATTACCCTAAGTACAATACGGGTATCACATATTTGTGTGAGACTAAAGGGTGGTCTAATTTATAGTTAGTACTCCTGTCTCCAGCCTATCTTCTTTTGTATCTCTTCAAAAGTCTTTTTACCCATGTATAGTATCTGTCCTTTGGTGTTAATGTACCCTGTTTGTTTGCAGGTTGTTGTATAATGTTTATCCGCATATTCACCTTCGCAACACCACAACTCTTTTTTGCAATCGTAGCCGATAATGGCCCGACCTTTATAAAAGCTTGATACTATTTCAAATTGTGGTTTAATAACTATTTTACCCTTGTAATCAGCAAATCCTATTTTATCATTTTCATCAACTATTCGTATCAATCCTTCTCTCAAAACATCGGGCGTAGGTTCTCCAATACTCGTATTGTATACACGGAATAATGGGTTTTCATTTTTATCGATGGCCCACCAGCCCTTCTGGTGTTTAATACCAACAATCGCAAAATGGGTAATGGTATCACTAAAACAAATAAAATACTTTGCAGTATCCAGTCTGGTAATAGTATCGCTTTTAGAATTTGTAAATACATAAGCAAATCTTTGCTTTCCGGATGTATCATATTTTACAACCAGGTAGTCTGTTTTCTTTTGGGCAAAAGAAACAATAGACAACAGTAATATTATTACCATCAACAAAGACTTCATGGTATAGTACAAAAAAGAAATGAATTAACTAACGACAGGTAAAATACTAAAGCCAACAATAAATCAAATACCGGCTGGCTATATACTGTTACAAATAATTGTTAAACAAGTTATGTAACGCGATGTATTATTCGCGTTTAAACAACACTATAAATTATCAGTACGCCAATGGCTATTGCAAAGGGTGCTAATAGCTGAAAATAGAAAGGCTTTAAGATAGCTGCAGCCCTTAATGAAAACTGGTGATGCAGTTTTCTTGGTACGAGGTATAATACAAAAGAAGTGGCAAGCATAAACCAGCCAAAGACTTTAAAAACTTCCGGGTATCTGGAAATATCGGCTGCTAAAATCAACGCTGCTGCAGGAATCATACGAATGGTTATTTCTGCATAGTTGATAAAATTGGTACTACCGGCCTTCTGCAAAGTAGCCCTCGCTTTTAGCGGATTAAAAAGCATCAGCAATCCGGCAAAAATGAAAAACAGGCCAAATACTACAACTACCCACCCTGCAATGCCAGCTATCATAACTAATTGTTTGATGGTTTAAAAAGAAATTCCTCAGTTATTTTGTTTACGCAATAACTGAGGAATTCACTTTCTTATTCCCCTTCGACAAGCTCAGGGCAGGCTTTATTTATCATTTCTTAATCTCTTTCATCAGTTCATTCACCGCTGCTTCCAATTGTTGGTCACGGCCTTTGATTACAATATCATATTCATTCATCAGTTTAATATCCGGTTCTGTCTGGTAGTTTTCGAGGTATTGGTTCTTCAATCCTTTTACGCCCAGTGGTGGTACACCCCAACGTACGCTGTTATCCTGCAAAGATTCCCATCCTGCAAAAGTACAGGTGCCCGGTACCGGCATACCTACGAGTTTGCCAATTCCCAATTCTTTATAAGCATAGGCATAACAATGTCCATCACTGTAATTTGCTTCATTGGCAATTGATATACTTGGTTTGGTCCAGCGGAAGTTGGGTTCAAATCCATTGCTTCTGGTATCGGTGGTATAGTCCATGAATTTTTTACCGCTCAGGAACATAGCAAGGTCTGCTACCAGGTCGCCGCCACCATTGAAACGGGTATCAACAACTATTCCTTTTCGGTTTACATATTTACCCATGATTTCTTCATACGTAGTTCTATAGGCACCATCATTCATTCCTGGAATATGTACATAACCCAATTGTCCGTTACTTAGGCGGTCTACTTCATCCTGATTGCGCTTGATCCATCTTTTATATAAGAGGCCATTTTCTTCGCCAGTTGAAATTGGTTTTACAATGATTTCACGTTTGGTGTTCCCATCTGCTACCAGTAATAAAGTATTCTTTCCTGCCTTACGGTTTAGATATATTGGTAAGTCGGTATCAGCAGTTATTGTTTCTCCATCTATCGCTTCAATGATCATTCCTGCTTTAATATTGAGTCCGGCTTTGTCGAGCGGACCATCTTTTATTACTTCTTCAATTTTATATCCAACTCCTTTGTATTGCTGATCATAGAATGCACCCAATGCTGCAGTTGCATCGCCACCGGGATTGAATGATCCGTAAGATGAGCCACTATGACTCACATTCAACTCTCCCAGTAACTCACTCAATAATTCTGAAAATTCGAAGTTGTTACCTATATGTGGTAAGTGTTTTTCATAGTCGGCTTTGTAACTGTCCCAATTAACACCGTGCATGGTTTTGGTATAGAAAGTTTCTTTGGTTCTGCGCCATACATGTTCAAACATAAATTGTCTTTCAGCAGCAACGTCTAAGGTCATTTCACCACCTATACCTACCGATTCTCTTTTGCCACTGTTCGGATCAATTTTAGAAATACCTCCGTTAGCAAGTAGGAATATATTTTTCTGGTCCTTATCCCACACCATACTTCCACCACCTGCATTTAATGGTACAAGCATTTTTGTTTCGCGGGTGCGCAGGTTGGTTGTCCAGAGATTGGCGCCTCTTTCGAAACGAGCAAGGTAATAAAGGTTCTCCCCGTCTTTACTCACCAGGGCATCACTCATTTGTGATGAATGGATGGTAAGTTTAGCTTTACGGGTAGTCATATCATCCCATTCAAAAATAACGCTGTCTTTTTTAGCTGTTGCTTTTTTGCTGGTATCTGCTTTTGCTTTGGTCTCTTCCATTTCTTTTACCAATGCTGCATCTTCTTTACTTAGCTTAAACTTGTCGAAAGCTTCCTGGGTAAAAAACATGGCATAAACATCTGCCTGTGCGCCACCGCTTTGAGCCACTGATTTCAGGCCATCACGGTTACTGAACCACATCATGGCTTTACCGCCCATGATCCATTTAGCGCGACTGTCATTAAATCCACTTTCAGTCAGGTTAATTACATTCCCTTTTCCATCGGCAGATACCAAACCAACTTCACCAGGAGCTATGCCTGGCACTGCATAATCGAACAAGAACCATTTTCCATCGGGACTCCATTGAAAATACTGGTCGTTATCGCCCATAGAGAAAAGTTCTTTATCGGTAAGAATGGTTCTGGTTTGTTTACTGGCAATATTGTACACTTTCAGTGTCATCCTGTTTTCTATAAAGGCAATCTCTTTACCATCAGGTGAATAAGATGGCTCATAGTTTTCATTGTTGTTAGCTATTATAGCTGTTTCATTTAAAACAGTAGATGCATAGAAATAGGGTTCTTCTGCTCTTTGCTTTTTTGTTTCGTAGATTTTCCAGCTATTACCTCTTTCAGATGTATAGAGTAATGTTTTACCATCGGGAGAAAAGCTAACCAGTCTTTCCTGCTCGGGTGTATTGGTAATACGTTTGGTAATACCACCATCAACACTGCTCACAAAAACTTCACCGCGAAAAATATAGGCTACTTCTTTTCCATTCGGAGAAACAGCCATATCTCTTACACCACCACTAACAGGAACTATACGGGTATTATTGGTTCTTGCATCTGCAACAATACTTACACTTACTTTCTGTGGTTTACCGTTTCCTTTCATGGTATATAGTTCTCCATCATAACCAAAACAAAGTGTTCCATCGTTAGCCAGGCTAAGAAAACGTACAGGATGTTTTTTGAAACTGGTAAGTTGTTGTGATTTGCCTCCTTCCAGCGCCATTTTGTGTACATTAAAAGAACCGCTCTCTTCACTCAAATAATAAAAAGCTTTATCGCCATCGGTAAATACCGGGTTACGGTCTTCACCGTTAAAGTTGGTAATCTTTTTATGTGTTTTGGCATTGTTATCGTAGATCCAGATATCCCTGGCAATAGAAGATGTGTGGTGTTTGCGCCACTGGTTTTCACCTCCTTTTTTATCCTGGTACAACATGTACTGACCGGTATTGCTGAAGCTCACCCATTCTGCTGGTGTTGACAATACCTGTTCAACACGTCCGCCATTTAAGCCTACTTTATATAATTCTGGTTGAGAACCTGTGGGGTATGTTCTGTTGCTGGCCATATCCATACGGGTTGATCCGAAGATCACCGATTTATTATCGGCTGAAAAACTATACGGGTATTCAGGTGCTGAGTGCCAGGTTATTCTTTTTGCTTCTCCGCCTTCGGCAGGAATAACAAATACATCAAAATCACCAAAGCGATCGCTGGCAAATGCAAGCTGTTTACCATCCTTGCTCCAGATCGGCATCAGGTCATTGGCTTCATGAAAAGTAAGTGGGGTGGCTGATCCGCCGGAAGTAGGAACCTTATAAATATCTCCCTTATAAGTAAAAGCAATTGTTTTACCATCGGGTGAAATAGCACCATAACGCATCCAGTTTGGTTCGGATTGTGCTTCTACCTGCATATACGCAACCAGCGAAAGCAGGGCAAGTGATAGTTTTCTCATAAAGATGTTTAATGAAGCGGTAAATTAAGAAAGAACTGTGAGGATTTCAGGGTTGATGTGAGGGATGGATAATATTGCGGTCGGGGGGAACAGGCTGTGAGCTGTGAGCTGTGAGCTATGAGCTGCGAGCTGCAAGCCAGAACTGTCCGGGGAAAATAGGCTGCGAGCTTCTAGCCTCTAGCTGCTAGCCTTGATTGGTGCTTGTTTTAGGTTTTCTGCT
>CBFGPM010000002.1:0-144768 GCA_965650685.1 uncultured Sediminibacterium sp.
ACGATGCAGACAGCGTACACACTTATGCCCAATACCTGAAATACCTGGCCAAAGAGAAAAAAGCTTTCCTGAAGAAAAAAGTAAGGCTTACCGATGGCAAAAGCACCCTTACAACAGATGAACTGGAATACGATGTAACCGTAAAAATCGGCACTTACCTGAAAGGTGGTAAAGTAGTAAATGAAAAAACGAACTTAACCAGTATTGAAGGCTATTATTACGGAGACACCAAGGATATTTTTTTCAAACAAAAAGTTATCCTGATCAACCCCGACTATCGCATCAATACTGATACCCTGCAATACAATACAGAAACTGAAATTGCCACATTTACCAGTCCATCAACGATTCGTAACGATAAAAAACTGGTGATTAAAACCAGGGATGGCTATTATGATCTTAAAAACAAAAGAGCCGAATTATACAAACGTTCCGTAATTGATGATAGTAGTTATACTATGACTGCTGATGAAATGGCGCTCGATAGTACCAGTGGACTTGGTGAATTCAGGGGAAATGCAGTATATCGCGGGAAAGATTCACTTAAGGGTTTTGACCTGATTGCCAATAATATAAAAACCAATAATAAGAAGAATTCACTGCTGGCAACCCAACAACCTTTACTCCTTTTGAAACAGGAAAGAGACACCATTTATATCACTGCAGATACATTTTATTCCGCAAAATTGTCAGACCTATTAAAATACAAACCTGTTCCAAGAGTCAGGGATAGTATAGATTTTGTATTCTCTCCCGACAGTACCAAGGAAGACAGTACAGATAAATATTTTGAAGCCTATTATAACGTAAAAATTTTTTCCGACTCACTGCAAAGTGTCGGTGATAGTTTATTTTATGCACTGAAGGATTCCGTTTTTCGTTTATTCAAGCAACCTGTTGTTTGGGCACAGGAAAATCAGGTGAGCGGTGATACTATTTACATGTATGTAAAGAACAATAAACCTGAAAGATTGTATGTTTTCGAAAATGCACTTGCATTGAGTAAGGTCGACAGTTCTCTTTATTTTAACCAGGTAAGAGGTAATACCATTAATGCCTATTTCGACACGACCGGACAAATTAATTTTTTAAGGGCCAAAGGGAACAGTGAAAATGTTTACTATGGT
Organism: uncultured Sediminibacterium sp.; assembly: GCA_965650685.1. Classification (GTDB taxonomy): domain Bacteria; phylum Bacteroidota; class Bacteroidia; order Chitinophagales; family Chitinophagaceae; genus Sediminibacterium. Next base: position 1,128 of record CBFGPM010000002.1, read on the forward strand.
GTTGATGAACAGAAAAATTTTATCGGCGTAAATAAAAACAGTTCTGATGTTATTGAGATACGTTTTGACAATGGCAAACCAAAACGCGTAGTATTAATTAATGCCGTTGATGGTACTATGTATCCCATGCGCCAGGTTGACCACGATCAACTAAAATTGCGTAACTTTAGGTGGTTGGAAAGTCGCAGACCTAAGAGTATGTTCGACATACTTTCTTCGCAATAAACTATCCCCTTTTTAATTATTAAATTGTAAGTATGATCTTATCAAAGCTTGTACAAACACGATTATTTCATCCACTCAAACAGTTTATCCGGGATAGCCGGGCAATTGGAGTAACGCTGCTGGCATGTACAGGCATTTCTTTACTATTGGCAAACTGGGGTGATTTTGGTGTTGCATATAGGGACATGTGGAATATTTTTTTCGATGGAACAACGGATCACCATACTTATATCGGTTTTTTATCCTTGCCCAATTCCCCTTTACTCGTAATCAATGATGCCTTGATGGCCGTATTTTTCTTTCTGGCGGGCATGGAAATAAAAAGAGAGTTGGTTTGTGGGGAACTCGCTTCTATAAAAAAATCTGCGCTGCCCGTAATAGCAGCTATCGGAGGTATGCTTGCACCTGCCCTATTATTTAGTCTTTTTAATAAGGGAACTATTTTTATGACAGGTTGGGCTGTTCCCACTGCAACAGACATTGCATTTACTTTAGGAATCGCTTCATTATTAGGTAGTCGTGTACCTGTAGCATTAAAAATATTTCTTACCGCACTGGCTATTATAGATGACCTTGGTGCCATAGTTGTGATCGCCTTATTCTATGGAAACGAAATTGAATTCGGATATTTACTGGCTGCGATTATCACGGTTGTTTTATTATGGTTGCTCAATAAAAGAAAAATAAATTTTGGTTACCTGCATTGGATACTTGGACTGGCACTTTGGTATTTTATGTTTAACTCGGGAATTCACGCAACAGTTGCAGGTGTGATTTTTGCCTTTATGGTTCCTGTTTCCAAATTAGCAGATATGGAGATAAAATTTCATACCCCGGTATATTTTATCATCATGCCCATCTTTGCATTGGCTAATACTGCAATTGACATACCGGAGAATAGTCTTGAAGCATTAAATAGCAGTTTGAGCTGGGGTATAATTTTCGGGCTTTGTATTGGAAAACCATTGGGAATTACCAGTGCCTGTTATTTACTGGTTTCAAGAAAACTTGCGGAACTACCATCTGGCACTAACTGGAATAAAATGATTGGGGCAGGTCTACTTGCTGGTATTGGGTTTACCATGAGCATCTTTATCTCCACCCTTGCTTTCAACAGAGTAGAAGACCAGGATATTGCAAAAATATCCGTCCTGCTCGCTTCACTGATTGCAATGGTTAGCGGGTTTGTTTGGTTGAAAATGGGACGAAAAGAAATAAAGAACAGATGAACAGTGGAATGTCCAATATCCAATTTCCAGGTTTTACTTCGACGTTGGATATTGGACATTCCACTGTTCCTCTGTTTATCACGCTTCTTTTTCCATCATCAGGTAGGCTTTGATAAAACCATCTATTTCACCATCCATTACTGGGCCAACGTTGCCTACTTCAAAATCGGTGCGGTGATCTTTGATCATTTTATAGGGATGGAATACATAGCTCCGAATCTGACTACCCCATTCTATTTTCTTCTTGCCTGCATTGGTAGCATTCATCGCTTCCTGACGTTTACGAAGCTCTTCTTCATATAAACGACTCTTCAGCATTTTCAATGCCAGTTCCCGGTTCTCACCTTGTGTACGTGCCTGTTGACATTCAACGATAAATCCACTTGGGATGTGTTTTAATCGCACCGCCGTTTCCACTTTGTTTACGTTTTGTCCACCACTACCCCCACTTCTATAAAAAGCCCATTCTAAATCGCCGGGGTTGACATTTATTTCGATACTATCATCAATCAACGGATAAACAAACACAGAAGCGAAGGAAGTGTGACGACGCGCATTACTATCGAAAGGAGAAATCCTCACCAATCGATGTACGCCACTTTCCGCTTTTAAAAATCCATAAGCAAAGTCGCCATCAAATTGCAATGTGGCACTTTTTATTCCTGCACCATCTCCTTCCTGGAAATCAAGTTCAGTAACTTTCCATCCTTGCTTATCTCCATACATGCGATACATGCGCAAAAGCATTTCTGCCCAATCCTGGCTCTCGGTTCCTCCTGCTCCAGAGTTAATCTGAACGATAGCAGGTAATTCATCCTCGGGTTTATTGAGGGTACTTTTAAACTCTGCGTCTTCCAGGCTGTTAAGGGCATTATCATAAGCCTGCTTTGTCTCTTGCTCTGTAGCATCTCCGGATTTCCAAAATTCGAAGAGTACCGCAAAATCTTCTACAGCAGCTTCCACCTGCTTATACAGACGGAGCCAGTATTCATTAACCTTAATTTCCTTCATGATGCCTGTAGCGCGGGCATTATCATCCCAAAATCCAGGCGATAGAGAGAGCTGACGATCGGTTTCTACTTTATGGTTTCTGTTCTCAACGTCAAAGAAACCTCCTCAGGACAACCACTCGGTCCCTTAAAATTTTTATTTGTTCTTGTGTCATAAAAGAATTTTGGGATCTCAGATGGCAGATCTCAGATTTAAAAAGAAATCTGAGATCTGCCATCTGAGATCATCAATCAAAAATCATATACCTCATAAGCCGGATTCTGTTCCTACACCATCATTTATCTAGCCCCACCATTACTGATGGGATCATGCTGCCTACCCTGGAACCTTTCCGCCTAAGGCGGAATCGGACGAGCCGCCCTCAAAGACTCCTATACATGGCATTACAGCCCCCAAGGTTTACCCGCTCTTATTGTTACCAATAAAAACCGTGAGCTCTTACCTCACATTTTCACCCTTACCCCCACAGTACTGTGGGGACGGTTATTTTCTGTGGCACTATCTCGTCCCCACAGTATTGTGGGGAGCCGGCTATTCACCGGTGGGTCGCTCTTTGCTGTCCGGACTTTCCTCCCCTCCTACATTAAGCAGGTGGAGCGATGGTTCGGGTATATGAAATACAAAGATAACGTAATTTATTGTAGGGGTTAGGGGTTAGGGGTTAGGCGTTAGGTATTAGGTATTAGGTATTAGGTATTAGGTGTTATTTTTGTATGTCTTGTCCTGATATAGGTTGACAGATTAAGTTAACAAAAAAACAGGATAATGATGTCAAAAGGTCGTAGGGAGGTATTTCGGTACAGTCTTAGCTTTAAGCAACAAGTGATTCGAGAGATTGAACAAGAAGGGCTATCCATAGTAGCGGCAAAGCGTAAGTATGGGATCAAAGGAGGCGTGACGATACAGAGATGGTTGCGTAAATTTGGTAAAACCGAGTTGTTAAATCAAATAATACGGATAGAAACAATGGATGAAAGAGACAAGATACAAGTCTTGGAAGCGGAGATAAAAAAGCTGAAGCTAGCATTGGCTGATTCATTGCTGGCACAGCGTAGCCTGGAAGTTGTGATAGATGAAGCTAATAAAGAGTATAAGACAGATTTAAAAAAAAGTTTTGGAGAGTCAGTATCGAGCGGCTCAGCGAAGAGTTCCGGGTGATCAGGCTGTGTATTTTTTTTGGTGTTACCCGTCAGGCATATTACAAAGGATTGAAGCAAAGAGAACATGAAGCAGTACAAGAGGAGTTAATTATAAAACTGGTACAACAAGTAAGGCGCAGTAATAAGAAGATGGGAGGTAAAAAACTGTATTGGTTGTTGCGGGAAGATATTCATGGTATTGATGCTTCAATGGGCAGAGACAAGTTCTTTTCTTTATTACGGGAATGTGGGTTGTTAGTGCAACGACGGCGGAAGTATGCCATTACAACACAGTCTTATCACCGGTTCAGGGTATATACCAATAAACTACTGGATTTTACACCTGAACGTCCGCATCATGTGTGGGTGTGTGATATAACATATGTTCGGATAAAGCATGGCTTTGTGTATTTGTTTTTGATTACAGATGCATACAGTCGAAAGATAGTAGGCTGGGAATTAAGTAACAGCTTAGGACTAGGAGGCGCTTTACGGTCATTGGGAATGGCAATCAGACAATGCCCTAGCCCCAATGGATTAATCCATCACTCAGACCGTGGTTTTCAATATTGTTCGAACGAATATGTAGAAAGGTTGACGGCGAAAGGAATAGAGATTAGTATGGCTGAAGCAGGGAACTGTTACGAGAATGCGATGGCAGAAAGGGTGAATGGTATCTTAAAGAGTGAATACGGGCTAGATGAAACATTTGCTGATGAAAGAGAGGCCCGCCAATGTGTAAGAGAAGGTATAAAGGCTTACAATGAAAAACGTCCACAGTGGTCATTGAACCTTCAAATACCAGCCATAGTACATGGGTTAGCAAATGCCAGAACAGAAGAAAAAGTGTCAACTTTTGTCAGGACATGACAGTAAAGACTATTTAAAATCCCAATACCCAGTACCCAGTACCCATTACCTAACACCTAACACCTAATACCTAATACCCAACTCCTACCCTCAATACTGAAAGAAAATTTCCGTGGCACCATACCCAAAACGGGGATCGTATTGGTTGATGAAGTTTTTTACTTCCCGTTTGGTCTTGAGGATATCGTGTATCTCTTCCCTTAATCTACCTGTGCCGACTCCATGAATTAAGATAAGACTTGGTTGCCTGTGCGCAACTGCCAGATCGAACCATTTCTCAAATTCGGATAACTGTATACCTACAATTTCCAGGTTACTGAGGCTTTCGTAACTATTGGTGAGCTTTTCAATATGTAAGTCTACCACAGAACGTGCTGGAGGCAGGTTCTGGCGAACTTTAGACGCATCATATATCTTAAAACCTTTACCGGATAATTTTGAAAGATCTACATAATCCTCTTCTTGTTTATCGGGATATTCATCGAATAGCTGATAGGAAATAGTCGGAGTATTATTTTCCTTCATGGCTTCGATGCGTTGAAACAATTGTTTGGGTTTTAATTTCAGTTGCGCCTCAAAATGCGGAGCTTTCTTTTTATCTGGCTGTAGCAGAGAGAAATCTATGGAGAAGGATGGACTATCGTTTACTGCTTCAAAAGCAATATCATGCAGATAGAAATCATGGAAGCCCTCTATCTGATTGGTTAATTCAAAATCTAATTCCTGGGCAAAAAACTGCTTGTAAACAAATTTGTAAGGTTGTGGGGTTTTATTTACAAGATGTACTTTGAGTAAATCAACAACTTCATCATTAAAATCATCCAGTGAAAATTTTGGAATGAGGGATATCCAAACACCATCAGCCACTTGTATTTTATTGGGCTGTGGTTTTTCCTTGGGTACCTGATCGATATATTGTTTAGGTGCCGACTTTTTTTCTTCTGTTTGTTTCTTTTTTGTAAATCGATAGAAATAAGGAAAATCTATCTGATCCATATAGGCCGGAAATTTCACTCCCCTTACCTCAATCAGCACCATCTTATCATTTATCAGCTCAATTACTTTGCCCTCTTCATTGCTATGTAAAACAATGATCTCGTCTCCTACCTGGTATTTCATACCACAAAAATACGAAGAACTGGGAAAACAGATGAACAGAGGAACAGAGGAATGTCCAACGTCGAAGTAAAAAGTTGGAAGTTGGACATTCCTCTGTTCCTCTGTTTCTCTGTTCTCTTGTCCTCTGTTTATCACATCCGGTTTTCGTGGTTTAACACGCTGTTTCTTCGGCCGTAGAAGAAATAGATAAGCAATCCCAGTGTCATCCATACAAAAAACCAGGCCCAGCTTATAGCAGGAATTTCGATCATCAGGTAGGCACAGGTGAGTACGCCCATAATCGGTATAAATCCGTAATTACGTAAGAAAGTAAGAATAGTTAGTACAATGGTTATCACCAGAAACACCAGGAATAAAATTTCCTGGTAGCCTTCATGGGTGATATTGGTAACTGCATCCTGTATCCTGTCCCACGACAGATATATAAATGACAAGGTAAGAATGGGAACGATCCATTTTCCATTGATATAAGGCAAACTGAATTTACCTGGTGTTTTTTCTATCCTCGGCAGCAATAATACCCCTCCTGATACCAGCACAAAGGCAAATAAAGTACCGATACTGGTAAGGTCTGTCATGATGCCCGATTCAATAAACAATGCACCGGTAGCCACGATAATACCTGTAACTATGGAAGCAAATACAGGTGTATTGTATTTGGGATGTATACGCTGAAATTGTTTGGGTAATAGTCCATCCCTGCTCATACTCATCCAAATCCTTGGTTGACCAAGTTGAAATACAATCATTACAGATGTGGTGGCTACCACTGCGCTGATCGATACAATTTTTTCGATCCAAGGTGCCCTGTTTTCAAACACAAATGCCAGTGGGTCATTGATATCTTTGAAGTTGGCATAATTTTCAATGCCGGTTAATACAAGCGCAATTAAAATATACAGTACGGTACAAATAATCAGTGAGTAGATCATACCACGGGGCATATCACGCTGTGGGTCTTTACACTCTTCAGCGGTAGTTGATATGGCATCAAAGCCTATATAGGCATAGAATACTGCGGACACACCTTTTAATACTCCGGTAAAACCATTGGGCATAAAGGGTTTCCAATTATTGGTATCAACAAAAAATGCTCCTGCTATAATTACGAATATGATGACAGCTATTTTAAATATCACCATGGCATTAGCTGTTTTCTTACTTTCTCTGATACCGATAATGGTAATCCAGGTGATCAAAACAACTACCATAAATGCGGGCAGGTTAAAGAAAATATGCCATCCTCCAATCACCGGTGCTTCGTTATAGGCTTTGATAGCAAACTGATAGCTTTCCAGTTGGGCCGGATCTGCAATATTACCTGCTGCGATAGCTTTAGTAGCACTGGTAAAAGCATTGGTTGCCGTTAATGGATCGACCAATAACCAGTCTGGAAGATGAATATTAAAAATATGCACCAGCAGGTTATTGAAATAACCACTCCATGAAATAGCCACTACGATATTTCCGATGGCGTATTCCAAAATCAGCGCCCATCCGATGATCCAGGCAATTAGTTCTCCAAAAGTTACATAGGAATAGGTATAGGCACTACCGGCAACGGGCACCCTGCTGGCAAACTCAGCATAACAAAGTGCCGAGAAACCGCAGGTTATAGCGGTTATTACAAATAAAATAGAAATCCCCGGGCCTCCATCATAGGCAGCACCACCAATAGTTGAAAAAACACCTGCGCCTACTACTGCGGCTATTCCAAGAAAAGTAAGGTCACGAACACCCAATACTTTTTTTAGTCCGGCTCCATGTCCGTCTGAGTGTCCTGCAGCAGCATCTGCTGCAATTTTATCAATCGATTTTCTTCTGAAAAGAGAACCTGGCATGCTGGTTAGTTTTGGTGATAGATATTATTGACTAATTATAGCCTGAGTTACAAGATAGTTTAATCCGGCTTAATATTCCCGCTGTATTAGGAAATTAGCCAGTTCCTCCAGCGGCTCTTTCCTTACTGATCTTACTGCAATGGCTTCCAGGTGCGACAACGCTGTTTGAAGATATTTGTCTTTGAGCTCCCTTGCCCATGCATCAACATTACATTCCCGGAAGATGTTCAACACTTTTATTACTTTATCCGGTGGGTTTTGTTGCATCAGGTTTTCGAGTTGTTTTTTTTGTGCCGGTGATGCTACTTCAAGTGCATGTAATAAAAGGAATGTTTTTTTATTTTGGCGAATATCTCCCCCCACATCTTTCCCAAATTTTTCCGGATCACCAAAAGCATCCAGGTAATCATCCTGCACCTGAAAAGCGATACCCAGGTTTTTACCGAAGTCGTAGATGTGCCTGCAGTTTCCCTCGCTGGCTCCTCCAAGAATGGCTCCCATTTCTAAGCTTGCTGCAAGTAAAACGGAGGTCTTAAGACTGATCATCCGGATATATGCATCAAGTGATACCGTTTCCATTTTTTCAAAGTCCATATCAATCTGTTGTCCCTCACAAACTTCCCTTGCTGTTGTATTGAATAAATGGAGTATGCGATGTAAGTATTGCGGATTTATTTTATTCAGGTAATCATATGCCCTGATAAGCATTACGTCACCAGCCAGCAATGCAGTGCTTTCTCCGTATTTCAGATGTACTGTTTCCATTCCTCTTCGCAAGGGAGCTGCATCCATAATATCGTCGTGGATCAGGGTGAAATTGTGAAACAATTCTATCGCTGTTGCAAGTTGCCAGGTATCAGCATGAATATCATCAAAGAGTTCATTTCCCATCAAACACATCACCGGGCGAATGCGTTTGCCACCCCATGATAAAAAATATTCATTGGGATCATATAAACTGGCAGGCTGTTCAGGAAAATGTCTGACAGCGAAATAATTTCCGAATTCTGTTACTAAATCTTTAAAACTGTGCATAATACAAACCTAAATATAAAACCAAATGCAACCTTAACTATTCCTTGAACTTTCCTGGGATTATTTTTGGCACGATTTTATCTTATAAGAGAAAAACACTGTTATGAAAAGAGTATTATTGTTCACATTGATCGTTTTTGCTGCCAATGCAGCTATGTCGCAAAGTATGGGATCTACCTACAAAACAGCGTTAGGTGTTAAAGTTTATCCTGGTGCGATAAGTGTAAAACATTTTATTAAAAGCGATGCCGCACTGGAAGGATTGGGATATATCTCCAATGATGGCTTTCGTTTAACTGGCCTTTATGAATATCACGGCAATTTCAATGGTGTAGATGGATTGAAATGGTATGTCGGCGGCGGTGCCCACCTTGGGCTCTGGAGCGATAACTGGAAAAACCGTTATCCAACCAGAAACGATGGTCTTGCAGTAGGTGTAGATGGCGTATTAGGTGTTGATTATAAAATCAAAGGCGCCCCACTCAACCTTAGCTTCGACTGGCAACCCTCATTCAACTTCATCGGCTACAACTATTTCGAAGGCGGATGGGGAGGAATTGGGATAAGGTATACCTTTTAGAATAAGAAACAGAGGAATAAGGAATGAGAAAGTGTAATTTCCTTTCTCATTCCTTATTCCTTATTTCTTATTCCTTATTTCGTATTTCTTATTTCTCTGTTATTCTAAACAGGCTATCCACAAATTCTCGTTTATCAAAAATAATCAGGTCGTCTATTTTTTCTCCGACGCCGATATATTTGACGGGAATTTTAAATTGGTTGGCGATGGCTAATACTACTCCACCTTTGGCTGTGCCATCGAGTTTTGTGATAGATAAAGCGGTTACTTCTGTTGTAGCGGTGAATTGACGAGCTTGTTCCAATGCATTTTGTCCGGTTGAGCCATCCAGCACCAGCATTACTTCATGAGGTGCATCGGGAATTACTTTCTGAATAACCCTTTTAATTTTCCCCAGCTCATCCATCAGGTGCAGTTTATTGTGTAAACGACCTGCGGTATCTATAATAACTACATCTGCATTTCTGGCTACCGCACTTTTTACGGTATCAAAAGCCACGGCACTTGGGTCTGACCCCATCGCCTGTTTTACGATAGGTACGCCTACTCGTTCGCTCCAAATGGTTAACTGGTCTACGGCTGCGGCCCTGAATGTATCCGCAGCTCCCAACACTACATCCTTACCTGCTTTTTTATAATTGTGGGCAAGCTTACCGATGGTAGTGGTTTTACCTACACCGTTCACTCCAACAACAAGAATTACATACGGTTTTTTGCCTTCTGGTATGTCAAAATCTTTATAAGAAAAGTCAGGTGCATCAATCAGCATATCCTGTATCTCAGACTGGAGTATTTGATTGAGCTCTGTGGTGTTTACGTATTTATCCTGCTTAACCCTTTGTTCAATGCGTTCGATGATTTGAATGGTAGTATCAATACCAACATCTGCACCTACCAATGCTTCTTCCAGTTGATCGAGCACTTCTTCATCTACGGTACTTTTTCCGGCGATGGCTTTGGTGATCTTGGAAAAGAACCCTTCTTTGGTTTTTTGTAAACCCTGGTCAAGACTTTCCTTTTCTTTCTTCCCGAATAACTTATCAAACAATCCCATGAAATGCGGTTTTAGGGCAATGCAATTAAATACAAAAAGCCTTCCCGTTAAGAGAAAGCTTTTAATATGTTGTGATGAGAAAGATTATTTCTCAGACATGTAATCCTTTACCTTATCCTTGTGCACAATAGCCTCTTTAAAGGTATATGCACCAGTTTTAGGGCTACGTACAGCCTTGATCACTTTAGTCCAGTTCTTAGCTTCAGCGGCTGCTTTCTGGTCTTTTACTTTCGCGTTTTTGGAAGCTGCTTTTGCCATGATTATTTAATTTCTTTATGAACGGTTACTTTTTTCAGAATTGGGTTGAACTTTTTCAGTTCCATACGCTCAGGCGTATTCTTTTTGTTTTTGGTAGTGATATATCTGCTTGTACCGGGCAGACCAGTGGTCTTGTGCTCAGTACACTCCAGAATTACCTGTACCCTGTTACCTTTCTTTGCCATTGTATTAGCTAGTTTTTTCTTGTTTGTAATTAGATCTTAGCTCCCTGCGCTCTCATTTCTTTGATCACAGTTGCTAAACCGTTTTTGTTGATGGTTCTTAAAGCATCAGTAGACACTTTCAGGGTAACCCAACGGTCTTCTTCAGCAAAAAAGAAACGCTTCTTTTGTAAATTTGGTAAAAAACGGCGCTTGGTCTTAATGTTTGAGTGAGAAACACTATTTCCAACAATCGGCTTTTTTCCAGTAACCTGACATACTCTTGCCATGACTCAATTTTTTTCGGGACGGCAAAGGTAGGGAAAGATGGCAAAATATCAATAAGAAAGACGGTTTTTTTATGAAATTTGTTCACATTTCCAGGATAATTCCTGTTTGGGAATTTTGTTTGGGGTGATTTATCCACAAAATGAGTCTTCCTTCCTTCGGTAGGAAGTCCGAAAGTCCGGAAGTCCGGAAGTCCGAGAGTCCGGGAGTCCGAAAGTCCGGTATTGTTTTGTCTGGATGTTCGAAAGAAACATTTCAAGAATATATAGTGAAATAATAATTATATAACCCTCTACTTTTCTATGTATTTCTTACTCCGGACTTTCGGACTCTCGGACTCCCGGACTCCCAGATTTCCCGACTTCCTTACAACCGTATAATATCCCCAAAAAACACCGCATTCATAAACATTTTGGATGTCCCAAGCCAGAATGCCCTGAAATTCAGATTATCTACCATCGAAATAATTTTACCCCTTCCTACCCCATCAATATTAATTGCGGCTGTTTTCTTTACCACTTCCTTGTAACCACGGTATAAATAACCACTTTGTAAAGGATTTTCGGTATACATTACTGGTGAGTCATATGGACTATTATTCTGGTCCATAAACAGGGTATTCGATTTAAAAATCGTTACAGACGGGTCGCGGTAGCCGTAGGCTATTGGGTGCGTAAGGTCAAGGCGGGCTTCAAATAGGGAACCAGCCATGTCTTTTGCACGCATTTCATCTGAACGCAGGTAATAGGGTAATTGCAATGTACTGTCTCTTTTTTCGCCTGAGTTTTTAAAGATTACCCTGGTAAAACCATTTGTTGAAAGCCACCTGGTGGCATCTTCAGTGGCAACCAATGTTCCTCCGGCACTTACCCATTCTCTTAATTTATCCTGTGCCGATTTATTCAGGTTATTATAAGAACCCGATGGCATGATAATTACATTGTACTTATCTGCATTTATTGAATTAAAGCGATCCACATCTACAATACTTACCGGCATTTTGTACCTGACATCAATCATATGCCATATCTCTCCCACATCTGTAGCACTGGTGCCAGTACCACCAAACATCATAATCCTGGGTTGCTTTACATTATTAAAACTGGCACTACCCAAATCAATCCCTCCAGCCGCAAGGCCGGTAGGCAGGGTAAATACTTCAACGCCAGTAGTTTCTGATGCTGCAGCAATTACAGCAGAAAGCTCTTTTCCCTTCAGCGTTTGAATACCGCAAGGTATCACAATGGTGCCATATTCAAAAGACTCTTCCTTACCATCAATCATCATCTTGAACTTCTGCGTAGCTACTTTGGTTTTTATACCTTTCGATTGCAATCGATAAAGCACTTTCGGAGCATTATAATCATCCCAACGAAATGCATATGCTGCAGCATTGGGCGAATAATCTAAAAGTGGTATCCGTTGTGGATCAAGTGTAGTTACTTTGGCTCCCAGCAACTGATCATACCCTGTTTTCACTTCCGCAGTAGGCATACCAAATGCCAACGACATAGTCCAGGCAGTTACATCGTAAAACAAACTGTCTTTATAATCGAAGGTCTTTTCAAAAACAGTTTTAATGATTTTAAACTGTTGCTGACTTGCAGGTATTACAAATCCTTTGCCTGCTTTGAATTGTCTACCCTCTGCAGTAAAATCCTGTTTTAATCGGTATATATCAACCTGATGACGCAATAACATTTGTACAAAAATTTCTGTTCTTGTTTCATCAAACTGATCTCCGATCACAAATGCTTTTACAGGATAAGCGGCTGCTTCTTTCTCAACTTCTTTAAAGAAATCGCGTTGAAACTTCAGCATATCCACACGTAATGCCTTCGCCGCCGCAAGAGTCGATAAAGCCGCTGTAAACTGGTTACGGATGGTGAATGGGAATGTCAATAAACCATTTTCGGTTTCCTGTGCATGCCCCCTGCTGCTGGCCTGCTCAAATAATATACCTACTCCGCCATTGATATCCGGATAGGTTGAACCTTTTCCGTAATAGAAATCATCATATCCTTCCTTGGTAAAATATAGGGAACCAATACTGTCGAAATATTTTGCATGATAATTTCCGATGGCGGCAGTCAACTCCTGGTTTTTGGCAGGCGTATTTGGATTCACCCTTGAAGGAACCCCAGGCTGAAAAAAGAAAGATGAATTGCTGCCCATTTCGTGGTGATCAGTCAGGATATTCGGTTTCCAATTATGAAACATCTGCAACCTGTTCTGGCTCTCTCTGTGTTGTGCCGGTAACCAATCACGATTCAAATCGAACCAATAATGGTTGAAACGACCACCAGGCCATACTTCATTAAATTCCCTGGCTTGTGGGTCAGCAACCAATGTCTGACTCTTATGCATATTCGCCCATGTCGCAAAACGATTGAGTCCATCAGGGTTAAAAGAAGGATCAAGTATTATCACTGCTTTATCCAACAAAGCATCCACTTCCGGTCCTTCTGCTGCAGCCAGATAGTAGGTAGTAAGTAATGAGGCATTGGCTCCACTGCTTTCATTTCCATGGATACTATGCCCTATCCAAACAACAACAGGCATATCACTGATGTTCAATCCACCCGATTTATCTGCCTGTGTTAATTGCACATGCTGTTGCCTTATTTTTTCGAGGTTCTGGTGATTTTTTGGGGAAGTAATCACAAGTGCAAGTTGTGGTCTACCCTCATAGGTTGTTCCCATCTGTTGAATGGTTACCCGATCTGATGCTGCATCTACAGCCTTCATATAATTAACAAGACGGTCATGTGTTACATGCCATTCTCCTACTTCATGCCCTATAACCGATGCCGGTGTTGGGATTGAGGCATTATAACGTACATTTTTGGGGAGATAGTAATTAAGCTCCTGTGCATGTAAGGAAACAGATAAAACCAATAAACTGGCGAGTAACAAATTTCTCATGATGGTTTTTTAGCGTGCCTAAGATAGTGAAAACAAAAAAGCCATCCGCTGATGCAGGATGGCCGGGTGAATTGTTTTTTACATTGCTTAAATGAGTTGCATTTTCATGACCTTGGGATCTACATGAACTGTATCATGCTCAAAATCTAATTTAATGCGCCATTTCTGCATAGTAGCTGCACCGATAACCGCTTCTTCAGTTAATCCGGGCACAAGTAGAAACTCATCACTTACCATTACATCATTGATCCAAAAATCCACAATAACACGATGCGTAACTTCAATCCGATGCCCCTCGCTAGCTGTTAAAACAAACCTTGGGTTTGGTAACAATTCTGCATTGGCAATCTGATCAATATAGTCCGGATGAATACAAGACAAATTAGCCCTGCTATCAAATAAAGCGTATAATCTTTTTTCACCTCTTGATCCAACAAACAACAAGGGAAGCTTTATTACAGACATAAAAAAAATGATTGTTTAAAGCTAATGTACAACACATCAGCATTCAAACAACCATTCTGTAAATATTTGCGGGAAATACGCTACCAGACTACATCTCAGGCGTATTATGCATATAATTCTTCTCTTAATTCTTTCACTCTTTTATCTTCCATATACTCATCGAATGTCATCAAACGATCGATGATACCCTTAGGTGTTAATTCAATAATTCTGTTTGCTACCGTTTGCATGAACGTATGGTCATGCGAAGTAAGTAATACAATACCCGGGAAACTGATACAACCTTCGTTAAAGCTCTGAATACTTTCCAGATCTAGGTGGTTAGTTGGTTGGTCGAGTACAACGAGGTTAGGGTTTTGTAACATCATTCGACTCACCATACACCTTACTTTTTCACCCCCACTTAATACGTTGGTTTTTTTCATGATATCGTCGCCACTAAACAACATTTTACCCAGGAAACCACGGATAAATGGTTCATCAGCATCCGTAACATGCGCAGGAACAAACTGACGCAACCAATCCATGAGATTTAATCCTTCCGTAAAAAACTCACTATTCTCAACCGGCAGGTATGCTTTTGTAATAGTGGTACCCCACTCAAATTTACCTGCATCAGCCTGAGCATTTTCATTGATGATTTCAAAGAAACTGGTTACAGCCAGCGGATCCTTACTCAGGAACGCAATTTTTTCTCCTTTGTTGATACTAAAGCTTACTTTATCAAACAGTACACGACCATCAACTGATTTTTTCAGGTTTTCAATATTCAATATCTGGTTACCTACTTCACGCAAAGGCTGGAAGATAATACCCGGATATTTTCTGTTTGATGGTTCGATTTCTTCAATGGTTAATTTCTCCAAAGCTTTCTTCCTTGAAGTAGCCTGCTTACTTTTAGAGGCATTCGCGGAGAATCGGGCGATAAAGTCGAGCAATGCCTGGCGTTTCTCTTCCGTTTTCTTATTCTTATCATTGATCTGACGGCTCATGAGCTGAGACGACTCGTACCAGAATGTATAGTTACCAGTAAATACTTTAATCTTGGAGCGGTCTACGTCTGCCACATGCGTACAAACAGTATCTAGAAAGTGACGGTCGTGACTCACTACCAGTACAATATTTTCATAATCTGCCAGAAAGTTCTCCAACCAACCAATGGTTTCTATATCAAGACCGTTGGTAGGTTCATCCAATAAAAGAATATCCGGATTTCCGAAAAGCGCTTGAGCAAGCAGCACACGCACTTTCATGTTGGAAGGAATATCTTTCATCAAGCTTCCGTGCATATCATCTTTAATACCCAGACTGCTCAAAAGGGTTGCAGCATCGCTTTCAGCGGTATATCCACCCATTTCACCAAATTCAGCTTCCAGCTCACCTGCACGGATACCATCTTCTTCAGAAAAATCGTCTTTTGCATAAATGGCTTCGCGCTCATGCATGATGGTCCACATTTTCTGGTGACCCATCAATACAGTATTCAATACGGTACATTCATCGAATTCAAACTGGTTCTGTTTCAGGAACGACATCCTTTCACCAGGCGTAATCTCTACTGTTCCTTTATTGGGTTCAATCTCACCGCTTAATATTTTAAGGAAGGTTGATTTGCCCGCTCCATTGGCACCAATTACACCATAACAGTTACCCTTTACGAAATTGATATTTACTTCATCGAACAATACCCTTTTACCATAAGCCAGGGTGATATTTCTTGCACTGATCATTGATTAACGTTGTTTTCAGGCCGCAAAATTACAGCTTAAGCGGCGGATTTTAGATTGTTTTTGCAAAGCAGTTCAAAACGGCATTACCAGGTGGCTCTGGCTGTCGGACTTGCATCCAGCCCCATAAACTGCTGATCGAGGTATTTATAATAGGCTGTAATTGCGATCATAGCAGCATTATCGGTACAATATTCAAATGCAGGTATATATGTTTTCCAGCCAAGTTTCGATCCTGTTTCCTGTAATGTATTTCTCAAACCACTATTTGCGCTTACTCCTCCGGCAATACAAATATTTTTTATTCCCGTTTGCTGAACAGCTTTCTTTAATTTTTTGATCAGGATATTAACAATAGTAAATTGTACCGAAGCACAAAGATCATGTAGGTTTTGTTCGATAAAGCCGGGTTCCTGTTTTTGAAGGAAATACAATACAGAAGTTTTCAGTCCACTGAAACTAAAATTAAGTTCAGGCACCTGGGGTTCGGCGAAACTAAAGGCCTTGGGATTACCGTCTTTTGCATAGCGATCTACCAGTGGTCCACCAGGATAGGGTAAGCCTAATAATTTTGCCGTTTTGTCAAATGCTTCTCCTGCTGCATCATCAATTGTTTCACCAATTACTTCAAGATTAAGTGGTGAATGCGCAAGCACAATTTGTGTATGGCCCCCACTTACTGTAAGGCATAGAAAAGGAAATGGTGGTGGATTTTCACCAATCAGGTTTGCCAATACATGCGCCTGCATATGATGCACACCTATCAGGGGTTTATTAAGCGATAAAGCGAGGGATTTTGCGAATTGTGCACCAACCAATAAACTACCGATCAAACCAGGGGCTTGTGTAAAGGCAATTGCATCAATGGTATTAAGCTCGGTTCTTTCAATATTCGCTGCAGCAAGTGCCCGATCAACAACCGGCACAATATTTTGCATATGGGCGCGACTGGCTAGTTCAGGTACGACCCCGCCATATTGCTCATGTATGGTTTGATTTGCTATGAAGTTGGATAATATTTTGCCATCCACACATATTGATGCAGAAGTTTCATCGCAGGATGATTCAATGGCTAATATGGTAACAGGTTTGCTGATAAAAGACCGGGCTTGTTTAAAGCCTGCAAAATTAACAGAATGAAGGATGCAAAATATTGCTGTTTTTGAGAAACGGCTATTAGCTTTTGGCCATTAGCTGTTAGCAAGTACTATTCCGGTAAATTTGACTTCTCCAGAGGAGTCCTTTAGACAAGCTTCAAGCCGCAAGTCTATTGTAGGATAGAACACGGATTATCATGATTTTCAAGATATATCATGATAATCCGTGTTCTATTCATGTTTCGAATGCATTGATCCCTGAATTTCATAAAGGTCTTCCCCTATATACCTACAGGATAATAACAATTCATCAACACTTCAAAACACTAATTTGTGTTGTACTGTGTTGTTGATGTGTAGATGATGTGTAGATGGTCCATGTAAATCATTGATAACGTGCGAATTAAGTTTGTGTGTTTTTGGGTGAAAATTGCGTCGAATGATCCGGTAAAACCTAAGCAGGTAAAAAACAGCTATTAATGCGAATCAAGGGTTGTAATTGCATAAGTGCGGGCAATGGAACGGAGATTTATCCTGATTATCAGGATAAATCCGTATTCTATCTAAGCAGCCAAATAAGATTAGGAGCTATTATTTCTTATGAGCCCGCTTTAAAGGTGTAAAAAAACATCTGGTGATGATTTTCTCATCTTGGGCAGATTTCATCCTTTTATTCGCATTATTTGGTACGAATGGCTACAACAGGATCCATTTTAGCGGCTATTGAGGCAGGAATAATACCTGAAATAATACCCAACCCTATACAAATACTAAGCGCAAGGATGATAATATTGGGAGCAATATAAATTGGGAATGGAAGTACTGCACTTAATACCAAGGCCATCAACCATACCAATGCTAAACCAATTAACCCTCCAATAATGCAGAGAAAGGCACTCTCGAGGAGAAATTCGGTAAGAATAGTTCTTCTTTTTGCACCGATAGCTTTTTTCAAGCCTATCTGACTGGTTCTTTCACGAACCGTAACGAACATAATATTAGCCACTCCAAACGCACCTACAATCAGACTTAATCCTGCTATTGCCCAACCTCCGGCACTTACCTGACCAAAAAAACCGCCCACCTGCTCACTGAACTGGGCTACATCATTACAGGAAAAATTGTTTTCTTCTGCCGGACTTAACTTGCGCAGTTGACGCATTACACCGATAAGTTCGTCTGCAAGGGCTGCTGATGGCACTTCTTTTTTACCCTGCACCATGATAAAAGGACTGCTATAATCAGGATTATAGACACTGGCAAAATAGCGATAGGTGACAATGAGTGACTGGTCATAGTCAAACCCACCGACAAAACTTTGTCCCTGCTTTTTGATCACCCCAATGATATTTACCCTTTTGCCATTGTACGAAACCTGCTTGCCCACGGCTTTTTGAGGGTTTCCGAATAGCTGTTCAGCAATTACATAACCGATAACAGCAGAAGTTGTTCCCCGGTTAAATTCTGCTTCATTCAGATAGCGACCGAAATCAATATCAATGGTTTGAATAGCGGTAAACTCTTCTGTAATACCATACAGGTTTACATTACTGAGTATATTGTCTTTATAGCTAAGGTTGACATTATTAGAAACAAAAAAACAAAGATTACTGGCCAACTGACTTTTAGCCTTGATAAACCGCATCTCCTCTACTTTCATATTGGGACGCTTCATGTATTTCCACCAGGGATAGTCGGGCCCGCCGCCGCTGTAATCCCATTTATCAATATAGATAGTATTGTTACCAAATGCTTTGATATCATTCTGCACTTTACGTTCAAGACTGTCAACAGTTGCCAGTACTCCGATGATACAGAAGATACCAATGGTAATACCAAACAGGGATAGAAAGGTACGCAGCTTATTAACCCGCAACTCTTGCAGGGCCATCCGGAAACTATTCCATAATATATTCAACAGTTTGAACATACATCAAATGTAAGCCGAGTAAGTGGATGAATGAACGAAAATTTTATGGGCGGGGATTAGTGATAGTCCGGAAGACCGAAAGTCCGAAAGACCGGAAGTTCAAGAACTAAAGCATAACATCTTTCCAACGTTTTGTCATACCGACTTTCGGTCTATCGGACTTCCGGACTTCCGGACTTTCGGTCTTCCAGACTTTCAGTCTTCTCGTGAACCATTTAACCCTAAACGCTGTTTATCAACATAAAAGAAGAAAACTTTTTTCTTTTTCCGAAAATGCTATTGCGTTCTGTGCTATTTTTGCAGCGATTTCTTAAACCATAAACTTGCAATATGACCTGGAAACAAGTATTTACCTCATCTGTTGGAAAGAAGCTGGTGATGGGTTTTACTGGTATTTTCCTGATTCTTTTTCTCATCGTACATGCCGGACTGAATGCCTGTATCTGGGCTAATGATGGTGGTGAAATGTTTTTACATGCTGCCCATTTTATGGGTGCCAATTGGGTTCCCCGCATTTTAGAGATTGGTTTATTCGCCGGATTCATCCTTCATATTGTACAGGGTTATCTGTTAACTGTTGAAAACCGCAAGAAAAGATCCGTTGGATATGCTGTTTCATACAGCGATGGCAGTAAATGGTATAGTCGAAGTATGGGTTTGCTGGGAACACTTATCCTGTTGTTCCTCATCATGCACATGTCTCATTTCTGGTTTCCCAACCGTTCAAACCAGGGTTTCTTATTAGGTGAAGAAATTAACCTGTATGAGAAAATGCAAACCGAATTCAGTGTTTTATGGGTAGTAATTCTGTATGTGATTGGATGTATATCCCTTGCCTACCACCTTGCTCATGGTTTTCAGAGTGCTTTTAAAACACTTGGAGTACATAATAAGAAGTATAATAAAATGCTTACAGCCATTGGGTATGGTTTCTCAATCATAGTACCACTGGTATTCGCTATGATGCCTGTAAGCTTTTATTTTCAATGGGTGTAAGTAAAGTCAAAAACCAAAAATCAAAAGTCAAATGCCAAAAATCAAAAACCATAAAATTAAATCGGTAATCCTTCTAAACCAGTTTTACTATCATTTTGAATTTTGATTTTTGAATTTTGAATTAAAATTGTCTCATATGCTGAACGCAAAAATACCTGCCGGGCCATTAGATCAGAAATGGACAGATTACAAGGGACATTGTAAATTGGTGAATCCGGCCAATAAACGCAAGTTGGAAGTGATTATCGTGGGTACCGGTCTGGCCGGTGCTTCTGCAGCAGCCTCATTAGGTGAACTGGGATATAAAGTGAAAGCTTTCTGTTTCCAGGATTCACCCCGCCGTGCTCACTCTATCGCAGCACAAGGTGGTATCAATGCTGCCAAAAACTATCAGAATGATGGTGACAGTATTTTTCGTCTTTTCTATGATACCATCAAAGGAGGCGACTATCGTGCACGTGAAGCCAATGTTCACCGTTTAGCAGAAGTGAGCGCCAATATCATCGACCAGTGCGTTGCACAGGGTGTACCATTTGCGCGTGAATATGGTGGCTTATTGAGTAACCGTTCATTTGGTGGTACACAGGTTCAAAGAACTTTTTATGCTGCCGGACAAACCGGTCAGCAGTTATTAATAGGTGCTTACCAAGCGCTCGAACGCCAGGTAGCATTAGGTAATGTGAAGATGTACAGTCGCCACGAAATGCTGGAGATTGTAAAAATTGATGGCAAAGCACGTGGTATCATTGCCCGTGACCTGGTTAGTGGTGAGTTGGAAAGACATTTCGGTCATGCCGTGCTTTTATGTTCTGGCGGATATGGAAACGTATTCTACCTTTCTACCAATGCCATGGGTAGCAATGTTACCGCAGCATGGAAAGCACATAAACAAGGTGCTCTATTTGGCAACCCATGCTTCACACAAATTCACCCTACCTGTATTCCTGTAAGTGGCGACCACCAGTCTAAACTTACCCTGATGTCTGAATCATTACGTAATGATGGACGTATCTGGGTTCCTAAAAAACAAAACGATACTCGTAAGGCAACTGATATACCGGAAGAAGAAAGAGATTATTACCTGGAGAGAAGATATCCTGCCTTTGGTAACCTTGTACCCCGCGACGTTGCATCACGTGCTGCCAAAGAAAGATGTGATGCGGGATATGGTGTAGGTTCATCAAAGCAAGCGGTATACCTTGATTATGCATCTGCGATTGAAAGATATGGTCGTACAGAAGCAAACAAGCAAGGTCGTAATGACGCCAGCCTGGAAGAGATCATTGCAATGGGTAAGGAAGTAGTGAAAGAGAAATATGGCAACCTGTTTGATATGTATGAAAAAATCACAGGTGAAAACCCATACGAAGTGCCGATGCGCATCTATCCTGCTGTTCACTATACCATGGGTGGATTATGGGTGGATTATGAATTACAAACAACAGTACCCGGATTATATGCATTAGGCGAAGCTAATTTCAGCGACCATGGTGCCAACAGATTGGGTGCATCCGCATTGATGCAGGGTCTGGCTGATGGATATTTTGTAATTCCTTACACCATCGGCAACTACCTGGCAGATGAAATTTACAGCAAAGCGATTGCAACGGATCATCCTGCCTTTGCTGAAGCAGAGAAAGCAGTTAGCGACCGCATCAACCAACTGATGAATATCAAGGGCAAGCAGTCTGTGGAAAGCTTCCACAAACGATTAGGTAAGATCATGTGGGATAAATGTGGTATGGCAAGAAATGAGGAAGGTTTGAAACAGGCTATCGCTGAAATTCAGGCATTGAAAAAAGAATTCTGGAGTGATGTGCGTATTCCAGGTGAGGTAAATGCTATGAACCCTGAACTTGATAAAGCAAACCGTGTTGCGGACTTTATTGAACTGGGTGAATTGATGTGCCTCGATGCACTCAACCGCAAAGAAAGCTGCGGTGGACATTTCCGTGAAGAGTCACAAACCGAAGAAGGTGAAGCACTGCGTGATGATGCCAACTTTATGTACGTTGCCGCCTGGGAGCACAAAGGTGAACACCAGTGGGAACTGCATAAAGAGACTTTGAATTACGATGTGATTAAACCGAGTCAGCGAAATTATAAATAATGAATTTGAAAGTGTGGCAATTTGAAAATTTGAAAATTGTTGATTGTCACTCTTCGAATGAAAATATAAGCTGATGCGGTGCGGGAGAGAAAATTTATAAATGGGATAAATTGCACCCATTTATTTAATTTTCTTATGCGAAACGATAAAAAGAATGTGATTGTAGAGAAGACTATTTGTTTTTCTTTAAAGATCATAAAGTATACGGAAGCTCTTGAACAAAACAGAAAGTTTGTCATTGCGAAACAGTTATTACGATCTGCTACATCGATTGGTGCGAATGTATTTGAGGCGCAGAATGCAGAGAGTAAAGCTGACTTTGTTCACAAAATGAAGATAGCTGCAAAAGAAGCAAGCGAAACTTCATACTGGCTGATTTTGTGTGAACAAAGCGAGGGTTATCATTTCGATGTTCAAATTAGAAAAGACGCTGATGAAATCATCCGCATCCTTTCAAAAATCATTTCAACATCAAAATCATAACAACTGGTTTCATTTTCAAATTTTCAAATTATCAAATTTTCAAATTATCACCATGGAACATTATGTTATGAATTTGAATTTAAAGGTGTGGAGACAGAAGAATAGTGCCAGTAAGGGTGAGTTTAAGTTGTATCGGGTTGAGAATATTTCTTCGGAGATGAGTTTTCTGGAGATGTTCGACGTACTCAATGAGCAACTGATCCGCGATGGCGAAGATCCGGTTACATTCGACCACGACTGCCGTGAAGGTATCTGTGGTGCATGTTCTATGTATATTAATGGTAAGCCACATGGTCCATGGCAGGCTAATACCACTTGTCAGCTACACATGCGCGCATTTAAAGATGGTGATACCATTGTAGTTGAACCATGGAGAGCAAATGCTTTCCCGGTTATTAAAGACCTGATGGTAGATCGCTCTGCTTTCGATCGTATTATACAGGCCGGTGGTTATATCAGTGTGAATACAGGTAATGCAGTGGATGGTAATGCCCTCCCTATTGAAAAAGATAAAGCTGACGCGTCATTCGCAGCAGCTATGTGTATTGGTTGCGGCGCATGTGTTGCAGCTTGTAAAAACAGCTCTGCCATGCTTTTCCTCAGTGCAAAAGTTTCACACCTCGCCTTATTACCCCAGGGAGCACCAGAACGCAAAACACGCGTTATGAATATGGTTGCTCAAATGGATAAAGAAGGTTTTGGTGCCTGTACCAATACAGGTGCATGCGAGGCAACCTGTCCTAAAGAAATCTCTATCAGCAATATCGCCCGACTGAATCAGGAGTATCTGATGGCGGGGTTGATGGCAGAATAAGAATAAGCTACGGTCTACAAGCCATTGCTGTCCGGAGAAAAAACAGCTTCTAGCCACTAGCTGCTAGCTACTAGCTTTTTTTTTGCTATTATTTCAACCATCCACAAGCCTAAATATGGTAGTTAAATTTTTATTTTAAGTAGGATTTTGCAAAATAAATTCGCAAGCCCTCTCACTTTTCAAATAATAGAAGAAAACCTAAAACAAGCGCCAATCAAGGCTAGCAGCTAGAGGCTAGTCAGAATAACTCCTGTGGAGAAGCTATCAGACTATTTTTCCCGGACAGTTCGGGCTGCAAGCTGCAAGTTTTTTAAAAAGCATCCGGGTGACCGGATGCTTTTTATTTTGGGAGCATTCACTTATTAATAGCTTGCAGCCTGTGGCTTGCCGCTTGTAGCTTTCCTCTTCAAGAAGAACGCGCTGATTAAAGAAACTACCAGTCCTACGGGTAATATTTCTGTATAGGTGATTAAGGCATTGAAGAAGGGATTCTTATACATTTCGTTGAACTTGGCTATTTCGGCAGTTTGTTTAGCAAGCTCTGCTGCAGTAGCTCCTGACTCCTTGGCTTTTGCCAGTGTTTCTTTAGCATATATTTCCGCGAAATCTGTAAATACATAGAAATATTCGAACAGCCAGGTTACCACATAAAAGGTTGAAGTGATCAATGCAATCAGCAAACCAATTTTAAAAGCTTTGCCAAAGCTGATGAATCCACTATTGTATTTATCTCTATAGCTTTTTATTCCAACAAAAATGAAGATAAATGCCAGGATCATCGAGGCATAGCCATAGATCATTCCATTTTCAAAATCTCCCGTGCTTTTAAAGTACAGGGTTGCAAGTACCATGAGTGCGCTCACAATAAAACCACCAATGATACCATTAATAAGGATTACTTTTTTCATGTAAGTTGTTTTTCGATTTAAAAGATGATCCGCAAAATCGATCCAATTCGAATAATCGGGTTCATACTTTAGGGTGATTTTATACCCTTTAGTACATTTTCACCTATTAGTACCAGTTTTCAAGGAATTAAACCCAGCTTTTTTGCCTGATCAATAGCCTGCAATCTTTTCCCTACGTTTAATTTTTCGAATATGCTCGATAAATGTGTTTTAACTGTGTTAGGCGAAACAAATAATTGCGACGCTATTTCCTTGTTACTATATCCCAATGCCATTAATTCCAAAACTTCCAATTCACGACTGCTTAGTCCGAGTTCTTCTACCATTTTTTGATTGCGGAAAAAAGGGGTATCTGTACTGCGGTAAATGATCTTTTCTTTAAAGGTTATTTGTTGTTTGGGTTGTGTAAGCTTTCGAGAGAGCCAGACGCCAATAACCAGAAATAGTGCTGCGATGAAAAGGGCATAAATGATAAATGCATGTTCATACAAAAGATACCTCAGCTCCATCCACCTGAGTAGGGCAAGCAATACTGCCAGACAAAAACTATAACCAATAATGAGCCGGTATTTTCTGATCATGTGAAACAGCCTTCCCCCTAAGATAATAACTATGGGTTAAAGGGATTGGTGTTCGGGGAAAACAGCTTCTAGCCACTAGCTGCTGGCTACTAGCTTTTTTTGCTATTAATTTAACCATCCACTAGCGTAAATATGGTAATTAAATATTTATTCTAAGAGGATTCTTACAAAACATATTCGCAAGCCCTGACATTTATTCAAATAATAGCAGATAACCTAAAACAAGCAGCAATCAAGGCTTGCAGCTAGAGGCTAGAAGCTCGCAGCCTATTTTCCTCAGACAGTTCTGGCTTAAAGCTAATACTTAACTTTGCCGAATGCCCAACGATTATTTTCAGTTTAAACAGTTTGTGGTGCACCAAAAGAAAGCTGCTATGAAAGTGTGTACCGATGCCTGTTTGTTTGGTGCATGGGTTGGAAACATGGCTTCAGCAAATAATTTCACTGGCGCTGCTAAAGCTTTAGATATTGGCACAGGTACAGGCCTGCTTTCCTTAATGCTTGCCCAGCAATTTCCTGGTACGATTGATGCAATAGATATAGACAAAGGCGCTGCGATACAGGCAGCAGAAAATATAGCTGCTTCTAACTGGAACAATAGAATCATTGCACACCAATCATCTCTGGAAGAGTGGAAAAACGACCAATACAACCTGATTATTTCCAATCCGCCTTTTTATGAGCAAGACCTTAAGAGCCCCGATTTGCAAAGAAACCTGGCATTACATGATAGTGGTTTAACATTGGGTACGCTCTGGGAAAATATTAAACGGTGTCTTCTTCCGGAAGGATTATTTGCGGTTCTTCTGCCCTATCACCGGCTAACGGAATGTTTGCAGTTTGCCGGAAACTATGGATTTTATTTACACGAAAAGGTAGTGGTGCATCAAACAGAAAAACATCCGGCTTTCAGGGTGATGTTATTATTTAAGAGAGAAAATAATGTTTCTGTTCAAAAAAGTATCCTGATAAAAAAAGAGGGGGTGTATTCTATTGAATTTATTGCTTTACTTAAGGATTATTATCTGCATTTGTAGTTATTGATTGCCACAGAGAGCACAGAAATACACAGAATATTTCAGTGGACTTCTGTGTATTCAGTGGCATTTTTTACTTTTTCGCATATTCCTCCAGGTACCCAAAATGTGAAGTAAGGTTTCCTTTCCTGAGAATGGTTGCACGATCTATGGTTTCAGTGCCTCCATTTAGTAAATCTTCCAGCACATATTTAATCAGTTGTTCCCCGAAATACTTACTGGCATCGCGGGGCAGTTCATTGGGCAGGTTACCGACGGCCATAATATCAATTGAACCTGGCAGATAGGGAGCAGTTTTGGCGAAACTATGTTTGTCTACCCCATAAACCGGATCATCGATGGTAGCATCTCCGAGGTTACAGGGCACACTTCCACCTTTATCATCGGTTATATCAGCAATAGTTTGAATACGGAAAGCCGGATCCTGCAAATCTTTCATTTCAAACAAACGAGGGATATGGTGATCCCAATAAATCCCATTCATCAGAATATCTGTGTGTGGATAATATTGGCGGAATATGCATTCGTAGTTTTCCGGATGCTGGTGAAAATCATCTCGTTGGTATGTCCCTTTTATTTTATGCCGATAAAGATCACTTCCTTTTAAATGAACATAAACCGGATAGCTAAAGTTTCTGCTGGTATATTCATCTGGTTCTACTTCCTGAACATCCATCAGGTTCATGATTTCTAAAATACCATGTGCTACTCTTCCACTACCGGTTACTGCAATTTTGATATTTGGTAAGCGCAAGCCGAAATAGGTATGTATGAGCTCACGGTAATCTTTCACTTCAACTACGCGATTCAGGTTCAGGGATCCTGTTCTATTGCCATAACACATAATGCCATTATGGGCCCCTACAATCCCTGCAAAAAAGCCGAATCCAATGATTCTTTGTCCATCTTCGTGCTCGAGGCATTCATAGTCAATAAGGGTTATTTTCTTATCCACCATGGCATGCATTAAAGCCTGGTTATAGGGCTGTTTTTTCTTTGTATGGGAGAAAAACAGGTAAGTTTTATCCGGAATCAGTTGGTCGATGGGTACTTCTTTAATACCCAATAAAATATCACAGTTGCTAAGGTCATCGGTCAATTCAATACCCGCATCTGCATATTCCAGGTCAGCAAAACATCTGTTAGGAGCTTTTTGTACCAGTATTTTACAGCCATTAACATGCTTTTGCAGCCATTTACACTGTCCGGGTGTAAGTGCCACCCGGTTATCCGCCGGAATTTTTCCCTCTCTAATAAGTCCGATAACAAGCATTGGAGTAATTTTGGGGCAAGATAGGGAGATTGGAAGACCGAAGGTCCGGAAAACTGAAAGTCCGGAAAACTGGTAGTCCGATAGTCCGGAAGACCGGAAGTCCGAAGAAAGGTATTTATTGCACAACTTCCGTTCCTACCTCTGGTCTTCCGGACTTTCGGACTATCGGACTTCCGGTCTTCCGGACTTCCGGACTACCAGACTCATCAATCACAACTCACCATGACCCATTTCGACCTCTTCGAATTACCCATCACCCTTAAAGTGGATAGCTCGGGCTTATCTAAGCAGTATTTTGCTTTGCAGAGAAAATACCATCCTGACAGGTTTGTGCAGGCATCTGAGGCGGAGCAGGAAGAAGCATTGCAGGTATCAGCACAGGTTAATAAGGCATACAAGGTATTGAAAGACCCGGATGAAACCATTAAATATGTGTTACAGTTAAAGGGGTTATTGGAAGAGGAAGAAAAATACCAGCTATCCCCCGATTTTCTCATGGAAGTAATGGAATTGAATGAAGAATTGGAATCGGGTATCACTGAATCGGTACAAAACAAGATTTCTGACCTGAAAAATGAATTATATGCAACTGTTGAAACGATTATTACAGGTTATCAGGAAGGTATTACTTCCGAAAAAGAGTTGTTGCAAGTGAAAGCCTATTATTTCAAAAAGAAATACCTCGACCGACTCCTGCATCAGTCCAGATAAATTCATTTTCAAATTTTCAAATCCCCAAATTTTCAAATTCTTTCCTTAATATTGCAGCCCATTAGCCCAGATGGCGGAACTGGTAGACGCGCTAGACTCAAAATCTGGTTATCGCAAGGTAGTGCAGGTTCGATTCCTGTTCTGGGCACACTGAAAACCAATCAGTTAGAAAGACTCACATAATTGGGTCTTTTTTATTTGCAGGTGATTTGCAGGTGATCTGTTTCCTTTGTTTATTGTTGCAAAAAATGATGTGTATTTGAAAGAACTTTAATTAAAGAATAATACAAAATTAAGAGCAATCCTTCAAACAGACACATTAAAAAACCTGCCAATCGACAGGTTTTACTTGACCATAACTATAACCACTCATATTTCTTTTTGGGCTTCTGATGTGCTATATAACGCATCACTTCACTATATAAAAAATAAACCCTCCGATTTTGTTTATGCGATGGTAAGCCAAGGCTTCTCCATTTTCGTAAAGTTACCTGTGAAATACCCAGTTTATTTGCAATAGTCTTTGTATCGAGCAAGGGTTCTTGCTCATTCGTCACCAACACCTCTTTCGGTTTAGCAGTATCCAGTGATTCTTTAACTGCTTCTTTCACCCATTTCCTTATATCCGCTTCTGTCGGAATAACAAATGTCTCCATACACACACTATAACTTGTTAAAATAAACTTTACTGCCTGATGCTGGATTGTTAGAAGGTTCATATTTCAGGTAACCCAACTGGATCAGATCACGCATACACTTGTTGAAGGTTTTCCGACCCATTCTAGCATCCAGCATGACAGGGCCACGAAAGATAGTGATCGGGTTTTGCCAACCACTAGTGCTTCTCAACCTTACCAGCGTTATATATAAACAAATATGGTAAGCACTGATCTGTGTAGTATCCGCAATGGCTTCATAAAATGCTGATAACTGCTCATACTCTCTCATACTAACACATGGCAATGCTTACCTGTTTTGTCTTTTCACCCTTGTTTTTTTCTTTTTCTGCAAAAGTCCTTTGCCCGCGACTTCCATAGTGATGCCAGTATTGTCAGCCTTATTTTCTTTACCCTCTTCCCGCTTTCTCGCCTGCATCTTTTTTTCCATCCACCGGTTGAGTAAAAAGCGATACGCTTCGTCCACTGAAATACATTCGCCCTCGATAAAATACACGCGCTGGCTGATTTCAAATTTTGCTTTAATGGCGTTTAAATTTCCAACCAAATCATCCAAACCCGCTTCCGCCCAATATTTCAATTTGAGCGCATCAGCAAAATATTTTCCCTCCTCTGTTACCGACAGCCTGCTTAACTGGTTAACCATCTGGGCAATGGCTTTTTCACGTTTCCAGGTAGCTTCCACACCTAACCGGAAATCTTTATCATCCGCACGGAAGTTCCAATCAATTTCCCCCATTGCCAAATCAAGTTCAGCTAGATGTATATTACTAATGGTTCGATCTGGCATCACAATCCCTTTGACCAATGAAACATCGTAATAACCGCATGTATAATCGGTTCCGTTGCGTTCAAAATGTAACTGACAGGTCAATATATCCGCATTTTTATGCACCCTTTCAATCAGCATAAAAGCTACCGGGCTAAAACATATCTTTTGCAATAAGCGGTAACCAATATTTTCTTCAAATCCCGTGCGGATCAGTATGGATGATAAAGATGCAATATTTTCTACATTCATAACAAGGGTTTAGGGTGATTATATTTTTACGCCTTGCTGATTACGTACTCGTTTCTTACTAATCAATCCTTTCACGTTCTTTTGGGTATGCTTCAACTCTTTCCCCTGCTTAACTTCCCTTCTGGGTTCACCAACTTCTTGCCCCTGTTTAACATGCTGTTCCTTCTCCAACTTCGGCAACTCCTCATGCTTCAGCATTTTAAACTGCTCATCATACACATTGAGGGTTTTGTATTTCGGATTCGCTTCCAGAAACACTTTTAATTGTTCGCCATTATTATCAATGGTTGCCACTTGCGCATTCCCTTTTTCAAGTGATCGTAAAAGATCTTTTTCCTTTTCACCGCCATCAAGTTCCAAAACGGGGAAACTGGCAATGGTATCGCGCAGGTCGTACCCATAATTTTCATTGTATTTGTTGACTTTAAAATTCCCTTTCTCATCTTTTTTATCAAAGTCAAGCTGTATCCAGGCCTGGTATTCTTCCCCCTTTGCGTCGGTCATTTCTCTTTTAACGGCACGTCCCTGCAGGAGATTATACGCCTGCTTGGCGGTTACTCCTTTGCCTTTATTGATTTGAAAACCTTGACTGACTTTTTCGCCGTTAGATTTTTCAATAGTCGCTTTGTAACGGTTAAAGAAATAGATATCTGCGGTATTGGATTTACGAAAGTCGAGAACCGCATCAAAAGGCCGGTTATTTACTTGCGTGGTAAAATGCAACTGAAACTCATTTTTCTTGGCAGTAATATTTTTTTCAAGTTCAGCATGCAAAGCATCTCCAAAACCTGTGTATTTAAGATTGTCTTTCAGATACTTTAGATTTTCCATGTTCATATCATTTGTTTTTTGATTTACTAATTGTTGATGTTCCCAATGTTCTATTAATGCATCCGTGAATGCATTACCATCCTTGTCATATAATGGGTTTCGATCCGGGTCTATCCTGTTTTCAGGATCGGGTTCGTTTAAAATATTTTCCGATGCTTGAAGCGTATAAATATTTTTCCCAAGCCCCGTCATACTGCCTTGCAATACCGCCTCAATCTGCAAGGCCATTGCTTCCCCATCCCAATATCGATGCAGCAGTGCACCTATTCTTTCCTGTGCTGTTTCACTCATTTGTGCAAAAGCGCTCAGTGCTTCGACCAGAGCCTCCAGCCGGTTAAATTGTACCTTGTCTTCAAAAGTCTCCGCTTGCGTATTCGCTTCCAGTGGATCATAAAACACTTTCGACCAATCAAAAGCGTCCATCTCTTCAACAAGATGCGCGAACGATAAATCCTCTTTTATGATTTCATACAATCCCTGGATAAAATCCACTTCAATTTTAATAGAAGGATTTGTCTGTCCAATGACATGCGCTTCCCTTAGACGGTCAACCAGGTATTCATAAGTGAGTTCAACCGGAAGCAGGGCAACCTCCTTTTGTTGTTGCTGGTTGTACTCTTTAAAATCTATCGCCCGGTCATGGGTTTCAAAAAAATGAAGATCGGTTTTGGAAACCTGTTGAATGGATTGATCAATACCCAACCATTGTTTTCCCGATTGCATGGCTTCCAGTAATCCATGAATTACCGCAGCGGTTTGTCCGTTATAAATCATCATAGCATTTCGTTTTATGGTATAATTGGTGCGGTAAATAGAAAACGGTTGGCAATACTTACACGCAAATGCCTGTCTCCATTTTGTTCATGTACGGTGATATGCAAATCCTGTCTGGCATTCATATCGCTGACAGGAACCAGTACAGTGAATAAGCCTGCCTGTTTATAGTTTACTTTTAATGCGGTGGGTTCAACCAGTAATGGAACCACTTCGACTTCCTGCACCGGTGACCGCCTTGGAGTATTTGTGGTAACAAGGCGCAACCGCAATTTTCCAACGGTAAAAGAAAGGGAAGAATGATTGGTGATACAGACTTGTAAAGCAAGCATAAAACCCGTGCTATACATCCCCACTACTGCCAGCTTCACTTTTCCTGCACTGTAGCGAATGCCGTATAAATTATGTCGCAGTGGCTGCACTTTCCGCACGACTGCCATAAGACTCGTATCCTTATCCAACGGCTCACCCGCACCCAAATTCATGGTCAACTGATTAGGACTTGGTGAAAACAAAACCAGGAAAGAATACAATTTCCCATCACTGGTAATAACCGTCAGATTGGTAGTATCTGTAAAGACGGTATCCGCTTTTACCCGTAGTACAAAGTCCGTTGATTTTTGTACAATGATATTTGCGGATCCACGGTCAATGGATACAATGGCGGCCGGAAAAATAAGATTGGTAGTTCTGTTGACTGCAACGGCCAGCTGCTGGATAGGACTAAGATGCTGCGCCTCTGATACCCACGCCCAAATAATCAACAAACCAAACAGTATCCACTTTTTCATTCCACACTATTTTTTCGCATGAGTAATACAGGATAACCTGCGGGCAGATTCACACGAACCGCTTTGACTTTTCTTGATAGTAAACCTTTGGCAGCACCCACACCAGCCGAAACCGCCTGCGTTTTGATCGATGCATCAAAACCACCGATACCAATGGACTGGACAGCACCATCCGCCGAAGCTTTGATCACATCCCTTGAAATAGAACCCGGCACATAGATACCTTCCAGCCCATCCATATCAAACGCAGCTAGTTGCACGGCAAAAATCTGTGCACCGACCCTGATAGAAGGAATTTGAATTTGTAACCGCTCACCGTTGAGTGCTGCAATGCCTGAGAGAACGGATCCGGCAGGAACTTCGGTATCCTTTATTTGAACAGCATTGCGCAGTTCCACCCGAACCGTCGAACCAGGCTGCACAACCTGACCATAGGGAATGATCGCACTTATTCCCTGACCTGGTTCAGCAGCCTGACTACCGTCACCAAAAAAGCCCGACCTTGCGGTAACCGCTTTTCCAAAAAAAGTCTCATTTATTTTTTCGCCGATAAGTACATCCACCAACTTTTTATTCTCTGTCAAAACCTCCGAGGGAATTACACGTTCAACCGGCCGCTGCAATGCAGCAATTTTATCCAGTGTCGCATTGATGGCTTCTATTTCAGGATCCGTCTTTGTTACCGCTTCACTCACAAAGGGAGCATCTACCACCAGTTGCTTTTGTGCGTGGACGATGTAAGGATCATCATCTATTGGACGGTACATTTTTTTTTGAACCATACTGATCTCCCTTTCGGTCACTTCATCCGTCTGATCTTCCACAACTGGCCTATTCCTGTAAGGATCCATATTGATCTGTTCCATCCGTTTGACAGAATCCATTTTTGCATGAGCATAGAAACTGAGTTTATCAAGCACCGAATCTTTTGCTATCTGTGCCCGCGGTAATTGCGTATTGAAACCTTTCGGCTGAGTGGAAACAACTTCCTTCGAACCAAACACAGGGCCCAGTATCCAGATGATCAGTAAAACAAAGGGCAATGCGATGCCTGCCATGATCAATTTCTTTTTCATCTTTCCTCCATTTTAATGTCTTTATTCTCGATGGTTGCCCATTTTTCAATCAGCAGGCCATGCGGGTTATTGTCAGACCGTGCAACGCTGCGTAAATAACCATGTGTAATAAGGTTTCGGGTAACAATGCTGGTGGAGCGGATAATATGAAGGGTAGCATAACAGCGAAAGACAAATGGTTCTGCAGTGGTTTCCACCTGCACACTATCAATCACAATTTGCTGGCTTACGTTACCGGAAATAATCCCTGCGATATAACCCGTTTCCACCAGGTCGTCATATTGTTTCTTGGCACTTCCGTCCGATAGGTAGAGCGCTTTTTTGATAGTAGTCGCAATCGCTTTTTCATCCGGGTCAAGTGAAAAAAACAGTTCATGAAAACGCTTCACATGATCACGGACTTCTACACCGATATTTTCTTTTCTCGAAGCAGCAAATACTTCCACCGCCCGGCCGTTGTGCAACACGTACACCCTGTCCTGTAACTTTGCGGACAGCACCGTATTGCTGTATAGTGCATAGACACCCAGGATAATGCTGCCAAGAACTACCATGAGCATGAACAGTCGCATCACTTTAAAAGCATGATCCATATTTTGTGTAGGCTTAAACATCCTTAACCTTTTAACTTGTCTTTGAGATAACCATTGCTCACACCGTTATCACCCATACTACTACTCATGCGGGATGCACCATTTCCAAACGTATCCGCCGACATACCACCAGAAGCCGCACTACCCGCAGCCTTCGCCACACCCGCGGAGAAACTGGTTACTTTGTGTAATAGTGCATTACCACCCCCTGCATTCACGATATAATTAGCAACAGAGGGAACGGTGCAATAACCCACGATGGCAATGAGCAGAAAAGCGAGATAGGCCCAGTCCGTCAGGGAAAGCGGTTGACCGGGCAAGGGAACACTAAAAGTCTGTCCGCTGATCATGTTCGTTTGAATCTTTGCAATGATCGCTCCGAAGATATTGGCCACCGGCAGCCATAGAAAGACATTGATATAACGTGCCAGCCAAACGGTAATCAAATGCTGAAATCCGTCATAGATAGAAAGCCCAAAAACCAGTGGTCCGATAATGGCAAGCACTATCAAATAAAAAGTCCGGATGGCATGAATCAACAGTGCAACCGTTTCAAACAAAAATTCAAGGATGCCCTGTAAAGCTGCCCTGATCCAATAATCAGGGCTGAGTACACCAAACAGCGAACTGTCTTCTTTTTTTATCGCCAGGTATCGGTTGATTACTTGATTTGAATCTTTGACCATGGAAACCGTCGCCTGTACAGTGGGGCGCAGGATACCATTGATCAGGTCAATGACAGATGGAAAAATAAGGATACAAAATCCGAGTGCAAAAGGCCGGAGCAATCCATATACATCTACCGGTTCTGCAGCAGCAATACTGCGCCACACGCGCATGCCGATATACCAGAGCGCACCAAAACCCCCAATCAGCCTAGCAGAAGCGATCAGTCCCTTACAAAGGGGTATCATATCCTTATACAGGTTATCCAGCAGTACCTGAAACGGTGTACCATTTGAGATACCTTGCGCTTTTATACTTAGTGGTAATACCACACACATGATCCACACACACATTTTCATGATCACCAATTTTACTTCTTACCATAAATCCGTAGCATAGCTTCCCGATCCTTTTTATGTCTTATCATCTTCAAAGCAACCAGGCTTTGTTCCTGGATCAACCTCCCGATTTTCTTACAGGTTGCAAAGCTGTTTTCTGACAAGCGTGTTATCACATCCATTCTTTCTGCATCATTCATGCGTAAGACATTGGGACTAACCACCAATTGAACCTGCGCAGCATCATCTGCCATCATCGCGGCATAGCCACTATACCTTTCATTTATCTGCAAAAGTTCGCTTGCATTAAAAACCTTCGCCAATTGAACATACTTATACCATCCTTCAAACTCATATTGGACTGCCACCGCATCGCGCTGCATCTTTTTTATGGTGGCCATTCGCTTCACTTGCCCGCTGACCATCATTAGCCTGTCCATTTCCTGTTTATGCAACGCATAATTTCCTTTTACTGCATCCCGCAGGGCGTTATAACCATTTTGCAAAACCTCGTACCCCTGTTTGGCCCTTGCCAGCATCAGTTTTAACTGCAGGAGTTTTTCCAGGTTCAACTTCAACTGCTCCAGTTCCTGCGCCTGCCCTCGTAGACCCAATGCAGCAAAGAGCAGGAAACCAAAGACAAATAATTGCTTTTTGATTTTCATACTCATATTCATTTTAATCCGTGCAACCCTTTCACATAATCAATACCCGCTTTCATCCTGGCTTTTGTCAAAATGATTTCGGCTTGCCGTTTATTTAATTCGCGCATCCCCTCCAGACAGTGATACATCGCAGCTTTTAGTGTAGAGAGCAGTACAAGCCTTTGCGAGTCACGCATAGAAAGACCGCTCGTTAGCACCAGTTGCAGCGTATGTAAAATCTCAACACTGCTATTGAGTAAACCATCATATTCCCGTTTTAAAATTGCATCCTTTCCGAGCCTTCCGTATTCCCTCACCACTTCCTTTTGTAAGGATAAAATCTTTCTTACCACCGACCCGCTGGCAATCACCCCCTTCACCTCTTTCAACTCCGCAAAATATCTTGCGTACAGCCCCTGCAATTGCTGTTGCCATCCCGCGATCTCCGATAATTTCAACCGCCCAAGCTCCTGTTCCGCCATCTGTTGCACGCCCTGCATCACAAGTGTTTCATTTTGCAGGCGCTGTACTTTCAGGTCAATGGCTTTAATTGCTTTGGCAAGGATCAGTGATACCGGATCAATGGACTGCGCAATAACACCGTTACCTAACAGACAAACAAACACGATTAGCTGACAAATTTTTTGTTTCATTTCTCACAGAATATTTTGATATATAAATCAATGACCATGTCCCGCCACTGGTCTGCAGATGGCCACCACCGCCACACACAAAACAGGATCACCGACACCACTACAAATACCAGTACCACCATCTTAAATTTTCTCATTGACCATTTTTTTTATCGCAGCTTCCATACCACCTGAACCTTTCGCCATTTGCATCACCGCAAGCTTTTCCCTTTCTTCCGTAGTATAGGTCAGGTATTCTTCCTGCGAAACTTCCATCCGGTACACTTTGCTAACCCGGCTACTGAGTGAGATAAATACTTCTTTGTATTTCCGGCTGGGTTCATTCGCCTTATTCAGTGAAAGCACTTGCAATTTTTCTTTTTCGGTCAGCCCCAAGAGTTGCTGCACATCCTCAAAACGATGGATATATTTGGACTGGTCGAGTAATATTTTACAATCGCTGTTATGAATAATCGTATCCTTCACAATGGGGGAAGAAATGATATCATCTATTTCCTGTGTTACCACGACCGGTTCTCCAAAATGTTTGCGCATAGTTTTGTACAGGTACTGTACATATTCAGCCATCCCCTCTTTGGCAATCGCCTTCCAGGCCTCTTCAATCACAATCACCTTACGCACTCCTTTTAGTTTTCGAATTTTGGAGAGAACCAGTTCCATGATGATAATGGTCACGATGGGAAAAAGGATAGGATGGTCTTTGATATTATCCAGTTCAAAAACAATAAACCGGTCATACACCAAATCCATATTTTCTTCCGCATTGAGCAGGTAATCATATTCACCGCCTTTGTAAAAAGGGCGCAGTACATAGAGGAAATTGGAAAGGTCAAAATCTTTTTCCTTGACCTTGTCAACTTTAAGTACCATACTAAATTCATCCCGCAGAAATGCATAGAAGCTGTTGAAATTTCTTTGTGCCACCTCCTGTTCATAATAAAGCTGAAGCGCATTGGATAATGCCACATATTCACTGCGGGTAAATCCTTCCTCATCTTTTTTCCAGAGTGCAACAAGCAGGGTTTTAATACTTTCCTTTTTCTCGATATCGACCACCGACGCGCCATTCAACGAAAATGGATTGAAATGAAACTTTGCTTCCTCACTGTAAGTCAGGTACCGGCCATTAAGTAGGGAACAAAGC
This sequence comes from uncultured Sediminibacterium sp., assembly GCA_965650685.1. GTDB lineage: Bacteria > Bacteroidota > Bacteroidia > Chitinophagales > Chitinophagaceae > Sediminibacterium. The sequence continues at coordinate 38,203 of CBFGPM010000002.1, forward strand.
CCCTGGTAAGAATGTCCGACATCAATCAGTACAATATGAGCACCTTGCGCATAATAGGAACGAAGCAGGTGGTTGGTAAAAAAGGATTTACCACTACCGGAGGGCCCAAGGATAAATTTATTTCGGTTGGAAATGATACCACGCTGCATCGGTTCATCCGACAGATCCACCTGCAGCGGTCTGCCTGTCAGCCGGTCGCCCAGCCTGATCCCAAAAGCACTCAGTGAATTTTCATACTGCGTTTCCTGGTGTATAAAACAGGCCGCCTGCGTCGCAAAAAGTAGTACCGTTTCATTGATCGGAAGATCAGCCGCGTTGCCCGGAATACCGGCCCAGAAGATCTGCGGTGCACCCACGGTTTCAATCCTGGGAACCGTATCAATCGAAGCAAAAGCGGCACTGCATAAATTTCTTACTTCCGGAACCTTTGCATCATCACTTACCCATGCCAACACATTAAAATGCGCCCGTACCGGTTGCTGTCCACCAAGTGCCATTTCCTGTAAAAACTGATCGGTCGCTTCTTTGGCAAGCTGGTTCTCGCGCGCATAGAGCGATAAGGATTGAAAACGCAAACGCTTTTTCTCCTGCTCTTTTCGAACCTCTCCTGCATCCGCTATAAACAGGTACTGGTTATAGATATGGTTACAGTTCAACAGTTGTCCAATGGCAGTGGTAAATCCGATAGGGAACTGCCCCGCCTCGGTGGAATATTTATCATAACCGATCCTTGCACCACAGTAAGAAGGAAAATCATTCAATTCAGCGAGTGTAAACAGTTCGCAAGTCTTTTCACCAACGCGCACAGTTTCAGAAAAATCAAGATCCCTTTGCACACTATCGGTACCCAATACTAGGTACCGGTTCACCAGTTCGTAAAGAGAATCACCCGATAAACGCTCACAACCAATCAGGCCACTATCGATAAGGATTTTTACAGACTGCGAACAAATACCCGCAAAGCTTTTGGCGAATGCCGGATCAATAGTTTCGACGGGAACAAAATGTTTACGCAGGAGCGAGGAAAAATAACTATTGACATTTCCGCGACCAGAAGGCGAAAGTGTCAGCATCAAATAACTTTCATGCGATAAAAATGCACGTTCATGAAAGAACCGCTCACTGCTATGGGCAAGAAAATTCTCTGTATTTTCAAAATCACCTGTATACCTGTCTTCCGTAAACCAGTCCTGTTTATGTAAGACCGTGCCGGGTGGTAGTAACTTGATCGCCCTCACCCATGACTGATGCAGTGTTTCATAGTCTGCTGTTGACAGTGTGAAAATCTCCGGCAATTGCAATTTATAAGCAAGCGTAATATCCCCCATCTTGGAAAGGATCATATCATGCTCCACAGCATATAAGGGTAATATCTCTGATAGATTTTTCATTGACTAAAACCTCCATTCATTTTGATCCTTTTAGGTACTGCCTGCCTGGCCATTTTTTTCATCATGCCATGTTCACCGTATTTCCGGTTAAGCTGGTACACTTGCCGAAAACAAAACACCCCACCAACCAGGATGATAGCACTACAAATTGGAAGACCTATACCCAACAAATAAAGCAGCGCAAAAAGCAAGAGACAACCAACCAAACCTCCGGCAAGCCACCAGATATATTGCGCCTGAAGACCACGGAATACCACCGGTCTGTCCACACCTTTGTTAATCTTTTGCACGCTGCTCATATCCCAAAGAATGCCCTGATGACAGTCACTACGACCACCAGGAATACACAACTCCCAAACCATGCTGCCGCCACTTTGCCGGTATCATGATCTCCTGCGTTCCATTTACTATACACTTTGACCGCGCCAATCAATCCAAGGATGGCGCCGATGGCATACATCAGTTGGGTGCCGGTGACAAAATAGCTCCGTACTTTCTGGTTGGCCTCCAAAATACCTGCATTCCCATCCTGAGCGATGGCTGGTAAAACAATCAACAGCCACAGCATACAAAAGCCCATATATTTTTTCATATCCCATAGTTTTAGTAAAGCATGCCCACCTCCGTTTATTCATTACGCACTTGGTTCTCCTGCTACCGGCAGGCGGGCATGTAGGTTCCATGACACACGTTCTCTCGCGCACGATCCATTCATGAAACCAGTTATATTCAAAAGCGACCCATATTCAAGTAAAGGGTAAGTCCGTATGCCTGTTGCATTGGTGAAATAGCGGTTCGGAGTCCAAACGGTATCTGGTAATGAAAATCAATCCCCCAACTCTGGTCCTCCACAAATCCTTTATAACCTGCGCCAAGAGAAACATATTTTCGGTTACCATAATCCCAGTGTTCAATTGAGACCCCGCTGCGCAGAAAAAAACTCTCCGCAAAACCAATCTCAGCTCCAAGGCTATAACGTGCAGCGGCCAACTTGCCCTTTAATGGTTTGCGTATATCAAGTCCTACCATCCATTCCATCTCTTGCTCTCCACCATGATCCTGATAGGCGAAACCAATACCCGCTTCCGCAGCTTCCCATAAATCACTGCCCAGCCGATTGACAACCGCTCCAAGCGAAAACTTTCCCAATGTTTGATAACACTGTACGTCCCCTGAAACCCCGTATCGGTTAGAAGGGCCTCCGCCATCAAAATGCCTGGCTCCTAAAAATCGAAGGGTGGTACCGATGCCGGCTGTTTCACTCAATCGGATACCGATTGATCCACCGACATTATAAAGCACATTACGATAGATAGCGAGGCTTGCCCCATTATCATCCCTTGTAGTGAGATTCCCCAGGTCAAGATAATTGATCGCCACACCCAGCGTTGCGGTTTCTCCGATTGTGGTGAGATAATCCGCCCGGATATATTTGGTATCGGGGTAAAGCGCACGCAGATAAGGCAGATAGGTCACAGATGCCTGATGAAAATGATTGGTAAAAACGGTTTTACCAGTGTTGTATCCAAGTGTTTGGTTACCAATTGCAGCGGCAATACCCAGATCTCCCATGGCGGCACCCCGGCTATGTGACATCAACTGCCCGGCACCAACAATGGGCATGAATAAGATTAATAGGAACAGCCTCATAACACATCAATTATTTCATGAAGCGTATCGGAATGTTGCGCTAGATCATCGACCACAAAAAAGCGGATCGGATAAGTACCCTTCTGGTAAAACAGGTATTGCATTTTATCTGTACTCACTTGGAAAGACTGACCATTAATCTCATAATGGTAGGATAGAATCTTACCATAAGGTTGACTCGAACCATGTGCATCAAAAAAATACCTTCGGTTGATCGAGTCACGTTCATCTGCCATCCATAACAACCGGGCAATAGGTTTCTGCGCAGCAGCAGCTTTGATGACAAGTTTCTTTAAACTCACCCGCCCAAGTTGATCTCTTAGCGAAACCTCAATCCCATAAATACCCGCTTGATCGACCAGACAGAAAACGGAGTTCCATTCTCCAGCCACCACCACTGGCTGGTTATTGCTAAGCTTTTCTCCCCGGTAACTGAAATGCACTTTACCACTTGTATCAGATAGTTGCAAATGCATTTGCTGGTCAGCCGGTTTTGCATATATACTGATGACCCCATTACCATTCAGGTTCAAAGAATCTCTTTCACGGATATAAACGGTATCTGCAAATCCAAGCTGTGGTCCGGTGGGTGTTTGCTCAAAGGAGATTTCTTTACTACTGCAGCTGATACAAAAAAACAGCAGCAAAAGACTATATATATTTTTCATCGTTTATTGTTTATAGATTTTATCGGTATGTTTTACACCGTTGTAAAACCCGGTAATAAAATAAGTTTGTCGACCGGGTAGTGTTTCACTACCCTCCAGTTCAAATAGCTGCTCTCCTACCCTTCCGTTTTTCCGCCAGCTTTTGATCCATCGACCATAGACATCAAATAGATCGATCCTGACTTGTTCTGCTCTCTCCAGCACAACCGATACTTTTAATTGTTGCCCAAATGGATTGGGAAAAACGTTCCAGTCCTTTAACCTGCCCGCAAAACTCCTGTCAGGAATCACCGTTGTTTTCATTGCCGCTACTTTAATAGCAGCAAAAAAACTGGCCTTACAACCTCTTTCTGTAAGAGCATCCAATTGAATAGGAATACTATCACCACTGATATAATAATGGGCGCTAATCGTATCTGACTTTGTGGTAATAGTTCTGCCATTACCTAAATGCCAGCTAAATAAAACGGCTGGCTGTATGGCCGCTTTAAGCCGCAGTTGGTCTCCATAATTAATGGCACTTGCACTCAATTCAATCCTTCCCGCCGGGAACTCAGTATCATCAGCCGTCACAGTAAAACTTAAACTGTCACGACATCCCTCACTTTCAACAATCACGCGATACTGCCCGGCTTCAAACGAAAAAAGGCTGTCCTCCGAAAGGACTCCCCCAAATGGGGAGTCCTGCATCCAAAACCAACGCTCAAAACCCAAACCTTCTCTAGATCCCAGCCGAAGCGGTGAGCGCCCACCAGGGCAAACCTTACCCGTTCCAATGATCACAGGGGTTGGCACCGTGCCTGTACTGATCGTAATTATATTGGATTCGCTAGTGGTACAACCTTGTGCACTAACGGCTTTCACAGTGTATGTACCAGCAGTGGTTACACTGATAGAACTTGCCGCACCACTGGATAAGAGCACACCGTTTTTATACCATTGATAACTAATACCTGCTTCCGTATTCTGTACACTGATGGTAGTTGAAGCTCCATTACAGAGATGTGTATTCGTAGTTGTAAGAACAGGGGTTACTGGCATCGCATTGACCACAACCGTCGCAGTACCCGATTGAATATTGACACAAGCCGTGCTGCTGGCATCACGTACACTGATCAGTCGATAGGTAAATGATCCTGCTGTATTGGTCGGCACTGTGATAATAGCCGTTGTTCCAAAACTGGTAAGGGTCTGCACGGCACCACCATTCAATTCATAAGTAAATACATAAGGAGCTGTCCCTCCAGAGCCGGTAAACGTCACCACAGGCGAGCTTGCTCCGGCGCATACCGTAGCCGATCCACTGATCGTAGCACTCGGTCTTTCATTCACCTGCACGGTCACTTCACCCGCAGCACTGTTTTCACAAGCCGTGGCACTGCTTTCTTTCACCCCGACCAGTGAATAAACATATGCTCCAACAGTACCGGAAGAAACACTGATGGAAACAGAGTTGCCAAAAACGGTGCTGATGGTTTGAACCGCTCCGCCATTGATTTTATAACTAAAAGTATAAGGTGCTACACCACCCGAGCCGGTAAACAGAACAGTAGCGGCACTGGTATTTTGACAAAGACTGCCACCTCCGCTGATTGTTGCGGTTGGTAAAGAATTCACTTCCACATTTACGGCAGCAGATGTTGCCATACATCCATTACCATCTGTAACGCTGACATAATAGGCACCACTGCTACCAACGTTAATTGCCTGACTGGTTGCTCCTGTGTTCCATAAATAAGCCGATGAACTACTGCTCGTTAAAGTAACCGATCCACCCTGACAGAATTGTAAGGGCCCCGAAACGCTGATCGTAGGTGTAGTAACGGTATAGTAAGAAACAGTAACAGGCGCAGAAGTTGCATAACAGCCGTCTTTTGAAACGGTCACCGTATAAGTACCAGGCCCGGCAGCAATCGTCCTCGTAGTAGCACCTGTCGACCACTGATAACTATCGTACCCTGATCCCGCATCAAGTGTCTTGGTAGCACCAGGACAAACGTTGTAATTAGAACCGGGTAAAGGTGTTGGACAACTAACGGTTGTAACACTTACCACATTACTGCTGGCACTATTGCCACACCCATTACTGCTGGTACAGGAATAAGTTCCCGCGGTACTAACGGTAATACTATTGCCCGTGGCACCAGTCGACCAGACAATATTGTTTCCACTGGTAGATAGCGTTGCTGTTTCACCATTACAGAGTAATATATTACCGGATGGTGTTACTACTGGTGCTGCGGGTGTCTGATCTACGGTGACAATAATGGAATTACTGGGTAGTGATTCACCACAACTATTAACCGCCCTTGCCGTATAACTGCCAGCTTCACTTACCGTAACACTCGGTCCGGTGGCCCCATTCGACCAGACATAATTACCTGTTGATCCAAATGCGGTTAAGGTTACAGATGCACCATTACAAAGGGGCATAGATCCTGAACTACTGATCACAGGAGAGCTTGGCAGAGAAGCACTGGCAGGCGTAAAACGATATTCAATATAAGGCGCTTCATTATCGATAATACCCATGGCACCAATGATAACAGGGTTACCCATTGAATAGGGAAAGGTAAATTCATGTACCATATCATTCCGGCTGGTACTTCCATAAGTAAGGTAGGTTCCCGATTGAATATGAAAGGAACTGGCATACCTGCCAGGAGTGCCATCTTCCCTTTCGTTGATGACTTTAAAAGAAATGGATAGCTGACCACTTGAACAGTCATAGTTTTCAGAGATCATTTCGATCCTGATAAAATGAGTACCGGGAAGGGGCTGTGCCATTGCTATCCGGGGGAATAGCAGGCACATAAGTAGCCCCCACCGGTAAAACCGGTGTAACACACTTGTTCGCATATAAATGTTTTAAGATGAAAGATTAATTGCTCAATACATGAGAGAGGGATAATCCAATGCCACATCGGTACCTACCGAGGCGCGGATTAAAAAGCAACTTCTGCAGGCCGAAGATTCCCAGCCGAAATGCACCTGATAAATAATAGTTGTAGGAAATTTCAGAAGATAGGCCAAAACTCGATCGTTCAGCAAACGACCAGTCTTTATATAGCCAAGGTTCATGTTCTACCTGCCAGCAGAATCCAACAGCTCCGGCAAGCCCACCCCTTTTATCGGGATAGGATGAAATACTTGGATCATAATTTATGGAAAGGTCCGATCCAAAGGAACCATAGGATAAGCGATGTTTAATCCCTTTTTCAAGACTGGCACTTAAAGAAAGTCTGAAAGGATTGTTGGAATAATGCGTATAGCGCAAACTTAGGACGTCAGTTGGTGTAAACATTCTGCCAGCCATCAGTGAAATCGATTGGGCAGATGCAATCAAACTCAACATTATCATCACCCCCATTGCAAACAGCTTCATATTCTTTGATTTTATAACACAAAGCTACCTTTCAAATAAAATCACAATGTTTTTAAAGCTAATAATGAGAAAAATCACAACGTATAAATAAATTTATGACAATGAATATGTTGAAATTTCAAAACCTTAGGATTTAAAAGATAAAGGGTAAATCATCAACTTTAGTTCATTGATAGATTTACCCTTTTAAAGAAAATCTAAAGCATATTATCCAACACAACTTAGGAAGCTTTGACCTGTTGGTTTCTTTGTCGAAAAAGCAAATAGTATAACCAGCTAAACAATATACTTGTAGAAAAAAGAAGGATAACAAAACTTAAAATTTCATTTCCATAATGGAAATAATCAGAACTGAAATTTGTAGCTTTTAATGCTACGAACTGAAATAGAACGAAATAAATAAAATAGGTAAATATTTTAAACTTGATTGAATCTTGGGTTTTAAAACTTTTCATTACAAGTTTTACATATTCAAAAAAGAATAACCCAAAACAGAAAATACCACTATAATAGCTAATTGTCAACCAAAAATATCTTGAAAAAAAAGTAGTCCATGCTATTGATTCAGTTTCATACATGGGATTAAATTGAGGTGCAGTATTAAATTCGATCGTACTAATGATTAGGCTAAATACTATTGGAACGATTCCAAAGCCAAAAAGCAACCATTTCAACAAAAAAAATATATTTTTCATAGCACGAATATTAATTACATGGGGCTTTAAATGGAATACTGCTTAAAGGCATTGTTCTATTCATAACCGCTCTTAATAAATCCCAGTCAGGTCGGGCAATTACTGGCGACCCTACATTTGCACTACCTCCACTTTGATTAACAAATGTTTTAACTTTGTCTTGGAATGATTGCCACAAATTTGTCGCAGTATTAAATGGAACCTGGGTAGTAGATTGTACAAGAGTCCCCAATGGATCGCTAAGCCTGTCTACACCTCTTGTATATAAAATATACCCCCCTGAAGGATCTGCTTCAATACCAAACTCACGATTACCACTAACTGGATGTATACCATTGTAAGGATCCCTTATAGTACTGAATATCCATTTAGAAGGATTAGCAGGATCAAATGTAGTTATCACACTACCAGAATTCAAAAAAATTTCTAATGAAACAATAGCATCATTGGGATTAGTTGAATTCCATAACGCCTGATCATTTACTCCATAATGGTTATATGGAATAAACCTTGTAATACTCGAGTCAACAAATAGATTTATGTTAGTTCTTACATAATTCAAGAACCCATTTGGACTAAGTTGTTGACCGTTCACAATTGGTAGTGAATTAATTTTTATTGGAAAATAATCAAGATTTGTAGTAGCACTAAATCCTGAACTTAGATACTGAATAGCAGCAACATTTCTGTACTCAATATAACCGCTCATTGACGAACTTCCATTACTTGAATAGATTGTTGTTGAAATTGTATTTAACTTGTCAATTGCACTTTGATTAGGTTTAAATGCAGCCAACTGAAGCCATGCTTCCTTGGAAGGACATGGAATATTGGTAAAATCAATTAACCCGAAACTATTATTAATCAACCCAATTGCGATATAATTCCATGCAGAATTTCCAGATAATGTGCTTGGAATATAATCTGTATCGACCGGTTCTTCAAAAGTATTCACGTCCGGAGCAAACGCAGGACCATTAGGATCCTGTGAAAACCATCCTGGAGGGAAATTAATACTAGATCCTCCCGTGCCCCCACTACCACTCCCTCCAAAATTAGATTCATCATATTGGTTATACCCAGGCAATGGATCTGGATAAAATATAGGATAATACGTAGAAGTTGGAGGAGGGTCTCCCCCACCACCAGAGTCAGGCTGTGGAACTTGTGTAATCATTGCTACATGCAAAACTGACCAGCCTGGTTTTGGACCATATGCATGGTAAATAAAATAATAACGGTAATATCCATTTTCAATGTAATAAACATCTTGATCATTTGGTGTTCCAGTTGAAACTTCCGTAAGCGGTGAGGTATTATTCGATCTATTTAAAACTTGAGGCACATTTGGCGCACGATCAAATTTAGCTTTTGAGAAGTCTTGGCTATATGGGGCTGGCAAAATGAATTTTTGGCTCGGATTGATATTTTTTTCAAAAACTGCAAACAGTGTAAAGGAAATTTCCCGATTGATTTTTTGATAAATATTTTCAGGATACTTTTTAAGTAGGTCTTTTTTCCTGGTTGTAACGTATTTGATGGTAGAATCATTAAAAAGGTAACATTGAGTATAGGAAATAACTCTTTTAGAATCTTTTTCAGTCATTGGTATGATTACAAATGGCACTCTTCCCGAAATTCCTACATTCGTTTCACTGCTTCGCTGAACAACAGCACTCACCCCTGAAGAATAATCCTCACTGACAATTACATGATCCCAGCTTGGATATCCATTCTCTCTAATAAATGACTCAAGAAAATCTGAATTGTTGTTCTTATTCTTTACATCATTGATAATTCTTAGAATCAATGGATTTGCACTATTGGATACTTCAAAAAATCTTTTAGTATCAACCAATTGCCTCGAACTTGTCGAATCATAATTCATAATGGATTTTCGACAAGAACTGGCTATAAGCACCAATCCAATTAACCATAGCAAAGTACGTTTCATAAATATGACTTTTTATAAACATACTTTATTTTTATCAATTATAAAATTTTTTAATTTTATTTATTTGTATAACCATTTTGCATTCCTATACTTACTAAGCGTAGTCTTATCAATCCCCAAATACCCCGCAAGCATATAATCCTTGATTCTTGGATCATCAACTATCCAGGGATATTCCTCTTCCAGTTTTTTAAGTCGTTCCTTTGGTGGCATAGCAAGTAGTATTACATGATCCTCATTACGGCTATAATACTGTTCCGTGATCTTTCGCGCATTTACATTAAAACTGGGAAACTGCACCATCAATGCTTCCAGGTCAGTTTTCTTGATTTTGCGCAAATGTGTTTCCTCCATGGTTCGGATGGTTAATTTCGAAGGCAGCCCTGAGAAATAAGACTTCATCGAACCAATAACATCACCCTCCTTTTGAAACCAGATAATACGTTCTGTACCATCTTCAAGCTCATAATAAATCTTCAACAACCCTTTTTCAACAAAAGCAATCCAATCGCACACATCTCCTTCATGAAGGATGGTCTTGTTGGCGCGATGTGTTTCTTTGGGAAGGTGGTGTAATAAATAAACTTGTAATTCAGTGGGTACAGGGTTAAAAGTCTCCAGTAATTTTAGTAATTCTTCCATCTTATCAGTTTTAGCAATACCAGCGCCTGTATAACACAGAAGCTAATTAGACTTAAAAGCGGTAATATTTCTGTAAAACTTATATGCTTGGGTCCATTGACTTGCCCAAAATAGAAAATGAATAAGGAACCAATCAAACATGCAGATCCAATAGCTTGCAATATTTTCTTGGGATAAAATTGCTGTACCGCAAGCACGGCAATACCTAAACAACCGGTAATGGCATAGACTTCGCCGTGACTAATACCGCCAACAAGAAAATAAAGGTAAAAGCCCCCGAAATAAGCACTGCCAACCAGTATCCAGCTAAACACAATAATTTGTACGATTGGTTGCGTCAAAATATTGAAGAGCGTATTTTTCATTTGGATACATTTTTTATTGGCATGGCCCATTGCTGGGATTCATAAACTCCTTCTGTTGGGTGGTATAAGCCATCGGGACACCTTGTAATTGCAATCCGCGAATCTGTTCATACAATCCTTGTGGTGAACTACTGCCACCTGGCACACCAAAACCGGGGATAGAATATTGCGGAACACTTAAGTTACCACCTCCGGCATTAAATACATTAACAGCGAAGTTCACACAATTATAATAGGAAACATTGTAAGGATGGGTACTTTCTGTAACCAATTTATTCACTGCTGCCTGAAACTGTGCGGCACTAACTGAAATGGTATAGCGTGCCTGGTATTCATGACCACCATCGTTGACTACTTTTGAATATATATCATGCCCTGTTAATACCTTAAAGGAAACGCTGGGATAAAAGCCAAATGTCTGACGCACAGTCGAATAAGGATTGGACTTACTCAGTTCAACATAAGCATGCCCGGGAAACCGGTCCTTCCAGTCAAAGAAAACGCAAGAGTTCCGGTCAACGGGAAGGTCCGCAGCAATCGTAATGGTATAAGTCGCCAGTTCACCAGATACCTGCCCAAAGCAATCAATATACTTTTGTACATCAATCTTCTCCTTATCCGTTGATTCAATCACATCCACAGAGATTGCATCGCCTCCCGCCCCGGAATCAGTGTACAGCGGCAAATAAGCATCCTGCGGGGAACTACCTCCGAGTATCCAATAAAGCGAATAATAGGAAAACTGCTCACTGGTTCCGGATGCATAACTGGTTACCGTAATAAATTCCGGAATGGTACAATCATCGCACTGGTCATCTGGCATCGAACTGGATCGAACAACCTGATCCTTTCGTGCCACCCCATTTTCAATCACATAATTTTCAGTCATCCCTCCATTCAATGAATATACCTGGGCAGTGGCTGGTCGGATCAAGCTGTCCATTCCAACCTTCAGAATTTTCCCGGACTCAATCCTGTTTTGTCTGTCGAACAAAACAACCAGTTCAGCCTCCCCCATTCGCGCCCTTACCAATACTTTTTTCCCTTCATCGATCATAAAAGATTGAAGACTTTTTTGATCAATCCGCTTAAAATCCGATGAAGCCATCTTGGACTGTATAATCATCAGATACTGATTTATAGGATCAAGCTTTTCCTTTTGACAGTTTGAAAACAACAAACCAAAAAATAAAGCAGTCATCAATTTTTTCATGTGCTTGGATTTGAAAGCCAAAAAAAGCAGATTGAAAAATTTATTTACTTCAATCAATAACGTTTTCGGCAATTTCTATAACGAAAAAGGGTGGTCATAATCTTTTTTGTTATACGTTCTGCTTTTTTGGACATGCTCAGTATTGCATCCCTACCAACAAACATCGATTTTGGGATACCAATAACCGATCCTATGTTTCGCCGAATATTTATCACTACATCCTGGCTTTTATTACTCTTTGTACTTGTCTATACGGCATTTGCCAAATTGCTAAACTTTAACCACTATAAACGATCCATGTATTCCCAACCCCTAGCGGAATGGTTGGTTGATTGGTTGATTTTCCTGATTCCTTTTACTGAACTTATAGCCGCTACACTACTCATACTTTCAGTCAAACGATTCCTGGGATTGGTCCTTACCAGTTCATTAATGCTTTTGTTTACGGGTTATGTTCTTTTTATAAGGTTCACGGCCTGGGAAGACACGACCTGCCCCTGCGGCGGATTGTTCTCCCAGCTAAACTGGGTCCAGCACACCTGGGTCAACAGCGCCCTGACCATCCTTGCAATAACGACAACAATCTTATACACAAAGACATTTCCTGGCCACGGAAAATGGAGGAATGCCGACGCCTCCACCAAACCAAGTAGGCAAAATCAAAATTGATCACTATGAAAAAGATGCCTTTATTTATTGCCACTGTGATGCTTGTTGCCATCATGAGTGCGTTTACTACAACAAAAACCGACCCGGTTTATTACCAGACAACCTCTGGTGAGTTCCTGGAAAAAACAGGTTCCGGTACTTGTGATTTTAATCCGACCATCAACTGCGAGTATGAGTGGACCGGATTAGGCGATCCTAACGATCCCAATGATCCGGACAATTATGCTGCCATTGGTGAAGCGCAGCGGGTTTTCGTTCCAACCAATCCATAGAACCAAAAGAATGCCGGAGAAATTCCGGCATTCCTTTAAGTATCAGCGCATGAGTAATTGTATCTTTTCGTATATATTATCTCCCCTTAAATCTGTTGCAATAATCCTGCCTGTCGGATCAATAAGGAAATTCCTGGGTATGCCAATAATCCCATACTTTTTGGCTGCTTCAACCTCAAACCCTTTAAAAGCAGAAAGTTGCAACCAGTCAATTTGATCGGCCTTAATAGCACTCAAAAGTTTTTCTCGGTCTTCATCAAGGGAGACCCCAACAAAAACCAGCGAATCATTTTTATTACGCGCGTAAGCCTGCTTAAGATAAACATTTTCCTGTCTGCAAGGATTGCACCAACTGGCCCAGAAATGCAGTAATACATACCTTCCGCTAAATTCAGAAAGATTGAAGGTTTTACCACTTAGATCAGAAGAGCTAAAATCTTGTGCTTTTTGACCAACCGAAACTTGATTCAACTTTTCTAGTCGACTAAGCAGGGAGACGCCTGTATAGCCATTTTGAAAATCATGCGGAAGCAAGGAAAAGAATTCAACAAGATCGCCAGTCTCTTTCGCGGTCCTTACTTTTTCTGCATATAGGATCAGGCTATAATAAGAGCCTGGAATGGCTCGAATAAAGGAATCGATTAAAAATCGCTCACGCATAATTCGATCATTTCCTTTTAATCCCTTGACCCTTTCTGTTAGCATCCGTTTAAATAAAGATTCGTCGATATGACAGTTGGAACCTTCCAGCGCCCATTTGTTTCTTTCGCTGATGGTTAATGAAGCAGTACAATTTTCCATTGAAAAAAGAATATCAAATTTTCTTTTTCCTTTCATGCTGGTCAGGCTTGTATCTGGTTCCACGGTTAATTTAAACCGGGATGCCTCTGGTAATGCACCGGAATAGGTAAACCGATCTCCTTTAACAAGTATTGTATCAAATATATAGTCCATCGAAATGCCCTGGTAAACCAGTATCATTCTGTGAGCCTTATAGACACTGGTATCAATTTTACCATCAATGCTAAAGCTACTCATTTGACTAAAACATGTAACGGAAATAAGAAGCCCAAGGATCAGTATAAGATTGTTTTTCATCATCTTGGATTTTGTGTGATCCCAGTAAGTTTGATTTCAACATCGGGAATAGGTAAAACATAGCGGATACTATTGGGTAGTAATTCATAGATGGAACTACCTACTACCCTTTTTAGCGTTTTTGCAAATCGGCTATCTGAATTAAGTCGTCGAAGATCCGTCCAGACAAGATTCCCGGTAAAAGGCAATTCCTTTCGCCTTTCTTCAATAATTTTTTTAACTGCTTCGTCTTGATTACTCGCTGTTATTGGCACATAAGTACCAGTTCGCCATCTTTTTTGAAGTAACTCATTGAGCACCTGCATGGCCATATTAATATTACCGGTTCTGGCAAGCGCTTCAGAACGAATTAAATAGACTTCATTCGTTGCTATTCCACCAAAAGGAACCCCGGTGATCCCTGTATAATATCCCTTAAATATGGGCTTGCCACTTACAAGTCTGAAAAAGATGGCTCGCCGCAAATCATTTAATGCATAAGATTGATACAATAGCGAATCAAATACGGTGTTGTTGGATGAATATCCGCTGAAAAAATCCATCTGCTGATAATGAATCACTTCCGGATGTTTGTTTTGTAGTGTGGGAAAGGGTATACTGGAACTGACTGAAAGGGTATTAAAGTCAAGCAAACTTGAATTTGTAGTCAACACTTCTCCTGCCAATTGTGCCGCTTCGTTCCATTTTTCCATCACCAGGTAAATCCTCGCCAATAATGCTTTTGCAGCAGTTTTGGTAGGCTGCACTTGTACATTGGATTGATCTGACAAAAGAGAAATGGATGTTTCCAAATCTTTGATAATCTGGTCATAACAATCCTTTACGCTGGAACGGTTATATTTTAAGTTGACGTCTGATGAAAGCCGAAGAGGTATTCCGAAGTCTGTAGAAGCGCTTGATGCTAAATAGTGCGGCGCATATACTTGTAGCAATTGATAAAAGGCAAGTCCACGGTAAAAGTGAGCAGATCCCTTCACTTGATCATAATCTGCCTTTGTGGTAGCAGAGGGTTGTATTTTTTCAAGTCCTTCTAAACAGACATTGGAAACGGCGACCATTTTATATTGGGCTTCCCAGTCTGAATTAAACAAACCCTCATAGATATCCTTGGCCCAGATATAAGCCTTTTGTACCACTCCAACTGAGATTGCATTAAAATCAGCCTCTGAAAGCGAAAATTGCCCATTACCAACTACGGAAAGAAAACCCTGGCCCTGGAACATATAATCAGCATTCAACATGGCCTGATAATCCTGCAACCTGCTTGGCACAACACTATTGAGATTTACCCGCGCATCAAGCCAGTCTTTTTGCTTTTGACAGGACATAAATGCAAATAGAAAAAGCCCCCATAATAAACCCTTGAAACAAAGGGTTGTGTATTGATATGTTTTCATAGAATAATTATTGAAGGTGAAGTTTAAGACCAATGGAATAACTGCGGGGAGCACGAATATCTCCGGCTCCAGCGCCCAGTTCATTTGCGTCAGGATCAAGTCCTTTTTTATTAGCCCGCCATAAAATCCCTAGCTGGTTAACATATCCATATATTTCCAACTGGTTGTTACGATGTTTATTGCGAATTGGGAATTGATAAGCAAATCGAATATCCTGTAATCGAAGATGATCCCCCTTTTCAACCAAAGCAGATGATGCGGTATAAAAATTATTACGCATGGCATTTGCAGGGTAAACAATAGAAGGCACAGAAGTTTTTAGCTCGTCCCCAGGCTGCTGCCACCTTAATTGATAATCGGAGTGCTGACGGCTGAGAATTAATTCCTGGTAATTAAGGCTTACCGAATTAGTTCTAAAATAATAGCCAGCTTTATATCCCAGGTTAACGGAAAGACTAAAACCCTTATAACGGAAATCCTGGCGAATCGACCCAAAAAACTGTGGCCTTGCCGAACCATGAAAGAATAGACTATCGGGATGGGCATTCCCTATGATACTGGCATAATCCTTACTTACCTGATTATTAATAAATCCAAGTGGATCTCCATTTGCAGGATCCAGCCCAGCAAATGCATAACTCCATATACCAAACATGGGCTTACCCACCATAGGTACAAGGTTGCCGCTTCCTGCCTTCACTAGTTCTACAGGAAGGAATTGCTTCTCAAAAGAAACTACCCGATCTTGTAAGGTATTGGCAAGTAAATGTATCCGCCATTCAACAGGTCCTTTTAATACAAGTCCGTTAAGTTGTATTTCCAATCCTTTGGTTAGACTCGAAGCCCCATTGCCACTATAACTGGTAAATCCGGTTGAACCAGGGAGCTCAGCGTCCTGAATTAAATCAAGTCCCATTTTTCGATACCATTCTACTGTTCCTGTAAGTCGGTTATTATATGCACTAAAATCAACACCGATATTGAGCGTCCTGACCTTTTCCCACCTGAGTAACGAATTGGGAGCAGATACAAAAGAAGCGGTTGGTAAGCCAGTTACATTACTGGTACTTAACCGGGCGGTTAGCAAAGAATTAGCATTGACTGCGTTCCCATTAAACCCGTAAGTGGCCCTTAATTTTAAATAGGGAGCAGTTGAGAACTTATAAAACCCTTCCTTACTGATTTCCCAACCCAATCCGACTGACCATAAAGGCACGATCTTTTCATTGGTTCGAACGCCAAATAAATTGGCCCCATCTGTTCTGGCACTTAAATTCAGTGTATACTTTCTTTTATAATGATACCCCGCATTTGCATAGAAAGAAACATATCGGTTTAATACCTGAGAAATATTGGAAGATGGACTAGAAATCACTGCATTCCCAAATGGATGCACGGGCTGGCTATTTTGATAATTAATATTTCCTACGCCAATACCATAGGCCTCATCATATCCGATAACATTGCGGGTAAACCCATTTTGTTTTCTTTGACGAATTTCAAATCCGGCAATGGCATTTAGCGAATGATCGCTTTGAATTTGTTGTTGAAAGTTTAGTTGACCGCGCAGGTTTTGGCTATTGAGAATGGATTCAGTTTGCTCGAGCAAACCACCTTTTGGAAAAGGATAACTAAATGATCCGGTTGTTGGATTACGAACAGAAAAACGATTAACCTGGTGTCTGGCAGCATAACTACTTGAATTACGCAGTAAAGTACCCAGAACAGTCTGATATTCCTGTTGGTATTGTAATTCTACGGCCAATTGGGGGATCACCTGATAACGAAGACCTGCCCTGCTGATCAGGTTCTTACTGGTAATGGTGTTTTGGGTGGCGGTAATCTCATCAAGCATACTAAAGTGCCAGGGTAAAAAACCAAGGGATTCCACACTATCAATATAATTGCTGCGTAAATCCTTAACCGTTGAGAGTGGATTAGCATTAGCATCGGCCAACAATGCATAAGGATAAAGCTGGTTGCTACCGATATAATTGCTTGCAGTGCCTCTATAGGAATAACCATTGGGTTGCTCCCTTTTATTATGCATGAAATAAACCGAACCTGTAAAAGTTAATTTTGGTGTAAGTCTGATTACCTGCTGGGTCTGAAATGTGGTTCTTTCCTGCTGATTAAACTGCAGTGCTTCAAGATTGCGGTCATAACCAAAAGATAGTACGTACTGGTGATTGGTGGACCCACCACGCATGGACAAAGCAGTTTGGAGTTGTTGTTCGGGTCTATACAGATAAAGATTGTACTGATCCCTTAAATCGAACTGGCTTAATGCACTAAGTTCCTGATCAAGTTGCGCCAGACTTATAAGTCCATTCTTTTGCTTATTCAACAGTTCCACTACAGGCGTAATGGCGGGTCTCGTTGTAGTATTATTTAGGGAGAAATTATAATATCCCCTGCCAAATAGGAAACTTTCTGCCGCTATATAATCCTTGGATGAAAGGTAGCTTCGACTTGAATAAAGATCAGGTCGGTCGATCCGGGTATAATTTTGGGTAAAATCGATTTGTAGGGGTTGGTTAAACTTTGCCTTTTTAGTAGTAATTACGACTACCCCATTGGCTGATCGCGCTCCCCATATAGATGCTGCCGCTGCATCCTTTAATACAGTTATAGATTCAATATCATTAGGGTTTATACTATTGATATCACCTTCGTAGGGAAAGTTATCCAGTACAATCATTGGATCTGCCTGTCCTCCAATGCGCTCAAACGTGCTTCGGCCACGAATATTAAACCTTTCTTCCCCTGTATTGCTATAAAATAATACACCCGGGGTCACCCCATCGATCCTATCCAGTAGATTGGTTGAAACCCTTCGATTAATAAGCGCTTGATCAATGACTGCAAATGAACCGGTCGCCCTTTCTTTTGGAATACGCTGATACCCTGTTTCAACGACAACACTGGACTCCCCGGAATTGGGAACTAGTAAATACTCAATGACTTGGGGCGAAAATGGGCTTTTATGGTTTTTAAAGCCAATAGCTTGAATGCTAATCGTATCTGGTTGACTAATATTACGGATTTGAAATTTCCCTTCGGCATCCGTTATAGCTGAAATCCGGGATTTTTTTAAAAAGATACTGGCAGAACCAATGGGTTCTTTAGTGATTCCATCTAGTACCCTGCCAGAAAAAATGGATACTTGACTGGAGGCGAATAAACTGGTTAAGCACAGGCAAATAATAGCCTGTACACGTATAAAGCAACGCATAGTAGATGTTTTGGTGAAAGAAAGAATAAGCTAATAAAGGGCAGCACGGGTGCTGCCCTGAATCCCCGGGCCTATATGGGATTCTTTGGCTTTTTTGCAAACTGCGTCAGTAGCAGATGCAGGGCCCACCTGGGAGAGGGACTGTAAAAAATCGGGTTATGTCGGTTTTTCATACTCCGTGGGTATTAAGGTTAACGGAGTCTGAATAAGTGGGTTCCAAAAAAATAGCGTGGAACTCAACTTACCGATTCAGGGTACCTAGGAGAACCCGTACACGAATAAGAGAGCCCACGCCGTAACGTGGGCATTCTACTTATCGTCTCGTGTACATCGAAATTTCCTAGGTTTCTGAATCGAGACTCAAAGCGAATGCTTCAAATGATTTTATATGAAGGTTCGCAAATCTATTTAAGAAATAGAGTTTAATCAAATATACCAAAATTGCCTATAATATATAGGCATTCGGGAAAATATTTTACGTTTTATACAACATGGGGAAAACCATGTTGAAAAGCAAAATAGATTGGTATGTTATTAGCCAAATAAGGACTATAAGGCTAGATAAAGGTATGTCCCAAGAGGAATTAGCTATTCACCTCAACTTAAGCAGAGGATTTATCGGCCATATTGAAAGTCCTAACTTTATTGCGAAGTACAATCTTGAACAACTTAATCTGATTGCAAAACTTTTCAAATGTTCTCCTCGGAATTTCTTACCTGAAAATCCTTTATAGTTCATTTTTGCAATGCGATTTCATAAGGCTCAAATAAGAGAGTGATAAAAAAAATTGCTTTTTGTCGATAGTTTATACTGCAAAGAATAATTATCCAATTATTCCCCAATAAATATCAGTAAATAGTCAGAAATTTAATAATGAAGTAGCAAGAGATCTGCAAATTGCTACTTCTATTTGAATTTAGCCTTTCCTTTAAAGGTATTTGGTTTAGTCTTTTTAAAATTGCCTATCGCAAGATTAAAATTATTATGAGATAGATGAATTTGTTCTAATGATAACTCTATAGGGATAGATCGATTGAAAGTATATGCCTTTGACACAATGCTACCAACTTGGATTGGTTGAGGAAAGAAAAAGTCAAATGTTACTGTAACATCTGCATTCATAAAATCTGCTAATGACGGGGAAAGATAATTACATTTAATATCTTCAGTTTCGATATCGAATCCATCAAACCCAATTGTTTTTTCCTCTTCTCTCTTTATAAAAAGCATTAATGCATTTTTGCTTGCAAATGCAATATTATAACCGTTGTATCGCAGTGGAGGCTTAATAGTAATAGCCATACTTTTATCCTCATTTTGAAAAACAATTCTTACACTTAAACTCATATCCTTAAATGCATTTATTTTTTCAACTCCAGCATTTGTAACATTAAAATCAACTGGCAACTGGTTAGCCCTAGTCGGTCTTACTTGCATCATTGCATTGTAAATTTCATCGAATTCTTTATCACTTATATTAAGTGTGGTTGAAAAAGTAACGCCAAGTTTAGTGGGAATCGGATTCTTAATTCGATTAATTTCATTCAATTGAACATCCGATTTTTCTTGTAATAGACCCTGAAGCCTAATTACTTCATCAGACTTACCTTTAATTTCTTTTGAATGAATATCTTGAAGATCAGCAAGAAAATTTTGTTTTTCAATAATTTGCTGTTGTGCTTTAATTAAAGCATCTTGCTTGGTTTTTAACTCTATCTCTTGTCTTTCGCTTTTAAGAATACTGTTTATTGATAAGCCGATAGTTACTAGTCCAGCCATAGTAACAAAGATGATTTCCCACATTAGTTTTCGATTTTTCATTATACTAAAAATACCAATTTGGTTACAAAGATTATAAGGAGTTTATAAGCTATTCATTTGAAACTAATTTTAAGAAGTTTTGTTTATCCCAAAAATTCATAAACTCATATTCGACAGACTTTGTCTTCTAAATGCTTAAGAAAAATCACTTTGAGATCGTTTGCTAAAAAAGATTCCTTTATCATTTGAATTACTTTGTCCTTTTTATTAGGGAATGTTTGCAGGATTCTTTCTGCTCGTTTTGGAAGAATGGAGAGACTTTGTGCCAGTTCTAGAAAATTATCCCTTCCATAGTAACCATAAAACGTTGTTTCATAATCCCCTTCATAGAATTGCAGTGCAGGATGGAACTTAGTAAATCATAGGCTGAAAATCTAATACAAAAAGATATCCAGCCTTTCAAGAATAAATACGGTAGCTGGAATAACTCCATATCCTGCATGCGCATCTACCCATTCTTCAAAAAATGGTTCGCGCATTAGTTGACCAAATGTTTGCTGTAAATACATCCTTACATCTTCATCGGCATTATCCATTTCCTCCCAGACCCGACTGTTGTTTTCAAGCACAAATACGATGTCTTCAAAATCACTGCTGGTTCTACCATCATGATTACCCCTGCTTTTAAAGGCTTCCAGCTTAGAGGCAATAAAATAAGGAGGTGAAAAGATGTGAATGCGGTTTCCCCCCCCCTGAATCATAAAATACAGCATTTCAAAACCTTTCGGGTATCATATATTGGAAAAGCCAATGGCATCATCATGGGTTGGCATCACATCCACTTCAATACCCTATACGGTGTACCTGTCCCCTGCTCCCAGATTACGAAGCACCCAAAACTATAATAATGAGGTAAAATCGAACGAGTACCGATTAGTGATGTTCTAGCTAGTCATATTTGAAGCAATTATCTGCTTTAGATAGGACAATCCATTCATAATTTTTCTAAAATCAGGCACATCACCATACATCATTTGTTCCCGCATCATATTATAGTCATTCCTGAAAAAATCTAGGTGTCCATCCGGTGGAATGAATACAAGTTGGTGTAACTGCATTTTGGCATAGTCTATTCCTTTTAAACGAACATAATGAGAACGGTGTTGAAGCAATACTTGGTATAATGCCTGATCTTCAATTACCTCTTCTGCAATCCCTTGTTTAGTCATTCGATACAGGTCATATAAATGCCGGGATTGTCGTTCTGCTGTAACTGGGTCAATGCCCTGCAAATATTTTTCATGCAGTAACATCATTTTTTCTATAAATGTTTTCCGGGGTGCTACCGCCAGTACATCAAATGGTATTTCTTCGAACACAGGACTCCCATTCTCTTTGCCAAGAATCGACTGGATGGTAACACTTGAAAAAGGTTCCCTTAGCGCTCTCACCCCTATTTCTATTTTTACCGGGTCCAACATATAGCCCCCTGGCTCAAATAGGGAGGAAAAATGCAAAAAGAGGGTTTGCGGATCTTTATCTGGCCGGTTTGCCGGTACTTCTGCTGCGATTAAACGGAAAGAATTGTTTGGAACCCCCATCTGGATTAATTGTGATTCCAATGCTTCTTTGATAATCATAGTGGTGTATGCACAACCCGCTCGTTTGAGCCGCTTTACGTAAGAATGACTGGGCTCGGTCTCATAAGACATTTTAAATGCTTCAGGTGACAGTGCGATATCTATATCTTCTGAAAAGCGCTCAATCAGTTTCCAGCCCTTACTCAAAGAAGTTCCTCCTTTAAAGATAAAATGCTCCCGCATCGGTAGTGAAAACAATGCCTTCAATGCCAAAGTCACCCACCAGTCTTTTTCAATGGCTTGTGTTGTAAGACCTAATTGGGTACTGACCTGAGCAATAAGTATCTTGCGATCTTCAACGCTTAATTGTAAAAACTGGGTCATTAGCTGCTATTTTATCTGCCATCTTGAGGAGTATGCGGGTAACGCTTTGTGGAGCGTAACGGGCATCCGACCTGATCTCATCCAGGGGAACCTGGCTAAGTGCGGTAAGCAGTTTGTTATAAATAGGTTCATTATCCTCAATATTACCTTTTAGTGCCTGAAGAGCCTGGCTTACAAGGAATACAGTGTCGTTTTTCGCTGCCAACCGTTTCGGGCTGGTCATTTTGAATATAAGCCTTCCTTTCCCAATTTTGATAGACTTAGGATGTCCATCCGTAAGAAAAACAACTTTAACAGGTACCTGGGTGGAAATCCCAAGTTTATTGAGCGCATAAGCTCCCGTTGGCCGAATGCGTACATGATCCTTTTCGGCTACGGCATGGGCGATTTGCTCAATAGAAGGTAAAATCATTCCCAGGCGGGGATCATTTTTGGGTCTTAGGTAAATACCTTTCGCCAGTCGGACAAGTTCTTTTTCTTTAACCAGTCTTGACAATGCCATCAGGACTGCCTGAGTACTTCCCAGCCGGATGAAATCCTCCGGAAATACTAATTCGCCATCTTTACCCGTGACTTCCTCCTTTATTTGTGCTTGAACGCTCTCCATCTGTTATAATTTTCACGAAAAACATAACAAATATACGATTTGTTATAAAATTCACGAAAAATATAACAGGATACTGGTAAAACACTTAAAATAGTCGCCCTATGGCTCCAGAAACTGTCGTCCCTCTTCAACCATAGAACATTTATAGTCTGTCCAACAATATTTTATGGCCGAATCTCAGCTTGCCCAATCAAAATGTAAATACAATGCACAATGCGAAAAATTGAGAATTATGAATTGTGAATCATGATCAGCAATTCAAAAAACAACATTAACTCACAACCTTTCCAAAAGCAAATTGACCGAAGATCAAGCACCACCCCTCCTCACCTCCCCGGGTGTCTTTCCATAAATTCCCTTAAACTGTTTGATAAAATGATGGGGCTGTTTGTAACCACATTGAAGGGCAATAGCCTGGATATTAAGCGTTTCGCTTTGCTGAATGAGTTCATAGGCCACCCGCATCCGGTATTGTATAATATATTGATGCGGACTAAGCCCAAATACTTTTAAGAACCCTGATTTAAGCCCCTGGAGGTTCCAACCAACTGCTTTTGATAATGCAGCAAGACCAAGCTGGTCGCCATACCTTTCCTCAATGACTTTTTTAACTAGGTAGGCTTTATGTACAATCGCAGGATCTACATCAGGATGTAATTGATCGTATCCATTACTGCCCTTCCGTTCCAGATATAATTCACTAAACACATCCAATAATACCCTGATCTGGGCAGCATAATAGCCTGACAAAAGTTTTTGATTATGCTTGGAAGGGAGCATCATTTCCCAGGCATATTGAAACCGGAAACTGATATTATCCAGGATAATAGGGTATTGAATTTCTGAGGAAAGGACAACAGGGTAAAATGTTTGAAGAATGGATTCAAAACCAACCTTGAAACAACAACAGCATATCTGAAATTGTCCTCCCGGGATAGTAAACCTGATTTCCTTGCCGGGTTGGGTCTGAAAGAAAAAGACCGTATGCGGTTGGACATCCAAATTATCCTTTTCATAGAAACTGGCCCGCATCCCTCCTTTCGGCCAGTACCCCATCACCCACCTGACCGTTTCGGATTTGGAGAACAACTGGACTGGTTTGGAGGTGAAGACATGGTATTGATAGATATCTGCCTCCCCATGATCATAATGTTGGCACAATTGTGCGTATCCATTGCCTTCAAGATAGGAAGAATCAAAACCTTCAATCAAAAAGGATCGCAGCCTTTCAGGTATTTTCGCTGGATTACGCAAACCAGCCATCAGCTGCGATCCGGGGAAAAGATACATAGATTATAATTCGGTTGAAATCATGGCACAACTACCACAGTTGCAATCAATCGTAACATTGCCTTGATTATCTATAATGGCGGTAACCTTACAATTACATTCAGTCCCCTCACAAACGGTTACTCTTTGACTAAAACTTTCAATCTCAGACTCATTTCGTTCAACGAGCATATTATGCTCTCCAGTATTAGTTTGATAAAAAACTATTGCCATAGTCTTCTTTAAACTCTGGATATTGGAAATATTACCAACATTTATAAGTTTTTCATTTGGATAATACTCACTTAAGTATTGGTTAATTTGATCAAATGCTTGTTTAGAGGATGAGAATATAGGTGCATATTTTAGTGTTCCGTTTAATTGTCCTGAATTGAGTTTAGTGCAAGAAAAGCATATAAGGCTAAAGAGTACTGGTAAAAATTTTGGTCGCATAAGATGAATTTTCACCAAAACTGTTTTACAAATACTTTACTGAACTGTCTATTGTGAATTCAGTACAATCTGTTGTGAATTCGAGAATATTTATAAGTATTTTGTATTTTGGGATACATGAAATCAGCTATTATTATCTTGCTGATGCTGTTTACTAATAGTAATATAATTGGACAGCAAATAATCCGAAAGCAAACAATTTGTATAATATCAGGTATTCCACTTTTAATAGAATCAGATCCAATCATTTATACTTTTGATCAGAAGAAAGTTTTTACCATTGGAACGGGAAGAATCAGGATTTGGAATATTGGGACGCTGCAACCTGTTGAATTTGATCACTTACTTCAAATTGGCAAACCATTATCAATTGATCAAAAAAAGGATCTAGTATCTAAATTATATTTGGACTACAATATCATTTTTCAGGATATAATAACAAAGCCCAATGAAAGACATTTATTAATAGATACAATTTTAAACGAGACGCAAACACTTGAATTAAGATGGTTTAATAAACCAAATAAATTGGTTCAATCAATCGTATTCAAATGTCAGCCGATTATACCTATAGTAATAGCCATTAGGTTTCCTAAGTCTGTTGATAGTATCGATCAAACGCACAAAGCAAGACAAATTAAGAGAATCAATATTCTGCCTGAAGGGTTTACGAGTATTAAAGGAAACTCCATTTCAATGAAAGCGGGCACAAATTTGGAACTGAAACTCAAATCCTTTGGGTTGCTTACAGATTCATCTGTACAATATAGAATAACCAATAGTAAAGATCAATTACCTGCCATTTGGCAAACAAGTGGTCATGTACTTACGCTCCCAAATCTCCCAAGTGATAATATTTACAAATTAGAATTAAGGTATCTAGGACAACCCTACATAAATTCATATACCATAAACATTTCGCCGTTTTGGCACCAATTATTATGGGTAAGGCTTACTGCAGTAGTTTTATTGATTACCATAGTAATCATCATTACCCGCTGGTATTTTAGAAGGAATATTCGATTAATAACTGCCCAACGTCAAAGACTGGAGGAACAATTAACAACCATTCAATCCCAACTTAACCCCCATTTTATCTTCAATGCATTGAGCTCAATCGAGGGGCTGGTTTCCGGGGGAAAGAATAAACTGGCCAATGAATACCTCACAACTTTTTCCCTGATTATGCGCGAGACATTAAACAATGCCGATAAGCTATTGATTAGCCTTAAGGAAGAAATTGCTTTGCTGGAGAAATACATCAGCATTGAGGAACTGCGTTTTGGTTTTAATTTTTCGATAAGCATTGATGATCATATCCACCCTGACGAAATACAAGTGCCTCCAATGCTGGCACAGCCCTTGATTGAAAATGCGGTGAAACATGGTGCGGTAAAAGACGGAAAACTTGCACTTTCGATTAGAAAAGAATCCAACAATATGTTGATTCAGGTAACAAATTCTAAGGCCGGGATTGTTGCGAAGGTTCAAACGGCTGGAGGTTACGGCTTGACATTTACCAAAGAGCGTCTGAAGCATTTTTCAAGCCTTCATCCTGAAACACCCATTGAATTTGATTTCACCGAAACCGAAACCAGTTTTGAAGCAACACTTAGGTTTGTAAACTGGTTTGCATAATACCTTTATTTCCCGAGCATCACTTTTTTGACTTCGCCGAGTTTTAGTTTCGCAATGGGTATAAGGGTGTGATCAAATAGTTCAAGTTCAAATTCCTTTTTTATACTGCGTATAAAACGCGTATTGACCAGGTAAGATTGGTGGGTGCGAAGAAAACCCGTAGGTTGTAAAAGATCATCGAAATAATAGATGCCTTTGGATGCCACCAGCTTTTCGCCCGATTTTAGAAAAATAGTGGTGTAATTATTGGAAGAGAGGCAATAAACAATGTCAGAAACCTGCAGAAAGCGGATCTCTCGGCTTTGTGGAATCGCAATCATTTTCTCCTGCCCTATTTTGGTATGCAACTCTTTAAGTAAATGTTGGACCTGTGCGCCTCCCCCTTTAAGTTGTGATAGCTCAGTTGCCTTCAAAATAGCTTGAATAAGTTCACTGGGTTCAATGGGTTTTAACAGGTAATCAAGTGCCGAAAATTTGATGGCCCTCACGCCATATCGTTCGTGGGCAGTTGTAAAGATGACCTGATAAGGATAATTTCCAATTTGGGTAAGAAGGTCAAACCCAGATTCGGCACCAAGTTCAATATCAAGGAAAATAAGTGCTGGCGAAAATCGCTGGAAGAGGTCTATGCCTTCTTTGACATTTGATGCCATACCCACAACCTCTACCCTTGGACAATATTCTTTTATCAGGGAATCCAACTGGTTCCTGCTTTGTAATTCATCCTCGATGATAATAGCGGTCAAAGACTGATGCGTTTAAATGTTTACCACGCTCAGCCCGTGTACTCACCTGGGTAAAACAAATATAACAATAAAGGGCGGTTAGAAAACCGCCCCTTTCCCAGGTTTTCAGTACACGGTACTGAAAAAACATTCTAAGCATTGCGCTAAACTTAAATAATACTGATGGGTTAGTAAATAGGAAATATACTAAATTAGTTTTATTTAAGAATTGTAAGTCATTACCCGCATGGATATTTACCAATTAAACGATGAAGCCTATGTATTGCTCTTGTGTGATTATGTCCTGCAAAAAGAAGCTTCAAAACAACACAAGTTCGATTTTTTGTTAGGAGATCCTGGTAAGAATGGCAAATGCAGAAAACTACCTGTTGACGCCTATTATGAAGACTTAAACCTGGTTATTGAATACAAGGAATTACAACACTACGAACCAGTCGCTTTTTTTGATAAGCCACAAAAAATGACCATCAGTGGTGTTCCAAGAGGTGAACAAAGGAAGCTAAATGATAACCGGAGAAAAGAATTGCTGCCGAAATATGGTATCACATTAATTGAAATCTCCTATTCAAATTTTGAATACGATAGCAGGAACAGAATCATCAGGAATTTATGGAACGACGTAGCAATTGTGCGGGCAATATTGATTGCTTATATTATAGATAAACAGGATAAAACAGAACCTAAAAAGGTATTTTCAAGAAACAGGAATGTTGATCACATGGCTTTTATGAATTGGCGGATTGAACCTGCTGATTTCATCCTGAATATGAAAAACATGGCTGATGGATTCATATTATCAGGAATCGAACTGGCGAATGCATCTTTAACGGATAATAGACACAAAAAAGCAGACATTTTAATTTTTCCAATTTTTCATAACATAAACCATGGAATTGAACTTTATCTTAAATCACTTATTTGGACATTGAATCGCAAACTTGGTATACAGGAAAAATTCGAAGATACACATGACGTAAGCAAATTATACCAAACATTATATGATAAAATTAAGGTGGTCCAAGAAACACTACTTGAGTTAAAGATGCAGGATTTCGAAGAAGCCACAAAAAATCTCAAGCATTATATTGGAGAATTGTTTGAAAGAATTAAGTCGCCAGACAAAAAGGCACGTACTGATTTCCCCAGATACCCATTTGATCTAAAATTTCAGGATCAATTTTATGTATTGGAAAATGGAGTCATCGAAATAGATTTGGAGAATATTCTCGAGCGCATTACTATAATAAAGGCACAGATGGAATTCCTATTCTCTCATTTTTACTATAATGAACACACTTACTAAATCAATTCAGTAATATTAAAAAGACACCTTTTGTTATATACTTTACCCAATTTTATGGGCATAATTATATGCCAGGTTTACGTTATTTCAGGGAAGATTCATTGAATAATAAAAAAATCTGGTACGTTTTGAAGTAAAAACATCCTTAAAATTTTAAACATAATAATCGACAGACTGAAAAAAGAAATAATTATGCACAGCACATCTTTTAATACATAAATACCATTAAAAATAAAGGGTTTCTAAACAACCATATGTAGAAATTTAAATATACATTAGTGAAAGCAATTATATATTTTAACCTTTGGCTTCTTAAATATCCTCAGATCTCCACCTACCCTATTTAAAGATGTTTTCAATATAATCCTTAATTATTTTGAATTCAGTAGTGCTAGTTGCTCGGAATAAAATTTTACCCGTTGGATCAACTAATATGGTGGTTGGATAAGACTGTATTTTGTATTCACTAATAATATCTCCATCCTTAGAATTTTCGAAGGGAATGAAATAGTGATCCCAAACCATTCCTTCGCTTTGGATGAATTTCTTAACGACCGAAACATTATTATCATTAGCTATACTCAATACTTTGAACCCCTTATTTTGAAAATTAATAGACATTTTTTTAATATCTGGAAGTATTTCCTTGCAAGGTGCACACCAAGTACCCCAAAAATCTATAAGTAGATATTTGCCTTTATAGTCATCTAAACTAAGTGGTCTTTTATCAACAATATCAGTAAAGGAAAAATACTTCGCATATAATCCGTCTGTTATTCCAATATTATTATTTTTTCCGACATACGAAATATCTATATATGCACCTAAAGGATCAATATTTAAGAACTTATATAAATCAAGTCCCACGGCTATAGTATCTCCTATACTATAAGTAAGAGATCTATCTAAATAGTCAGGAACCTTACCAGATTCAGGTAAGACATAAGCTTCTACAGATTCAATATTGTTGTATCGGACATCGGGGCTTGCATTCCTTATTACAATTGTACGCTTCATTTTATTTCTTGTAATCTGACCTTCTAAATATTGATGAATCGCACTTGTAAAAACCAATGAATCAGCAGCTTTTGGAGAAAACCCAACTTTAAAATTTCCAAAATAAGACTTAGGAACAAATTGTACAGCCACTTTTCTTTCAATAATTTTTCCGTTGTAAGAAAGTTTTATTGGCAGCTTTAAAATTGGCAATAGCCTAGTTAGTATTTTTAAAGAGTCGTTCGGAACTTTAGAAAGTCGATAAAAATTAACTACCTCATTAGAAAAATTTTTATCCCTATTACGATCAGGAATTATTACGTATTTGCCATCTTTTCTTATACCAGCTAGAATATAGATATCATTATCAAAACCGGGGTTTATTTGTGATGTATCCCAGCCATACCTTTTTTGTATCTTATAAAAATTACTATCATTCCTATTCTTGCTAAGAAAAATATTATAGTCATGCTGCATTTCGTCAAAAGAAAATTTCCAAATGGCGAAAAGCGAATAATTTGTAGAATCAAATGAAAATGATTTTGTATCCGATATATATGTACCGAAAGTTCTTCTGGGATTGAACACTCCCTTTTCTAACTTACGCACCAAAGGCAAACGAATATTTTTTTGAGAAGCAACTGTACTCACTACAAAAAAAGAAAGTATAAACAATAAAACAAAAGTCCTCTGTTTCTTCCACAATTTTTTGAAAAAGTAAGTTCGAGTCATTCTAATACAATTAAAATAAATTATTAAAATATGTAAAAAATAAACGGAATTCGCTGATATTCCGTTTGTTAGATAAGACTTATCCCATGCCAACAGAATGGAAACATTTCACAAAATTGATTGACTCACAACACGAAAATCCTCAGGCCCGCCAAATCTTAGGCGAAATCAACTTCGGTCTGTCTACCATCTTACCCAATGTTTTCACTGACCGTAAAAAAATTGATTAACCAGCCCCCAATTATCAAAATCCCAACACATTTACTTTAAAATTATCGAAATGTCACAAACAATATTACCCACTAATTAATTCAACAATTTGATATCCTGACCATCAAGTAAAGCCACCAGATATAATTCTTGTAACCCGAGTCATCGACTTTCTGTTGATTTAAATGAAGCAATTTGCCGAAAATCTCGACGAATAGCTTACCGAAAATAACTTTCAAGTATAAGCAAGATTTCCATCAATTTCGATTATACTTCGTGCAAGGTTTCAAAAATAATAAAATGTATATATCTACCATGAAATACGCTGGGGATAGCTTATTGGATTTGGTTTTGGTAGCGCGCTCGGTTTCACTTTAATTGTATAAGATTTTGATTGACATTGCTCCACCCGAAACGAACCTTGGTCTACTATATCTCTTAAATGTGCCGGAGTTATCACATAATCCACAGGCATATTTGAATTATCAAAATTAATCACATCAACTACATATTTGAAAACTAGTCCTGCTGTATAGTTATACAAACATTTACTATCCCCTGGCTTTAGGATTAGGTCATTAGATTCAAAAAGTGCGTCTGGTCGGATAGTATGCAACTCCATTTTTGAAGCCCGTACTTTTAAATCATATTTCGAACTGTTTACAAAACAAAAATCACCGGTATTGTTAATCTTACATGCTTTAGATGCAGCATCAGGGTTATTAGTCACTATTCCACTTTCTATAGGCCTGTTAAAACCTCTTCCAGGAGTGATAATACTACCGCCAGTACCATCATCGCTACGATAGGCAAACCCACTGGCATCCGCAAAACGTTTGTCTACCGTAAAATATTCTTCCATCGCCGAAAGTGTTTGAGCCGTATTCACATCCACAATCTTTGTATAAAGTTGAAAAGTGTTTTCATTTTCCAATATACTGACTTTTCCTACGAGCACGACTTGCGCTCCTGAAAACTTACCCAATTCAAGTAAAGCATTTTGGTCGATAAATTTGTCTTTTATTTTCAGGTTATGTTCTTTAATAATCATGGCTAAATTTTGCCTATCAAGCACAATAACTTTATCAACTGAAGTCGCATAAATCGAAATCAAGTCTGCAACATAAGTTCCAAACTGATTAACTTCTTTGGTGGGATCTGTAAGATCCCAAATGGCGATTCGTTGAAAATCCGCCTTTCGAAGAGCCGTTGTAACAAGTTCGGTGGTATATTTTTTGATCATATCACGTGTGGCAGTGCCTTGTGCATCTGCAAAAAGTAGGCTGGATAGTCCAACCAATATAAGCACAAATGTTTTCATGTTATTGAAGTTGTGTTGTAATTAATTTTATTAAACTATCAGCAAATTTATTCTGGTTGCCACGTGCATCACCTCCAACCAAGCCAATTGATCCTCCATTACTAAAAACACGACCTGTCCGTTGATTTTTATATACATAGGAAAAATGGAAATCAGAAGATATATTTTCACGAGAAATACTTGTAGGCTGATGTGATTCATCCACTATTACAGTAAGAACAATTGCTGCCATCTCGGCACTTTTCATGCGGGATTCATTTGGCAAACCAACTAAGCCATCTAGCCTATTGGCCAATATGCTGTTGAAGCCTGGTTCTTTAGATTTCACTTCAACATAGTATCCTGTTTTTTCATTTACCGATTCCTTCTTTTTTTCTCCCACATTTATTGAAGATCTGGAACTCAAAGCGGGATCATGTTTAATCTTAGGATCATCCATAACCTGAACCGTTTTAATGTAAGTATTTTGGACATTGGCTGGTTCTAGTACAAAAAGCCCAATAGCTGAAATCGTAATTGTCAATACTCCGCCAATAAAACAGATTAGTTTCCAATTCCGTTTTAAAAACCCTTTCGGTTCTTTCACAAGACTAAATTGTTCGGACATAAAAATCAGGTAGTAAAAATTCAGCAATTGCTCCTAATACGAGGGGGGGGGGACTCACTTAGAGCATAAACACTACCAATATAGACAAATAATATCAATTTTCAAAGGCATAAACATCAATTTTTACAGCTACTGAAAATCAAGCTGTTCTCCATCAATTTAGTGCCAACCCACTTTAAGGCGTTGAAGGCTGCAAGGCCCAGAAATATGTGTGTTACAAAAGATTCCTGAAATTTAGGGAAATTGCTACATCAGCAGAATATAAGATATAGAGGCCGACAAAATGAAAGTAATCTGACAGAATCTGCGCAACAAATGTAAAAGCTATCTTGAAAATTGTTCTGAACTCGAAGTAAAAATCTTGTTCGATACCTTTTCCTCCCACCTCCTCTCTGACATCTTTATAGGCTCGATAGGAACCGATAGCGGGTTCACACATATTTGCAAGCAGTTTTTCCTGATGTTTTGTTTTTCGATTTCCATTTCGCCGTCAACCGTCGCTCAGATCATTCCATACACCGAGGAATCAGTGCAGTAAAACCTCCATATAAAGCCGACGTCTATCTGTAAAAAGTAGCACTGATTGAAATGATGTTTAATTACCTATTTAACCATTTCGGTGGTAACGAAATGTACCCTCTTGCTGTTAATCATTGGAAAGAAGAGTTCACACATAACGTCGCTGATCGCTAAAGACGACTGACCATCTTTTTACATTTCCTGTAGTACCCTCTTTAAAGGTTTTTTTATACGTGATGAAATACTGCATACAACTGGCAATTATCCAAAGTAAAAATTCGAATCGACTTTACCCAGAAAAATGACTATTGAAGGAGACTTCTTCAATACTGCTGTTCACTGCGGGTGTTTTCTATCAACCCCGCAAGTCTTCTATATAAAATGAGATGGATAATCAAATCAGGACCCCTTATAAATTCGAGGAACGATAAAGGTCCAAGCAACTATGGCAAGTGAACCGATATAGGCTTTGTAAAAAGGCAATGTAGCGAAAACCCCACCCAAGGCGTAAAGCCAGATAAGAAATGAAACTGCAGATATTATTACCGCAGGCCATTGAGCTGTAGTGAGACTACTGCCGGTCTTGGTAGCCTCAACCAGAACAGGAAAATAAGACAGACTGCGGGCCAAACCCATAGTGCGGTTTTCTCCGCCGCAGGTATAACACCTACGCCGAAAATATAAATACTGATGATCTCGCCTGGTATCAGTTTTACGAGGCGTTCGAAATAAGGGGACTCTTGGATCTGATTACTGCCATCATATCCAATAAATTCTTCCTTGTGGTAGATACGTAATGGTGCCTTTTGCATAATTGTTTATTATTAGGATAAAACAAAATATAAACAAAAGTCCACAAATGCAAGCGGGAATTCAAACCTGGATCTATTTTTTTAAATTACTGACATATTAACTAATGAACCAACTCCGAAAATTACAGAAAACTAAAATAACGCTAAATCCTTGAGTGTTTTAGCTGTTCGCTAGGATGCACATATTTCCAAACTTAATTCCACACCTTTACCACACGAAAAAATGGAATTCAACCTATTCATACTGGCCCAAAATACCGTCTTAGTTGATGACCCGTATTTTGCGATGAGTACCGATGGTACAAGGCTCCTGCGTATTTCCGGTGACCTTATACATTTTGATTCCGCGACCCATGAAAGTGATATTGATTCACTCGTACAAAATTATATGCTCACCTCCCGCACTATAAGCTACAATCTGGAACATTTTGACCGCTTGGTGAAACAATATACAGGCTATGACAGTTACAGTTGTGCAGCTCACTTTATATCTGATGGAAACCATCTTATGCTGACTTATCCCAAGCCACCAGAATGGAAGCATTTCACAGAATTAATTGACTCACAACACGAAAATCCTTATGCCTGCCAAATCTTAAACGAAATCAACCTCGGTCTGTCTGCCATTCTACCCAGTGTTTTTGCTATTCTTTCAGAATAATTGATTAACCAGCCCCCAATTATCAAAATTCCAACACCTTCACCTTTTGGTTATAATGTCAACACCATTTCACTTTTTCCCTCTGGTATAAATTTGTATTTCACATTCTTGAATTTTGCAGCCCTATCCTTTACCAACTTTTCTATTTTGGCCACATGTGTTTTACTGCCCTCCGTGTCCTTTGAATTGGTATTAAACCATAGTGTAAAGGGCTTTTTCGCTTCTGCTGTTTTCGCTGGTTTTGTTGTCCTTGAATTTATAATGGCTGCCACAACATCGAGATCAGGGTTCTGGTGTTTCCCATTACCGCAGAAAATATAATGATCCGCAGTAATCGTATCACAGAATTCTTCGTTAAGGTTATGTTCAGAGCCATGATGCTGGACTTTAAGTGCATTGAGATGTAATCCTTTACCAGGTTTCAGTCGTTTGATGATAGTCAGCCCTTTAAGTATGTCTTCCCAATGACCATCTCCTGTCATAAGCAATGTTTTTCCTTTTTCTTCCAGCAGGAACATGATTGATGCAAGATTCGGGCTGGTAACGTTTTTTCTAACTCCCAACTTCTTTGCTGCCGTATCGATAGGTAATTTAGCTAAAACTTCAAGCTCAATTTCCTTGGCCATCATCTGTAACTGTGCAATACCAGGAACTACATTGGATTCCAGGAAAACTTTATCACGATCAACTTTTTCCTTGATCTTTCCCACTACGGCTTTATTTTCCTTCAGCCATCCGTTCCATTCTTTCCTGAGTTTCTCTAAATCAGCATCGAATGGAGCAATCATTCGTAAGGTAAATTCCCCAACTTTTATGGAGCTGTTTTTACCATTTTCAATCCGTACCAGTTTACCCCCGAACCGCTTGTTTAAAGGAATGTTCAGTTGATCAGGTCGAAGACGCCTGCTCAAAGCAATGGCCTGCCCCTTGCTGAGTGCAATCTCTCCCATTTCTTTTAACAATGGGTTGGTACTTGCAGAGAGTATATTCCCGCTTGCGGCAAGCATATCTTCAATAGGTCCTGAATTCTTTCCCACTACATCGTGAAAAGCATTATGCCATATCTCCTTGATTTCGGCTGGTCTCGGAATTTTTGGTGGTTTTATTTTTGTATCTCCCTCTTTCTTTTTGAATTCGAATACTCGCCAGTCAACCAGATCTTCGATCATTTTCAAAAAGCCACCTATATGATCATCATCAATATGCGAAACGCAAGCAAGATCAATAGCTATGTTCTTTTTTTGAAGTTTGTTTAATGCTTTTGCAATATGCATATTATAAGCTGCGCTCACTCCACCATCTACCAGGATATTCGTTTTGGTGCCACTGACCAAAAGTGAATCTCCTTTACCGGACTGAAAGATTGTTATTTTCATTTTGTAACATTTTTTTTGTTTGTTAGCTGTATGGTTTCTTCAAGGCATTTAGAGGGTTCGATCAGACCAAAACCGCAATCGTCTTTCCAATGATAATCGCAGCCTGGCAGTGGTTGGCTGGTACGTTGAATAATACCTTGTATCTGTGCGGCAGAGAGTTCCTTATCAAGCGACAACATCAAAGCCGCAATGCCACATACATAAGGACTCGCCATACTGGTTCCCGTCATGGTGATCCATTCGTCACCAGGTGTCGAAAATCCTTTCGCAGCAACAATATCGGTGCCAGGAGCAATCACTTCAGGTTTATGTCTTTTATCCCGCGTAGGACCCTGACTGCTGGAGATATTTATGTTATTCTTGGATACATCACAATTGCCTACAGCTACCACATAATGGGCACAGGCAAGGGAACTGATAGAACTGTTATCTACATTGGACTTTTCCGTAAAAAAAGAAGGAAATTGCCATACCCGCATATCTCCCCTAGCATCAACGGGATGAGGATCGTCGCGTTCGATCCATCCGTCAAATTCACCGCTTCTTATATCTTCGCCTATCAGCCGTACCTGCCATATCCCGGAACGCACCGCGACATTTAGTTTGCTGTTTTTATAATTGGGGCTCAGATAAACGGCAATATAATTGCAGCCATTGGCAAAATGAAAAAGCTCATTGTAGATGCTCATAAAGCTGCCATCCTCAAGCTGCTGACTCTCGATAAATTCATTGGGTTTTACTGGACCAATCCAATCAAGATCTGGCGGCTTGATCATAATAGAAATCCTGTCCTGAGGAGCATACCAGATTTCAAGTTCGTTTTCAGAAATGTCCACAAAGCCATTGCCTGCCACGGTCCAGAATATATCTTTCGAAAGCCCTGTTGCAGGAATTTTGCCACTGGTATGAATACGTCCGGAAACATATCCGAGATCATTCACTGAAAGTGCTTTTTCCTGTCCCGCGTTCCCGGCTGCTACACACACGCACCGCCCAGGAAGCGAAAGTTCAGCATTGATCCACCTGCTTGCTGCATCACTGCCATCATGAGCATGGCCATTTGTTCCAAGGGAAATATTAATCGAAATAGGACGATTGAGTTCCTTTGCTACCGACAATAGGTAGTGTACAGCATGTACAAGACTGGAAGAATCATAAAAAGAACGCCTACGGTCCATGTCACTTTTTGTAAGTGCAATAGTAACACCAACGATACCCGCATCTGGGCAAACCCCTGAATTCCCTGCAGCAATACTGGCAACATGCGTCCCATGCGAACCCGTTGACATGGCGGATTGTTTTTCGAGTGCGGTGGCTGGCACACCTGCCCGCTTTGCATCACGCAACGCTTTGTTCAAGTGTTCACCTAAAAATTCCGCTCCATAGTCCAGATTGTATTTTACCGGTGGTTCTCTCCATTCACTTCCTTGGTCCCAGATACGCAGGAACCGGGTATTTCCTTTGCTGTCTAGAAAATCAGGGTGTGCAAAATCAAAGCCGCCAACATCTATAATACCGACCAGCACTTTATGTTTTGGGCTGTACTGGCTTCGCAGATTTTTAAGGTATGCATCTTCCGACTTGATGGCAGTATTGGTTGAAACAGTTGGGTGATCCAGCTTCAGTATGCGGGGAACTTCAATGCCTACCACTTCAGGTTGTTCTGCGATGCTAGCAAGTTCGGTAATGGGAAGGAATACAGAAGCGATATTGCCATTACGCATCATTTCGCCTTTCAGTTTTTTTACAACATCACTTCCTGCCAGTTTCACAAAAACGTGAGAGGAAATGTTATTGGATCGCTGCCGGAGTGATACTTTCCTGAATTTTTCATCCTTTTTTGGTGGAACTTTGCCTATATCTTCCGTGATTTCAAATTCCGTGAGCTTTACCTTGTCTGCAATGTAAAGGTTGGCATTCTGGTATGCCCGGGCTTCGTTTACCGACTGGTCACAGTCCTGATACATCCTAAGCTTAGGATCTATTTTGCGCAAGTTGCTTGTTTTATCGCTCATAGAATTGCTGGATCACTTTGATTAAACAGGTCAGTTTTTCTAAGTATATAATGGCACAAAGGAGAAAGTGAATTTAGTTTCACCTACTCCTTTGGCAATACAGACTTTTCGCCAAATATTTGGCATTGGTTGTGGTAAAACAACTTTGACCAAAAAATGGTAAACGTCTACATTTATTTAGGGGGGGATATACAATATAGAAACAACTTCCGGTATTTCCTAATGGTTCAGGATTAAAAAAATATTATTCTCAGACAACCGTCCTTATCATAACACTTAAAGGAAAATGTCTACTACTTTATAGTATTGATAATATTGAATTTAATACCCGATGCTTAACAATCCTCAATTCGCCCTATCTGAAAAAGTTCTTAATATCAGTTGAATATCCTACAAATGCGGAAAAAAATCCGTCTGAATAATGTAAAGATTTTGCATAATTGAATTTTAGATAAAGACCCCCACGGCTGGTTTTCGAAGCATCCTTTTTGGGATTGAATACTACGTTAGCCTCCAGTTGAAGAAAATCGTTTTTGTTATTGTTAATCATTCCTGCCTTAACCATAGGTTCAAGTTCGTATTCTCCTGTAATCCCTTTAGTAGATGAGGACATGGAATTAAGGCCCAAACAATAAACAGTCCTGAAATCAAATCCAAATTTTGATTTTGGGAATACGCGGACTCTTGCTTCTGCAAGCAACCCATAAGTAAACATTACCTTGTTATAAACAGAATCTTTCCCTTTTTCAGGATCAAGGAATCTTCCGTTACTACCTAAAACCAAGCCTCCGATATTAGCATCAATTAAAGTATTACCTGGCTTATAGTCCCATGAAAAAATATTTAACATCGGACGTAACTGGAAAGCTGCATTTCGTATAAGATCAAAACTGTTAAAATAATACCTGTTACTCATGACTGAATCAAAATACTGATAGCTAGGGGGATTGCTTCCTGTAATTAAAGTTGAATCCCTGCTTAACAGAATCGGCGACCTGACTGTATTGAATTGAATCGGTTCTTTAAATAAATTGGCGCCAATGGAAAGTGTAAAATTCACATATCTGGCCCAGGATGTTGAGCGTTTCATTGTTTTCCATGTATTGAGTGGAAAATTTAGATAAAGCTCTGACAATACATTCTTATTAGTGCTTTCTTGATTAAACGATTGCAAGTCCAAAAATATCGAAGCAGAAATGAAATCAAGTAGACTTTTTTGTTCTATTTCAAGCACCTGTGTTTTCTTTTGCGGATCACCATCTTTTGGCTTGAGGATGAATCTGTAAACGCCATCTTTAAGATTATAACTAAGAGATTCGTCACTGGGTGGTCTTACGTAAAAAACCTCGCTATAATAAAGTTTATAGTATTTACCTGAAGTATAGAATTTAAGTTCAGGGCTAAAGACTTGTAAACCCCGTAAATTCAATCCATACGAGGCATTGGTTAACGTTTGTACTTTCTTCCCTCCTATAGTACCTGTGATGTCAAGTTGAACTACATTTTCAGAGACCTTCATGATGACTGAATCCACAATAAGGTATTCCTTTGAAGTAGAATCTTTACGTTTCCAATTCTTATCACATTCCCTGACTGGAATCTCCTCCCTAGCCTCAAGCACAGCAGAATGCTCCTTCTCACCAGCAAGCGCATCTATTCGGGACGCTATCTCCTTTAAATGTTTATCATTCTCTTCTTTGACATCTTTTAATTTTTTGTCCTTATCAGCAGACGCTTTCCTGAGTTTACGCTTCTCCTCATTTTGGCTAAGCGCATCTGTTAGCTCAATGTAATATTCTCCAATAAGTTTCTGATCCTCATTAGTAAACCTTATCTCTTTGAGCAATGGATCATTATACAATAGCTGGCGAAATTCAGCATCAGATAACTGAACTGACAGAGTATATGTTTTCTTGTAGGTAGAGTTAGGATCGCGCAGTTCAATCGAAAATTGATCCTCACTATCATCGTCTGTAGCTAACGCTTTCAATTCAAATGGTCTTGCAGACACCTTAACTAAAGCAGCCTTCTTGATAATATGTCGTTTCGCAGCATTTTCTTGGGTTGAAACCTGAGAACCCAACTGAACTGTCAGGTATGCTTTATTTGTATCCAATGACTCCGCAATACGATTTGAACCAGTTTCGGCTTCTACGGGAACTATTACTTTTTTTCCTGCAACGTCCTTAGCCAGAGCAGTAATTGATGGCAATGCCTGCGAAGAAATATTAATTTCCTGCTCCTGCGAAGAATACGTATCAAAAATCCCTTTGAATGATTTGCCCCCTGATTGTAATTCAAGAACAGGTATCGGAATATCTTTATTATCCTTAATAAATTGTAAAATAGTCTTTAGGTTTTTTTGCACGACTTCGGATTCAAGACCTTGCTTTGAAAAAAGATATCTATTATTATTACAAAGCAGAATATTTAAAACACTGTCTTCAATTGATTGTTTAGGCGAAAGTGTAATGAGGTAGCCACAGCCTGCATAATACTCAATCAGTTGATAATCTGCCCCTGCCAATTCCTTTACTCTGAGTCGGTCATTGATCTTGATCCAAAATTTCACAAATGCATTACGTGCAAACTGTGAAGCAAAATTATCTATTTTTCCTACTTGCAAAGGATCATCACTAGCATCAATAAGATGTTTTTTGATAGCATCGTACAATATTCCCCTTACTTTGTCCTTATCACTCTCTTTAAATGCATCACTTATCTTGTCCACATTGTCTGGACTATTTTTCACTTCCTTTTGTGAAGTAAGAGAATACTTTTTCTCAGAAGACGAAAAAGTTACCTTTATTGTATATGTTGTTGTTGAATCTGCGCGATAAACATCAGAATATTCAAGCCTATCTTGGCTAATCAGGTTTATACTGAACAACAAAAAAATGCACAAAAAAAGTCCTTTGTATTTTGGCAATATACATAAATGATTTGTTGATAAAGGCGCAGGGGGAGATTCGCCTCATTGAATAATAAAACAAAATAATAACTGGTGCTGAATATTGCAAGTAGTTCCGTTTATTTTTTATCAGATACTAAGCCCGCAAAAAAAAAATCGTATAAAATAAAAAAACAAATCGCATACTTTTTCCAATAATAGCATTAGAAGTCACTTTTACTATTCAATTGACTTACAATCAATTGGACAAGTAAACTAACAGCATTTCCTAATAATACGTCCACCTAATTGTACACCCAAGTGTACACCTAAATACATGTATTGAACAATTTTCTAAGAAACAGCACTTGATAATCAACCCTTTGTATTCTTCTACTTAACGCCTTTCTTACAATTCGTTTTTTCTACCAACTAAATAAAAACGCTCAACACACCTATCCACATTGCATTTCAGGGTATTTAGTAAAACACCGATTATACCCGATTCGTTTTTCCGCTTTTACATGTCTAATTTTCAGTTTGTTAAATCGGAAACCTTATGCCCTTTGTTTTATTAAAAATGCCCTACCTTTTTATTCGAAACCTGTAATTGCTTTTTTATAGTGCCCGATGACTTGCCGAGATGCAACGACAAGGTTACTTTATTGTACCTATCAATATTCGAGAGTATACAAACTTCCCTTTCGTGATATGGAAGTTGATGGATGGCTTTGAAATATTGTTTTTGAAGATACCTATAGAGAACCATTTGATACGTGCAATGGCCACTGTGTAACTCATGTGGATATTCACGAACAGATGACTTGGTAAATTCTCTTCAACCTCAGACAATGAATTGCTGGCAATAAATGTCTAGTGTTTAGCTACCACGAGACAGAATTGGTTCTTCGCCATACAAAATATATGCAAATGTAACCTGATTGTATTGTTTATCGCACCTTATAAACAGGAACTCGATATTAAATAGAATTCGCCTTGCATATATTTTCGCCTTTTCAGGCATCCGGTTCCTTTTTTCAGCAAGCGATAGATCACCTATCCCTGGATTTTTACCCCCTTGCATAGATGCTTTAGATTCCTATACTTAGCCATTTTCTCTATTTTCATCCTTGCGGAATAACACCCGCTTCCCATCCTCGATCACATAAGAATCTGTTATAAGATGAAACAGTGTTTTACCTTCGCTATCAGTAAATAGTTGAGTCAATGCCGTAAATACCTTACCATCCTTGCTCCATGTAGTATTTTTTTTGCTTGGATGTAGCTCCAATTGTTTCAAATGGCTTCCCGGCTGGAATGCTTTCTTTAAACGTGATATCGCCACCCGACGCCATTGCTACCTTCTAAAACCTAATCAGATCTATTGATTGTTTTGCAGTTATCTGTTAGGGATAGCCGTTACCATAAAGATTACCTGAGATTTATTCTTGATCTTCAAATTTCCAGGGACCGGAAAAATATGTTTTTTGTGCATGTGACGTTAACGTGAACATACAACATGCCAGTACAATATGTTGTTTCATGATTAGTTTATATTTATTGTTGATTTTCTGAGGATTAAAGAAGCTTAGTAAACACGACAATAAAAAGACGAATATATAGGGCTTCTACTAAGTAGCAACTACAGTCTTATGTATATGTTTTTAAAATCAATTCACTGATATCCCCTTACCCGAATTGATCTTCTAACATACCTTACATTCAGACCCCAAATTCCCTAACTGATCAAGGTCAAACGCATAATCAATCCCCTTTTTCGAAGTAGGTATCCCACTGGTCATTCATCGCGATCCAGGCGCACCATTTAAATAATGGTCGAAAAATTGCCCCGTCCGCTTAATGAAAGCCAGTCTTTCTGTAAGGTTTGCAGATACATTCTATGCTTTAATTGAGGATCGTGAACCTTTATTCTGGAGAAAGATACTTTTGCATTTCCTCGACAACCCGGCGGTACCCTATACGGGACTTGCCTTTAAAAAAGTAATCGAAGATTATTGAATTGATAAAAATCACACAGCAAAAAAATACGGTAGCGTTCCAGCGCTGGTAAAAAAACTAGTGAACAAAACCATGATGAGTTGAACCGGGGCTTGCGACTTTACATGTTGAGCACTTTGGTCGACATCAATTGGGCAAATAACGATTTGCTTTGGAGGATTTACTTCAGTTCGTTAAAAGCCGAAGAACAACAACTCATCAAAAAAGAAACAGAATAATATTTCGGAAGTATAATTTATTCATAATAATCTCCGGTTCGTGGATATCATTTATTCTCGCGAAGAATTACTTGAAATTATCAAAGACTAAGATAAACTTGCTTCTGTTGTCAAAGATGCAGACGAGATGCTGAACAAATTCTCTAAAGACCAAGACACCACAACAAACATTGATGCTTTTTTAAAAATGATTGAGGCGGTTCCTAAAAAAGTGAAGCTACGATTTAACATTACCGCCGATATTAGGATCGATTTTGTAAAGAAGTGGTCTCCGAATAAAAATCAACTAATTAAGGTACTTCATGATCAACGATCTGAAATATTCGAAGAAGCAAGCAGACAACAATCAAAAATGCTGGAACTCCTGGAAAACGAGTCGGTTAGCTTGTACACCATTACCCGCGAAAATGAACTAGAAGGATGAAAACGGTTGCAAACCATTCCTACTGAAATTCAGCCTGTTAGTAGTAATATGGGCAGAAATTAGGGCTATTATGAAAAAAAACTTGTGATATTAAGAATCGCTTGATAATTTAGATACCCCCTCGGTTTCTGAAACCAAAACTATCCACCATGTCACGAACTATCTTCGTGTGGCTGCTTTTTTGCACCACCACTTTCTCGGCCTCAGCCCATCGAAGCCACTTTAATCTCTCAGACTACAAAAAGAAACCTGGCGCTATCGGAACGGTTAAAAAAAGCGAACAAACTATAATCGATGCCTACTGGAAAGCTTTTCAGGACTGGGATGCCAAACGTGGATGTAAAGAAAATGAAGTAGTACTTACTGAAGCAGTTTCCCCTGTTGCATTTGATCCTATGCCAAAGCACATTTTCATTAATGT
Organism: uncultured Sediminibacterium sp.; assembly: GCA_965650685.1. Lineage (GTDB taxonomy): Bacteria > Bacteroidota > Bacteroidia > Chitinophagales > Chitinophagaceae > Sediminibacterium. The sequence continues at coordinate 81,800 of CBFGPM010000002.1, forward strand.
AATGGTCGGAAGTAATGATTTGGCATCGAATACAACGGCTGCAAGCTTTGTTCAAAAAAGCGGTAAGGGAACGCTCAACCTCAATACCAAAATAACCAGGCACATTCTTTCAGTCCCAAGAAAATTAAAGTGCAACTATCCGCATATCGGAAAATTCGCCAATATTTATCTGGGTTTTAACACACACGTCTGGAAAGTGAACAGCTATGCTCATATAAACAGAATAACTACACTTTGAAAAAAACGATTGCTCGATCCTGTCTTCGTTTCTAATCTAAATGAACATTGAATGTCTGAATCACCAACTATGCAGGCTGCCGTATATAGGCTTGATAAATCTCATTTCGAAGAAGGAGGTTTTATCTCGTTAGTTGACCAGGTAATGCACAAGGTCAGAGGAAAAGGATTTGTCTCTGAGCCAGAGGAATTGACTGTCGACCTGCCAGATGGCTTTGAGGTCAGATTATATTTAAACTTGAAACCGTTGCGACCAAAATGGATGGATTTTTTCGAGCCACTTCTTACATATCCAGAGAAATTACACCAAAAAAGCAACCTCACGCATGTGTATTTGTGCTTTGTCGGATATGGAGAGCAGGTTTATATAATCACCGGGGGACAAATCAATACGCTCTTCGAATTATATGTAGAACAGAATTTTGGTCTAGATATCGTAATGAGGTTATATAAAAAAGAAGAAAAGGTCGTTCGGAACACGCAAGATCGTAGCGTTACGGGCAATATTCTTGGGCAAACGAAGTTTTTCAGGGGTGACCAAAAATTCATCGACGATGATAGGTTTGGAAAGATATACAAGCAAGTCAGCGCAGATCTGAGCAAGAACAAACTTATTACCAGGCTCGGTTTCGCCGATCATGAGATAAAAAGGAAAAAGTCCGGTTGCAATGCCAAATCATCTTTTCAGCTTACAAAAGCCCTGACTTTTGAACAACTACTAGTCTTAATAAAAGGATTAACAGAGGTTCGAAACGAAGCTGAGGAATTCGCTTTAAATAAAGTCCATATCATTTCACGAAGAAAATCCAAGAGTATGGCCGACGAGTTAGACGCGGCCTTTCTACAAATTATCTTTGACAAATGGAGCGGCAGCGAAATACTAGACGTTGATTTTTGCCACAGTAATTTTGAAGACTACCTAAAAGCATCGAAATACCAGATTAAAGAAGATTCCATAATTAAATATGAGGATGAAGAAATGCTGGATCTCCCCAGCTTAATACGATATCTTAAAAATAGAGGTGGCTTCCTTGATCAAGACATTCATCATTTCCATCAAAGTATGATAAGAAATATATTGGTTAGTTACGATGAACAAAACAACCCGCTCACGGCAGATTCTTTGATAAATCATGTTCACGGAGAAATCGAATATAAAAATTATACCTATTTTAGAATAGACGGCGAATGGTATAGGATCGATCCGGAGTTTATTAGTGAAATAAACAAAGACTGTGAATATATTATCAGGCAATGTTGGGATGAAGAATTGATTAGAATGCCGTTCGACACTCGCACGGAAGGTGAGTTCAATCAGAAATTCATCAACAGGGGCGGTTGCCTTGTTTTTGACACAATTACCCCAGAGCATATTGAAGCCTGCGACATTTTGATGTATAACAAGAAAAACGTTTTCTTGGTCTGTGTTAAACAAGGATTTGACAATTCGATCAGAGAGCTTACATCTCAAATTTCACTGGCTGCAAAAAGAATCAAAAGAGATATTACATCGGATTACAGTTTTTTGAAAAAACTCGAAACCAAATTGAAGAGTTCCACTGCGGCAGCAGGTACTTTGTCGGCCAAGCTTGCAGCACAGACGATTCCGCCAGGAGGGCTAAAAGAAATTTTTTCAACAAAGCAAAACGACAATCAGATTGTATTTTGTTTTGCTTTTGTCGATACTGCAAAAAAACGGACCTGCACCATCAAAGATAATATTACCGAATACAAATCTAGCATCGCCAAATACTCATTATATGAACTCAACTCGCAATTGAGGGCCTTGGGGTTTGGTTTCAAAATTATTCAACTCAAGAAATCATAAAAGTGAACGTTCTCGAAATTGTTACCGATAGTGCCTATCAGTTATATAAGTTTGTAACCAAAACATTAATCGCGCTCGCAGAAGATAAGTCAAAGCCACTTCCACAGGAATTGTTTGTCGAAAGGACTTTCAATGGCTTTATGTACACCGAAAAAGGGGTGACGTATGCTGAAAGAAGTGAGAGCAGGTACTTCAAGCCTTCTTTACCTGTTGTTTTCAAATCAATATTTCCGCTAATTTCTGAGTCAACAGAATACTTAAATTTATTATCAGTGTTGCATGATCACTGCGCAGATCGTACAAGACCGGAAGATGATATCATGGTCTTCATTCGAAAAATACTTGAGCTATATTTTAAACCGGCTTCAAATCTGGATTCAGCAATAAAGAATTTACTCTGGCGATGGGTTCGCGACTTGACAGATCAACCTCACCATGTCTCCATCCGTTTGGAGTTACAAGGTGTCATACTTGAATCTTTTAAAGTAGAGTTACCACAACATTGGATACTACGGCAGACTACCGAAGCAGACCTGGCAATACCCATTGAATCGCATATGATGGAAATGATGGCAAGTTCTCACTACCTGCCCTCCGCAATACTGGAATCAACTGTCGAATTGAATCCTGAATACAATAACGGCAAACATTCAACCAATGATTTACAAGCTGTCGCGAAGCGTTATGTTGGAATCCTCCTCCTATTTGAAGTCGGCAGTGTATATTTTCAAACATTTACCATGGAAACAGATTTAGTGGTTAATGGCAAAGGTGTATTGGCATACAGTTTTAGCGGAACGAGCAATTTTCCATACTTCAAATACGCTATCAAAACTAATGACGAGGATCGGCTAATTGGCTTTATGAATCTAATTATGGATCGATTGCCTGAAGACTTCTTTTATTTCAAAAAGAAAAATACATATCTCACAATCGCTTATGATCGCTACTCTGAGGCTTTAACAGAAAATTTGTCTATTGAAAAAAGGGTAATGAATGTTATGATGGGAATTGAAGCAATCTTCTCGAATGACAATATGGAAGTAAATTATAAAATTCGGCAAAGAGCCGCGCTACTTTGTTCTTTTTTTGATAAGGAGCCATTGAGAATCGCTTCCACCATAAAAGAAGGATATTCGATACGAAGCACATTTGCTCATGGAGGGATTCTTGAAAAGAAATCCGCCGAAAAGATCGCACACAAATTCCAAGATATTGATCTGTTTGTAAAGGAGCTGTTTGATACGCTTCGGATAAGTATCGTAGTTTGTATTATCTGCAGGATAAAGAAAAAAGACTTCATTGACCTATTAGATGGAGCGATGATCGATTGCAAAAAAAACGATGAGCTAAGCAGATACTTGCAGGATGCAACGCTTCTAAAATGATTGATTGAAGACTTTTTGACCGGTAAGCGTCGTTCTGAACAATTTGATTTTGACAAATCCCATCATTTTTGATAAGACCTTTTCCGACAGAAATCCCTTTTCAATCAAACCGGCAATATCTTCAACCAATTGCTCCTTAGAGATCGAAGCAAGTGTGTCTCGCAGTTCTTCAAATGATACTCCATCCAGCCCCTTCTCAAGTATGGTGTACTCAACTGGTGTAATCGAAACGCCAGCTACGATATCATCCGGCAGAGGGGTATCAAAGCTGAACGAATCATCTTCCCAGTCCTGGTGCTGATACATCGTTACCGCGAAATGCGTACTTTGATCTCCGATGTTAAACGCAGGTGGCGAAGATCCGTTGGATGCCAGCTCCTTTCTGATGCGTTTCAAACCAGTGGCCAGCTTCTCCGCTAGACGCATGTCTTTAAGGAACAAGCCCAAGATCGGATTGCGGTAATCTCTCACATCCTGACGATCCTGTAAAAGCGTAGCTTCGGTTACCGGCGGCAACGGGCCGGTAAAACTGACAATTTGGATACGTGTTGGATAGATCGCGATCTCAACCGGATTGTCTACTTCATAACTACGATGGTAGATTGCATTTACAACTGCTTCGCGAATTGCCGGAAACGGATAGTTTAAAATTGTGGTCTTCTTCCCGTTTCGCCTTATTTCCTTTTTCTGGATTACGCGTTTCTCAAAAAAATCCAATACTTCTTTTGCCTGGTGATGAACCGGTCCGGTAATAAATATCTCTTCATGGGGATCGGTCCCTTCATTGTCATTAAACAGAATGATATGCACCTGAGCCCCGGGAAAATATTGATCGGGCCGGTCAGAAAACAGCAGTAACCCCACGTTTAGGGGTCGCAAACCATCTCCCCTATCCTTTGCGATCATCACTGCCTTACATAATTCTTCTAAGGTCATCTCCTCGACCTCATCCGCCAAATAAGATTTTGTTTCTCGCAAATAAGTTTTAATGAGCGCCGGATTAATTTCGACCAACGGCACATTAGTGTTAACCAACGATTCAAATTTTACTCTCGCTGATTGCTCAATTAATTGTTCGCGTTGAACCGGATTTGCCTTTGCAGAGGAGGTACCTTGCCTAATGAAGTATGTTTTGATCGATATCTGTGCCTGGGATTCAGGAGCCAGATACGGCCTTCTATCGCCTACTGGAATCCAAAGCACCAATACATCCCTACCGTCATAGTTATAGGGTTTTACTACAGGGGAATAATAAGGATCCATCTGCGCGCATATTCCCCGAATTTTTTGTTGATATTTATCTAACATTTTGGGATCCAAACCGGTCGGAGGAAGTACTGGTCTGCCGTCCCTTTCTGCACAACCCAACACCAAATAGCCTCCCCCATGGTTTTTAATATCATTAGCAAAGGCGCACATTGTTTTTACAATATCGTCAGGATCAAAGCCCTCTTTGAGCTCCAGCCGTTCCCATTCGACTGAAGTTTCATTCAATAAATCTCTGATATCAGCGGGCAGCATTTGTAGAAAAATTTCGTAAAGGAATCGTTCTGTACAACTCTCCGTTTAGAAAGCTGCCATCCCGCGAATGGTAGATATGTGACTTTTTTAATGAAGGATCATTGGAATCGGGATTAAATTCGCGTTTACCCCATTGCTTGAAGTAAAACATAGCAGACTGTTGCCGGCATGCTTCCTGAATATTCTGTATCCACTCTTTCTTGATCGTTCTGGCCTTTCCGCCTGATTCTCCGCCAACAATAACCCAATGAATATTTTGAAGGCTAAGCTTCCCTAAATCTTCCAATAGTGGCTCAAAACTTACAAAGCGAACAATGGCGGGGATGTTTCGTAAAACATTTATTCTATGTTTGGTAAGTTTGTTTTCTACCGATACACCCATCCAGATATTCTCGGTCCATTGTAAAATTCCGACGAGTTTCCGTACCCGTTCTATGCGTTTAGTCAGGATTTGAAACGTGTGCATTGGCAATTCATTCATCACCTTAAAAACCTGCTGGATATATTCTGTAGGAATATCATCATGAAAGAGATCGCTCATGGAATTTACAAACACCACTTTGGGATTTCTCCAGGAATATGGTTCATGCAACCTGGAAGAAGCAAGTTGTAAAGCGAATCCGTTTCGGTATTGTGCTATGCCTCTTTTTTTTTGCATCAAAGCCCATCGCTCAGCATAGCAATTCTTACATCCTGCGGAAACCTTCGTACAACCCGTAGTAGGGTTCCAGGTAACCTCAGTCCATTCGATATGTGTTTTTCCTGACAATGAGAAGGATGTTAGTCTTTTGAAAGTTCATTGATGCAATCGGCTGTAGCTGCAGGTTTTTGTACTTTGTAATACCGGCGCAGCATACCATGGTATTTACTGCCTAACCATTTTTCCCGCCGAAGCACAAGCCAAAAAGATTTGGCTGTCTCATTGTGTGCTCGCAAAGCTGAGAGTTTCACTGCCTTGTCAAGTTCTGAACTCAACTGTTCCACTTCCAAAGGCAGTGGATTTTGGGAAATATCCCGATGAACAAACAACCTCCTCAGCACATCTTGTCTATTAAAACGCATGGAATGAAATTCCCCATGCGTAATTACGAGATGGCGCGGTTTCAAAAGCAATAAAACGGTTGGTAACAACGGAAGCGTAGACCCGCATGTATCAAGATCGACTAAATCAATTTTTACATCCGCCGACTTTAGTTCTACAATTGCTTCCAATGCATCACCCATGTAGAGATAGATTGCTTTCGAAGCTTTTTTAAACACTTGCCAATTACCCTTTGGTTTGAGCTTTTTGAAATTGTTGCTTTTTGCCGACTTGCTGAATTGTTGAATCTTGGATTTCATGATCTCTGACGCATACACGATGTCGGCATGCTCGATCCATTTAAAGGCCTGGTGTCCGGCTCCCGCGTAAGCATCAAACACAACCTTTGCTTTTGTCTTTTTAGCAATGAGTGTCGTGAAATCCTCTTTGTCATCACGGTACGACGACCCAAATAGGTCATGTTTGATCCTTAACTTTCTCACCTTGCTGCGAATACTCGGCCAAGACCTGTCGGGAAACAGTTCCTGTAATTTTTCTGAATCCAGTGCATTGCGGCGCAGATAAGTTAGAAGCCGCACTTCCTCATGGCTGCTCCAAGTCACCGGATGGTGATCTGCTTTACGTCTTTTTAATTTTGTAGCCCTTTCCATGTCGCTCGGTTAAATTTTTTTCGCTGCTTCAGTTTCTAAAGTTGTTCTGAAATTTTCCATCGAATCATGAGGCACTGGTGGAGCAACACTGTGCACGCGAACCCAGTCAGGCGTACCGTTGAATGGACTTTGAATCCAGAATTGACCATGACTGAAGCTGTTGGCTATCAGCGCAAGTTCTTTATCAAGGAAAGCATGCCCGGCGTTGCGCGGATTTATTTTCATTACAATTCGCGTGGGGCATTGTTCCGGAACAATCGGATGAAGGTCTTGGGGATTTTGAGTACTCAATACAAGATTCAATCGGAACTTTCTACCCTCCCGCGCAAGTTTTTCAAAATTCGAACGCAACCTGTCAAAAACTTCCCCCATTCTGCCCGTTGTACTCGCCTTGGTAGCAGGGATGATCTGATGTGCCTCATCAAAAAACACATAGGTATTTTTGAGATCTCGCTTCTTTTTATACAGCCAGGCAACCAATTGCATTTCCCAAATAAAACGTTCCTCCTGATTTAGATGATCCAGGTAAAATATCGTTGTACCATCATTGTCAAAAGCTTCCAACGGATCTCTTTCCTGTTCCAATGCAAGAGGATCCATATCAAAGTAGTTTTCAAGATCACCCAGAATACGACGGGCTGCTTCGAATGTTACCCGATTATAGGCAACGCCGCTGGTTTGCACGGTAATAAGATTTCCTGGATTTTTACTCAGCAACCTGGATATCGCAACCACGAGCCTGGCGAGTGAGGGCTTTTGCCCGTTTGCACGAAGCCCTTCTGCCAAGTCGTCTAGTAGCGGCGCGGCAAGTATAGATGTCGATCGAAACAGATACTCAGCGTTACTTGGAAATTCCAGATCCTGAAAACGAAGACTGATCAATTTCACATCGATGTTCTTCTTTTTGTAAGCCAGCACTTTGAGCTCTTCAACATCTGCATTGGTACTGTCTTTTGTTATGGGAATAATCAGACGAAAATTACCGAACACTTTTTGCGCTGCGTGATATTCCTCTTCGCTTATTACCGGTTGCCATCCAATGCTTTTTGTCTTCGGCACAAACTCTGGGAAAAGCAATTGGGTGATATCGCCCTGCACATCTGTAAGAATAACCCGGTTTCTTTTACCGTCCTCTTTATTCATGGTGTGCTTCATGATCTCATATGCGAGATTTTTCAGAAACACTGTTTTACCCGATCCACTTTCACCCACAATGAAAATGTGTTTATTATCAAGCTGATCAATATTCCATTTATACGAAACCCAATTGTTGTCTTTCCATCCATAGGGCTTGTTACCGAATCCTATCATACCCAAGTCAAGGCCCTGGTGCGGCACACGCAGTACATCACGCAGCGTGGGCGCCTGATTGCCTTCAGATTTTTCAAGATCTGGGAAGAATAGCCGGCTATATCCTGACGGTGGTCGCTGTAATGCGGAGTCCGTGAAATTATCAGGCGTACCAGACAACTCTCTTGAGAGAAACACTTGAATAACCATTGGCTGGTGTGTGTGAGGGCCATTGATTGCGTCGAGCGGTTTATTGGGATCCATCACATCGTCTTTTTGATACAACAGCGTTGATCTCTCCGGATTAAATGGAGATACAGATTTAAGCCCTACAATCCTGCCGGCGTACCAAAAATCACCGTAGCTATCCTCGGCTTCCCCTTCCTTTCGTTTGTCGCGAATAAGCACAGTGGCACCCATAGATAGTTGAGGCATCAAATCAGGATCGTTGATTACATACTCTGCCAGCGCTCCGTTGTCGCTTATGGAGAATGGTGTATCAATGTCGTGATAAGGTTTGGCAACATTAATTTGAATATCTTCCATGCTATTCGATATTTAAGAATTCAATTAAATTAAGTTGTTTTTTTTCAAAAGCTGCTTTCATCTGCGAGTCAATTACGTTTCGATCATGTGAGTTATCGGCCTGTTGCGCAGCAGCCTTCAGCACCAATGGCATATCGCCTCCTAATTCCAATTGCCAGATTGTCGCCGAAATCGCCAACTCGGCCAATTCACGGTTTTCTTCCCACATGAATGTTGGAATTTCAATCCTTATAAAATTGTAGGGCTTATTAAACTTGTGATAGTAACAGGTAAGTGGAAGAAGTTTCTTCATTGCGGGAGTATCAAAATAACCTTCCCGTGTTTTTTCGACATATTGAATCAAAGGTGTCCGCTGACCAGGCTTCAGTATTTTGCGAAGCAGCAATAAATCGGTTCCAAAATTCTTGATTGTAGTCGTGAGAACATTTTGGTCGGGAAAGTATTGTTCCAGCAGATGTTCATTTTCAATCCTGCTTAAGGTATTGATGAGCACCTTCGAATCAGATATCTTGTTTGACACCGCTATGTAGCACCAGCGTTTTTCCGACCAGGGTAATAATTTCAGCAATCCTTCTTTAGCATCAGATGGGACTACGCTGTTTGAAAGATACGGCCCGTTCTTAAGGCAAATCACCGTATCCTCCTCGCGTAACTCGAGATTGTTGATCGCCTCCAGCTCTAAGGTGTGTTGAAGCTTAACTCCCAGGCCGAGTGAATGCGCTGCAGGCGAGGATTTTAAAGAATCTTCGCTGTACACAAACCTGATTGGCTTGTCATTTAGTTTACATAAATGCGGCAATAACGGTTCCCCCTTCGATTTCGATCCCACCAAAGCGTTGTACGTGCATATTTTATACTCGTCCTTGAAAATGTTGTTATCCACAACCAACACCGAGGAAACATCTTTGTACCGTGTGTAGAAATATGGTTTTTCGTAGCCTCTGGTATATTTAAAATCTACCGAAGCATACCGGGCAAGGATTAGATGGAAAGACGGAGTGATTATCCGATTGTTCGCACCACCAATCCCGACCAATACCAAGCCATTTAGTTGTTCTTGTGTCGGGTAATGAACTTGGATCAATTTTTGATTTTCGTAGAAAACACTTGGTATGTTCCGGTCTTTTTCCTCGCCATCAAGGTCATTACGTTTAGGCTCGCCAAAGTCGTCCTGATCAATGGCGTTTAGCGCATCGTCGTCTACTCTAAAGGCGGCATCCTCTCCGGAAGAATGGCGGGGCGGCATTTTTTCATACTCTGCGCCTTCCCTCAATTTATCAAGTAGGTTGTCGAAGGATTCAAACAGTCTTCTTGTACTCATTTTGCATGTTTGGTTGACCACAACAAGTCCTTGATGTCTACGTCTAATTTGACAGCAATTTGCGCCAACGTGTCCAGTGATGGTTGCATATCATTGCTACACCACCGAGAAATTGTTGTTTGATTTTTATCCAGTTTTTCTGCCAGCCATTTATTGGCGACATTCTTTTCCGCCAGTACAACACGGATCCGGTTCAATTCAGTTTTAGGCATAATAATTAGCATAAAACGCTAAAATATTGGTTTATTACTGCAGGTGATCCGTGACTTATTCACATGTGAAGCAACGGGATTATCTCAGATGGAGTTGAAATTACATGCTTAGGAGAGGCTGCTAATAAAGATCTCGGATCCTCAGCGCCCCATAGACAAGCCACAGATCTCACACCAGCCGCATTTGAAGACTGAATATCGATATCACGATCTCCGAAAGAAAGCACCTGTTCTGCCTCAGCGTTCAATTTCTTAAGCGCTAACAATATCGGTTCCGGGTGCGGCTTGCGTTTGGTAACGTCCCAGTAAGTAACTGTATGGTCAGTACAAAACCCCCAATGTCCACATACTTTATTGCAATATTTCGCGGGACTGGAGGTTACAATACAATATTCAATTTCATGGTCTTTCAGGTAGCGAAGTACATCTTTCATACCGGAGTACTCTGTAAACTCAGGAATAAGGCCAAATGCTTTTGACCAATTCGATGGCCGATAAGGGTCTGCAATCTTGCTGCCGATCAACGTAAGGTCTAGATCAAATATTATCTTCATCTTTAGATGATTAAATTTCCTTTTTTTTGCGCGTCTTTTTAACGACGGGGATATCTATTACATCCGGGTCGGTTTTTTTTACCTTCGATGTTCGCGCTTTGGATGTCTTCTTATCGTTTTCCGATGGGGGGATTGTTTCATTTAAAGTCGTGAGAACGGCCGACGGCTCGCCGTCAATTGTCAACTGCTGTCCTACCGGTTTACTTTTCCTCTTACGCTTGGCCTTGGCCTTTTTAGCTTTTGGCTGCAATAACTCGTCCAGCTCTTTATCGTCATATAGAGACAAATTCATCTCCGCTATTGGAATGCTGATCGCAGAAATGAAATGATTCACATTCGGATTTACCATTTCAATCAACTGGTCGATATCTTCTTTGGTCTGCAGGCTTAGGGCCTTTCCTTCTCTAAGCAGGTATTGATTACCCCGCGATTTGTCGGTCTGCCTGTTGACGGGATGATTGTAAACACTCAATATGCGGTTATAGTTCTGGGTATATTTAACCGTATGCATTGTACCACCCTTGATGTCTGTTTCCACGACAACAGTTGCTTTAGCTAAACCGGCTTGTATGCGATCCCGTTCGACAAAGAAATTTCCGATCGCTCGTGTTTTTACAATATACTCCGATACAAGACACCCACCAGCATCCAAAAGCTTTTCAGCCAGGTCTGAATTTTCACGCGGATAGACTGAATCTAGCCCATGGGCAAGTACAGCGGTTGTAATTCCTCCTGCCTTTAGGCACCCAACATGCGCCGCTGTATCGCAGCCTTTCGCGAGCCCGCTTATAACATTGATTCCCGTTTCTCCCAAGCGAGATCCGATTCTTTCACCTACAGATCGACCGTACTCAGATGGATCTCTCGTTCCAATGACGGCTACTGCCGGTTTCTGCAATAGGTTTTCCAAACTGCCTTTTATGTGAAGAACGATGGGGAAATCTGCCATTTCCTTTAATTGCGAGGGATATTCACTATCCAAATAACTCACCGTTCTGATACCTAACAAATCGCTATATTCCAGTAATCGATCCACTTCTTGAAAAGCCTCATAAATTTCTGATCTGGACAAGGAAAGGCGAAGCACTTCTAAACAATCTAAAACGCTGTCAGCGAGTTCCTGATCATTAGATGGACGGTAGGTAAGCAAACCACAGAACTTGAGAGCCTTGACTCTCCCAAGTCCCTTTAATTGCAATACCTTTAGAATTTGAGCCGAACTGAGAGTCATTATTTACCTGCTTTGGTTACGTGTTTTTCTAAAATTTCCCTGTAATGTAACTCACTTTCTTCATCATTTCTATCCGGCCCACCAAAATCCGGATTACTGGTTTTAGCCAACATAAACCCATAAACAAGGCATTCTGGAAAAGTTGCCTTAATCAGCTTCGAAATGACTTCAAGAGACGTGCCTGTAGTTGAAATATCATCTACCAATAAGACCGATTTCCCATTTAAATCGATAGCCGTACTCAAAACATAAACATCTTCTAATTCGGCCTGGCGTTGGGCTAAATTCAATGTCTTGAGTGATCTGGTTTTACGTTTTTTTGTAAGCAAAGTTGGTTGATATTCTGCCCCAACAGCATTCTTGATTGCAATTGCAATATTCCTCACACGATTGCCTTTTGTGGCAGAGACTTCGTCACTTCCAAGTACCCGCAAGACGTAGTCAAATTGAATATTCATTTCTGAAAATGCCTCAGCGGCAGCTTCAGGGAAGGCAGCAATTTGGGATGCCTTATCGCCTTTGAAATCCATCAATTGATGAGTAAGATAATCCGGAGAATCTTTTTTGAAGTAGTAATACAAATGCCAGACCCGCTCCATCGGAGCAATCGCTAATTCGTACATGCCTGTAGTTTTGGTGATAAAAAGCGCGAGGACAGTTAAATATACTAAAAATACAATATCAAAGATTTTTTATTATATTTTTTTCAAATGAATATAGTATTGTATGGGCTCCTCAACCACACGATCAAGGAAATTTCCCGGTAAAACGAAGCAATCCGCGCTGTCAGATTCATAATCATAGTTGTACAAGCGATAAAGATAATAGTGTTCGCTTTCTTCAATCATTGCTCGACGTTCATTGGCCGTAAAAACAAATTCTCGGTACACGCTGCCGGTAGTGGTCTTAACCTCAATTTTCTTAGGGATACCCTTCTCGTCAAAAGAATCAATATCGTACCCTTTCCAGTCCGGCACATTATCTACCAGTTTTGCAAGATCATCACGCCCTTTACTACGGAGAAAGTCCCTTTCGGCTCCCTTAACGATCTCCTCACCTGCAGTTCCTAAATCTTTCTTGGCTTTATTTTCAGCATCGTAGTCTGGATTTGATTTTCCTCCAGTGGCTCTTTTTCTCAGCGGCGGCGCTAACAACTTGCCCGGTGGTACTTCACAAAACCTGAGCTTTCCAACAGTTTTAGTAACACGAGGAGTGCTGCTCCATATCGCCGCAACCGCTTCATCATAGAGTGGAATGTAATATTCAATAAAGGTTTTGGTTTGTTCGATTAATCGTTGCCAATCATAGTCGATCAGTTTTTCTCGTGTTATCTCTACCCATTTTGCCTCGACCGGAACAAGTCTGTCAAAACGCCCGATTTGTTCTTTTGAAAGCGCATTTTGCGGATTGTAGCTCTGACGTTGACAGTCAAGTTTGAAAACCAAACCTTTAACGTTTTCATGCGCGTCGATACCTACGGTAAAAAATACCTTTTTGTTTCTATCTCCGTATCTAAATATTCGAGCCCAAGTGTAATGCTTAAATGTCCCTGATATCTGCCATTGGTTGTCCATTTGAACTTCAAAGTCCTGAATGTTTAAAGCGTTGGCCCAAACATTGGTTTTTAGAAATACAGTTTTTTTCAAAATCTCTCCTGCCGCCTTATCTCCTTTATTATCTGTCCTATAAGGCTGATCACCATATTTCATGAAGAACTCAATTTCATCATCGGTTATGAAATCAATGTTATCACGAATTTTAAAAAACACTTTATAGCCAAACTGCTGACTGATGTAATTCCTGTAGCTTGTATTACTTTGAAAAAAATCAGTGCTGACAATCATCCCGGTTGCAATTTCGTATGCTCGGCGAACCAATACCTTAAAAGGATAGTCTTTTTGCCTTTCCGAAATGTGAAGCCAATATTCAGCCCAAGAATTATGACTCGAATTATCCAATTCGTCAGCAGCTTGGATTAAATGCTCTCGTTTTATTGGGTCCAATTTCATACTTACGTTTTTGTTGCCCGCAAACAATAACTTAATGGATTAAAATAAAAAGAAAGAAATTTTATATGAAAATCTACTGATTTGCGTTCTATAATAAAATCATTTCTATAAAGTAAGTCCGACATTTTTTTGTAAGACCGATAGAATAATTTAACCCCATCAAAATGCGCATCCCAAAAAAGCCCTGGAATTGGGTCTATAATTATGATTTGGCAACCTACAGGTAAGTTACTTAAAAGATGATTCAACCTATCTGAATCCAGATAACATGCACAATTCACAAGAACACAAATGTCAGCATTGTGTAAATCCCTACTTCCTAGGTTAATCACGTCCGCATTCAAAATTTGAGCGACAGAATCGATAGATTCAGACCTATGTGCAAAATCGATACCTAAGTAGCTTTGTAATTTAACGCAGTTTTGAACAAGCCAATGATAAAGCACTCCATTGCCGGATCCAATGTCAATAACGCGAAGCCTATTTAGCGCATTTAATTCGACAACATTTAATACTTGATGCAGGTATTGTTGAGATTTTCCATCAAATAGATAGGGGTCAGTCTTTCCATTGTAAATTTCGCGAAAGAAATCCTTTGCCGCATTCTCTTTGTAGGAAACAAATGGCAATGTCACCCTTGACCAAAACGAAATGGCGAACTGCTTCCGAACAACATCGGATGATCGCATCCATTCAGCCTTATGTTTTACATAATGTCTCATCTTCTAATCTTTTTGCAGCCACACCATTGTTTTACCAATTTTAAATCCACATTTTCCAAACAGTTTTATACTTTCAATATTTTGTTCAAGGGACAATGCGACAAATCTTAGCCGGGAAAAACTGTCGGGCCACCTTGACTGATACTGCTTCATGGTGTTGCTCAAAAGCATTGATGCAACACCTTTTCTTCTATGTTCTGGCGCAACGTATATATTCTCCAACATGACTTTACTAATTTCGATATTTATGTGTGTCAGGCAGTAACCTATCAACTTACTGCCAAAGAAAATCCCGGTGCAGAAATTTGTTGAACTATTCAACCACCGCTCGAGCTCATCTTTTTGCCAGAAATTACTACGGTCACCACAAGAAAACTCGATTTGATCAATGCCCAGCGCCAGTAACGCATCGATATCACTAATATCAAGTACACGAAAGTCCATCGGCTAAAAGACCAGTTTTAAGTTGTTACGCTCCAAATTAACATAGGTATCAAGCTCTTTTAGCGTACCCCATTCAGAGCAATTTTTACACAATGGATTACAGTCAAACTTCGCCTCCAAATGTTTCCGGCGAAAATCAGTGATGACATCATTTTGCCACAAAGTTTGTGGATCAGTTTGTAATAGACTACCCAATTGGATCGAGTAGTCATAATTATGGCAACATAACACGACCTCGGCTTTCCAATTAATTACCATCTTAAACCATAAGTCGGCGCATTCCGACCGATCGAGGTCGGCGTATGGCTGCGGTTCAAAATTTAGCTTTCTAAGGCCTGGCATCTGACCCGCCCAAGAGTCCACCCACCCAATCAAGGGGATGCCCCCACGCGAAGACCAGTAACTTTCATATTCTTCTCTTTCATTTTCCTCAAAACCAAAGTCCAACGATTTAACAATAACGTTCGTCTCGCTTCTCTCTTGTTTAGATTTTATCGACAATAAGTTTTCGATATTATGAATCACTGTTTCAAAGTTTCCTCCGATCCTTATTTTCTCATATCGCTCTTTAGACCAATGATCAAGGCAACAAATAACGACATCTATAGACAGGTCGATAATGAGCTTAGCTAACTCATCAGTGAGAAGCATGCAATTTGTACTGACAATCAACCTTCCATTTAACTTTTTTCTTGCCAATTTTAAAAAATCGCCGATCTCCGGATGCTGTAATGGTTCTCCCATGAAATACAACATCGTCAGCTCTGCAAACGGTGATATTTTATCAAGTAGCCGATCAAAAGTTTCATGATCCATTGCCCCTAACTTATCCTCATTCAAGGACGAATTTGGACACATAACACACGATAGATTACAAAAGCTTATTGGTTCAAGTACAAAGACAGAGGGTGCAAAATCACCAACGGCCTTTTTTTGGTCATACGCTTTTTTTATAGATTGGATATTCTTTTCATTTACCGGAGTTCTCATATTCCGTCATTTTGAATTTGTCATAATGCCATTTTGCTAATGTCAACACCCAAAAAATAATTCCTACTGTCTCTGAGAGTATTTCGTCAACGTATTTAAGAAATGAATTCAGATAAATAAAAAAATGAAACAAAAAACAAAGGCTCATATATATAGCGTAAGGACGGAAATACTTTCGCCACATCTCTACTGAAACGAGCCGCTTGATTACAATATCCCAAATTGCATATCCAAGACAAACAAAGCTTGAACATAGCCAGTATTTTGGTTCGATAAAATCTGTCGAATCATGTAAAGAAAAAGTCATTGCCAAATACATACACAGTACGAATACATCCACAGCTAATAAAGTATCAGAATATAACTGACAGGTAGCTTTAGATGAAATCCATCCATTTAACATTATTGCAAATGTCAAAACACAAGCCACTAAAACAATCCCGGTTTTATGATAAGAAACATACGTAATGTATGCTATCATCATTGGAAGCGCCCATTCAATTTGAGATGGCAATGCTGTAAATGAACTTTTATGCTTTGCCATTTTAAAATTTTAAAAACATGCCGGTAAATTTCGTTTCAAAACCCAACTGCTTGTACATCGTTTCGACCTCACTATTAGCTTTCGTTTGAAGAAAAATCATTTCTGCTCCTTCTTTGAATGCATAATCTACAGCTTGTTTTGAAATTTCCCTGCCGAAACCTTTTCGCCTCGACGAATGGCATGTTCCCACGTTATACAGGCCGCAATATTCTTTATACATGAAAATTGACGCAATGGCAACTACCTCGTTTTCAAAACGACCTTCGAAATGGATGAT
This sequence comes from uncultured Sediminibacterium sp., assembly GCA_965650685.1. GTDB lineage: Bacteria > Bacteroidota > Bacteroidia > Chitinophagales > Chitinophagaceae > Sediminibacterium. The sequence continues at coordinate 98,606 of CBFGPM010000002.1, forward strand.
TTGAACATTGTTTAATGGGCTGGAGTTGGTAATGGCATCAACATACTCCGGCGGCAGTCCGTGATAACCTGGCGAATCAGGTTGCCCACCGCCGTATGCATCTAAAAACACCCTGAGGAATTCTGCTGATGGTAATCGATTGACGAACGTTTCTACCTGCAAAACACTTTTTTTTGGAGCAGGCGCTTTATCAAGAATCATCCAGACTTCCTCTTCTATCTCCTTTGGTTTGCAGCACCGAATAATTTCATCAGTATCCAGTTCACTGGTAAGATATAACGCTGGATACCGCTTTTTTGAACTTGCCGCTTGTTTCAACACTTCGAGAATTACATCAGTGCTCAAGCTCTCCTTGAGATTATACGCATAATTCCAGTAAAAATCTTCTATGGAATCCGAATATGCATATTTCATGCCCGTATCCAAAACAAGAATATTTGAAAAGTATGTTCCGCATTGAATCACCGCATGAACATCTAATAATTCTGAAGGTTTGTATTTCATTTTTTTAGTTTTAGCGAAGCCAAAGAATTGCACATCTTAACGCAAGGTTTAAAGATCGCCCCCCACCTGGCGAATAGGGCGGTGTCCACCGTAGCACACCAGTAATTTCAACTGGCTGGTTATGGCTAAATGCTATTTGATATTTTGAAGAAACCGGGAAATAGACAGGAATTCCGTAGTCTTCGTTTTTTATTTCACCTACGATGCATTCTTCCCCATGAAAGATTATCGATTTTAAATTTGGATCAAACTGTTCGAACGGGGATTGATCTGCCGGAAGTTTAAAATTTGGGAAAAGTAGTTTACCGTAAACAGATACTACGGAACCAGGTATAAAAGATTTATCACTTCCAGCAGTCATATTTGGAATTAAATCACTCAATTTCTCAAACTTGTTCGAGATCTTTTCATGAAAATGATAAACCAAATCTTCTGGTAACAACTCACGGATGTCAAATTGGTTTGCTGTCGAGTCACCTTCATCGTGCCCTATATTAATCAGCCAATTCGCTCCGATTTTGGTACTCTGATTTTGTGACACAGTTTTCAAGACACCAACCATATTTGCAGCGATCGCAATGGAGAGTTCTTTATCTACATAAAGCAGAATGTTTTTAATTCCCATTATTGCTAGTAGTTTTGGTACGTATAAGCAAAATAAACCAAATGAGGGATGTCTGCAAGGGGGAAAATACCGTTTTTCCTAAATTGATTCCTAATACATTCATTTTCATTTGAATATAAAAGAAAATAATTTGACGATCGGATGATTTGAAGCAATTTAATGCTAATCGCGGACCAAATTGAATGATTGATTTATAAAGGATGAGTAATAAACTAGCGGGAAATCAGCGGAGATCATGGCATTTTCTTCAAGACGCAGCTACTTTCTCCTAAAATAAACGACATGATTAAAGATATAGCCGCTCACATCCGAAGAATTCGTGAAGAATAGGGATTTGTACAAGCAGACGTTGCAAATGCGTTGGAAATCACCTCAGGAGCCTATGCAAAGATCGAAAGAGGTGAAACTGAGCCTAATATTTCTCGTCTGTACGACCTTGGAAAAGTTCTGACAGTTACCATTTATGATTTTTTTGAAGACCGTCCTTCAAACATGGATAAGGCCGGCGCGATGAAATTTGTGACACAACCAGTATTTGACAAACTGAATAAAACAATAGAAGTCTTACAAAAAGACTTGGAAGCAGCCAAATCACAAATCATCGTTTTAAATGATTACTTCGCGTTGAACAAGCTAAAGAAAAAATAATAGCAGAAAATCGTTTTTGAGTTTTAAAAGTTTCCAAACGGAAACTTTTTTTGCAACAGTCCCAGTGTGACGCGAGCGGTCGCAATAAATACAGGAAAAAGTCCTTGACTACCCTTTAATTGCAGGTTTTCTAAGAACTAAAAATTATAGGACTTATAGACGATAAAACACCTGCGACAACCCTCTGCAAAATCCGATAAAATCTGACCAGATACGTCGGCTCAAAGAGACCAGGGCGCACCGGTTCAAACTGACCATAGCCTGCCAGTCCAAAGTGATCATTGGCAGCGAAGAAAGGTTTACTGCTTTAGTATCCCATCAGTGACAAGTGTTTCCGGAATACACGAGAGCTGATGGCCAACAATCCAATAAGTATGATCAAAATAAGACAATTCTTGCGGCTCTATGACCAGGGTCGAAGTAAAGTTCAGATCGCGGCTCAACTTGGTATATCGCGCAACACCTTGAAAAAATATTTGAAAGAATTTGAGAACAGTAAAATGAGGTTAGAAGAAATCTGCCAGCTCAGCGATAAAGACGTGGAGTATCTTTTTATCAAACGCGAGGACCGTCCTTTAAACGAAAAGCTCCAAAACCTTTTCAGTTTATTTCCGTTGCTTGACAAGGAACTAAAACGAAAGGGTGTGACCCGCCTGATGCTAAGGGAAGAATACCGAAAGACTAATCCCGATGGTATCGGTCACAGTCAGTTCAATTACTATTTCTCGCAGTGGAAAGATTCGTTCAATCCAGTTCTTCATAATTGTGCTGAGATCAACCTGAATTTCCATGTAAAAATACAAGGTGTGAAAACTGCTGAGTGTTTTGCCAACAAAACCAGAATGTTGTTTGTAAATGAAACGGAAAATAGGCTTCTCATTTTCTTCCCCCTGCACATATGAGTTCACATGGTCAAGTGAAAGTATTTCCTGCGAATAGAAACGGAAAAAATCTGAATAGAACTTCAATTGCTTCAGAAACTCAGCCAGGTGTTTCGCTGTCTTCCAGCTAATGGTAAGATAAATATGTTCCTTGAATGTAAAAGACCCAGTAGCAATTTCATTCAGTCCTGAATACTTGTATGAGAAATAGAGACAAATATTTTTTTCTTCATCATCAACAATCTAAATGGCTTTCGGCTGCGAATAATGAAAACTCAATTTGTCATCTGCTGAATGGTCAGGTACCAGTCGGTTCTCATAGCCACGAAAAAACGATCCGAAACCATTGAGGCAAAAATTAAAGTTCATCACGCCCATATTTTCCACGGCAAAATGACTTCCTCTCCCAATCAGTAAATATTCGGGGGTTAGTTCCATAGTAACCCATCCAGTAAGGCCGAATTCCGATGCTATTACATTTATAAGGCTGATACATTTAATATCAATGTCAATGCCATAGACAAGCGGTAGTGAGACATTGTGATCTGATTCATGAATATTTTTTGTTCCAAACAAGCTGTCTTCCAATATGGTCAATAATTTGCCGTTTGGCTCATAATGTAATTCGCCATACTCTTCCTGTTTGCCCCTATTTTCAGGCAACCACCATTTCGCTTTAATTACAAACAGTTCACGCATAATGGTAAATATGATTTACAAAATCAACTTCCGAATTTTTCAGGCTAGAAGAGAATATAAGCGTATAAAATATTGATTTTCAATTAATTGCAATTTAATTATCAGAAATACTAAATATTTTAGTATTTCTGCCTCGCATAAGGTTAGTAATCAATGTATTTAGACGCGAAGACATATTATTCGTTCTGCTTCGGCACCTACGCTACTACCGGGCTTGTTGCGGCTGCAGTAGAACAGGGTGCAACTACACTCGCACTATGCAATATCAACTGCACCTATGATCACTGGGAGTTTGTAAAACTTTGTCGTCAAGCAAATATCAAACCCGTCTTAGGTGTCGACATCAGAAACAATCATTCACACAAATACTTGCTGATTGCAAAAAATAACAATGGTCTGCAATGGATCAATGAATTTCTGTCGCATCATTTGATTAATAAAGAAGATTTTCCTGATGATCCCCATGCACCGTCTGATGTATTGGTGATATATCCCTATGAATCAAAAGACATTTCACAATTAAAATCAAATGAACGGATAGGAATCAAACCCTATGAGCTAAAATCCTTGTACAACTTCGCTCCTACTGAACATCATGTGATCCATCAACCGGTAGTGGTACAGGACAAAGAACATTTCTACCTGCATTGTTTACTGCGAAGCATCGACCAGAACATTTTACTCTCACAACTCGATCCGGCTACCTGCTGTAACCGCGAAGACAGTTTCGTGAGTCCCTCTACCCTATTGGCACAATGTAAAAACTACCCTTCTCTTGTGACCAATACATATAAACTTCTCGATGCCTGCTCCATCGATATGGATTTCGAAACCGATAAAACCAGACAGGTATTCGGCGGCTCGAAAGAAGATGATAGTGTCTTGTTAGACAAACTGGCCCGAGCTGGCCTGTTGCGCAGGTATGGAAAGCGCAACAAAAAAGCATTGGACCGGCTGGATTATGAATTAAAAGTCATCAATGATTTAGGCTTTACCACTTACTTCCTGATCAACCACGACATGGTTCGCTTCGCCAATGAACAGGGTTTTTACCATGTAGGACGTGGTAGTGGTGCCAATTCCATTGTGGCTTATTGTTTGGGCATCACAGACGTTGACCCGATGGAACTGAACTTGTATTTCGAGCGCTTCTTAAATCCCGAACGCACTTCACCTCCGGATTTTGATATTGACTTTTCCTGGACAGATCGTGATGAAGTGATGGACTATCTCTTCAAACGTTATGGCAAAAACTATGTGGCATTGTTAGGATCATGCCCCACTTTCAAAACCGACTCCATCATTCGCCAGCTGGGAAAGGTCTACGGCCTGCCGGATGAAGAAATCAAAACCTTTCAGCGCAACTATGAGCCTGTTTGTACCACGACCCGTAAAATAAACCGCTACGGAGAAATGATGCGCGGCTTCCCCTACAATCCATCTTTACATCCCTGTGGTGTACTAATCTCAGATAAACCAATCACTTCATATACATCCCTCTTCATGCCACCCAAAGGTTTTCAAACCGCACTGATGGATATGTTTACGGCAGAAGACATTGGTTTGAATAAATTTGACGTCCTCTCCCAGCGTGGCCTGGGTCATATCCGAAGTACCCTCGAACTGATACAATTGCACCACGGAAAACACATCGACATACATGACACCAAAAAATTTTTCACCGACGAAAACATCAAAAAGCAGATCCGGGAGGCAAATACGATAGGTTGTTTTTACATCGAGTCCCCCGCCATGCGCCAGCTCTTAAAAAAACTCCGCTGTGATGATTACTTAACACTGGTCGCTGCCTCCTCTATCATTCGCCCCGGCGTGGCACAATCCGGTATGATGCGTGCCTATATCGAAAGATTCCACAACCCTGCGCTCGTAGAATACATCCATCCCCTATTCAAAGAGCATCTCTCCGAAACCTTTGGTGTGATGGTGTTCCAGGAAGATGTAATCAAGATCGCCCACTACTACGGCGGACTCTCTTTAGGTAAAGCCGATATCCTTCGCCGAGCCATGAGTGGTAAGTATCGTTCCCACAATAAGTTCCGAGAGATAAAACAGGAGTTCTTTCAGTCAGCCATTGCTCTTGGACGCGATCCCGAAGAGGTAGCCGAAGTCTGGCGACAAATGGAATCCTTCGCCGGTTATAGTTTCAATAAGGCCCACTCTGCTTCTTTTGCCGTTGAATCCTACATGAGCCTGTTCCTGAAGACCTATTACCCGCAGGAATTTATGGTGGCAGTGATTAACAATTTCGGCGGCTTCTATTCCCGCGAATTGTATTTTCTCGAACTCTTAAAATATGGCGGCGATATTCACCTGCCCTGTGTGAACAATAGCGATCACTTAACATCCATCGTTGATGGAAAAGTCTATGTCGGCTTCATTCATATCAAGTCATTACAGGACTGCCTCATTCAGGAAATTACACTGAACCGAGAGATCAATGGACAATACAAAAGCCTGACTGATTTCATCGAACGCCTGCAGCCAGGTCTGGAACAATTGAATATCCTGATACGTATCGGTGCCTTCCGCTTCACCGGCAAGTCCAAAAAGACGCTGCTTTGGGAAGCCAACTTCCTGCAAAAGAAAATCACGGTCACACATGGCCCGGTCATGTTCGATGAACCCCTGTCGCTGAATTTCGAGCTCCCCGAACTAAACGACGACCCGATGGATGATTTATATGACCAGATGGAAATCATGGGCTTCTGCACCACCAACCCCTTTGCCCTCGCAGACGCCAATCCGGCAGACTACACCCCTGCCGCAGAAATGCCCAAATACAAGGGTAAGACAATCACCATGCTGGCCTATTTCATCGCCCGTAAACACGTCATCACCAAAAACGCAGACCAGATGTTTTTTGGCACCTTCGTCGACAGCAACCTCGACTGGATCGACACCGTCCACTTCCCCACCACCGCAAAACGCTACCCACTCCACACAAGTGGTTTCTACATACTTAAAGGGCGAGTAGTAGAAGACTTCGGAGTATTCAGTCTGGAAGTTAATTGGCTGGAAAAAACAGGATACAAAGACAGGTCATTTTGCAATTAAAATAACCTGAAAAATTTGAAAAAATTAATACATAAAAACTATATTTAGATACCCGGTATTGCAAGTATTCAATACAAATGGCGAGAATTGCAACTAAAATCCAATTCAAATCTTATTCAATTAAAAGGATATTCTATTATAAGAGACAAACATTTGGATATTTACTTAATTGACTAATTTTAGCCACCACTTTTCGTGGCTTTCCTATTTATCAGAAATATTGCAGTTCAGAAATTAATAAATATTTCCTTGCCTATTAATACTATGTACTCGCCTAAATGCAATAACAGCAATTGCTCCATTGTTTAGTAAATGAATGATAATTGGATAGTAAATTGAGCCGCTCATCTGAAAACTCTTGCCGTAAAAAAGTCCTGAAATAAATAGTAGAATGACTTTAGTTACTTTTCTATACTCTTTTTGGCCGAGATGACTAATTGTGAAAAGAGTGCTTGTAATTAATAAAATAGTGTCGCCTGTAAAGTGGAAAACAGTATTAAATACATGGAACATAAATTGTCTGAACACAATTTCTTCTGTGATAACCCCTGTAACCATAAATAAAACAAACCAAATGAGTTCCTTATGTGAATTAGGAAAAAGTTTTACGGGAACACCATATATATCTCCAGCTGCTTCCGAATCATATACACCCTTTTTTTTCTGTGGAATTAACTCCATAAAAAAAGGCATTATATGAAACAATAAAAGAACTATATATAGATAAATAGGGAGGCTAAATCCCTTACCAACCTTTGAAAAATCAACTTGTTTTAATACACTGGTATCAATAATACAGATCGCGGCTATGAATAAAGGATAAATACAAATACTTTTTATGTAATGTACTTTTAGGTTATAAGATTCTAATTTTAGTTGTTTCTTGAAAAACGCCAAATAAAAAGGAAATACTAAGAGTACAATTACTGCGATATAGTTACCAGTCATAGAATACTTTTTAAACGTTACAACTAAAAAACCTATCTATAAAGTCCGCATACTGTAGTTAAATGTAAGTTGATAAATCGGAACTTCAAAAGTTGAGACACCTGGTTCTATATATCTATAGTAGTATGACTTAATATTCAGCACATTATTGATCTCAATTCCAACACCAATAGAATACCCACGAAACGATATCTCATCAGGCGGATAGCCAGATAATCTCTGAAATGAGTTAGCAATCTGTACCAGATGATAGCGAGCAAGTACCCAAAAAACCCCCATGTTCTTCTCTTTATTTTTTTCCCATGCTCCAGTTTGAAAATGAATACCAAAATTAGTGTAGGTGCTAAAGAAGTTAAAACTTTTTAAGGTTGTTGCCTGTTGTCCAATGAGTAACTTTTCGCCAACTTGTAGTATGGCAGAAAACCCAGTGATCGACTTATTGTTACCTAGCCGAATCATATTATCTGTAGAAATGTTAAACGCTCCACTTAGTGGATTAATAAGTCCTAGCATTAAAGGTTCACTACCACGAAGAGCAGAAGTATTACCTGTCACTCCTGAGTATATGGAAATAGGTAATGTAAATTTACCTGGTTCACCAATAAAAACTCTAAATACTCTTGACGAAGCATTCATTTGCCCACTATTCTGAAAATCAATAAAGCCACTGTTAAAAAGTTCCGGTTTTTGGTTCGGAAGTGGCACTTTAGCTTGACCCGCATTTGATTGGGTAGTAATAGGATTTATGATAGTTACAGAATCACTCCGTTGAGTTTCTACTTGACAGAGTATTGCGTATGGGACTATTAAAAATACAATTATCAAACCGAATCGCATAAAATAATTGTTCAGAGTTGATATATAAAATAATAGAAAAGCAAAATACTTTTCTATTATTTTATTCTAAGGAATATCTATCCACGAAGAGAATTGATCCATCCTCCTAAACGTCCAACTATACCTGTTGAAGCAATAAATGCACCTGTAACTGCACCTGCGAGTACCATTTTGCCTTTCGCATGACCCGTGAAGAATTTTTGTGTAAACCAGCTACTTACACCACCGACTATTGCCCCAGCTATATCCAGTCCTACAACCGGGAGGAGGAAGTATGTAGGTTTTTTAGTCTGGGGATAATCCGCGATGTATGGAATTTTCACGGCATTTTCATTATCTGGTGTGAAGCTGTTTCTATTATCAAGTGAAGCATCAATGATATTCCTTACATAGTCATTCATTGGCATGCTACGCGATAAAGCGATTGATTCTTCATAATCAAATGCACTGGGATTATCTCTCCACCACTCACAGCTTTTTAAACCTGTAGAAATGATACCTCCAGTTAATTGAGCGCTTAAAGAATATTCATCTCCTGTATTAATAGACACCCAATCGTTTGCAAGGCGAGCTAGTGAATTTTCAAACTGATCGTTTGTCAGAAGATTATTAAGACTTGAATCAACCACCGCTATAATATCGTCAAATAAAGCTTTGTTACTACTTGTAATGTCAGAACCAGCATTAATTTTAATACTTGCGCTATCTAAAGAATTTATATGTGAACTAGTTAATAGATTAGAGATAAATTCTGTGTTATCAAAAAAATATTTTACCCTTTCGAAGTCTTCATCAATTGGTGTGCTAGAAATTGTAGTATCTAAATATGAAGCATAGTTTGATAAAAAAGAACTTTTAGCAGCATCTCTAAAGTCATTAATTGCGGCTCCATAGGTGGAAGCGTTTGTAGGTAAGCTATTATTTGCCCATGCTGCAGATAGCAATTGATTGTGAAGGGCTCCAATATTTGAAAAATATGAATCAAAATTATCATACGATGAACCGCTAAATGTACATTGAGTATTGAATTTTAATCCACCACTTGTGACAATCGTTGGGGAGGCGCTAGTTACAGAAACTACAGCAAGTGATGCCGGATCTGTTTGGTAAAAGGTAGCAGCAGTTTCGTTTGAAGTATTTCCCGAGCTAACAACTACAGTATATGGTGTGTTCTGATTTGGACTACCTTCATCATAAATATATCCAGTAACAGTTACATTTTGGTCGTATGTTCGTGTTAGTGTTACTCGTACCCCAAAATAGTTGTTTGACCCACCTTGAGGGTCGAGTGGGAATGCTACTACTGTAAAATCAGCACAGCGTGCAATTTGCGCATATAAGGAAGTGGTTGTAAGGCTAACAACGAGTGCTAGTAAAAGAAAGCGAATGACTTTTTTCATAAAAATGGTTTTTGTTTTTAAATACTCAACTATTAGTTCTATGCGCATTCAAACTTTTAGTTGATACCAGAGTGTGTCTCTGAATACAAGACAAAATTGATAATCAAAAACCAAGAAGTAAAATATTACACAGTCAACTTGTTTAGCTACTTTGTAACTAAGTTTAGGTAGGCTTAACTTGTGAAGGATTTAGTATGTAGTTGAACGAAAATGAGAAAGTATAGAAATCAGTGTTTGTATATTTGAACTCAAATCTTCTATTTGTGATTTCTCTAGGCGTAGCATTTCATCTTGAACTTGTTTTAGATTTTGAACTGAAGATATATTGTCATTTTGGAGTGAAAGAAGTTCAAAGATACTAACCTCTAAAACCTCTGCGACTTTGAAAATTGTTGAAACCCGAATATCAATTGAGCCGTTTTCAAGTTGGCTCACTGCAGATTTTGTAATAGACAGTGCCTTTGCAAGTGTCTCACCTTTCATACCAATTCGTCGTCTTGCAGTCCGAATATTCTCACCAACAATTTGTGAGATAGAATTCTTCTCCATCGTAGATAATTTCCGTATATCATTTTCAACAGATCACCTTAAGTAGTACAATTACTGCATACTACTTGATATTGATCATGTTCAGAACAATAACACGCTTGATTGGAAATCAATAAAATTATATAGGGGTTAATGAAAAGAAGAACCTAAAAAAAATGTGTTTGAATAGCCATGTTTAATAATTGTCAGGGTTGATGATAAGGTTAGCTTGTTGTTACTTTTTATTACAAAAAAGTCCAAGCATTTATGCCAGTATTAAGTCCAAAGCTTTACTATAGGGGGAGGCGTTTAGGGGATGCCAAAGTAAAACAGTGTAACTTTAAAGAGGATAAATACTATAATAAAGATATATAATAATGATTAATAAAAGAGAAAAAACTTTTTTCTTCATTTACAAAAATACATGTTAATCAAACAGAACTGGGAGAGAGTCATTAAATCAACAGACTAAAAAAAAAATGCTTTCTGAAATAAGGGGGTACTTACAATCCTTCCCTCAAAAAAAGTAATTTCCAAAAAAAATATTGACATAAACATGAATCATCAATTTCTCAAATAATAGTGTGCGAGACATTGGCATTCATAATTTGTATACAATTGACTAAAAAAATTATTTACACCTAGCTTTGAAAATACATTCAATAATTGCTGATAATCATTATCAACTATCAAGCTATGTTATGTAGGTGTTCGATTAACCTTAAATTATACCCCCCCTGCATTTAAATAAAACTCGGATATTTCGTACGTGAAAAGTGTTAGCTTCCCTAAACTCAGTCCATCTAAATGTTAGCGAATACCAAAATACTAAAAATTTTAGTATTTTGCGGGACTTGTCCCCAATTAAACGTAATATCATCCACCTTGACCTCGACACCTTCTTCGTGTCCGTCGAGCGTCTGATCAACCCAAAATTGATCGGAAAACCAGTGCTGGTGGGTAGTTCAGGCGACCGTGGCGTGGTGGCATCCTGCAGTTATGAGGCCCGGAAATTCGGTATCCGTTCTGCGATGCCCATGAAAGCCGCGTTGCGATTGTGTTCCGATGCGATTGTGGTGCGCGGAGACTATGAGGCATACAGCAAATATTCCCATCTTGTGACCGATGTTATACGGGACAAGGTTCCGCTATTTGAAAAATCTTCTATTGATGAATTCTATATCGACATGACCGGTATGGAAAAATTCTTTGGCTGCAGCCTCTATTCAAAAGAGTTAAAGCAGTTGATCTACAAAGAAAGCGGCTTGCCGATTTCCTACGCTCTTGCTAGCAATAAATTGGTAAGTAAGGTCGCTACCAACGAAGTAAAACCTAATGGCCAGTTGGAAATTCCTTTCGGTAATGAGAAGGCTTATCTAGCACCGCTCAAAGTAGACCGCTTGCCTGGTGTGGGTGATAAAACCAAAATCCTATTGATTAATATGGGTATTCATACCGTAAACATACTCTCACAGATACCCGTTCCAATGTTGATTAACTTGTTAGGCAAACCTGGTATAGATCTTCATAGAAAGGCCAACGGCATTGATGAGAGTCCAGTCGTTGCTTTTCACGAACAAAAATCTATGTCAACAGAAGAAACATTTCAAAAAGACACGACCGATTTGAAATTCCTGCATTCGGAGTTGGTCCGTATGACTGAAAAACTGGCATTCCAGCTTCGGTGCGACAACCGGCTAACAGGGCAGGTTAGTGTAAAGATCAGGTACAGCGATTTTGAAACACACAACATCCAGAAAACCATCGATGCATCAAACCAGGATCATATATTGCAGCATGTGATAAAAGAACTCTTTACCAAATTGTACACTAGACGCATACTGGTAAGATTGATTGGTATCCGATTCAGCAGCTTACTTCCGGGAAACTACCAGATTAATCTATTCGATGATACACAGGAAAAAATAAAAATGTACCAGGCTATCGACAGTATCAAGCGCCAGTTCGGGGAAAAGTTCGTGATAAAAGCCGCAGGACTATAGTGGATTGTTTAATTTAAGCTGATCAAATGATACTCAAATAATGAAACCGGGAGAACTACAGAAACTAAATCAACTAAAAAACCTGATATACGTTCCAAGAATTAAGGAAATAGCACAATCCACTTTGTGCTTGTTTGAAGAAGATATTAAGATTGAATCAAAGCCGGTAGGTTCTGCGTTATTCTTGAAAATAAATAGCTCCTATTTTATTGTCAGCGCGGCTCACGTTCTGGCAGAACATCACAACAAAACGTATGTCATCATTGAAGACAATGCAGTTTATCTTAATGGTGATATCGTTTCAACGAAAATGCCTGCTTCAGGAACAAGAGATGATGATAAAACAGACCTTTCCATCATCAAGATAAATCTGCCGACTGCAGAGATAATCATGAGGTGGTACGTACCAATAACAGAGGGACAAATAGAACGCAATCATCCTATAGAAAACTCTCCAAAATATTTTTGTTATGGCTTCCCACTGACCAGAACGTATAAACTATGGGGAAAGGATGAAATTAAAACTACCGGAATATCTTACCAGTCCCAACCAGCCGAAAATTTTAAATACCATCTCTTTGGTTTTTCACTTGATATACATATTGCCCTTCGGTACGATGGTGGTGTTACTACAGCAACCAATCCACAACCTCATTTAGCGGCAGACCCGACAGGTATGAGTGGATGTGGTTTGTGGCACTTTTTCGGTAAAACAGAGAAAGCATTAATTGGCGTTATCATTCAGCGCATTAAAAAACCTGGACAGAAAGCTATCATCGCAACCAGGATTGATATGCTGTTTTCCTTAATAGCTAAATTCGACCCAGCAGCACAATGATTGAACAAAGATATTTTTCTTTCATCACCTCTTATTTATCTTTATCCGCCTGAATTCTTTCAAGTTTGTCATGAAAATGATAGAGACATGAATATGCAGTATAGGATGGATAGATCAATTCAAAATACATTTTCCCTAGCATGCCAACAGTAAGATACATGGTCAGCGACTCCCCTTCATCACTAATCAAAATTCCGTGATGATCTTGGATAAACAACTCGATATTTTTATGTTGATCATTTAGTTTGGCTGTTTCTTTCCGGGATAACCACCGGGCCTTTAATCCATATTCCGGAAATAATTTAAAATATGCATCCAGCTCTATCATAAAGTATACATTCACCCTGCCGAACAAAATATCATATACAAGGTCGGGTGATATAGGAAGTGAAAATATAGGCCGATGAAGAGAACGGATAACATGTCTGTAATTGACGATAACGTGTCTTGAATTGTGTTGCTTAGCAATACTTTCAAGGATTTTAGGACCCACAAATTTAAGAGGCCCATTATATATGCCTATATGCAGGCAATCGTCAATCAAATCATACGCCCAGAGATTTCGGGTTTTCAACTGTTCTTCCAGTTTCGACAAGCGCTCATCAAAACGGGGTGTTGGCTCGTCGGGCGTGAATATTTTTACCTCTCTTCCCTGTTTATCTACCCCTTTATCTGTATTGATAATATCCATTACCCGTTGTGAAGTCTGAAACTGTTTGAGGTTGCGGTCTAACTGATCTACAAAATGACGATCAGGCTTCATTTGCGAAAATATCTCTTCCATAGTCTTTTGTGTATTGACTATTTCATCCATGATCTTCAGCACTTCGTGGTTTTTATCACCTTCTTTTACCTCAACAAAATGCAAAGTTCCTTTACTTACCCAAATAATATCACCAGTCTGGATGTATGCAGATAAGTCAGTAATCAATGCAAAATCTTCGGGTACTTTGTTGAGGTTTTCGGCAACTTTCATCACCGATTCAATATTGGTATCGGCCAAACGCTTTTTGCCACCAACATTATGATAAAGACGGCGTGAAATATAAAGTTGCCCCTGTATCAGTTGCCACGCGATGGAATCAATCATATGCCGAAGTAAGTCTTCTTTAAAATTAATACGCTTGATCTGTTGATCAATCTTTTTTTTAAGCTCTTTGCCCTCCCTCCCGTTTAGTCTTTTGTGTTCCGCCTCTAATGCTGATGTTTCCTTTTCAAAACCGAGCATCAATTCGAGTATTAATGATTGGCCCTTTTTAAACCCTTCATGCACATTGATCATAAATTCCTTTCTATTCTTATCTATGAACGCTTTGAAAGATTCTCCTTCTTTAAATTCTTGACCATTACTGGTTTTAGAAAGCCCGTAAGAATGTATCAGATCGCCGATCTCTTTCACTTTGGCTTCAAAGGCTTTATCTTCTTTGCGCTCTTTCCATACTTCTGATCGCAGAATTGCTAATTTTTTTATTGCTTCAACTAACGTTTTTGTACCAGCAAGTTCATTAATTGCCTTTTCATATTCTTTACTTAAACCAGTTTCAATCCCATTTTGCTTAGCATTGAGAAGGTAATGAATACCATCTGTTTTCTTATTCTGCTCATCATCAATAAATGAATTAATAGCAAGCTTCGCCAACACCGTAGGATTTAAAATACCTAAGTTCTGTCCGATAGAAGTATAGAGCACTGTCGGAACACCTTCAAAATCGGCAACTCTCTTAACAACGACATCGTTTGTTCCTGGCTTTTCCTTTCTTGGATAGTTGGCATTTATTTTTTTCGTCCTTGTTTCCCTTCGCCACAGCATATCTTCTGCTTGTTCAATAGACAAGCCATTCAGCAGAAGTATTTTTGCATTTACTGGTTTGCCATTCTCTCTTACAGGAATAAGTGTTGGGGCATTAGCCCTTGTTTTACTCATTCTCGCATATTCAACATTGAAAGGTGTTACACAATCTTTCATGCCAATAATGTGTTGGTTGATTTCTTCACCTGGATCATTGATTAACGACCCATAAGCCAATATTCCTATAGTAGGTTTGTCATTCATAGAACACTTTCAATCATAGGCAAATCCTCATACACAAATGGCCTTGCCGGCTCAACTTCTTCTTTAAAATTCTTCAATATAGTACAAGCTGTCATTTGCTCAGATGGAAATTGTGTTATCCCGATTTCTGTGATTCGCTCTTCACTCAAATCACCAAACAACCATTCCCAGGCCAAACCCTCATTAAGTATGGTTGGCATCCGCATCTTACTGTTGTGAATCTTTGCCATGATATGCCCTTCCGGTGCTGCGGTGGTACAAATCGAAACTGTATCCACTGTCTCACCAGTTGTCTTATCTGTCCAAGATTTATAAATACCTGCCATAAAAAAATAAGGCTGATCCTTAACACGAATATGATGCGGTATTTTAAGTGCGGTCTTTACGGGCTCCCCAGTCCTTTTATTAAGCGGATAAAAATGTCTCCACTCATAAAAGCAGGTCGAAAGAACAAGACATCTTCTTTTGAGTGCCGATTCCCTATAAATCTTATTGGGCAGCAGCATCTCTTCAGAAATAGCATTCAGGGTAGTAATGCCCGGGATAAACTTGCCTTTCGCGTCCTTGTAGCCTCTTCGCCATTGGTCTACCTTTTCTCTGCTATCCAGCGGTTTACCAAACCAGCTATCCGGAACAAATCCCCATTCCATTTGCACGATATCAAAATCATCTTTTGCAGCTGTTGGTTTCAAAACCGCAATATTTCCGTAAGCAAACCCATCATGCAGATCCCGATCCAGAAAATCATATTGACTCACTGCTTTCTCAAGCGACTTTAATCGAATAAATTCCGCATGGGTAACCTTCTGTCCGTTATAATAGCACATAGGATAAACTTAACTAAAACGACTTTCAATCGCATCACCAATCAATTTGACCAGGGACTGATCAATCGGATGATCCAACGCTCGATCCATCTGCGAAACGGAAAACCCGTCTGGTGTAGGAACGAGTCGAAACAGATAACCATCCTGATCTGAAACTGAAAAATGGACCTCCCTTTCAGAAGTATGTGGGGTTATACAAATCGTACCGATATAAAAGGGAGTATCCATTACGACAAGATACTTAAAAATTTATTCGAAGAGAAGTAGTGGTTTGGTTACCACCTCTTCCGGCTTAAGTAACTTCTCCTCTTTGGGCCTGTAAGAGGCCAACAGTGGCCCGAAAACCTCGGCCTCAGCTTGTCTTCCTTCAGGCACCGATGTCCAGAATTTGCCACCCTCATTAGCTTTGGCGAGTGTCAATACCAAAGGCTGTCTGCCATCCTGGAAATAAAGGGCATAGACGATATCCCTGCCCACCTTTTTTTGATAAACCTGGACTGTTTGACCCTGATGGGAAAATGTAAATCGCTCACCTTCCTTTTGCATAGACTAATATAAAGAGAAAAATCAAAAATACTAATATATTTAGCTTTTTTCTTTGGCCGGGAAAGCTAATGAACCCATCACTCGTATAAACTTTAGCAGTGTGGTCAACCTGAAATTTACCTCCCCCCTTTCAATCCGCTCAAGGATCTCAACTTTGATCCCACACGATTGAGCGAGTTCAGAAACAGTCAACTGATATTCCTGACGATATTCCCTGATGCTTAGTCCAACTTTTAAATGATAATCACTGATCGGTTTTTTCATGACTCCAAAATACAGAGCATCTAAAACAGAAATGGCATATAATCATACGCCATTAACTTAATTCAGTTGGTGCGAATCATTTGCTTTTTGGATGTCTAAAACTTTCGCTAGTTCCAATCCTTTTTCAGTAATGGAAAACTTAACAGTATCCGAATGAAATAGCTGAACAGCACCTTCCTCTTCCAATGCACGCAGAGAAGAATATATTGCTGACCAATCAATCGGTAAACGAAGAATCAATTCCCGCGGGATAAACTGGTACAAAGTGGGATGGGAAGATTCAGCAGCCATTTGTGCAAGCGTGTTTAATACCAGGTTCCTGTGTTCCATCTGCCGAAGATAAGTGAAGGCGCTATATCTTTTTCAGCACCTTTAAAATCTTTTAAACATTCACTTACATTTACAATATGCACGAAACTTTTGACCTTTCGCTTTGGTACAATGGGAAAGAAATCATGCTCCCGGCAGAACTCCAGCCCTTCGGATATAACCATCGTATTATAGTCTACATCGAGGACTTCCCTTTTACTTTTGAACCAGATGAAGAAAAAAAATATCGGGCAATTGTATCGGAACAGGATAGAAAAAAAGCAGAGAAAGTAGACCAGCATTTATTACAAGCTATCGCAGAAACCCTGCATGATTTATTTGCTTAATCTTCCAATGACTTATAAACTGCACTATCATAACCCATAAAAATGGAAATATAACCTTCATCTTTAAAATGGTAACCGTATCGATAGCAGAAAATAAACTCATTATGTGTATGGGTATAATACGCTAAGTTGAATCCCTGCTTAATAATATGCTCCCTTTTCTTTTTTACATATTCTTTTTTACCAAGTGCTTTACCTAATATGCTAAAATTCTTCAACAGTATTTTATTAATCTTTTTGACATCTGGATGCAGCTCTGCTCTTTTGGGATTATGATAGGCTGCTCTTCAGTATTCGTTACAAAACTTTGCATCCTTCCGCATTTTTTTATCCAGCGGCTTACCACATTCTGAAAACAGACAATGTCTTTGGGGTATGCTCTCTTTTGTTTCCATACATTAAAAATAACAAATATACCCTTATCTGTTTCAGATACGGATAATACATGTCACTTAAACGCATAAAAACAGCTCAGATTATCCCTATTTCCAACTTTTGCTTTCAAAATCGTAAAGCATGAAAACAAAAAACTTCGTTCAGTTGGTTGGCTACCTAGGAAATGATCCTGAGATACTCCAAACCAGTACTGGCAAGACCTTGGGACGGTTGCGATTAGCAACTGATTTCTACCGCAAAAAGGAAGATGCACAACTTTCAAAAAAACAACCTGGCATGATATAAAGGCATGGGACAAACTGGCTGAGGCCTTAACCGGACAATTCATGAAAGGCAGCCATGTAATGGTGGAAGGTGTTATTAAATACAGGACATTCCTGGATCCCATAGGCCATAAATGCTTTGTCACAGAAATCAGGGCCCACAGCATTTTAAACCTAGACCGTTAATCCTAAAACGCTTTCCATGAAAACAAGACCCATTAAATTCTCTTACCGAAAACCTCAGCCCCTATTCGGCTGGGGTTGCCGGTTTGACTCGCTCACTGAACTACGATTCGCCATTTCCGTTATGGAGGATCATGCGATCATGCGCTCTCCGGTTTCCCTATATTTCCATCCAGGTACCGGACAACTGGCTCATTTTCCAAAAGGAGCATACTTGAGATACACGCCGGATTTTCTGATTCGTAATTATGAAACAAGAAAAGCTACCCTCGTGGAAATCAAACCCCGTGTATTTGAACAGCAGGCTTCATTGGCAATGCACCATCTTGTGGCAAACAACTATATACGCTCCTTAAAACTTGACTGGAAGTACAAGGTGATTTTTGATGATGAGATTATTTTATCAGCAGAACAACTCATCCATTACCATGACTGTCTGCACCTTGCAGCAAAAGACAGGTATAAATGGTATGTAGAATACTACAAAAGAATAACCGGCAATCCGCTCATATCTGCACACAAAACAAATGCAGAAATGGAATTTTTGATGCGTGGTTGGTTACCTGAAAAATAAGTATTTCATGTCAATGTGCACTTACAACAACCAGTCAATAGCCTGTGCCAATAATGGATAATGGTTTGATTCCCTGCTGGAGTTACGCTAAATTATTTGTGCCAAGAGACCAATTGTTAGCAAATCGGTTATGCATGCATAGACAACTGGATATCCGTGAGGTAGTTGCCATTCTTTATATCAAATTGTAAGGTTCATAATGTTGGAGCATTTTATACAGCCAGGTGACAAGCGATTATGAACATTGGGCAACTGCGGTTGCGTCGCACTACGTTCATCGTCCCCTTCGTTGTGGTACAGAACGGATATACTTCGTCATAAATCATTCGCGAATTTCTTGACAGGCTTTGTAAAAAGCAAGGTCTGCACCTGCATTACTATTCCGGCTGGCTGTCGGTTAGTCTGAAACAAATCGCACCTCCCGTTGCTTTTGCGCTTTCGGCGGCATAAACCACTCGTTTCTACTCACTTTTTATTCCACGTTCGCAAATTTCTTTCTGTCTAAACCTTGCTTTTCCCAAAACCTGTTTCAAGACAGAGTTGCTACGATAAGAACGAACGAGGCGAATGCCGAGTGATATTTTTTAACTATAAACAATCCTTTTATGAAACACACCAAACGGCTTTCTTACCTCATGCAGTTATCATGGGAAGTGCAGCGTAAAAAATGCATAACAAGGTCAAAAGCATTGCAAGCTGCGTGGGCAATTACGAACAACGAGGATATAACTGTTTACTATCTCGTTAAAAGGCACAGTAACCGAAATACACCTAATAAAATTGAAGCGAGGGAATTAGCCCTTTTTGCTTCTCACTAATCAGTAACCAATTTTTATACATACTTAAAAACAACCATCATGGAAATTATCGCAAGATTGACAAAAGACGCAGAAGTAAAAACACTCAAAGACGAAAGACAGGTAGTGAATTTCTCAGTAGCTATTAATGACAGCTACAAACCCAAAGGATCGAGTGATGTAACCAAATTAACTACTTATGTAGACTGTGCCTATTGGACAAATCCCGGCATAGTAAAATTTCTGACCAAAGGCACTTTGGTAGAACTCTATGGGCGTATTAGTGTAAACGCATACACAAATATGCAGGGTGAAGCCAAAGGAAGTTTGCGCTTTCATGTAACCAATATCAAACTGCATGGAGGTAGTAAAAGCCACCCTGATGGAAACAACAGGGAACAGAAAACGGTGACCGTAGTAACCGGACAACTCACTGAACCATTGGACGATTTACCATTCTAAAACCCAGCCTATGCAACAAGCAAATGACAGTATGGAAATCGGTATGTATGCCGCCTGTTTCGCAGATTATTACCTAAATGAAGTATATCAAAAATCAAACAATGGCTATATAGCCGCATTGGACGAAATCACAGCATGGGCGCACGAGTTCTATAACAGCTATTATGAAAAGCTGAAAGACTGGGAAACCTTTGAGCAAGGCACAGAGAATATCTACCACGCTGCTTGCTGGGATGATTTTGTGATTGCCTGGGGGAAAGACAGACTGGCAAAATACCTATCCGAAAAATAAAACCATCCGCACCGGGTGGCTTCCACTCGGTGCATTTTAAACTTTAAAAAATCAACATGTATGGCACACAATATCAATTTTAATGAGCGCAGCGGAGGGTACAGCTTTTTCTCCGTAAAAGAAAAACCTTGGTGGAATCTCGGTAATGTAGTAGAAGACTACCCAAACAGTCGGGAAGCACTCCAGTTTGCCCACTTGGATTATGAAGTGATAAAGGAAGATTTGTACACCACTTCTTTTAATGCAGATGGTCAGGCAATGGACTTTACCAAAAGAGTAAAAACACACTACGCCACCATTCGAAAAGACACGGGCGATATTTTAGGGGTTGTGGGTAAAGATTACCAGATTGTACAGAATTTGGAGGCATTCAGCTTTTTTGATACCATTGTGGGTGGTGATGGTATCCACTATGAAACTGCCGGGGCTTTGGGAAATGGTGAGCGGATTTTTATTACTGCCAAACTGCCGGACTATATCAGGGTAGGCAAAGAGGATTTAATCGAGCAGTATTTATTTTTGACTACTTCCCACGATGGATACGGAAGCATTACAGCCGCTTTCACCCCTATTCGGGTTGTTTGTCAGAATACCTTAAATGCAGCCTTAAAAAAACATAATAACTGTATTAAAATCCGACACACTGCCAACGCTAAGGAAAGATTAGAACAGGCGCACAAACTAATGGGTATTACTAATACCTTAAGTGCACAACTGGAAAACATTTTTAACCGTTGGTCAAAAGTACAAATCAGCGATCCGGAAGTAAAAAAACTGATTCAGCAGGCTATGTGTCCGAATAAAGAAGTGTATAGCAACCTGCAGGCGGGAAAAGACGACGCTTTAAGTACCGCTTTTAAGAACATCTGTGATAACGCATTTACCTATGCCATGAGCAATGAGACCCAAACCATGGACACTACCCGTGGAACACTGTTTGGGGCATACAATGCGGTAACAGGCTATTTTCAGAATGTACGGAATTATAAAAATGACGAAGCCAAATTAAAATCCCTTTTATATGGGGGCATTGCACAGCAGCGAAACCAAAAGGCTTTCGACCTTTGTATGGGCTTCGAAAAAGAACAGTTCATTGGTACATATAATTAGTTTTTATTCCGGCAGCTTTCGGGCTGCCGGATTTTACAACCATTTCAATTTTTTAACAATGGGCAATAAGATATTTTTACTTCAACCTGCTGATATGATAGAGGATATCAAAGCTGATTTTTTTGTAATAGAAAAGTTCCCTGAACCCTGCTTTGTAAGCAACGAAAACGGGGAAATCAAAACATTTTCCACCTACACAGAAGCGAAGAAAGAAGCAGACAATTGCCAGCAGGGATACGTCCTAATTTTTTAAAGCAAAAAAGCTGCCGCCCTTTACCCTATAGAAAATACAAAAGGGGGCGACAGCTTGTAATATTATCAGTTTAAATGTTTCAGAATAGAAGGAGATGTCATACAACATACATGATACACTTAAAGTAGTTCTTCATTTATTCCTGTACAAATTTCGGTTTTTAGCGGCTGTAGCGGCCAGAAAATTCCGGCATAAAAATGCCCAGGCCAAAGCACTCTTACACTGAATTTATTCCGTTGCTTTCAGGCCTTGATTGCCAAAAACCGGGACGGGTTCCATAATAAATTTTTAAACAAAAAATGAACTTATGGAAAAGGACTTAACAAGACAAAATTGGAACATGGTCAGCGAAGTTGAATTGGTCTACAAATCCAAAGTAAAATCATCACAAAGACCGAATCTAAAAAGCGTGTCTGATGTAGCCGATTTTTTAAAACAAAACTGGGATGAAAACAAAATTGAACTATTGGAACAATTCAAAGTAGTTTTTCTCAATAGAAATCATCGTGTATTGGGCATTTTTGAGCTTTCGTCAGGAGGCGTTAGCGGAACTGTCGCAGATCCAAAATTGATATTTATGGCAGCTCTAAAATTGAACGCTTGCACCCTCATTATTTCCCACAATCATCCATCCGGAAACCTAATTCCAAGTGAAACAGATAAAAAACTAACACAGAGAATAAAAGAAGCTGCCATACTACTGGATATGCATTTATTGGATCACATTATCCTAACTAACGAAGGATATTTTTCCTTTGCAAATGAAGGGCTTTTATAGGCTCTTTTTTATTCACACTTCCTTCTTTACCTGGGCATATTATGCCCGGGTCTTTTTTACTACCCCCACTCTGTCTAACTTTATAAAATAAATGCGATGTGTGCCTGTTCCCGCACACGGCAAGATGTTCAAACGTGGCCACGTTTGGGCATCTTGCCCCTTCACTCCGGAGTCGTGCGGGGAGTAAGGCAAACCAGAAAAGTGAAAATGAATCGTGATGAAAGACAAGGAAAAAGAGGTGCGCCATCTCATCCTGAAAGTCAGGATGAATGCCGCCGAAAAAAAACAACTCAAACAATTACAGCAATCCAGCACCGAAAAAACAATCAGTAATTATGTGCGCAAAGTAGCACTCCAAAAGCCCGTGATTATTAACTACCGTAACCAATCGGCAGATGACTTTTTAAAGGATATGCTTGAACTTACGAAACAATTGAAAGGAGTGGGAAATAATTTTAACCAAGCCGTACACAAATTGCACACCCTTGACCGCATTCCCGAATTCCGCAATTGGATTCATGAACAACAAGCATTACAGAAACAGGTTGTTCAGAGTATTGAAGTTATCCGTTTACGTATGAATCAACTCTACGAACAATGGTTGCAAAAATAACATCGCCTTCAAAGGTTATAGCTGCACTCAATTACAATGAGAATAAAGTCAAAGAAGGTAAAGCCGAATGTCTTCATGCTTCCGGCTATCTGCAAAACGCAAATGGTATGAATTTTTATCAAAAACTGGATGGCTTTGAAAGACGCAACATGCTGAACAGCAGGGCTACCACTAAGACACTACATATATCGCTCAATTTCGATCCTACTGAAAAGCTATCCCCAAACCGGCTAATTGCCATTGCATCTGATTACATGGAAAAAATCGGTTTTGGATTACAGCCCTGGTTGATGTACAAACACAGTGATGCTGGGCATCCTCATATCCATATCGTGACCACTACCATCAAATCTGATGGTAAGCGTATAGACACCTACAATATCGGGCGCAATCAATCTGAAAAAGCCAGAAAGGAACTGGAACAGATGTATGGTTTAATACCGGCAGAAAAGCAGAAGCGTTTAATCCAAAAATCAATCATCCCAGTTCAGGCAGAAAAAATTGGTTATGGCAAATCCGAAACAAAGAAAAGTATTGTCAATGTGGTCAATGCAGTATTGAATAGTTACAGGTACTGTTCACTTCCTGAATTTAATGCGATTCTAAAGGGGTACAATGTAGTAGCCGATAAAGGACAAGAGAATAGTCGGATTTACCAACACAAGGGGCTTGTGTATCGTGTGCTGGATGCGCAAGGAAATAAAGTAGGTGTTCCGATCAAAGCCAGTTCAATCAATAGCAAACCCACGCTTGAAAAACTCGAATCACTTTTTGAGAAAAATAAAGTACTGAAAGAGCCATTTAAAGAGCCGCTTAAAAAAATGATTGATGAAGTCCTTGTTCAATGTCCCAGTAATTTGCAAACATTCATGCGCCAACTTGAATCTAAAAATATTGTGGTTGTCTTACGTCAAAACGAACAGGAAAGATTGTACGGGATAACTTTTGTTGACCGCAATAACAAGTGTGTTTTTAACGGAAGCGAGATCGGCAAACAATACAGTATAGCACACTTAGAAGAGAAACTGGCTGCATTCAGTAGAATACGTGTTAACCATGAGCAGCAGCAATTATCAGTTTTCCAAGAGCAAAATAAAGCACTCACAATACTTGAATCAACCATTGCACCAGAACAGGAATTTAACTACACACCAGGAGTACTGCTGAAGAAGAAACGGAAGAAGAAGAAACGTTCACTCGGATTATTAACAAAATAACAACCAATCTATGTCAACAACAGGTGAAAACGAAATGGGATTAAGAAAGATGCTGGACATGACACGCTTTGCAAGTTTCTTCGTGTTGATTCTCCACTATTATTTTTATTGTTATGCGGTTTTTAAATCATGGGGGTTAAGCAGTGATATTACTGACCGCATTTTAGCGAACACCGCAGATACAGGTTTATTCAACAACTTTCATTATTCAAAATTAATCGCTTTAGGATTACTTGTAATTTCTCTGATGGGTGCAAAAGGAAAGAAAAGTGATGAGCTTCGTCCAAAGACGATAGCATGGCTTCTGCTCTCAGGCGTTGTACTGTTCTTTGGAAGCGTATTGATTTTTAGATGGATAAAGGATACACAACAAGTAGCCATTGCCTATATGATTGTTACAGGCACTGGTTATCTTAGTATTCTTGCTGGTGGCAACCTTTTAAGCAGGTTGATTTATGTACGGCTCTCACGAGATGTTTTCAATGAGATAAACGAAACCTTCCCACAAGAAGAAAGACTTATAAAAAATGATTACTCTGTCAATTATGAAGCTCAGTACCGGCTTAAAGACAAATGGAGAAGAAGTTATATAAATGTGATTAATCCTTTTCGAGGCTCTATAGTGTGCGGCACACCTGGAGCGGGTAAATCCTGGTTTATTATTCTCCCACTGATCAAACAAATGATCGAAAAAGGGTATGCTATGTTCATCTATGATTTTAAGTACGATGATCTTTCAAAACCTGCCTATAATTGGATGCTTAGCAACCTGCATAAATACGGTAATATGCCATCCTTTTATGCGATCAATTTTGATAACCTGTCCAGTTCGCATCGCTGCAATCCCTTGGACCCCCAGAATATGCTAGATATAACTGATGCTACAGAATCTGCCCGTACAATCCTCTTGGGGCTTAACCGGGAATGGATTAAGCGGCAGGGGGATTTTTTTGTGGAATCACCCATCAATTTTGTAACAGCCGTAATCTGGTACTTACGTAAATATGGAAATGGTTGTTTTTGTACGCTGCCACATGTGATTGAAATGATGCAGGTAGGTTATGAAGAATTGTTTGCGGTGCTCAACACAGAGCCTGAAATTCAGGTGTTAATCAATCCTTTTATAACGGCTTATGAAAACGATGCAATGGAGCAGTTAGAGGGACAGGTCGCATCTGCTAAAATTTGTATGGCAAGGCTTGCTTCGCCGCAGTTGTATTGGGTATTATCAGGCAATGACTTTACACTTGATATCAATGATCCGGAACATCCTAAAATCGTTTGTGTTGGGAATAACCCGGAGAAACAGGCGATCTACGGAGCTGTGCTGTCGCTTTACATCTCCCGTTTGGTAAAATTGGTAAACAGGAAAGGAAAGCAAAAATGTGCGTTGGTGTTTGACGAGTTTCCGACGATCTATTTTAACAACATGGATTCATTAATCGCCACTGCCCGAAGTAACAAAGTTGCACCTGTTTTGGGTATGCAAGACTTTAGCCAGTTGCGAAAAGATTATGGTAAGGAACAGGCTGATGTGATTGTCAATATTTGCGGCAATGTTATAAGTGGGCAGGTTATGGGGGACAGCGCAAAATTATTATCTGAGCGTTTCGGAAAGATTATGCAGGATCGGCAGAGCCTTTCTATCAACAAAACGGATACCTCCATAAGTAAATCTATGCAACTTGATTTTGCCATTCCAGCGTCCAAAATTTCCGCATTGTCATCCGGTGAATTTGTGGGTATGGCATCAGACGACCCGCACGAGAAAATCAAACTGAAAACGTTTCATGCAGAACTGATCAATAATAGCAATGCAATAAATGAGGAAATAAAGGGGTTTAAGGATATTCCGATGGTACGAGAATTGAAAACACAACAGGTGACAGATAACTATTACCAGGTAAAGCATGATATACAGGTACTAATTGAGCAGGAAGTGTATAAACTAAATCTGGAAGAGGAGGAATACGACAGTATTGCAGATGAAGAATAACAGTTTTTCAATTATTCCTGAAGGTCAAAAGCGAATATGGTTAACACACATAGCTGCGCAGAATTTCTCGGGCTTTTATATTCAATTTCTATCGTTCTCGGATCATCGGGAAGTTGACTGCTTCTGATAATTTCGATATTGGATTTTCTTACTCTCTCTAGTATCAACCCAAGTGTCTTCGCGAAATCCGCTTTTTTCCTGCTGAGTATTACAAGACCGTTGTAATGATCTTCCTGGGTTGGATATTGAAATATGATTTGCTCCAATCCCTTATTGATGTCACTGGTTTCTTTATAGATTTTAAATTCATAGATAAATCTGTGGTTGCTTTTATTATCTATCACCAACATATCTGTCCTTCCGATCCGGTTTTCAGATTCGCCTGTTGCAATCAGATCGCTATGCGTACTCAGCCCGGCCAAAAAGTAACTCCGGCACCCGGTTTCATTTTGTGTTTTAAAATCGTTCAGGTGGCGGATGAATTCATTGCCAGTTAGTTTGATCCGGCGATTTATTTCCTCATAAATTCCTTTAACGTCCCTAGTATCTGGCAGTGTTTCTTTCCTTTGATGATTGCCTAACAATTCGTTTTTCCATTCTGTAAAATCTCTTTCGACATATAAGATGCCCAGCGAAGTTTCCGAACAGAATTTGCGCATATCCAATACACTGGTTGGGCCAGTTCCCAAATACGTGTTTGACCCAACATCCTCTGCGAAATACCAAACGTTGCAGATAATTGCTGCAAAGCTGATGCTATGGCTGGCGTTGTGATCAACAAAGCCCGGATTTAAAAACGCTTTGTAATACGCACCACTTCTTTGTTTAAACTCATCAAGTGATTCACCAGGCCCCATCTTTTGCGGATCGTGAATTTCGTAAACCAACCCATTGTCAGGTTTGTTTCGTTGCAACAATTTAAGCAGGTCATAAACAGAATAGGAAATGCCAGGATCACCGAGAGATACCGAAGTGGGAGATTTTAATTTATCCTTTAGAAATTTTTCGTACATCAAATACGCTGCCCCGCGCTGAAGTGATAGAAAAATACTTGTATCAAATAATGCTGCATCGTGGTTGTTAGCACCAAATATGCTTTTGTATTCTGATGCTGCATTCCCGATAATATTTTTGATCGGCCAGTTGTCACCAGCACGTAACCAGTCGTATGCATATTGTTGGTACTTGGTAAAATCAAAGCCCCTGCCCATCACAAAATCACCACCCACTTTTATTTCAAGAGGCTTGATATAATCTTTGATCTTATTGAGTTCTTCCTGCCAGAACTCCGCGCTGGTCATAAATGACAAGGCATTTTCGTGGCGCTGTTCATAACGCTGCATAACGGCCAGATATTCGGGGTTGTTTTCCAGCAAATTCCTCAGTGTTTGATCAGCCATTTTATTTCGTATCAATTGTTTACAAAGTACAAATATCAGTCTTTGATCCTGTGTATAAAGCCATATTATTCCTGTTATACGTTGTATTTCAATGAATTATCATTATCCAACAGCTGTGTAAAACTAAATCTTTTAGTATTTTCTCATTCTCGGTAACTTTATGTACAAAATGTATTTCTATGTTTGAAAAAGTGCTTAAGGAATTGGAAGAGCTTCAGCGCATAAAACAAATTGAAATTCCGGTTCACTCAGATAAAGACGGTTATATTGATAAAGAATGTCCGAACGAACAATGCCTGTTCCAGTTTAAGGTACTGCAAAGCGATTGGCAAAATGTATTTAATTCAGAAACCGTCTATTGCCCAATGTGCCGTCACGAAGCAAATTCAAAATCGTGGTACACTACCGAACAACTCCAAGAAGGCAAAGAAAAAATAAAAGAGCATATCACCAACCGAATTCACAATGCCTTTCATGGAGACGCCATTTCATTCAACAGGCAACAGTCAAGAAATTCATTTTTAAGATTAACCATGAATGTTAAAGGTGGAATTAGAAATGAAACCATCCTGCCACTTTCATCAAAGGAGGCGATGGAATTAAAAATAAAATGTCAGCAATGCAGCGTGAATTATGCAGTGATCGGCAGCGCGTTTTTCTGTCCCTGCTGCGGACACAATTCTGCAGAAGAAACCTTCGCCAATGCAATAAAAAAAATCAAAGAAAAAATTGAGAATATCCCGGTCATTCGTCGGTCACTGGAAGCTGTGAGTAAAGACACTGCGGCTGAAACCTGCCGGTCATTGATTGAATCGAGCCTGAATGAATGTGTTGTAGCATTTCAGCGATTTAACGAGGTAGTTTTTGCCAAAAAAAACTCGGATACAAAAGTGCGCTTCAATGCTTTTCAAAATATTGAAGCGGGTGGAGAGTATTGGAAAAAAGCGATTGGCGAATCGTATAGCAATTGGCTTACTGTTAAGGAACTGTATCAGTTAAATGTCTTGTTTCAAAAAAGACATTTATTATCCCATACAGAAGGAATTGTTGACCAGAAATATATTGATGCTTCGGCTGATCAATCCTATAAGGCCGGTCAGCGGATTGTAGTCAAGGAAGCCGATGTCAACAACTGTCTTTACCTGATAGAGAAAATTATTCAGTCATTGACCACACAACTAACACACCATGAGAGCACATAGTATAATAGAATTTAAACCGGGGTATCAATCTGCGCAGCGATTCAGGATAACATCATCATTGGAGAGTATCATTTCTTTCATTCACTCTCTCGAAGACGAAACAAAATTAAGCACACCTGATTTTGTTCGTTTAAAAGAAATATGTTTTGACTTGGTAAGCAGGTTACCGTTGCCAGTCAATCATCTTGCTAACGGTAACTTTGTGTTAAGGGCAAGGGAAAATAAAAATGGAGAGGTATTCAGCCGAGTTTCAGATATGTCCTATAACCCAGTTACAAAACTGATTGAACCAGGCCGGTTTAATCGCAAAAAAGAGCCTGTTTTTTATTGCACTGTGCCGGTAGATTCTGCCAACGGCAGTGGGCAGATCACTTCAATATGTGAGCCTTGTAAAGAATTATTTGATTCCAAATGCGAAGATGATTTGAAATATTTTACTATTGGTAAATGGGATGTACTCAAACCCGTTAAAACCATTGTATTGACTTTCTTCCAGCCCGCTGAACAGAAAAGCCCTCATGTTGGTAATATCAATCCTCACTATGTAAATTTTCTGCGGGAATCATGCGACACAGCCGACTTAGAAAAATGCCTTCGGTTTTATACGTTCTTTTCTGGATATGCTGCACGAAAGTATGATACGCCTGAGAAGTACCTATTGACAACCGCTTTCTTTCACGCACTGCGTAAATACTATGGTGAGGATATTGGCATTTTGTATTCAAGTGCAATGACAGAAAACAATGGACTGAATTTGGCATTGTCAAAGGAATTGGTTGATAATAACTATCTGAAACTCGAAGGAGCGCTGATGTTTAAATCCATACGTAGCAAAGTAAACAGGAAGTCATACACTATTGTACCATGCACCGATTATGCTTCAGTAGAAAATGATGGCCGGTTCAGATTTAAGTATTTAACCTAATTCGGACCAGCTACGTTATGTCACATCCTACAATTGATCCTCGCTGGGGGCATGATGAACCCACTTTTCCCTATGATGTCTTTTACAAGACCCTTGTACCGGATCTGTATTTAAAAGATGAAGTACCCGAAGATGTTAAGGGGCAATGGAAAGTAATCAAAAGCCTGATTGAACTCAGTTATTATCAAACTGAATTTATGGATTTGGCAGTGCATAAAGCATTACTGTCACTGGAAATGGCGATGAAGTTCCGGCATAAGGAAATCACCCAATCGGACAAAGGGCTAAACCTAACTATGAAGCCTTTGCTCTACTGGTTTTATAGCCGGGGATACTTCGAGGCGGACCACGAAGAATATATCAAGCATATTGAATTCATGCGCAATCACTATTCCCATCCGAAACTGCATTCGTTCGGCGGACATTTTATTGTCCATAATATCTATCATCCATTGAGTATGATCAATGACTTGTATGAAGACACTGAACTTCGTAAGGAGCGGGATAAAGTCTGGAAGCAATTGCTGCCCATCACGGAGCAAATCAATCAGTATGGCGGGTTGGTGAAATGGGAAGATGGAACAACTGATATTATATACTATGTCGAACTGGAATTTGTCAACAATAAGAAAAACCCGGCTGAGATATATTTATCGTACAGGCAAGTCTTTGACATACCTACAGAATACAAAAGAGGCGATTCCTGCTGCGTCTATCCAACCCAGCCAGTCAGCTTTTATAATATGGAGTTGGGTGACTTAGAACTCAAGGCGACTTCACTTGATACCTGTAAAAAATTTTATATTGCACCATTGGCGATAGAAAATCAACGCGATTCATTCACAGCTTGGAAAAATCTCTATAATGATTATGCAATAGCAACTGGCCATCATCTTGCCATCCAATCGCGGTTAAATTCCAGGTGGCTGTCGCTTCTATATCAGTTTTACCAGCAATAGCAAGTTCATTTTTACTTAGCCCTGAATCCGATTCTCTGACGTTCTTCCCATTTTTTTCTTCCGTTTTTTGATCCAGCAAGTTTTCAATTGCATCATAAATCTGGCTCAGTTGTACGTCATGCTCCGTGATTTTTGCTTTAATTCCACCAGCTGCTCGAGGATATCCCGGTGTTCAATGGCAAATTTTTTCAAAGCGATAAAAGCCCTTACAATGGCAATATTCATCTGCCTTGCCTTTGGGCTTTTCAGAATACTTGCCAGCATGGTAACGCCATGTTCTGTAAAGACATAAGGCAAATAACCCTCGCGCCGGTATTTTTGGGATGTGGTCACAGATTGTGACCACATATGATTAATCAGTTGATTTTCAACACTTTTCCATTCTACTCTCGTGAGTTGGAACATAAAATCAGTCGGAAAATTCTCTAGGTTCCGCTTGATTGCCTGGTTAAATACCTTGGTTTCAACTTCATAAAGTTCTGCCAGGTCAAAATCCAGCATTACTTTCTGTCCGCGTATTTCAAATATTTTCTGTTGTATGATTGTCAGATTCATTTCGGTTT
This sequence comes from uncultured Sediminibacterium sp., assembly GCA_965650685.1. Classification (GTDB taxonomy): domain Bacteria; phylum Bacteroidota; class Bacteroidia; order Chitinophagales; family Chitinophagaceae; genus Sediminibacterium. Next base: position 129,921 of record CBFGPM010000002.1, read on the forward strand.
GGTTTTAGTTATTGGGTAAATCTTTAAAAGCAGTCAGGTTTTTTGCATACGCTTTCTTCGTTTCATTTTCAAAACTGCCGAGATAGTTTTCAGTTGTCATAACATTAGTGTGTCCCAATGCTTCCATGATAAATTCCGTGCTGGCACCGGAACGTTTCATAATGGTAGAGAATGTGTGACGCGAAACAATATTGGTTACATTCCTGTCAAGGTTTAACTGCTTCGATACTTTTCTCATTCCTTGGTTGATAAACGTCCGAAAATGGTTAGCAACGTCAAAACGCTCAAGCATATTAAGACCATCGCGCATAATGGGGAATAGATAGCTGCCAGGGCTTTTTTCCGGGTTACCCCATTTATCAATGACCGCTTGCAATTCCTGGGAAATAAACACCGTAATAAGAATCGGCTTTGCCCGGCTCGATCTTTCGGTTTTCGCTCTTTCAAAATGGAGGTATTCGCCTTCGATATTTTTATATTTGAGATACAGCATGTCTTTTGTATTCATGCCGTTACCGAGATAGCAGAATAACCAAAAGTCTCTTGCTCTTTCAACCCGCTCATCCGTTGTTGTATAATTAAATATCTTTTGTACATCTTGTAGCGTGAGAGAGCGTTTGTTATTCCGCGAATTAGGAAGCATATACAAACGTCTGCCAAAAGGATAGCAATCTTCTTTGCGGATAATCTTTCTGAATATTGCCTCGTTAAATATTGCACGGAGAGAACGCAGTTTGATACCAATTGTGGTTTTCGATACACCTTTATTCAGGCTCCATTTTTCGTATCGAACAAGCCAGGTGACAGTAACTTCTTCAAATTTGACATTTCCCCCGAATTTCTTTAGGCTGTTGTAGCTGTCAAGATAATTAAGGGCGCTGCCGATACGTTCCTGCTTTAACAAGTTTTGGATATATTCTGAATAGACATAAGAAATATGATCTTTATCAGGATGAACTTCCGTCAGGATGGTGAATCTTTTTTTAAAAGGTTCCACATCAAATTCACTGTCAAGCAAGGTAAATGGTTTTGCTTGTTTCTTTTTTGTTTTTAGGCAATGTTCGCCTCCATACAATTCAAACTCGAACTTCTCGAAAGTGAATCCTCTCATTTGCTTACAAATGGTTGCTGCCTTAGCACGGAGTAGTTCAAGTTTGCAGGTAATTTCGCGAAGCGCCTTGCCCGGATGCGAGGCTTTCAGTTTGCGAAAATCATCTACAGTGAGATCATAGATGGTTTGAAAGTCTCTTGTCTTTCCCTTGTAACTAATGCGCAATTTCACTGGGAAGGTGCCATCTTTCTTTGACCGCCTTTGGTCAAGCGTGATAATCGAAGAAGCTGCCATAACTTTTGTTTTTTCGTTTTCATCCTATCATTTTCACATCAAAAATTTGCAGGTGATTTGCAGGTAAACCGAGGGTAAACCGGCAATTTTCACGGAAAACAAAAATAACCGCGATAGCATAAAGTCGTTGAAAACCAGTCACTAAGAGTAAGTAAGAGATGATAAGAGAAAGTGAGAGAAAGGCAAGAAATTCGCTCAAAATCTGGTTATCGCAAGGTAGTGCAGGTTCGATTCCTGTTCTGGGCACAAAAAGCTGTTTATTCAATAAACAGCTTTTTTATTTTTCAAAGAGAATATTTCAATTTAAGAATATTCTTTACTAATAGTGTAAACGAATGGAAAGATTAGCCCCAAAGGCTAAATAATAATTAAATATTACTCACGTCTATTCATTAACGAATAGGTAATTCAAAAAATAAATAATACACCCTAGCTGTGTGTCGCACAACGTCGCTTAGTACCTCGGGAGACCATTCGTAGAACTTATCGTTTTATGCCCACCCTACGGAGCAGGAAGAGATAAAAACCTGCGGGCATTGATTCATATTACGATCTACATATTTTATCATGTTTTGTAATTCGTTGATTGTCAAGTAAGAAAAATAAGATTAGTATTTTGCTAAATTATTTAGTAATCTCGCCGTAGATAAGGTTAGTAATCAATGTACTTAGACTCCAAAACATTCTATTCCTTCTGTTTCGGCACCTACTCCACTGCAGACCTCATAAAAGCGGCTGTTGAACATGGCATTACAACACTTACATTATGCAACATCAACTCCACCTACGATCATTGGGAATTCGTAAAACTTTGTCATGAAGCGAGTATCAAACCAGTACTCGGTGTTGACATTCGAAACAAATACGAACACCTATACCTGTTACTTGCAAAAAATAACCAGGGCCTTCAATGGTTAAATACTTTTTTATCAAATCAACTGATCAATAAAACAGATTTCCCCCCTGACCCGAACGCAATCGACGATGTCTTTGTCATCTACCCGCATGAGTCTAAAGATCTTTTGAAACTAAGGGCCAACGAACGTATCGGCATCAAACCTTATGAACTAAAATCCTTGTACAACTTCACTCCTACTGAGCATCATGTTATTCATCAGCCGGTGGTGGTAGAGAACAAAGAACATTTTTACCTGCATTGCTTATTAAGGGCTATTGATCAGAACATCCTGCTTTCACAACTGGACCCAAAAACTTGTTGCAACAGAGAAGACGTATTTGTAAGCCCCACAAAACTATTGGCGCAATGCAGGCACCACCCTACTCTTGTTACCAATACATACAAACTCCTGGATGTATGTTATATTGAAATGGATTTTGAAGTCGACAAAACCCGACAGATATTCGGCGGCTCAAAAGAAGATGATTTCATTTTACTGGATAAACTAGCGCGATCTGGTCTTATCCGTCGTTACGGCAAACGCAATAAAAAAGCGGCAGAGCGGCTAGACTACGAATTAAAAGTCATCAATGATTTAGGTTTCACCACTTATTTCCTGATTAATCATGACATGGTGCGCTTTGCCAATGAACAGGGATTCTACCATGTGGGACGTGGGAGCGGCGCCAACTCCATCGTTGCTTATTGCCTTGGCATCACAGACGTTGATCCGATGGAACTGAACTTGTATTTCGAGCGCTTCTTAAATCCGGAACGTACATCTCCACCGGATTTTGACATCGACTTTTCCTGGACAGATCGCGATGAAGTGATGGACTACCTCTTCAAACGCTATGGAAAAAAATATGTGGCATTATTGGGGACATGTCCCACTTTTAAAACGGACTCTATCATTCGCCAGCTCGGGAAAGTATACGGCCTGCCGGATGAAGAAATCAAATCTTTTCAACGGGATTATAAAGCTGTTTGTACCACTACCCGCAAAATAAAACGCTACGGTGAAATGATGCGCGGCTTCCCCTATAATCCATCCATACACCCCTGTGGCGTGCTGATATCGGATAAGCCCATCAATGCATACACGTCAATGTTCATGCCTCCCAAAGGTTTTCAAACAGCACTGATGGACATGTTCACGGCAGAAGAAATCGGCCTGAATAAATTCGACGTCCTCTCCCAGCGTGGCCTCGGTCATATCCGAAGCACACTCGAATTGATTCAACAGCACCATGGTAAACACATCGACATTCACGACACGAAAAAATTCTTTTGCGACGAGAACATCAAAAAGCATATCCGTGAAGCCAACACCATCGGTTGCTTTTACATCGAGTCCCCGGCCATGCGCCAGCTCCTAAAAAAACTCCGCTGCGATGATTACCTCACCCTCGTAGCCGCCTCCTCCATCATACGTCCCGGCGTCGCCCAGTCAGGCATGATGCGTGCTTACATCGAACGCTTCCACAACCCGGCCCTCGTCGAATACATACACCCACTCTTCAAAGAACACCTCTCCGAAACCTTTGGCGTAATGGTATTCCAGGAAGATGTAATCAAGATCGCCCACTATTACGGCGGACTCTCCCTTGGAAAAGCCGACATCCTTCGCCGGGCCATGAGTGGCAAGTACCGCTCCCACAACAAGTTCCGTGAAATCAAGCAAGAGTTCTTCCAATCTTCCATTGCCCTCGGCCGCAACCCGGAAGAAGTCGCAGAAGTCTGGAGACAAATGGAATCCTTTGCCGGTTATAGTTTCAACAAGGCACACTCCGCATCCTTTGCCGTAGAATCCTACATGAGCCTCTACCTGAAGACCTATTACCCACAGGAATTCATGGTGGCAGTGATTAATAATTTCGGCGGCTTCTATTCCCGTGAATTGTATTTCCTAGAACTCTTAAAATGCGGTGGCGATATTGAACTGCCTTGCGTAAACCACAGTGAAGTTTTAACAACAATACACAACCAAAAAGTATATACCGGCTTTATCCATATCAAGTCATTGCAGGATTGCCTGATCCAGGAAATCACTTTGAACCGTGAAATCAATGGCCATTACAAAAATCTCACGGACTTTATCGAACGCCTCCAACCCGGCCTTGAACAATTGAACATCCTGATCCGCATCGGCGCCTTCCGCTTCACCGGCAAATCAAAGAAAACATTGCTCTGGGAAGCCAACTTCCTACAAAAGAAAATCACCGTCACCCACGGCCCCGTCATGTTCGACGAACCACTGTCTTTAAACTTCGAACTCCCCGAACTCACCGACGACCCGATTGATGATTTATACGACCAGATGGAAATCATGGGCTTCTGCACCACCAACCCTTTCGCCCTTGCCGACGCCAACCCGTCAGACTTCACCCCCGCCCGCGAAATGCCCAACCATAAGGGAAAGACGATTACGATGTTGGCCTATTTCATCGCCCGCAAACACATCATCACCAAAAACGCCGACACCATGTTCTTCGGTACCTTTGTGGATAGCCACCTCAATTGGATCGACACCGTCCACTTCCCCACCACCGCCAAACGCCACCCCCTCCACACAAGCGGCTTCTACAAACTAAAGGGGCGAGTAGTGGAAGACTTCGGAGTATTTAGTTTGGAAGTCCGATGGTTAGAAAAAGTCGCATATCGAAACAGGAGTTATACAAATACGTGATAATGCTATCAATTTCGCCTCCTTATCATGGGAGTTCACTTTTGAGTAAGTCCTACTTTCTTTTATTTTAGTTGAAAGTTCTAAGATTTAAGGTAAATGGACACAGGTTATTTAATCCTCCTCCATAAAACTAAAAAGTGATTACATCAAATATTGCACAGTCTCCCGTTTCGCTTCAGGCGTTAAAACTTTATTGCCATCAGGTTCTTCATCGCACAGTTCGGCTAACTTTACAGTTGATCTTATACACTTTTATTATTGATAATATATCATCAAAATTTTTCGCTTTTGCCAAACAGTAAACACAGACGCCATTTAAATAATATAAACTTTTCGGGTATACCAATTTTTTACATGACATCTTTATAGCAGAAAATTCCTTACCAGATATTTTTTGCTATGTACGTGATCGACAGCATAATGAACATTCACTTGAACTATTAATACAAAAAAAAATCAGGGGCCAACCATTAATTTTGCTCATAATTTATAGATAACCAATTGAGATATTAAACCTTCTTTTCTTAACCCATACAACCGACCAGTATTCCAATCTATTTCAAAATCAAATACAGGTATCTTAAGCTTATATCTTATCTCAGGATGTAATTGAATACTAAACTGGAATAGTTCTGAAGTATGTTCATCATTATTTCTACTATCTTTGCCATCATATAATGCATATACAAAACCGTCGTTTATTTCTGCACTTCCTAGATACCCTTTGTGAATTGACATAGGAACAACCCTTTCCGCACTACCGATTCTTTCTTTCTTATAACTAACATCAAAATCACCAGGACCGATTGCAGATGCAATTATTTTACCAGATGTATCATATACGGATAAATAATCCGTAGTAAGACTACTATACACTAGGTATCTTATATCAGTTGATAAACCTATACAACCATCTAGCACTTGACCAATCATATTCGGTAATGTATTCTGCTCTGTTTTAGGGTAATACCCAAAACTATCCCTCACAGAGAGATCACTTCGGTATTTATTGAATAACATTTGAGAATAATTCGACTGACTTACTCGCGTATCTATAAGATTATAAGAGCTATCAGTAACTATAGTTCTTACCAATCTATCTTTTTTAATATCAAAAGTAGGTGCTTGATTCACATCAAAAAGACGACCTAAAATTTTAAATGGAGTTTCATTTCCAGCAATTAGGGAATCTGCCTTATATACAATTATTTGCTGTTTTACAACATCAGTAATATAAATTTCGCCTCCATTACGTTTGTCATATTGAAGTTGAAACGCACTTAATAATTCACCTTCATTCGGTCCATTATTTATTACCGATCTAATTAATTTAATCGAATCAAGACTATAAAAATGAAGCCACTTTTTCTGTGATTTTCTTGCGGCTTCGAAACACATTAAAACGCCTTTGTCAGCCAATAGAGTTAATCTAACCGGCCTTTCAATATTTGGCAAATTGAATTTCTTTCCTTGCAGATCTACAACTTTGCTAAAATCGTTTTTTGTAAAAGTGGAGTTATTTTTCTTGAAACTATTTGTGCTATTACAAGCTGATAGGAAGAAAATTAGAAAGTAGAAAATATAATTCATCTCTTGATATCTATTAGAATGTGTTATTTATATACGATACTTTATTTAAAAAAGATTATACATCTATCATATCCATTTATTTAATACATAATGAACCTATTCAGCAATTAGGAATGATTTTAATAAATAAAAATGCGATTCGATTTTACGAACCGCATTCTATTTAAATTAACTTGCTATAATTTTTTCCTATTGTATTCATAGGAATACGCTTGTCCCTCACATTTGCCTTCTGCATGAGTCATAATACAAGTCTGATAGGAGCTATACTCACAATACCCGCGTACTTCGTCATCAGTCGGCTTACATGGATCTGGCACGTCAAAAGAAGATAATAGCAATACAAAAAAAGAAGATAAAAGGATTTTAACCAATGATTTTGATTGTTGATTCTTTTTCATAACTTTCATTTTGATTAATGATTTTTAATATTAGATATAATATTTTATTCGATAAATAGGTGATATCCCCTATTTATAAATTGAATTAATATTATTTATTATATATCTAAACCATACTAATATACATCCGAGGCTTTCATAGACAATATTTAAATTCATAAAAAATTCGCAAGCCTAATTCTTTTCTATTGGATTATTAAAAAGACGAGGTTTCTGTTTAGTCCCATACTGCATAGCTGCAGCACTTGTTGGCGAAGCTGTTACTACCACAAATTTTCTTCTGGAATCTGACATTCCAATCTTTGCCTTTGGATCGTCCGCTAAAGCTTTCTTTGTTTTCTCCAAATTTTCTAAACTTACAAATGTCACTTTTTTGGGAAAAACTAAAGTTGGAGCACTCTTTTCCGGTACAGCTATTTTTGTACAAGTGAATGAAATTTCATTTTTGTCGTCATTTGCTGCAAGAATAATTCCTGGCAATCCATTTAACTTCCATGGGCCTGCACTAATTGGGATATCTGTAGCAAACCATGCTGTATAAAATCGACCTTTAAAAGATGTGGTCGCCATTTGGCATTCATGTTTAAGAATTCTTTTCTTAAGGGGTTGTATTGTCCATTTTAATATCGGCAAAGGTTCTTTTATTGCAAACAAATTATCAGATAAATAAACTCCTGTTATTAGTTCCTGTTTTGAAATATCAATAAAAATTTGATCAATAGTTATTCCGGCTACCGCATCCTGAATATCGTATGGATCCTCATACACTCTGTCAATAGCTATACCAGAAAACCCTAAATATCGTAAGGATCTATAATAGTCATCATAGGAAGACATCCGGGAACCAGCAAGTAACATACAAGGTGTTATTCGAGGATTTGATCGTTGTGTGGTATCTACAACATGAACCATACGAAATTCGAGTAGTAAACTAATTTTATCCTGACTATTAACATAATTTACTGAAAATAAAGTGAGGAAAATACAGAGTGTTATTTTATACATATCTAATTGATTTAATGGCAAAAAACATTTTAAGCACTTTTAGCTCTGACTGATTTTGCAGTTAAAAATTTGTCAAGTCTCATTCTAATACAAAGTAAAGTGAGATTGTGTATATCATGATCACCCATCTTTTTCTCTACACACCTAAATAAATTATCAACCGTTTTTCTTGAAATAAAAAATAAAGCTTCAATTTCTGTATATTCAAGACCAGTTACATTGAAGAAAAGAGAGAGTAGAATTGGAGACCAGACTAAGTTTTACCTAAAATTTGAAATAAAATTTTAATAACGCCATCCTTGGTCTGATAGGATAGCTACTTTCTACAATACTGTTGGAAGACAATAAAGCGGTCCCGTATGTATCAATATTTGCAAGATTGGTTAACGATAATTCAATGTCTGTTTTCAACTTATTCAGTTTATAACTGAAAGCAGCATCCACAAAAGTATAGTTGTTTTGCTGTGAACCGGCTACAATATATTGATAACTATCACCTCCAATCTTGAAATAAAAATCATTACTGATTGAAAAATTAGCATTAAACTCATGCTGCCATCTCTTAACTGCAGGTGAACCAGACTGGTTTATTGGCATCTTATCCATTTGCCGGCTTCCAAATTTGGTATAAGTGGAACTATAACTTATATTAAACCATGAACTTAGCTTTGAATTGATGGTTGCACCATAAGTATTTGAATTGACCTGAATCTTGAGAAGTGCATCATTTTGCAATAAATTGCCGAGTGTCCGCTGCCATGATAGTTTTCCACTAAAAGTGGTCCTTAAAGGGAAAATGTATTTACTCAAATTGAGGTATGCATTGAAGTTTTCTAAGATATTGACCAACTGGATCAACTTTGATTGCTGCATAATCGAACTTAGCCTCGTGTCATTTATAGTGTTACTCTCATTTTTGGTATACCCACCACCAGCAGAAAAAAAGAATATCTTCAAAGTGTTTTTAAAGGTATAGGACAAGTTTATTGAATGTAGTTTGGATTCGTTTAGTAATGTTCCATTACTGAAAAAATTTCGATACCCTTTCATAATGTAACCATCATAGGTCTGGCTAATATCCCCATAAATATTATCATACTTGTAGTTAAGGTTTATGGACTTTTCATTTCCGCTCATAAATTTTACATTGATACTTGGAGTAAGCAGTAAATTACCCATTTGATGACTTAACAATCGACCCGTGTATTTCGTATCCTGATAAGTAAAAGGAATATTTGCCGTGATAGTAATAGGTCCACTATTATACGTAGCCTCAGTTTGTATATAAGCACGCGTTCGAGCCCAGTTAAATCGATTAATAAAACTATCCGCCACCAAAGCCCTGGCCCCACTCAGTTGCTGAGATTCAAGAGAACTGTTTACTTGTTGATCTTGAAAATACAATCCGGTCCTGTTGTGCATTTGAAATCTGGGCCATATCTTACTAAAAACAATATAATTGTCTGTAACAAAAGTTGGAACAACTGCCTGCTGAATTAATCCGGCATAAGGACTATTATTATTGAACATTGCCGCATATAACCCTGGTTCAACAGTAAAAGTTGTTGGATTTTGTATAATCCTAAAAGAAGAGGCTCCTTCTAATATCTTACCACCCGAAAACTTCTTAATAAAATTTGTTCTGTTCGAAATATTGGTAACTGTCCCACTAAGATATTGTGTGATATTATTACTTGTTGTTGCCTGTAAACTGGCTAATACTGTACTTGGATTATTCTCTAACGTAGTTACATTATTCAGGAAATATTTTTTTTTATTTGCCGTAAGCGTAAACTGTATATTGAAGGAGTTAGTAACAGTATGTGTTTGGTGTTTTTCAAAAAATCGAATTGTATCATTCTGCAAAAAAAAGGTTTAATTGAAATGAGCATTTTGAAATTGTCTGTCCAACAAATAAAAAGTATTAATACGTAACTGATACTCATTCTTTAGATTCACCAAATCATTAACATTAATAAGCCAAGCATTATTAAACAGGTATCTTTTCTTAATAAGATCCGGTGACTCTGGGCTTACACTAACAAGATTTACAGGTTGTCCATCATTGCCTCCAAAATGGTTAATCGTTTCATCACTAATATCAATACCAATATTATTCGTTTTTACATAGTTGATAAATTTTATCTTCTTCCTGAATAACATCGAATTTACCGTAACATTATATACACTTGGTGTACCAAAAGCAGCATCGCCAGTTCCAATAATCTTTAGCCTTGCCTTATCCTTTAATACAATATTCATTGCTGCAGCCGCATCACTTTTTACATCTTTCAACACATTAACTGGTTGGTGATTTTCCAGAATCTGAACTTTTGATACTGCATCATTAGGAATTCCCTTGGTAGCTATGTTATATCTACCGTCCAACAGATTATCTCCATCAATATAAAAACGATTAATGGGTTTACCTCCATAAGAAATCTGCCCATTATCCGCCACCTCAACTCCAGGTAATTTTTTTATCACATCTCCTATTGTCCGGTCCTGCTTAGTACTAAATATTCCTACATTATAAGTGAGCGTATCATTATCCTTTCTTAAGGGATCTGTTTTCACTGTTACATTTGGCAACTCCGTACTTGATTCAAATAATTTGAAGTGGATTGTTTGCTTAGCTGCAATAAGTGGAAAATTCTGCCTTTTAAAGCCGATAGCATTAGCTTCAATTATCAAACTATCTTTTATAAATGGGCCGTTATATTGTATTTGATAGAAACCCATATTATTCGTTATCGCAAAAGTTAATACGATACCATTTGATTTTTTAAGTGTAATGGATACCGACTGCACAGGTTTTCCAAGGCTATCAGTTACCTTACCGTTCAAGGAAACCTGAGCATGCAAATAATTGACAGTCATACAGAGAATATAGAATCCAATTATTTTGATAGTCTGTAATTGCATTAGTTTTAACTGCATTCTGTTAATGCTATTTTGCTAATCTCTATTTGATTGACTCGGATACAGTTAGAAGTACAATAATTTACCTCACTCATTATAAAATACATATTGTATTCAATTCTATAAAATTTACACACGATCCCAATTTTTCATAATACCGCCTATGCACGTAAAAATTGTATAAACTAGGTAGATAGATATTTGCATCCTATGCACAGAGGCTTTTATGTAACAAAGTACCAAGATAGTCAAAAAAAAACTCATTTCTTAAATTAGAAAAGTAAAGTACATTTAATGTAAGGCCATTTAGATAATTTACGACCAAATTTCCGCAGCTTATTTATCTGCTTTTTCAGAAAGAATTTCTCCATTTTTTGAAATCTCATACACATGGTCGAATACAAACGATTTGGCAAAAAGATTAGTTGAATCCAAAATAACACAGGATCGAAGTGATATTGCCTGTATATACATGTTTGCTAGCACAGGATTAGATACTTTAAACAAAATAAGAGTTTTGCCACCATTGCCAAATTTATTCTCATCGAAATCTTTTGCTTTAGCCAAACAAAGAGAACAGTCCCCATCCAAATAATACAAATTGACAGGGTTTACTTGTTTAGGACATGATGATTCGATAACATATAATTCATTCTGAGTTATTTTTTTCTTATGGTATTCTTGACAACCTGAATTAATACCTAACTGAAAAGCTAAGCAGAAAAAAAATAGCCGAAATTTCCAATTTATTTTTTTCATAACTTAAAAATAACCAATTGAGATACTGCCCCTTCTTTTCTTAACCCATATAACAGCTTTCTACGCCAATCAATTTCAAAATCAAATACAGGCACATTCAGTTTATATCTAACTTCAGGATTTAGTTGGCTCGAAAATTGGAGTAGGTCAGACGCGTGTTCATCAGAACTTTTACTGTTTTTTCCATCGTATAATATGTATATAGAGCCTTTATTCATTTTTGCTTTTCCAGCATAACTATTACGACCAGATGAAGGAATAATTCGTTCGCCCTTACTTACCTTTTCAATATTGTAACTTATGTCTAATTCCCCCGGACCAATGGCAGACGCAATCATTTGTCCACTGGTATCATAAACAGATAAATAATCAGTTGTAAGACCGCTAAAAACTATGTATTTGTTGTCAGTTGAGATACTGAGACAACCATCAAGAACCTGACCGAGCCTATAAGGCAGAATATTCTCTGTAGTCTTAGGATAGAAGCCAAAACTATCTCGTACAGAAAGGTCGCTTCGATACTTGTTCAATAACATCCTTGAATTATTTGATCCGCTTGATCTAGTATCTACAATATTGTACGATTTATCAATAATTAAAGATCGCATTAACTTGTCTTGATTAATAGTAGGAGCTTGATATCCATGAAAAGGTCTACCAATAATTTTAATTGGCGCTTCATTTCCTGCAATTAATGAATCCGCCTTATATATCATTATTTGTTGTTTTATAATATCAGTGATATATATTTCGCCTCCGTTACGATTATCATACTGAAGTTGAAATGCACCCAACATTTCTCCATCTTCAGATCCGTTGTTTATAACAGATCTTATTAATTTGATTGAATCAAGCGTATAAATATGAAGCCACTTCTTTTTGGATCCCATTGCAGCCTCAAAACACATCAAAACACCTTTTTCAGGAATTAAAGTCAGGCGAACAGGTCGTTCTACTCCGGTTAGAGTCATTGTTTTTCCCCCTATTTCAACCACTTTGCGAAAGTCCTTTAGCGTAAAAATCGGTTTGACTGAAGATGAAACAGTTGAACCGCAAGCTACTAATAAGGATAGAAAAATATATAGAAACAATTTCATTTAGCAAAGTATTTATAAGAATTCACACTTCAAGATTATATAAAAATATTCTTTAACGCATTTCACCTACAATTATTTATATAGTAAATTAAAACAATGTTATCTATTTATTAGATCAAGCAAGTTTTAAATAAAAAGCAAAAAGATGTGGCTTTAAATTTTAAAGCCACATCCATCAACTTGTAGTGATTGTTATGTTATTTTGCGCGATTATAAGGGTATGGATAAGTAGTTCCCGAACAAGGTCCAGTAGGATAGAAAACATTACAAACTTGAGTTGAGCTATACTCACACACCGATCTAACCTGATCATCGGTTGGTTTGCATGGATCTACATTAAAAGACGACAATACCATTATAAAAAAGAGACTTCCGAAAAGTTTGAATACAGAATTTGTTCTTTGATTTTTTTTCATAAAAATGATTTTATTGTTAATAATTAATATACAAGATAAAGGGCACCTCCCTTTTAAAAAATAGGGAATAACACCCCTTTTTAAATGTAAGAAATAGCTTTATTTCAATTAATAACCTACATTAATGATAAAGGATCTCGTTCCTTTATTGAAACAAATCCAGTTTATTATATATTAATAGTACTATATCCTATTCTTTTTCGATTGGATTATTCAGTGGTCGTGGCTTAGTTTTAACCTTTGTCTGCATAGCATCAGCAGCAGATGGGGAAACAGTAATTGCCATGATCGTTCCTCTTGGATCTGACGACATTCCTATAGCAGCCTTTGAATCATCAGTAAGTGCCTTCTTTACTTTTTTCAATTTATCAGCATTTACCTGTATTGCCTTTTTTGAGAATGCTATGGATTTCTGATTTTTTTCAGGTAAAGTAATCTTTGTACAAGTAAAAGAAATTTCATTTCTATCGTCGTTTGCGGCAAGGATAATTCCAGGTAATCCATTTAATTTCCAAGGTCCTGCATTAATAGGAATAGCTGGGGCAAACCAACTCGTATAATTTCGCCCCTTGAAAGTTGTGGTTGCCATTTGGCACTCATACTGAAGAATTTGCTTCTTTTGTGGAAATATTGTCCATTTAAGTTGTGGCAATAGTTCTTTTATTGCATACAAATTATTCGACAAATAAGTACCTGTTATTAGTTCCTGTTTTTCGAAATCTATAAAAATCTGATCGCTAGATATTCCATTCATGGCATCCTGAATCTCAAATGGATCATTGTACACACGATCAACAGCTATACCTGAATAACCAAGATAGCGTAAAGTTCTATAATAGTCATCATATACTGACATTTTAGATCCAGCAAGTAGCATACAGGGTATTATTCGTGGGTTTGAAGGCTGTGTTGTATCTACTACATGAACCATTTTAAACTCTAGCATTAAGCTGATTTTGTCCTGACTTATTGCGTTATTAAATAAGAATAATATTATCAGGAAGGAGAGAAATTTCTTGTACATAATTATTTAAATTTTAATAATCGAATTATGTTTTGGATAGCACTGGTTTTAAATTTAGAAATCGGGTAAGTCCCATTCGAATACAAAATAATGTCAGGTTATGTCTGTCTTGAACTCCAACCTTTTTCGCTACACTATTAAACAGGTTATCGACTGTTTTTCTTGAAATAAACATTAATGCAGCAATTTCACCATATTCAAGCCCCGTTGAATTTAAGAAAAGAAACAATGCCTCTCGTTTTGTAATTCCACATTTTTTAAAAGTTTCATCTCGGTACTTAAAATATTCTAGATGAAGGGTAGCCTGTATTGAAGCAATGTCATTTACTGAAGTTTTTAAAATGCCGCATCCATTGCTATCTGACTTAACTATCTTAAAAAGCATAGCCGCATCTGATTTTGTCATAAGCCCAACAGCACCAACATCAGCAACATCTCTAATTATATTTCCTTGAAGTTCTGTAAATACACATACTACACAAATTTCTGGGAGGTAAGTTTTTAAATAATCTGTTACAATTATCCCATCAATCTTGAATGGTAACTTTTCAACAAAAACTATATCAGGCAATTCTTTATTATTGAGACAGTATGTAATAATCTCGTATCCATTATCAAATTCAAGCCAACATTTTTGATCATTAATTCGAAATATATTCTCTTTTACATCTGAAAAGAACGCTTTATCAGGCCCAACAATTG
>CBFGPM010000003.1:0-134222 GCA_965650685.1 uncultured Sediminibacterium sp.
AATTCAAAATTCAAAATTCTTTTGGGTATTGAAAGAACCAGAAGCTTTTTTTCGCGGTATCGAAGTCATGCCAGTTATTGCTTTCTATTTTAATGGCGAAAATGGCGCAGGTGGGCATATCGTCGATTTGCGTTTCTGTTAAGCTGTTTACAAAATCGGTGATACCTGGATTATGTGAGAAAAGAGCAGCAGTGGTAATGTTATCTGAAGTCTTTTTAATTACCTCATAAAAAACCGCTTTCGGAGCATGGTAAAGCTCAGGGAACAGCAGGATGTCATTTTGTGTTTTTCCATAAGCTTCCGCAAAATAGACTGCAGTAGTGAGGGCACGGTTAGCAGTACTCGACAGAAAAGCCTGTACATTAACGCCTCTCGCTTTAATTTTTTCTACCATGCGAGGCGCATCCCTATGGCCTCTGTCGTTCAATGGTCTATCAAAATCGCCACTAAAAGCATTGGCCCAGCTACTTTTTGCATGCCGAATAATCAAAAGTTCTTTCATTACCGAAAAGTTACAATAAAGTCCGCTTACTTTGTAAATATGCCGATAACCCGACTTCTCATAGAAGATTTTATCACACAGTCTCAGGGACAGCCCGTCTTTGATGTTAGAAGTCCGGCTGAATACGAACACGCTCACATCCCATCTGCACATAGTTTACCACTATTCACCAATGAAGAAAGAAAAGTAGTTGGAACTGCCTATAAACAGGAAAATAAACAAAAGGCTGTAAAAATAGGGCTTGATTATTTTGGCCCAAAGATGGTGAAAATGGTAGAAGAAGTTGAATCAATAACAGGTGCTATAAATGAAAAATCGAAAAAGCCGGATCAGGTAAAAAAAGTATTTGTGTACTGCTGGCGTGGAGGAATGCGTAGTGCAGGTGTAGCCTGGTTATTGGATCTTTACGGTTTTAAAGTTTATACACTTGTTGGCGGATATAAAGCCTATCGAAACTGGGTATTGAAACAATTTGAAAAAGAATATCCTGTCTCTATTATTGGTGGTTATACGGGAAGTGGTAAAACTGAGGTATTGCATCATTTGCATAACATGAAGGAATCTGTGCTTGATTTGGAAGGACTTGCAAACCACAAAGGCTCTGCATTTGGTAACCTCGGTTTACCCCCACAGCCAAAACAGGAAATGTTTGAAAACAAACTGGCAACAAGACTTTATGAATTGATGGAACTGCAAAAAGCTACGCATATTTGGACAGAAGATGAAAGCCAGCGCATTGGAGAAGTGAATATACCAATGAGTCTTTTTGCTTTTTTAAGAACCAGGAAGCTATATTTCCTGGATATTCCATTTGAAGAGAGATTGAATTATATCGTTGAGCATTATGGAAAATTTGAAAGAGAAAAACTGATTAATGCAACCATTCGAATTCAAAAAAGGCTTGGAGGACTCGAAACGAAAACAGCGGTGAATTGTCTACTGGAAAACGATATACATGGGGCTTTTGCAATACTCTTAAAGTATTACGACAAGTTTTACAACAAGAGTATGCACAACCAACGAGCGCAAGTTGAGGCAATCATGCAAAAAATAAGCATTGATAAAGTAGAGCCACTTGTTAATGCGCAAAAGGTGAAAAGAGCGCATCTAATGCTGGTTAACTCAACCAGCCTTTGATGGTTAAATAGCTCATATACGACATTAATCCAACTACAAGCCAACCACTGATGCTAAGCCAAACCGGATGTTTATATCCGTCTATTTTTTTCTTGTGCATCACAAATAAAATGGCTGCCAATGCTACAGGGAGTATTAAACCATTTAATGCACCTACGGTTACCAGTATTTTAACCGGATTACCAACCGAAACATAAATTAATCCGGAAAGCAAAATAAATGCAGTGATCAACCAGCGATAATTTTTTTCAATGAAGGGATGAAAACTTCGCAGAAAAGAAACTGAAGTATATGCCGCACCAACTACTGAAGTAATAGCAGCACTCCACATAACCACACCAAAAAAACGATAACCTATTTCACCGGCTGCAATTCTGAATACAGAAGCTGGTGGGTTTGCAACATCAAGTTGATTGCCGGCACTTACTACACCAAGTACTGCAAGGAATAAAACGATGCGCATAATGGCAGTAACACAAATACCAGTTACCGCGCTTTTGGTAACAGAAGGAATTGCTTCTACTCCTTTATACCCCGCATCTAATAAACGATGTCCTCCTGCAAAACAGATATAACCACCCACAGTTCCACCAACCAATGTTACAATGGCTTTTGCATCTATGGTAAGGGGAGCCATACTTCTTTGAATTGCTTCGGTAACGGGTGGATTTGAACTAATGGCTACATAAATCGTAAGCAGTACCATTAGTATTCCAAGTATTTTAGTAAAGCCATCCATAAACAAGCTGGCTTCTTTTAACCAAAAAATAAACAGGGCAATACCACAACTGATAACAGCACCATAAACATTCGGCAAACCGGTAAGTACTTCTATACCCAATCCACAGCCACCAATATTGCCAATATTAAAAGCAATTCCACCAGCTATAATAAGTGCAGCAAGTACGTAACCGAGTCCGGGTAAAGTCTCATTGGCTATATCCTGTGCGCGCTTACCGGTAACAGCCAATATGCGCCAGATATTTACCTGCGCAACAATATCCAACAAAATGGAAATAAGGATCACAAAGCCAAAGCTGGCCAGTAATTTTTGCGTGAAAACGGTTGTCTGCGTAAGAAAACCTGGTCCGATTGCAGAAGTAGCCATTAAGAAAGCGGCACCCGAAATGGCTGTATTTTTTATTGTTATTTTCAAGGAAGAACAGTGCTAACGCTTATTTGGTGATGTATTAATGATTCGCGAATCTGTTTTGCGAAACTAACAGCATGTTCACCATCACCATGAATGCAGATAGTGTCTGCCAGAATAGGAATAATTTTACCGTTGGCACTTACTACTTCTTTTTTCTGGATCATTTGTAAAACCTGTTGTTCACTTTGTATAGGATCGGTAATTAGTGCATTGGCAAAACTGCGTTTTGTAAGTGATCCATCATCCTGATAGGTTCGGTCAGCAAAAACCTCATTGGCTGTTACAAGACCTATATCTTTTGCAGCCTGAATACTTACACTACCACTAAGGCCATATAGAACAAGGTTACTATCAATTTCATAAATGGCATTGGCAATGGCAGCAGCAAGTGAATAATTTCGGGCAGACATATTGTATAAAGCGCCGTGTGGTTTTACATGATGCAGTTTACCTCCCATCGCAAATACAAGATCCAACAGAATATAGACCTGTTCAGAAACGATGGAAACAATATCCTCTTCCGGAAAATCCATTTCAGTTCTTCCAAAATTTTCCTTGTCTGGAAACCCCGGGTGTGCGCCAATTGCAACATTATGTTTAATGGCCAGCTCAATGGTACGGCGCATGGTATCTTCATCGCCTGCATGAAATCCACAGGCAATATTGGTGCTGCTTATAAACGGCATCAATAAAGCATCGTTTCCCATGCCCTCACCCATATCGCAATTAAGATCAATAAACATAGAGGAAGATGTAGGATTTATGATCGCTGATGTCTGATTTGTTATTAATATCATGCATCAGCGATCATGCATCCTCAATTTACAAGCTATTTCAATTTGTTTCAAATGTAAATTCAATGCCCGCAATCTGTTATGGGCCTCTGTTATTGAAATTTCTTTAAATTGGATAGTATCACCGGGTGCAAATTGTGCGAGTTTTGGGATATCGGCACTGATAACATGACCCATTCTGGGATAACCCCCCGTTGTTTGGTGATCAGCCATTAATATTAGTGGCTGTCCATTAGGAAGTAACTGAATGGTTCCTTTGGTAACAGCTGTTGAAATCAGCTCTGTTGATACTGAAAGATGAACAGCTGCTCCATGTAAACGGTATCCCATACGATTGCTGTTTTGATCAATCTGGTACAAGCTTTGCTGAAACCTACTTCTTCCGGATTCATCTATTAACAACCATTCTTTTCCTGTTGTAAAATGAATAATCTTATCAGACAGGTTAATTGGTGATTGGATATGCCAAGGCAGAGAACCATTTGCTGAAACAGCATAGGCAGATGAATATTTATAAGACAATGTATCTCCTGATTTTAAAATTGCTCCACCATAGTTTAATTGTACATGAGTGCTATTGCTTTTTAGCCAAGGTTGAAGATCAAAACCACCGTGTACAGCCATATAAATCCGTGCACCGGATAATATTTTTTTAAAAGAAAGTTGGCTACAAGCTTTTGCAAAATATTTTTTATTGTTCTCTACCAGTACTGTGTCATCTAAATGAGCAATAACGCTTGCCCCGGTGATGGCAAAACAGGTATCATGCTGAAATTGAATAACAGGTGCGGGCCAGTGCATTTCAATTACCGCTTCCTGTTCACTGTTTCCAGTTAATGCATTGGCCAATCGCATAGAAATAAAATCCATCACACCATTCGGATTAATTCCCAGGTGCTGATAGCCATATCTTCCATAGTCTTGTATGGTATCCAGTAATCCCTTTTTTATAATACGGATACTCATAAAGGCTTGCAATGTTGAAATTCATCTAATGATATAGGGTAGAACTGCACTTCATCTCCAGGCTGTAATAAACAAGGCTTATCAGAAAGAGGATCAAATAAGGTAACGGTAGTTTTTCCGATGAGTTGCCAACCGCCAGGAGAATCGAGGGGATAAATACCGGTTTGATTTCCAGCAATTCCAACACTGCCTGCTGGTACAACTTTGCGTGGACTTTGGTGGCGTGGAGCAGCGATACGATGATCGACCGAACCCATATAAGCAAAGCCTGGAAGAAAGCCATTCATAAAAACACGATAAGGTTTTGACGTATGAATGGATACAAGACTATCTGCGTTCATCTCCAGCTTGCTGCACAATGCTTCCAGATCTGGAGCAACAGAAGGGTGGTAACAAACAGGAATACGAATAACAGATGGATGTTCGATTGATTGATCCAGTGCAGATAGATGGATTGCTTCTGTAAAGCATAGATGAATAATTTCTTCCGGATTCTCATGGGGTAATGCTAATGGATCGTATACAATAGTAATACTACTGTAAGCCGGAATTATATCGAGGATAAATGAGGGTTTATTATGTTGGAGTGCTTTAAAAAGGCGGATTATAAAACGATTTGTACCAACATTAATTTGTTGGCCCAAATCTAATGTATAAGCATGGTCGCCACAGGCATATATTTCATAAGCAGGAAAAGAAACCATGCCACAATTTAATACATTCCCCTAACCCACCATTGCCGAGGATTTAATTGCCAAGGTATTTTTTGTCGATTGGTTTTTTTGAATCCCCATCCCAGAAAATAGAAACGATATAAAATCTTTTTCCATCATTAAACAATTGTATGCTGTTGATGCCACGTACCTGCTGCGGGCTTCCATTTACGGTTAGATCAGATTGATAAGTAGAAAACATTTGTGTAACAGCTCCATGGGTTTCTGTAATCCGGTGTAATTCTTTTTCAACAAAACCAATTTCCTGCAAGCGGGTGCCATTCCTCTGTATATATTGTTCAGGAGTTATAGTGCGTATTACCGTGCCACTGTCTTTATGGGGAACAGCCGTCATCAGGTGCGCATCATTGCCAAATAGAAAGCGAAACCGATTCCAATCGCGGGCCTGGGTACTTGGTCCGGAAATTACTTCATATAAAGCTTTAATGATAGCATCTGCAGAACTTACATCCTGCTGGTATTGTGCATTGGCTTGTATGGAAAAAAAGAGAATGAGTACGAACAATATTTTTTTCATGCCCAGAATTTAAAACAAATTACTGATTCCAGTTTTGTTTAAAAAATGTAAAAACTTTTAAAACAACCTGGATACAAGAACCGGGAACGAGACTGATACGTACATATTAAATTTTTGTTTTCGCTACAACTGTTCGTAGTAAAGGCTTTTATGGCTTTTAAGATTTTTGGCACGGAACTTGAAAAGAGGTAAACAGAACACCAATTGATCACCAAAATCCATCTATCATGAAAACAATGATGAAAACCACCGCAGCATTAGCCGGTCTGTTCTTTTTTCAGGCAGCAGATGCACAGTTAGGATTAGGCGTACGAGGTACAACTACGGCAACAGCCAGAGCTACTGTAAATGCTACCAGGGCAGCAACTGCCGCTACCAATGCAGCAGCAAGAACCACGGCTACTATTGGTAAAACCACCAGAGCAACCGTAAACGCTACCAGAGCAGCAACTGTAATGGCAGCTAACTCGGTGCAGCGAGTAAAAGCGAATACCAATGTAAATGCAAATGCATCACTGAAAACATCATCCAGTGCAGAACTTAACAGTAATGCAGGTGGTGAAGAAAGAGGACTTGTGCGTGCTGCTACACGCTCAGAAGCAGAAGTTCATGCCAATGCTAATGCACAGTTGCCAATGCGCGAAACTGCAGAAATTGTAGTTGAGCAGAAAGATATGGCAAAAGAGAAATTAGCAGATGCAAAAGAGAAAGCTGAAACTGCTAAAGAAGCCGGACTAGAAAAAGCACAACAAGCGAAAGCGAAAGTAAAAGACGCAACGCCGTCTGCCTCTGCAAGTGCAGAAGTAAAAGCGAAAGCAAAAGCAAAATCTGGTAAGTAATCAGACCCCTCCCCTTGATTTTTTGATAAGCCGCTGACTTAACCATACTAAAACGAAACTTATGAAACTGTCCAAAAGCAGGCAAATGCTTTGGTTAGCCATCGTATTGCCTTTTGTTTCCCTGGCACAGGATGCCGGCGAAACCAAGAATGAATTCAATGCATCCGTTAACTATCAGTCTGCACTCCATTTTTTTGGTCGCACAGATAGTTTAAGAAGCAGTGGACTATTTCCAATGTTGGGTTTCCAGTTCAAAAATGGATTGTATGCCCAGGGTAATTTCATATTCGTTCAAAATAGTATGCAGTCAGCGGCTTATACAGGGGCTACCGTAGAAGCCGGGTATCGCTTTCCGCAAACCGATCATTTTGCGGGCAATATTTTCTTCTCCCGGTTTCTGTATAAAGACCAGAGCACACTTGTTCAATCAGCTATACGCTCACAAACAGGTGCAAACCTCAGTTTCCTGAATAAGGTATTAAACCTTAATGGCGGACTTAGCCTGTTGTTTAGTGATAAAACAGATGTGAATACAAGTTTAGGTGTAGATCATTTTTTCATTTTTACAAAAGGCTTGAATGGTGCGGCTATAGCAATAGCACCATCTATTACCGCCAATCTGGGCACACAACAATTCAGCAATACTTATCTCGAAAGAAAAAATGTGCTGGGTATTCCTGTAACACAACAAACTACAGAACGAACAACCCAGTTCAATATATTATCCTATGAAATGTCCGTACCCGTTGTTTTTGTGAAAGGCAAATTCAACATGTCTGTCACACCATCCTATGTTATGCCAACAAACCTGGTAACCGTTTCCGGCAGACCCGATTTATCGGAGAGAGGAAAGAATATGTTTTATGTAACGCTCTCAGCAGGAATACGGTTGTGAAACTGAAGAATAATGAATAATGAATGTTGAATTTCCAATAAACTACAGTCACAACTTCGACATTGAAAATTGAATATTGAAAATTCATTATTCAAAGAGTCTCTCTGTTTTCCATAGGTTTCCCGCCAGGGAAGAGCCCGGTATTCTTGCCGGGCTTTTTTGTGAATGGTGAATTGTCAATTGTGAATGGTCAATATTAAAACGATTTCATTCACCATTCACAATTGACAATTCACTACCCGCCTATCACCTGCAACAACAATATCCATCCCGATGATTGTTTTGTCCATACGCGCATGTAGGGGCCAGTGGTGGTTTTACCATAGGTGTAGGCAAGATCTTTAGATGAGGCAATACCGCTATTGACGTATTGAAAATTGTCTGGTACTGTAATGGTTTTTAGTAAATCGCCAATATTTCTAGCGCCCATAGAAGGAGCATGCTTGTTTACACTGAACCAGCTTTGTGCGCCAAGAAAGGGTTGAAAAGCAGCACTGCCTTTTTCTTTTAGAGAGGTATTAAGTTGTTGGTCCAGGGTGGTAATATCTTCTAATGAAAATGTTTTGGCAACCGCTTTTTTCAGATCCAGTTCTGCAGCAGTATTTGGAATAGTACGGTCATCGTTATACCTGTTGCCCATATCAGCGAGTACTTTCCATTGTCCATCTTTGTTAATATGCCAGATACTATTGTATTGTCCACGGCCGCTGATGGTATCATTTGCAGATCTGCGTAAGTGATAGGGCCCTGTTGTAAAACCAAAATCGCCCGAAGCACTGATCACGGCATATTCTGGTCCCCAATTAAGTTGAGCGGCTCCTCCCGGATTTTTACTGTATAGGGTAAGTCCGTTTACCGCATCACCCGCTGGAAATACCACACCATTGCTGTCTAAAAACTGCAGAAATCCTTTTTTAATACCATTAGCAACAGTAAAAGAAGCAAAAGAACGTTCAGCATGAATGAGTGCAGTGATATTATTTTGAGCCTTAAGCGAAAGGGATGAAATGATTAAAAGTGTGCACAACAAATGTTTCATTCTAAATGTATTTATGCGAAACTATTAAGCTGGAATTTATTATGCATTCAATTTCTATAAGCGGCAGGAAAATAGTCGTATTTTTAAATGAACAATATTAACTGATGCAAAAGATCATTTTTTTACAGGTACTATTGGTTTTGTTGATGGGTCATTTTATGGATGCATCTGCAAGTACATCGGTTATAAAAGATACAATTATTAAAAGCCAGGTTACCCTGCAGCAATTTCCGATAACCAACCTGACTGGTATTACAGATTTAAGCGTAAAGAAAAAGGATCCAAAACTGTATTATGGTAAATGGCAATGGACAAACAACGAACAGGATACATTTACCGTTACTATTCAACCCAACAGAGGGCAGTCGGTTAAAAATGGTAAAAAAAGCAAATCAGATGTGCTTTGTTATTACAACATAATTAAAAAGGGGAAATTGGTATATAATTCGATGGGTAATGAAGGAAACAATCCCGAACAATCATTTTCTTGTGGATATGCATCAGAAAAAGCCCTGCTGATTGCACCCGAAGAAGCCAGAATGCTGAATTTGGATGAGTACAATTTTTTTGTGTTTCAGTTAGTATCTGATAATAATGATGTTGCCAATCTAAATAAGGGAAGCTTATTTCCTTTTTTTGAAGCTGCGTTTAATAAACAGGTATATCCGTCTGCCAGAACTTTTCCAGTTGATTTAATCATGAAGAAAATTTCAGATAGTTACTAAAAATGAAAGCTGGGTTAATAATTTAGGAAAAAGCTTGTTTCTATATAATAAAACGAGAATGAAGTTTTTCTATTTATATTCGAAAATTTGCTTATTCTTATTTAGCTGCAATTCTGTTTCTGATAAATTAAAATCGGAAGGGCAAATCATAGATTTTAAAATAAAAATTTTCTCCGCACCAAACGAAACGAAAAATGAGCCATTAAGCATTAGTCAGAGAATTTGGTTTATTGATAGCTTCGCAATTGAAGAAATTGTGAGGTTTCAAGTTAAGGATTCGGCAAATACAGTAACTCAAAGTTCGTTTATAGATAGGTACCGTTTTAATGACCTAAGAAACAAGGTAATGATTGAATTTAAATCATTATCGGATACTGCGATTGCTTTAAATCGATTCGAATTTTCTGATACTTTACAAATGGAAGGTGGTTGGGGTTTTTTTGGAAAAAGAAACCTGATGTATGATAGTGTATGGCAATTACCCGACACTATCATTCATCAGGTTAATTACAAACATTTCCGATCGTACCAATTAGCAAATAAAAATTTATATATTAATTACTTATTAAGAAATGATATTCCACAAACAGTTTTTGATATTGACCCACAACTTAGCAAAAAGTTTGGGGGTACTTTGACAATTGTATACATATCTACTCTTAAAAACCAACTCGTTTCTTCAACTGAAGTTGAGTTTATTCCCGGAAAACTTCCGGATACAATTGCCGATGTAATTAAAGTATGGAAAAGGTATTTATAATTTTTTGAAATGACATTTAGTTTTTTAGCATAATGCTGAAACTTATTTTGTTATCTAATAAATGAGAACAGGTTACACACTTGTTGTGTAACCTGTTGCTCTGCTTCTAACATACTGCTTATAAAAAACCCAAACTTGCCAAATTTGTTTTTGTTGGTCAACGACGACCAACAATGGCGACCCTTTTCAGGGGTCCGGCTTACGGGCCGGACCGGTATATTGCTATAGATTCCTGGGTTAAAGGGTTGTCGCTTTTTTACCACCAGCCATCACCGCAATAATCAGGGCTGTGGTAATATATTTTCCTTTCATTTTTTTATTCTTTGTTTGATGATGCAAAAATGCAACGGAAAAAAAGCCTGTTCAACCGCATGTAAATGTGAAAGTTTATGCCTGCATGTATTTGCCGGAATCAGTTTTTAACACGCAAAACAACTCATCCCCTTTTCTCACCGTTTGTCAGTGAATTTGATAAAGCATGTTAAAAAACACATCACATAATTATGTGGTTTTACGGTGTGAAATTTTGTGGAGGGTTGAGGGAATGCTAACTTTAAAAGAAAGGAGGTGAATTGTCAATTGTGAATGGTCAATATTAAAACGATTTCATTCACCATTCACAATTGACAATTCACCCCCCCCTCTCTAACATTATTATGCGATAGTCTGCAAAGCATTCATCTGTTAGCTTTGTAACTGTAAAAAGACCTTATGACCAAATTATTGATTTACGAAGACAACCCCCAGTTACGTGAAGGATTAACGATGCTCATCAACGGGTCTGATGGTTTTGAAGTGCTTTCAGCTTTTAAGAACTGTAACAATGTTGAAGATGAAGTGAGGGCCTTTAAACCAGATGTAATACTGATGGATATAGATATGCCAGGAACCAATGGTATTGAAGGACTAAAAAAAATACGTGAGATTGATACGGATGTAAAAATTTTGATGCTTACCGTATTCGACGACAACAAGAATGTTTTCGATGCCATTAGTAATGGCGCAAATGGCTATGTACTTAAAAAAACACCACCCGCCAGGTTACTGGAATATATTCAGGAAGCTCAAACCGGTGGAGCACCAATGACATCTTCTATCGCCACCCAGGTATTGAAAATGTTCTCTTCACTTAACAACGAAAAAGGACAAGACTACGATCTTTCTGAACGCGAAAAACAGGTTCTGCAATTATTAGTGAATGGGTACAGTTATAAAATGATCGCCGCAGAAATGTTTATCGCCATTGATACCGTTCGCTCGCATATAAAAAAGATTTACGAAAAACTTCATGTAAACAGCAAGAGCGAGGCTGTTGCGAAAGCTTTCAGGAATAAAATTGTGTGAGGGAAGTTGAGGAGTCCGAGGTCTGAGGTCCGAAGTCC
The DNA here is from genome assembly GCA_965650685.1 of uncultured Sediminibacterium sp. Classification (GTDB taxonomy): domain Bacteria; phylum Bacteroidota; class Bacteroidia; order Chitinophagales; family Chitinophagaceae; genus Sediminibacterium. Next base: position 11,444 of record CBFGPM010000003.1, read on the forward strand.
GAGGTCCGGAGACCGAAAGACTGGGGCTTGGGTGATTGCTACTTGGCTTATACGATTTTTCTTCCCGTCTTCCGGACTTCGGACTCCCGGACTTTCCGACTCTACAACCCATTCACCACTCACCATTCACATCCCCCTCTCATCCCAACCACATTTTTGTGTGATAGTTTGCAGGCTTTTGCGGGTTTATGTTTGTTGCATAATTGGAAATCAATTCACATTTTACTGTATACAAAAACATTAACAATGACATTAAAAAACAAAACCCTGAACCTGGCAATCATTGCTTTGTCTGTTATGGCCACTGTTGCAGCCTGCAGCGAAGCCGGAAGCAAGGAAACAGCAACCAAGAAAGAAGATATCACTGAAGTAAGACAAAAAGAAAAAGACGAACTGATAGCAAGAGGAGAATACCTCGTAACCGTTGCCGGATGCAACGATTGTCATTCTCCTAAAGTCATGACACCAATGGGACCAATGCCAGACACCACAAAACTGATGTCAGGATACCCTTCTGAACATGGGATACCAACGCTTACAGAAGCATTGGCAAAAGACCAGCAATGGGTAAAAATGTCGCCCGATGTAACAGCTTTTGCAGGTCCATGGGGTATATCGTTTGGTGCAAACCTTACACCTGATGAAACAACTGGTATTGGTAACTGGACAGAAGAAGTGTTTGTAAAAACCCTTCGTACAGGAAAACACCTGGGTCAGGAAGGCGGTCGCCCGGTGATGCCACCTATGCCTTGGTATAATGTTGCAAAAATGACGGATGAAGATTTAAGTGCTGTTTATAGTTATTTAATGTCTTTGCCCGCTATTAAAAATCCTGTACCTGCACCAATTCCTCCTACTGAAGTAAAAGTGATTAAATAGTTGAAATAAAATGAAAAGAAGTTTACAGCAGACGATGAAACTAACTGGCGTATTACTGGCTATCGTTTTGATGATTACAGGTTGTACAAAAGAATTCGATCCAGGTACCGTGGTAGATCCTGGACCAATAGGCGGCCAGAAAAAGTTAAGCAAGATAAATTACGATGATGGCAGCTACCTGTCTGTGCAGTATAACAATGCCGGACAACCAAGTAAAATAACTACCCTGCAAAAAACAACCAGTGGTGATGATATTACTGTGTACCAACTGGCCTATAATGCCGACAAACTCACAGAAATGTCTGCAAGTGATGGTTCAAAATATAAGTACACTTACACTGGTGGTGATATCACTAAAGTAGAAGTGGTAACAGGAAATAATGTGGTTATTGCTACTTATCAATACACTTATAAAGAAGGTCGCTTATGGCGCACCGATATTTTCAGCAGTTTTGCTGGCCCTATCGGTACCGCTCCCTCGATGCGTTTTGAAGTAGATTATTATGCCAATGGCAATATTAAAACAATGAGTTCCTGGTACAAGGATTACAACACTGGTTCCCTTGAAAAAACCGATGTTTATGAAATGAGCAGTTATGATACTAAAAGGAATACCAGTCTTTTATTTGAAAACAATCCTTACCTGCCTACATTGATCGCAATGCCTAATAACCCGCTTACCGAAAAACACTACGATAAATTGGGTCAGCAATATGCATCGGTAACACACACATATACTTATGATAATGATGGCAACCCTTTAAAAAGAACAACGGTAGTAAAAGAAACAGGTCTGCCCGATGAGGTAACTGAAACAACATTTCAGTACTAATTAATTGAATTTCAACATTTTATAAAAATATCCCTGTGTAAACCAACCCCGACCAACTGCGTCGGGGTTCTTTTTTATGTGATTTACAAACCTGCAAAAACATGCATTTCACATGTTTGTGTGGTTGCAAACCGGCATAAACAGGAATACTTTTGCATCGTAACAATAAGGAATATGAAAGCAGCATTCAACAATTTACTCCGCTACTTGCTATGTCTGGCAAGCGTTGTATTGGCTGCCCCCAACCAATCAACCTTATGTACGGCAAACAACGACAAACAAGCAAGTAGCGATTATGCAACGCCGTTTGAACGGCAAAATCCAGTATTTACCCAGGCAAAAGAGCAGGTAAATAGTGAGACTTACATATTGGAAGGCTCAACCAGGTTTGCCATCTGGTAAGTTTTACAGGTTTTCGATATCCGAAAAAAGCCCCCCGACACTTTCGGTATTTTCCCTGATCCCCCAGCTTTTGATTATTTTTGTAGTATGACAGGCAATAGTCTGGCATAGGTTAAAAGACAAAATATGATCAAAACAGGAAATCCCGTAATCAGTATTTACACAGAAATGACTCCTAACCCGGAGACCATGAAGTTTGTTGCGAATAAACTGCTTTATCCGGGAAAAAGCATTGATTTTGCAGAAGAAGCATTGGCTGGTCCCTCACCGCTGGCAAAGGAACTGTTTAGCTTTCCCTTTATCAGAAGCGTATTTATAGCGAGTAATTTCGTTACACTTACCAAAACCGCAGATACCGAAGACTGGCAGGATATTATACCCACCATTAAAGAGTTTTTGAAAGAATACCTTGAAAATGGCGGTGTGGTGGTTAATGAAGAAGAAGTTGCAAAGGTTAAACAGGAAGCATCCAATGCGGTTAGCGCTGATGACGATGATATTGTAAAAAGAGTAAAAGAACTGCTCGAAAACTACGTAAAACCCGCAGTTGAAATGGATGGCGGCGCCATTCAGTTTAAAAGCTATAACGATGGGGTGGTTAACCTGATGCTTCAGGGAAGCTGTAGTGGTTGTCCTTCGTCAATGATTACCCTGAAAGCCGGAATCGAAGGCATGATGAAAAGAATGATTCCGGAAGTAAAAGAAGTAGTAGCAGAAGCTGAATAATACTTTGTTTGTTTTTTTTTGAAAGCGTTGTACCAACAGGGTACAGCGCTTTTTTTTGCAATCGGTAACAATACAAAAAGCGGGAAACATAGTACAATTAATCGCAAACTTTTAATTACCAAAGCACAACATCATTATATTTGCTTAGAACCCAACCCTGCTAAAACTACCAAATGGAGAAAGAGGCCATCCTGCAGCTCCTGCAGCAAAACTATGCTCAGTTAATTGAACAGGTATCTCAACTCAATGACCGTGCACTGTTATATGCACCCACAGACAAATGGAACGCACTCCAGCAGGTTGACCATCTCATCAAAAGTGTAGCACCCGTTAATAAAGCATTTTCTCTTCCCAATTTCATCCTTGGTTGGCGTTTTGGTTATGCAAACAGACCCTCCCGAACCTACGATGCCCTGGTAGATCGTTATCATATCAAATTACAGGCAGGAGGAAGAGCATCCGCTGCATTTATTCCCGGCCCTGACGTACCCGTATCAGAAAAAGACAGGCTACTGTCGCAGTTGGATGCGGAAGTTCGTCAGCTTATTAAGAAAACCAGCAGGTATAAAGAATTCTCCTTAGATAAATACATCCTGCCGCACCCATTACTGGGTATGATTACCCTGCGTGAAATGATCTATTTCACTGCATACCACGCTTCGCACCATGGCAAGAGTATCGAACATGGACTCGTATCGCTTGTTTAATCAGGCATCCCAGATACCCTGTTTTCAATAAAAACAGTATTTTAGACGTTATCCTTACAAAATCTGTTAAAAGAAAGGAAAGGCAACCTAAATGGTATGCTGTTTGTAATATTGCCTATAATGAAACTGAAGCTCACGATATTGATGGTTTTGTTCGCGACTTCGCTGATAGCGCAAAGGACAACATTTTATGTGGCGGATACCAAGGCAGACTGCTACGGAATCAGCAATAAGCCTTGTTTACAGGTAAAGGAAAAACCAGGCGAACCCTATGCACTGTTTTATTCAGGGATCGAGGGATTTACATACGAAGAAGGATATAACTATAAACTGGAAATAATGAGGGTGAAAAGAGATAATCCACCCGCTGACGGTTCGGCATATGCTTATTACCTTATAAAAGTGCTTTCCAAAGAAAGGTCGAAAACCTATGTACAAAGAACCATTCCAATTCCAGACCAGGTTTCCTTGCCATTGGCAAGAATCAGCCGAAACGGGAAAATGGAACAGGTGAATGGTAGTAACATACCCGATATACAATTTGATAGAAAAACAGGCAGGATATCCGGTAAAGCAATCTGTAACCGTTATTTCGGGAAAGTAATCATCGACAATGGAAAGATGGCTATTTCCGGGGTGGCATCTACAGAAATGGCCTGCCTCGACATGCAAATGGAATCACTTTACTTAAAACATCTTTCCGCAGTTAACCGCTACCAGTTTAACAGCGGCATCCTTCAATTATATAAAGACCAGGAACTGCTTTTGCAATTTACCATTCCGGAAAACTAACACCACCATTACGGATACCATCCTTATTTGCAATTGAATCTGTATTTTGCTGCACCATGATGAGTTTCCAGGAATTGTTGCAACAGTTTACCAACGGCATTCAGCAAACAGGCCCACTTGAATTTATTGCAGTAATAGCAGGTATAGCCAGCGTATGGTTTAGCAGAAAAGAACATATACTTGTTTACCCCATCGGACTCATCAATACCCTGATCTATATTTACCTGAGTATTAAAGGACAACTTTTCGGAGAAGCCAGCGTTAATTTTTATTATTCGGTAATGAGTATTTATGGATGGATACTTTGGACAAGAAAAGATACACAGACAAAAGCATTCGTATTACATATTACCAATAGCACGAAGAAAGAATGGGTACAACAGCTTTTGTTCTTTGGTGCTTTTTATGTGCTGATTTTTATTCTGTTAAGCTGGTTAAAGAATGGGTTTGCTCCAGAAGCTATTCCCTGGGCCGATGCATTCGCAAGCGCTTCCGCATATACAGGCATGTGGTTGATGGCAAGAAAAAAAACAGAAAGCTGGATATGGTGGATCGCAACAAATATGGCTTCTATTCCGTTGTATTTTGTGAAAGGTTATGTTTTTACAAGTGTTCAGTTTCTTGTTCTATTAATTCTGGCTATTGCAGGACTAATAGAATGGAAAAAGAGAGCTAGGGATAAATAAGATATTCTGGCCCTCAGTGGCAATTAATTTGCCACAGAAGTCACTGAATACCACAGAAAGAGAAACATGATTCATAAGATCGTCATATTAGGTCCAGAGTCTACAGGTAAGAGTACGTTGTGTGAATTATTGGCACAGCATTATAATACTTTGTGGTGCCCGGAGTTTGCGAGGGAGTATTTAACGACCCATGGAATGGATTACGATTTCGATGATCTTTTGTCGATCGCCAAAGGCCAGTTGGCATTGGAGAAAGAATATGAGAACATGGTCAATAGGCAATGGTCCATGGCAGAAGGATCAAATCCGGGAGAAGCAAAACGATGGGTTAATGTAAAAACACTTCGCTCACAAAATCATCCACCGCTTTTGTTTGTTGATACAGATATGTATGTGATGAAAGTTTGGTGTGAATACGTTTTTCAAAAATGCCATCATTTTATCCTCAATGAAATAATTCAGCAAACCACTAACTTCTACCTGCTCTGTAAACCCGATTTACCCTGGGCAGAAGATGTGCTTCGTGAATACCCTGATGAAAAACCACGTCTGGAATTATACCAGATATACCGCGATATTATGATCAATCAAAAAGTACCCTGGGTCGAAATTTTCGGTGATTATGATGCTCGTTTGGAAAAAGCAATATCAGCTATCGACAAATTTATCGGGGCTCAATAACTATTTTATTTTAGCAAGGATTGCAGTTCCGCATCATCTTCAATATTCTGCATTTGCTTTAGTATCTGTGGATAGCGCCAGGCAACACGGCGACTCATTGGTTTAGGTAAAAACTTTTTCGGATTAGGAAGACTCGCTACGATCATGGCAGCTTCTGCGCGGGATAATTTTTCGGCTGGTTTGTTGAAATATTTTCGTGAAGCTGCTTCTACGCCAAATAATCCAGGACCCATTTCAATTACATTGAGGTAAACTTCCAGTATCCTTTGCTTACCCCAGATCCATTCAATCATTTTCGTGAAATAGAGTTCCGGCACTTTTCGAATATACTTTGTAATGCCACCTGCCTGCCATAGAAAAACATTCTTGGCTGTTTGTTGTGAAATAGTGCTGGCTCCACCACCTAATGGGATCTTCGTTTTCTTACCTTTTTTCTTTGGCTTCATGCTTCTTTCGATCGCATCCCAATCGAAGCCGCTATGATCAGGAAAGGTTTGATCCTCACTTGCTATTACTGCGAGTTTAATATTATATGGAAGCTTATTCCAGGAGATATAATCACGCTTCAACCCATAACTGAAACTATTGGATAATTGCGTAATGGTAATAGGCGGCATAACCCACCTGCAAATGATGATATAGGCCAGCGATGTTAGAAACATCCAAAGGGCTGATCGCCATATAAAACGCCAGATTCTTTTTCCCAGGGGTCTTTTTTGTGCCATTATACAACAAGATACTGCTTAACCCTATTGGGTGGAAATGATCTGCATAGAATATTTTCTTCTTATGCGGATATATGATTTGTATTTGAGCGATTGAAGATGCCCGATTAAAAATACACCTGCGGCAATGCCTATATTCCTTAAGTTATTACTTGCAAAAAGGGGTTCGCCATTTTCAAGACTATTAAACAGGTTTAGAAAAACATAACCAGCGCTACCCAATTTTAATAATGAACCATTCGTAAAAATGCCACTCTTAAATTTGTTTCCGGGCATTCCGATGATCTCTGAAATATGAATACCCATAACGCCAAACCAGGAAGTATCTATTGTAGGAAAACCAAACTGGTTAGGTATTTGCCGGGTAATAAAACAATTCACAAAAATGGAATCTTTATCAATACGTTTGATTTTTCCATCGAGCCATTGTGTGGTAACGTATTGAAACCGGATAAAATTATCTTTTGTCCAACTCTGTATATTTTGGTTCTTTTTCTTAAATACTAAAATACCGGATTGTGCCTGGCTATGGGTGCAGGTAAATGCAAGTATAAAAAGCAGTAGTAGTGCCGGCCTCATGGAACTGAAAGATAAAAAGGAAATATATCTTTTTCTTTAATCCTTTGTTAAACCTATTTAAACAGGGCAAGTACACCCCAGCATAAGGCAATGCCAAATCCTATAAGTATAAGTCCGGAAAGTTTATTAATAAAATGCAGGTTTTTGGCATTTAGTCTGGAACGAAGTTTTCCTGCAAGTACTACTTTTAAAATATCAGATAGCAGTACAAAAACAAGACAGGTAGTAAATACAATAAAACGGTATTCTCCGGGATGGGTGGCAGTTTGTGAATCGGCCATAATGAGTGTTGTCCAGGCGAACCAGAAAAGAAACACACCCGGGTTAAGCATATTCATAAAATAGCCCGACAGAAAAATTGCTGCATAATCTCTTTTGCGGAAGTTTTTTGTGATGAGTTTATTTTCTTCATCAACCGGCACTTTTTTAAAGAAAAGGGTATAAATGCCAATCGCAACGAGAAAGATGCTACCCGCTATTGCAATGGTGTTCTTATATTCAAGTGCTATATTAAACAGGGAAGTAAAAAAATTACACACTAAAACCAAGGTAATATCGCTGGCAGATACACCCGCAACAAAAACATACCCGGCCTTGTGTCCATTATTGATACTTTGCTTGATGATGGCAAAGATGACGGGTCCTACAGAAATACTGAGAATAACACCCAGTATTAATCCTTTTATCAGCGGAGCTAGCATTCAGTGGTCATTGGGTTATACACCAAAATAAGCGGATAATTTTGAAAAACCTTTTATCTGTGATTAACGGAAGAAATTAATGCAGAATTTTTGCTGAAATAATCATGTCAAGTCCGGGGAAATGATCATCCAGATAAGTATTTCCATACAGATAAATAGAATCCTGGATAGCTGCAATGGTTTTACCATATTTGCCGTTAAGGCGCGACAATACCTCCATTCCCTTTATCACTTTTCCAATGGGGGTATAACCTTTAACCCCCTCTCTAATGGTAGTATCCAGTTCAGGGTTGTCTTTCATATTGATGAAAAGCTGGGTGGTCCTGCTATTGGCTTTACCCCGCACAAATGCGACAATACCTTTTTTGTGAAGTTGTAAAACCGGTTCATCCTTTAATTTTTTGGTGTCCCAAAAAACATTCTTCTCAATATCATCTGCTATACCAAACTGAACCAGGTAATTAGGTTCAACCCTGAAGAATGCTGTTGAGTTATAATAACCTGTTATAACAAGTTGGTAGAGGCGATCAACGCCTATTGGCGACCATCTTCTATAAGCTTCCAGGATAAAATCGCCCTTGGTGGTTTTAAACAATACCTGAAAACTTTCAGGTGCTTTTCTTTTCAGGATACTGATATTGGGTTCTTGTGCCGACGCAGTAACAGACACTATTAATAAAAGAAGGAAAATATATTTCATTAGGATACCAATTCTTTTTTTAAGAAAAGCTGCCAGTCTTCCAGCATTTTACCTTTTAATACCCTAGGAAATTTATGCTGCCCGCCCACTTTTCCTTTTGAACGCATAAACTCCATAAACTGTTCTTCCGACAATACGTCGAGGAAAACCTCTTTTAGTGCGCTTTTTCTCTCCACAGCATAATCGTCGTTCAGTTCTTTTAATTTATCATCAATCAACTGAATCAATCTCTTTTTTTCTACCTGGTCGTTGCAGGCAACATACCAGTGATGCGCAAAAAAGCTATCGTAAGGTACGCCCGCTACGGTAAACTCTGGAATACAGATATTCAATTGTTCGCTGGCAAGTTGAATAGCTTTATTCATATTGTCTACACTCAGGTGCTCACCTACCAGACTTAAAAAATGTTTTGTTCGGCCGGTAATAATGATTTCGCATTTCTCTTTATCTACAAAACGAACCGTATCACCAATTAAATAACGCCATGCACCAGCTGCAGTGCTGATTAGTAATGCATAGTCTTTACCCTCTTCTACTTCATGTATCATTAATGCTTCCGGGTCTTTTACCATTTCGCCGTTAGCATCAAAGTTTTTATCATCGAAGGGAACGAACTCCATAAATATATGTTCACCCGTAACCAAACGCATGCCCTTACCAAACTGACGATCCTGGTAGGCGATAAAACCTTCACTGGCCAGATAGGTTTCTATATAGGTAATAGGTTTACCCAATAATTTTTCAAACCCTTTTTTATAAGGTTCGAAGCTTACACCGCCGTGTACAAAAAAGGCCAGGTTGGGCCACATTTCATGGATATTATTAAGCTTATAGCGCTCAATAACCATTTCCATACACATCTGTATCCAGGCAGGTACACCTACCACAAATCCGATATCCCATTCAGGTGCTTTGTCAACAATCTCTTCCAGTTTTTTGTTCCAGTCTTTTTGCTTGGCAATTTTTTTGCCCGGTTTATAAAAAGGCTGAAACCAGAAAGGCGCTTTTTTCTGCGTAATACCACTTAAGTCTCCGGCATAATAACCTGGACCTTCTTTCTGTAAATCAGTACTTCCACCAAGGGTTAACCAACCTTTACTGATAGAACTATAGGGAATGTTTTCATAATTCCTCAGACTAAGCAATTGCTTAATCATCACAATTTTATTACCACTCAGGAGATCGTTGGTAACGGGAATATATTTACTGGCAGCTTCACTGGTTCCGCTGCTCAGTGCGTAATAGCGGATTTTACCGGGCCAGCAGATATCAGGAATACCTTCGAGGGTTTTATGCCACCACTCTTTGTGAATGGTATTATAATTATAGGTAGGAACCAATTCCTGAAATTTTTTGCCTGGGTGTTTTGAAAGCAGGATCTCATCGAATCGAAATTGTTGACCAAAAGCTGTAAACCTTGCTTTTCTCAATAATTTTTTTAACACCTTGATTTGTTGCCTGCGTGGATTGTTTTGGGGAAGCCTTAATGCTTTTAAAATACGGTTAGGCAATTTAATATCAAGGATAGACATCGTTAGACTCGGGTTAATTGAATATACAAAATTACACTAAAACAGCTAAAACAATGGTATCGGTTGATAAAAGGTAGGGCTATTGTTGGACAATGAATAGCAGGAAAAATAATCTTTTAAGCCACAGATTTACAGATTAGCCATAGTAATCAGTGAATCTGTGGCTTAAAATTGCTTTTCAATAAAAAAACGGCTATTTGTTAAAGGGTAAGGCCCTTGAAACCGCAAACAAGAAACGGAAAAATACATTTTTCGATCCTTCCATCGCTGGTATGATCTCTTCTAAGGCATAATCGGGAACATACACCAGCACCTGCGACAACTGCTGTTGACTGATTACAGATGCCAGTCCAGATATCAGATCAACTTTTCTACCATCTTGCTCTAATACCAATGCAGTTTGTTTAAGGATATCGCTATGCCCCTTTTCTGTTAACACGTTAATGATCTGCTCACAACCAAACTGTCCGGCCATCATACATGCTGTACCTGGCTTATTTAATAAAGTGAGCATGTTATCCTTCGGCAATAACCATTGTTTTATCAGACTTAATCCCTGAACGAAAAATATAAAGGGTATAAGTAACCACCCAGCTTTATAATGCTTATGTACAAACTGTCGCATAGCCTTATAAAACAACGCATGTTGTTTGCCTGATCTGTTCCGGGAGCTTTGCCCTTTATAATGAATAATGGAAACTTCGCCCAAATAATAAATATCATATCCCAGCTTACTTATACGAAGTGAAAGATCAATGTCTTCTCCATACATAAAAAAAACCGGATCGAAGCCCTGCATCGATTCAAGCAAGGCTTTCCTGACCATCATAAAAGCCCCAGCCAACACATCGATACGGTGGTTTTCATTTTTTGAAAGTTGTCCGAGTGCATAGTTATTAAACAACCCTGATGTCGGAAAAAGGGAGGCCATACCGGTAACTTTAAAAAAGGTATTTGAAAGAGAAGGTTTGGCTCTTTTGCTTTCCGGTAGAAAATTTCCAAAGCCATTGATCATTTTTACGCCTACTGCCCCGGTTTGCTGGTGATTATTAAGGAAGCTGACACAATAGGCAATGGTATTTTCAGGAACCAGTGTATCCGGGTTCAGGAAAAGAATATAATTACCCTTTGCCTTACTCAACCCCAGGTTACAGGCCCTGCCAAATCCGATATTGGTTTCTGCTTGCAAAAAATGAACATCCGGAAAAAGGGGGGCCAGCTTTGTAATACTATCGTCGGGTGAGGCATTGTCGACCACAATGATTTCGCCATTAAGCTGTTGCATGGCATTTTTTACCGTAATCAGGCATTGTTCCAGAAAATCGGGTACACAATAGTTTACTATAATAACGCTGAGTTCCAAATACTGCTTTTCACTGCAATAATAAGCAGGTTTAACGACCTTCTTAATTGCTTATTTCTTATTCCTAATTCTATATTCTTCTGCCGGTTTGTTACTTTTGCGGATATGTTGAAACAAACGCTCATCAAAGCTACCGAGGCCGGAGCTGCGGAATTACAACGCTTTTTTAATGGCCAGTTTAAAATAAGTAATAAAGAAGGGGTTAATAACCTGGTAACAGAGGCAGACCATGCGGCTGAAAAAGCCATCTTCGAAGTAATCAGACAAGATTATCCAGATCATTTTATTTTAAGTGAAGAAACGGGAGAAATTGTGCAAGACTCGGCCTATAAATGGATCATTGACCCCATTGACGGCACTGTAAATTTTGCCAATGGTATTCCCATTTGTTGCGTAAGTATTGGTATTGAGCAGAATGGGGAAATGATACTAGGTGCAGTATATAATCCATTTATCAACGAGTTTTTCTTTGCCCAGAAAGGATTTGGCGCCACGCTGAATGATAAAAAAATTCATGTAAGCGAAAAAACGCAGGTCATCAAAAGCTGTCTGGTAACCGGTTTTCCATATACCTATCTTGATATGGAAAATGGTCCGCTGCAGGTATTCGAAAAGCTTATTCGTAAAGGTGTACCAGTGAGAAGACTGGGAAGTGCTGCGATTGATCTGTGTTGGGTAGCAGCTGGTAGGTTTGATGGGTTTTATGAACACAAACTACAGGCATGGGATAGTGCAGCCGGATTTTTAATCGTAGAAGAAGCAGGAGGTAAAGTAACTGATTTCAAAGGCAATCATTACTCCCCCTATCAGCCACATATTATTGCCACCAACGGAAAAATACACGACGAGCTGGTAGCGATAGTAAATGGAGCACCTGTAACAGAAGAGTAAATAAACAGAGCAATATCCAATAACCAATTTCCAACTTTGAAGTTGATTATTGAACTTTCAATATTTTTTTATGAGTGAAGTTAGAACTGAAGTATCTGATCTGGGTGAGTTTGGTTTGATTGATCATCTTACCCGAAATTTTGAAATACACAATGCATCTACCGTATTAGGCGTTGGCGATGATGCAGCGGTGATTGATCATTTTGGAAAGCAAACTGTAGTTACAACCGATCTATTGCTGGAAGGGGTGCATTTCGATTTGATGTATACACCCCTGAAACACCTGGGTTATAAAGCCGTGATGGTAAACCTGAGTGATATCTATGCCATGAATGCTACTCCTACTCAGATTACCGTGAGTATTGGCATGAGCAATAGGTTTAGTGTGGAAGCCATGACAGAGTTATATGAAGGTATTCATATCGCCTGCGAAAAACATGGAGTTGATCTGGTAGGAGGTGATACATCTACTTCACAAAAAGGATTGATCATATCGGTAACAGCCATAGGCGAAGTAGCACCTGATAAGTTTGTAAAAAGGAGTACTGCATCAAAAGGCGATCTTATATGTGTAAGCGGTGATTTAGGTGGAGCTTACCTCGGCTTAACACTGATGGAAAGAGAAAAGAAAATCTACCTCGAAAATCCACAGATACAACCTGATCTGGAAAACGAAAGTTATATTGTAGGAAGGTTGTTGAAGCCTGAGGCCAGAAAAGATATCATTGGTTTTTTCGAAGCAAATAATATCATGCCTACCAGCATGATGGATGTAAGTGATGGTATCAGCAGTGAAGTATTACATCTTTGTAAGCAAAGTAACCTTGGCTGCCGTATTTATGAAGAAAAACTACCCATTTCGGAACATAGCCGTAAAGCTGCATTCAAATTTGGGTTAGATCCAACCGTTTCTGCACTGAATGGCGGGGAAGATTATGAACTCATCTTTACCCTGAAGCAGGAGGATCACGAAAAAATTACCTTAAATGAAGAAATCAGTGTGATCGGATATATGACCGAATTGGAAGAAGGTTGTAAATTACTGACCAAAGGAGGCAACACCTTTAATATTACCGCACAAGGCTGGAATGCATTTCAGCAATAAATAAATATGAAGACAGTCCGCATCACGCTATTTTTTCTTGCATTGATCATCGGACTATCTGCTAAGGTGGAGGGACAATACATTCCACCACCACTCCCTAAAATGGCGGCTAAGCCATTGGTAGAAGATATAGTGTTGCTGAAAAAAATACTGGAAGCCAATCATCCAAGTCTTTATTGGTACACTCCCAAAGACAGCATCGATTACTATTTTAATGAAACCATTGCGAGCATCACCGATTCGCTGAATGAAGTGGAGTATAAAAACCGTGTGTCTAAACTTATTGCACATATCAGGTGCGGGCATACCACCGTTCGATTCTCAAAAGCTTATGGTAAAGTGGCGAATATGTACCGCTTTCCTCAATTCCCACTTTCTTTAAAAGCATGGGATGATAGTCTGGTAGTATTGGGTAGTGCCTACCGAAACGATAGCATATTTAAAAGAGGTACTATCGTAACAGCGATTAATCAGCGTAAACCCGCAGCACTACTGGATACTATTTATCAATATATCAGTACCGATGGCTATGGGGTAAACCATAAAAGTCAGATTATCAGCAGCAATTTTCCAGGCTGGTATAAAACCATATTGGGTGATGCTGATTCAGTATATAACATTCGTTATATCGACTCAACAGGTATCGAAAAAGAAACTACGATAAAAGCCTATCGTCCAGTAATAGATACAGGAAGAAAAAGGCCAATAGTCCGGGCTCCTGAGTTAACCAGAAGGGAGTTGAGAAAACTAAGCCTGCTGAATAAGCGAACGATGATTATTGATACTGCAACAAGTACGGCTTTTATTCGGCTTACCACATTTACCGGAGGAAGACTGAGAAGCTTTTTCAGGAAGTCTTTCAAAACACTTGCAAAACTATCTATACAAAACCTGGTAATTGATTTACGTGAGAATGGAGGAGGTAACGTAAGTAACAGCATTAAATTAACCCAGTATTTGGTTGATAAACCATTTAAAATAGGCGATACAGTCGCGGCCATCAACCGAAAGTTTACCTATGGTAAGTATATAAAACCTAAACTGATTTATTGGTTTGCCATGAATTTCGGAGCAAAGAAAGAAGCAGATGGAAAAATTCATTACCGCCGTTATGAGCGACATTATTATTCGCCAATCAACAAACATCATTTTAATGGCAAACTGTATTTAATACAAGGTGGGTATACATTCTCAGCGGCAACGATGTTTATATCCCAATTACAGGGCCAGGCCAATGTAAAAGTTGTGGGTGAGGAAACAGGTGGCGGTTACTATGGAAATTCAGCCATGCATATCCCCAAAATCACTTTACCTAATTCCGGTATAGTAGTGAGTTTGCCGATGTATAGACTGGTAATGGATAAAGAACGCCCCAAAGGTTATGGTATTATGCCCGATATTTTCATTAAACCATCTTCTCAGGCTATTAAGGAAGGGTATGATATAAAGATTGCCGAAGTGCGTAAGATGATTGGAAGCGGAAATGATAAAAACTAATTGTCTCACTCACTTTCTATCCGACAGCTTTCGTCCGTATTTTACATATTATAATAAAATGTAAATTTTACTAACTAATTCTCCTTCCTGTTTTATATTCACTGTAAATAAGGGCAAGCACTTTACACTTAATACACAACCAATATTTATGAAGCAGAGGTGTTTTTTATACCTGCTCACGATGGTAGGTTTAACTTTTGTATGCAGCAGCTATATTAATAAAACTGGATCAGCACAGAAAGCTGGTGAAACAGCTGACTATATTAAAAGTATAGATAGCCTGTTAAAAACCAGTTTACCCAGACCATTTAATGGCGTTGTTTTGATTACAAAAAATGGCAAACAGTTATATAAAAAAGCTGTTGGTTATGCTGATTTTTCTAAAAAAACGCCCCTTACATTAAGGGATAATTTTAGGATACAATCGAACAGCAAACAGATTACTGCGGTATTGGTATTAAAGGAAATTGAAAAGGGAAGTATAAAATTAGACCAGCCCATCCGGCAATATTTGCCCGATCTGAAACAGAGTTGGGCAGATACTGTTACGGTGCACCAGTTATTGAATATGTCGGCTGGTTTGGTGCATCTCGAAAAACCATTGTCTTTTAAACCCGGTACCGGTTTCCATTATAGTAACCCAGCCTATGGCTTATTGGGACTGCTGATTGAAAAAACAACAGGGAAAACATATATCGAAGCAGCAAATAGTTTGTTCAAAGAACTGGGAATGCTGAATACCTTTTGTTATGAAATGGAAAAGTCCAATAAGGGACTGGTAAACGGATATTGGCGTACCAATGATTCACTAGAATTGGTGGATTTTAAAAGCATGAACTTCACAAATGAATCCTGGGCCAATTTTATTCCGGCTGGTGGAATAATTTCCAATGCCCTGGATCTGAATACCTGGGATACCAAACTGCATTCAGGAAAAATACTGCAGCCTGGGTCTTATACAGCTATGGTGAACTCTGGAATAGTAGATGAAGACTATACATTCAGTGCGCAAAAATCGAATTATGGTTATGGCGTAAATATAAATGAAGGATCACCGCATAAATATATTGGTCATGCAGGCAGGGGAATAGGCTTTGTAAGTCTGAAAATTTATGTGCCGGCTAAGGATTTAGACATCATTATACTCGAGAATGTTTACAACCGGGATGTAAGTATTGTCTATCATTTCGAAAAGAGTATCAGACAAATAGTAATGAATAGTAGTCTGGTGAAATAAGAAATGATGGATTCTTTTATGCATTTCAATCTGCAAGTCAAAGCCTGACCATGACCTGCATTATTGAAATCCAAAAAAGTATTTAGGGATAATAGACTTTGAAAAAAAATTATTTCAATAAAACAATTTTAAAAAATAAAGGTCGTTTTTGAGATGCGCTGCAACCAAGTAATCCCGCACCATCACAATTACATTCCCAGTGAAACATAAATTATACGGACTTGATCACTTAAGGGCCCTGGCCATTATTTTAGTTTTCTTTTTTCATTATTTCATCATCAGCGGTGGAGAGCCAGCATGGCTTCCGGATATTGCGTCTTTCGGATGGACGGGTGTTGATCTGTTTTTTGTATTGAGCGGATTTTTAATTTCGGCCCAACTATTTGAACAAATAAAACAGGGGGAGCTGGTTTCATTCAGAAAGTTCTTTTTAAAACGTTTTTTCAGGATTGTACCAGCATTCCTGGTTACCGTAGCACTTTACTTTTGTTTCCCCTTTTTCAGGGAAAAAGAAGCACTTCCGCCGTTATGGAAATTCCTGACATTCACACAGAATTTAGGATTAAATCTAAAGGACTACGGCACTTTTTCTCATTGCTGGTCGCTCTGTGTAGAGGAACATTTCTACCTCTTCCTTCCACTTATTTTAATAGCCATTCAAAAGGGCAAAGGGATCAAAAATGCATATTGGCTATTAATAGGTGTATTTCTGGCAGGATTTGCAATAAGAATCTACAGCTTTAACCAGTTGTATTTACCTAATATATCGGATAAGAACAATTGGCTTTATTGGTATAAGTTTATTTACTACCCAACCTATAATCGTTTAGATGGATTACTAATTGGAGTAATGATTGCGTCGATATATGTATTTAAATCAATCTGGTGGCAAAATATAGCTAAGTATGGGAATCTGCTGATCGTATTGGGCTTGATTACTTTAACAGGCGCCTATTTTTTATGCGAAGACCAACAAACATATGATGCATCTGTTTTTGGATTTCCGGTTATTGCAATTGGATTTGGATTGATGGTATCAGGAGCGATTAGCCCTGCAAGTTTCTTGTATAAATGGAACTCAAAGCTTACAACACTCATAGCAACCATTTCTTATGCTATTTATCTAACACATAAAGGTGTTATTCACTCAACACAGCAGATTTTGTCTGAGTATAACCTCAACAGTAACATCGTACTGTTAATTTGTATCATCACCTGTATTGCTTTTGCCTATCTATTGCATCTTGTTGTAGAAAAACCGTTTATGAAACTGCGGGATAAAATTGTAAGTTGATGATTCCAAAAAAGTACAAGACAGAAAATTTTCGGCAATCCTTATCGTAGAAGCACTCGTACTTCTGTATTTCTTTGAGCATTTGTTTTGGGAAAAAACGGCAAAACAAGAAGTAATTAAGAAGGAGTGCTATTTCTCCTTCCCATACGCTTAACTCATCGCTCATTGTTTAGCTATAGTTCTAATTTTCAATAATATCTTATTAAATTAGCATTTATATTTTGCCCTTTAACCAATTAATGATCTGCCTTCATAAATCCCAGAACAGTAAAGGCAATCATAACAAAACGAATACAACCTCAGATTGAAATGAAAATACTTATAACTATACTAGCACTTCTAAACGGTGGCTATATGCTGCTTGACGGAATTTTTGTAACAGTTAAGGGAAAATATATCGGTCCAGAAAAACCAGGACCCTGGGCTGAAATTTTTTACAAACTGAACGTTAATGTTTTTAAGCTTGGATGGCTCTTTATATTGTATGGGTTAATTTGGCTTACCTGGGTTTATGCCTTATCAACAAACAAAGAGTGGGCTTACAGTCTTGGATTAATCATTAGCTTACTTACAATATGGTATCTACCCTTCGGAACATTGATTTCTATTATAGTTTTAGCAACCCTTTTGTTTTGGAAACATAAAGTCGACCTATGAAAATATTTATCATCGACTTTTCAAACGATACGGAAATTGAAAAAAGAATTTCGCAAGACATAGAAATCCATAGAGAAAATATGGACGGAGGCCAGGCGTATAAGTTGATAAGTGACATAATGCCTGACCTGATTTTTGTAAACGCTGACAAAAAGCCCAGTCACGGATTACAGACAGCTATATCTGTTAAACAGAGAAAGAAGACATCGAAAATTCCAATCATTTTTATAGGAAACGACCAAAAACAAAAAGATAAGCTGAACGAAATCGGTAAACTAATAAGCTTTGATCATATTGAGTCCTACCTGCAAGCGGCAAGAAACACCAAGCACTAAATCGGTTTGTGGTAAGAAAACTGAAGCTCTATATAAATAGGTTTGTGCTACCAATAAAGCGGAAAGCATACTAGCTTTTTGAAAAAATCCAACATTTTCGAAAAGCCTATCCTCATCACTCATCCACCACTTTCAACACTTCCAGTGTCTCCGTCAATCCCACCATCGCAACATTATATCCCTTTTCAATTCTTCCGGTTCTGTGAGATAAACCCATTACTTGTGCCGGGTATAAACTACACATACGCAATGATTCATCCATTGGTATCTGTGCTTTGTGTACCAGGTTTCGGGCACAGGCGGCCATATTTAATGCAGAGCCACTAAGCGTTCCATTAGACTCATACTTATCACCATTGAGTTTGTGTGGATAAGCACCGCTGGTGGTACCGGTTACTGCATCGGTAATAGCAAACAGTCTTTCTTTCATTTGTTTCTTGGCAATACGTATGGCTGCGAAATCTACATGATAACCATCGGGCACTATGCTACACATCACCGTTTCATGATCGAATATCGCACCAACTAATCCGGGTTCCCGATGTTGCAACGCACTCATGGCATTAAAAAGATGCGTGGCAGTAGGAATACCATTGTTAAATGCATCAATACCTTGTTGATAGGTGGCATTGCTATGTCCCGCAGAAATTACTACACCGTAGGATCTGATCAGGTTTACGATTTCGGAGGAACAAATTTCCGGAGCCAGGGTAATCATCGTAATAATACCTTTTCCATAATCCAGTAATGATTTTACCTGTTCTACAGTAGGTACATGAATAAATTCTTCCAGATGTGCACCTCTTTTTACCGGATTAATCCAAGGGCCTTCTATATGCAAGCCGATGCAACCTATACCCCTGTTTTTCTGGTAAGCAGCAACTGCATCAATTGCCTGTTTAAATACCTCATAACTATTGGTTGCAACCGTTGGTTGAAAATAAGCAGCACCGCCTTCCCTGCAATACTTGTACAATAATTCTAAAGATTCGATATTCGGATATACAGAAAATAGTTTTTCATAAGCACCATAAATCTGAATATCCATAAAAGCAGGTGCAATAATGGGGTATTGAGCCGTATAGGGCTCATGTATTACTTTAGCCGGAACAATATCAACTATAGCGCTACGCTCAGTAACAACAACCTGCTGTTCAAGCCAACGGCTACCATTAAATAAACGGTTAGCAAAATAAGTATTGTGCTCACGCATAGAAAGCTTTTTTAAATTTCTTAGAGAAAGTCATCATAAATATCGAATGATGAAGATCGAATTCTCAATTATTCATATTCGTCATTCCATATTTATCATTCAAACCTCTGTAATCAAAAACTGATCAGCGTCTTTCCAGAAGGGGAATTTTGTACGAACATCGTCTACCCCATTTTTTTGCAGGGTGATGGTGAAAATGTCTTCGTCGTGTTCCTTATGGTAAAGCACTTCCCCTAGCGGATCAACTACCATACTATTACCACTGTGGTAAATATTATTACCATCATTTCCAACCCGGTTAACACCTAATACAAAAGACTGGTTTTCGATTGCACGCGCGGTGAGTAAAGTCTTCCAGGCATGGTTTCTTCTTTCAGGCCAGTTGGCAACATAAATAATAGCATCAAACTCCGGACCATGTTCATTAGTTTGCTGACGTGCCCAAACCGGGAAGCGCAGATCGTAACAAATCTGAAGGTTTATTCTCCATCCTTTTACCTGTGCTATCAGTCGTTTATTGCCTGCAGCATAATGTTGGTCCTCACCCGCAAAAGCAAAACGATGCCTTTTATCGTAATATCCCAATGTTCCATTCGGAAGCACCCATAATAATCGATTGTAAAATTGATCTCCATCCTGGATAATCAGGCTTCCGGTAATCACCACTTTCTTTTTAGCAGCAATATGTTTCATCCACTGAACCGATGGTCCGTCCATGGGTTCAGCCAATACTTCGGGGCGCATACTAAAACCAGTACTAAACATTTCGGGCAATACCACGATTTCTGTTTTTTCCGAAATGCTGTTAATCTTCTCCTCAAACATATTGAGGTTGGCGGTTTTGTCTTCCCAGAAAAGAGACGACTGTATCAAAGAAAAGCTAAGCGATGACATGTTTGCAAGGTAAGGAGAACAGAGGAACAGAAGAACAGAAGAACAGAAGAACATCGAATGTCCAAATAAATATTACTTGAACATTGGACATTGGATATTCGATGTTCTTCTGTTCTTCTGTTATGTTCCTCTGTTCTTCCCTTCTTTTGTTTCAAAACATCAAAACCCCCATCTGAATAGATCCATAGCTTTGACTGATAAGCTGGCCGGCGGTTTCTTTTGATTGATGTATAAAGGCAATCCTGGTATTAAAGCGTTTTTGGGCGTAGCAAATTCCCCATTCCTGTTCAAAAACCCATGTTTCCGGATTAGTAAGCACGGCCCCGTTTTTATTGCTGAATAATCCACCTTGTAAACTCGCATTATAAACCTGGGCTTGCATAGAGGGGTGGACATAAAGAAATAATTCCATTTTCTTTTTTGGGGCTGCATAACCACTGCTCATCCTGGTATTGAAAAGTAAAGAACTATGATTGCTTTCATAAGAACCGATACAAAAAACGGTTCCCAGTTTTGCGTTGGTAAACTGTGTCCCCAAACTCGCAGAAAAAACCGGCACCATTTTGAATACTTGTCCAAGGTTAAACAAGGTTTGGGCATATGATGCGGTAAGATCAATACCTAGTGCATTCGGCACCTGGTATTTCCATCCTTCAAATTTTTTAAAATTCAGTAAGCTATGATAGCCATTCTGTAGCGCCTCACCAAGAGAAGCTTTTCCTACCAAACCCAGTGTTAGACCCCATTGTAATAAAGCATCGTTGCGATAGCTGCTGATGGATCGATAGTCTGCATATAAATAACCACAATAGGGCCGGTCTATTTCATGTGAGGTTTCTGCCTTTTTGGATAAGGGGGTAAATATTTTCTGCCCTAATTCAAAAGCATGAATACGTTTAACCCTGGTAGAAGTATCAGCAATACGGTAGTTTAATTTAATACCATTGGTATAATAGGCATCCTTTATCTGAAACAGGTATGCATCATTTTCTGTGGTAACAGTAAACGCTTTTCGGGGAATAAATTTCTGCTGCGCATTACTGCATATCAACAATAACGAGCTGGCAATCGTTAAAAAAAACCTCATTAGGGGGAAGTAGTTTCTGCGTCTAAGGTAAACTTAATTAATGTTCAATGTCCAATGTTCAATGTCCAATTTCGAAATTGGACATTCAATATTCTACATTCATCATTCCTATTGCTTCCCTGATCAGGTCTTGTTCAAAACCTTTTTGCAGGAGGTATTGGGTGGTTTTTGCGCGGCGGGATATAGGGGTTTCCTTTTTTAGGGTAAGCCATTTGGTGCGGGCGAGTTTTTGTAAAATGGTCCGATAATCATCCTCATCTATTTCTTTTAAGGCAGATTTAATGTTGGGGGCACTGATCCTTTTTTGTTTTAATTCATACACAATTTTAACCCGCCCCCATTTTTTTAAGCGGAAATGACCACCGGCAAATTGGGTGGCAAAACGGGCTTCATTCAGGTAATCTTCTTCAATTAAACGGCTTATCAGGGTTTCAACGGCTGTTTTTGGCAGGCCATAGCCATACAGTTTTTCCCTAACCTCAAAATGGCATCGCTCCTGATAGGCACAATAATGCTTTATTTTTTGCCATGCCTGTTCTGGGGTAAGCTTGTTTCGAAGGGTCATGCGTACAATAAATTGTGTTATTATTAGTTATATTTGTTAGAAACCGAGAACTCTTTACATGAACCTTATTCAGCATGCAGTTTGTTTGATTGATGATGACAAGATCTATCAATTCACCGCACGAAAAATGCTGGAAGCTACCGGTATGGCCAAAACCATACAATCCTTCTACGACGGTAGTGAGGCACTCGCTTTTTTCACCAGTGAAAATAGTAAGGATGCAGCTAATTTACCCGATGTGATTTTTCTCGACATCAATATGCCAGTTATGAATGGCTGGGAATTTCTGGAAGAGTACGAGAAACTCAATAAAAAGCTGCCCAAAACCATGTCGCTCTATGTGGTAAGTTCTTCGGTAGATGATGCCGATATTCGCCGCTCACGCGAGTTTACCACCGTTACAGATTATATTGTAAAGCCTATTACACGCATGCGTTACCAGGAATTACTGGAAACCATTGGCTCAATTTCCTGAGTCAATTCACAACTGATTAACATTGACCGTTTTTTAGAACCAGGTACCTTCAATTTAGGTTGCGGAATATTAACAATTTGCATTAGGTTTGTTGCAAACCTAAATTCCACAGAATGAAATTTATTGTTTCTTCCTCTTCTCTCTTAAAACACCTGCAGCAGATCAGCGGTGTAATTAATGCGAATACGGTGTTGCCGATTCTGGAGGATTTTCTATTTGAAATACAGGATAAAAAACTGAATGTAGTTGCTACCGATCTGGAAACCGTGATGCGTGTTCAGATGGATGTTGAAAGTAAGGTAAATGGCAAGGTTTGTGTTCCAGCCAAAATACTGATGGATTCTTTGAAAAACATTGCAGATCAACCACTTACGTTTAATATCGACAAAAATTTCGCCATTGAAATCACCAGCGATAATGGTAAATACAAGGTAATGGGTGAGAACCCCGATAATTTCCCCAAAGAACCCGCTGCCGATGATACAACCGGTTTTGAAATGACGAGTGGAGGACTACTTACCGCCATCAATAAAACGCTGTTTGCTGTTAGTAACGATGATTTACGTCCGGCTATGACGGGTGTGTTCTTTGAACTGTCGAAAGAGGGTGTTCAGTTTGTGGCTACCGATGCTCACAGACTGGTTAAATATAAACGCACTGATGCAAAAGCTACCAAAACAGACTCTTTCATAGTACCTAAAAAGCCTTTGAACCTGTTAAAGAATGCCCTGCCAGACAACGACGATGCTATTACCGTTAGCTATAACAGTAACCATCTTTTTGTAAACCACGGTTCAACACAAATGATTTGTCGCCTTATCGATGCGCGGTTCCCGGATTATAAAGTGGTAATTCCAACAGATAATCCTTATAAACTGATCGTAAATAAAGCCGACTTCCAGAATGCCCTTCGTCGTGTAAACGTATTTAGTAATAAGAGTACCAATCAGGTAGCATTAAGTATTACCGGAAGCGAATTACAAATGGCTGCTCAAGACATCGACTTCAGCTTTGAAGGAAATGAAAGAATGAGCTGTCAATATGATGGAGAAGATCTGCAGATTGCTTTCAACGCTAAATTCCTGATTGAAATGCTTAACGCAGCGGATACAGAAGACGTTAAAATGGAACTTTCAACCCCTACCAAAGCGGGATTGATCAAGCCAACTGAACAAGCCGAAGGCGAAGACCTGCTAATGCTGGTTATGCCGCTGATGCTGAATAACTAGGCTTCTGATTTTAATAATTATAAGACCCCGGAGTTATTTCCGGGGTTTTTTTGCGTTAGTCCGAAAGTCCGGGAGTCCGGAAGACAGTAGGATTCGGCGTAAAGTTTTGAGACTCCTTAATAAGACAATCATCTTTCCGACTCCGGACTATCGGACTCCCGGACTTTTCAATTTCCCCCAACATTTACTAACTTGAAGCAACAATTGCACCCCATATGATCGACTCAATCATTCAATATTTCAGTAGCATTCCCAGTTTGCACAGGGCCTTGATTCTTGCGGGCGGCATTACTTTTTTCTGGATTATTGAAGGAGCTATTCCATTATTCAAATTCCGCTATAATAAATGGAAACATGCCTCCATTAATATATTCTTTACCATTACTACCATTGTCATCAATTTTGCTTTTGCCCTGGTGATAGTAAAATCGAGCGACTGGGCTATAGCAAATAAAATCGGCATCCTTCAATGGATTGAAATGCCGCAATGGGTATTTCTAATCGGCGGGTTAATGCTGCTCGACCTGGTCGGAGCCTGGTTCATTCATTTTATTGAACACAAGGTAAAATGGATGTGGAAATTTCACATGGTACACCATGCCGATACCCATGTAGATACCACCACCGCCAACCGACATCATCCGGGTGAAAGCGTATTCCGTGCTGTTTTTACTACGATTGGGGTAGTTGCTTGCGGGGCTCCTATGTGGCTGGTGATGTTATACCAAAGTTTGAGCGCGGTTCTATCGCAGTTCAACCATGCAAATATCCGCTTACCCCTTTGGCTGGATAAAGCCATAAGCCTGATAATTGTATCGCCCGATATGCATAAAGTGCACCATCACTACATGAGACCACAAACCGATTCCAACTACGGCAATATCTTCTCTCTGTGGGATCGCCTGTTCGGTACGTTTAATTATACTCCGGTGGAACAACTTCGCTATGGACTTGATGTACTCGATGACAACACCGATGGTAAACTGGGCTATCAACTTAAAATACCGTTCGACAATAGCGTTAAGACGGATAGATAAAGAGAGGAATTTTGAATATCGAATATCCAATTTCCAAGTTAAGCAGTATCCTATTTCAAAATTGGACATTGGATATTGGATATTCAACATTCATTTTCCTTCCGATTGCTCATCTTTGCTGAAATTTGATCCATGAAAATTGCTGCTTTTATACCGGCACGATATGCCGCCACCAGGTTTCCGGCAAAACTCATGCAACTACTGGGAAACAAACCTGTTATCAGACATACCTATGATAATACGGTGGCAACAGGTTTATTCAATGATGTTTATGTAGTTACTGACAGTGATATTATTTTCCAGGAAATTACAAATAATGGTGGTAAAGCCATTATGAGTAAAAAGAACCATGAAAGCGGCAGCGATCGTATTGCAGAGGCAGTAGCAGATTTGGATATTGATATTGTAGTAAACGTTCAGGGCGATGAGCCCTTTGTAAAAAAAGAGCCACTGGCACAGTTATTACAGGTTTTTGAAGGCGAAGAGGGTAAACAGGTACAAGTGGCCTCTTTGATGCAGCTACTGAAAGAGCAAAAGTTTATTGAAGATCCGAACTATGTAAAAGTGGCCATTGACCGAAACTTTAATGCACTGATGTTTTCAAGAAGTGTGATACCCTATCCCAGAAGCACTGAGAGCCCGATCACCTATTATGAACATATTGGTGTATATGCGTTTAGAAAACAGGCACTGTTGAATTTCACGTCCTGGGCCATGACTCCACTGGAATCAGCTGAAAAAATTGAATGTTTGCGCTATCTTGAAAATGGTGTTACTATTAAAATGGTGGTAACAGATTATATGGGTGTAGAAATTGATACCCCTGAAGACCTCGAAAGAGCTGCAGCCTTATTGGCTTGATAAAAGCGGGCAAATAAATACAACAGTGGCGGGCAAAACCTATCTTTACAGAACCCCGGTTTTTACCCAAACTGATTGACGCATGAGTACTTCCCAAAAGAGCAAAGCACCTAAAATGTATGGCAGGGTTCGCTGGTTATTTTTTTTCTCAATACTTACCCTGGTATGTTTGGGTGGGGTGTTATACCAGCAACAGCAAAACCTAACTAAAACCGGTAACTGGCTTTCGCATACTTATTCTATACTGAAAGAAGTATCACAACTGAAATCGAATATAGCCCAGGCTGAATCTTCCACAAAAGATTATATGCTATCGAAAGATACAGCCTGGAAACCACAAGTGCTGCATATACAAGCCGAAGCAAAACAACTGATACAACAACTGGAAACCAGGTTTAAAGGAGATACAGCTTTTTCAATCGACCAGCTTTCAATCCTTAAACAATTGGTGGCTAATAAAAGTGAATTTCAAATAGGTGTACTTCAAGGTAACCAATCGCCCACGGCAATTTCGGATAGAATAGGTTATGATGGAGAAGGTAACATGGTTGCGCAATCAATCTATAAAATACTGGATGATATTACAGCAGAAGCAGAAACATTACTGATAGCCCGGGGTACAGTTAATGAAAAAACTTATTCAAGTATTGGTTACACTTCTTTAATTGGAGGTGTAATTGCATTTTTAGTTGTACTGATTTTAATCATACAACTGAACAGAGACTTAACCCTCCGTAAAAAAGCGGAAGAAAGTGTTGGCTATAGTGATGAAAAGTACCGTAACATCATCGAAAATGCCAGCGTGGTAATGTATACCACCGATGTAAACGGAACCATAACATTTGCCAATAAACAAGTAGGAGAGCTTACAGGGTATACAGTAGACGAATTAATTGGAAAAGACTTTTCTTTTTTATTACATCCATCCTGGTTACAACAGGTGTTTAATCATTATACCAACCAGTTTCAGCAAAGAATTCCCTCAACTACATTAGAATTTATTACCAGAACAAAAAATGGTCAGCAAAAATGGGTAGAACAAACTGCGCAACTACTTACCAAGGATAATATTGTAATCGGCTACCAGTGTATGGTAAAAGATATTACAGAAAAGAAAAAAATCGAACTCGAGTTAAAAGAATCAGAACAAAGAAGGAAAGAGAATCAATTAAGACTTGAATCAATCATGGAGAATACAACTTCCCTGATTTTTATCAAGAACCTCGATGGCAAATACATAATGATCAACAGGCGATTCAGGGAAGTAATGGGTGTTACCGACGAAATGGTGATCAATAAAACAGATTATGATTTTAGTGAAAAGGAAACAGCAGATCATTACAAACGCTTAGATGATGAAGTATTCAGCACAAGAAAACCGGTTGAGTCAGAAGAGTGGATCTATGGTCCGGAAGGAAGAAAAAACCTGTTGGTGATTAAATTCCCGCTGATGGATCATAAAAAGAAAATCTTTGGCATCAGTGGAATAGCAACAGATATAACAGACAGGGTACTCTATCAGCAAAAACTTATTGAAGCGCGAAAAAATGCGGAAGAGGCAAAGCAATTGCAGGAACAGTTTCTGGCTAATATGAGCCATGAAATACGAACCCCTATGAATGGTATACAGGGTATGACAAACCTGCTTTTGCAAACACAGCTCGATGAGCAGCAGAAAGAATTTACCGGAATGATTAAACGATCGGTGAATAATCTGCTGGTGATTGTAAACGATATCCTCGACTTCTCAAAAATAAAAGCTGGCAGGGTCACGATCGATAAAACAGCTTTCAATATTCGGGAAGTGATTAGTGGCATTAAGGCCCAGTTCGAACATGAAATCAATCGTAAAGAATTACAATTACTGGTTGAGTGCGAACCAGGTCTACCGGAAACAGTAATAGGAGATCCATACAGGCTGAACCAGGTACTGGTAAATATTATAGGCAATGCAATTAAATTCACTGTTGCGGGTCAGGTTAAATTAACGGTTGAACAGTTAAATCTACAAGGAACAAAAGCTGAATTCCTGTTTACGGTAGCTGATACCGGGATTGGAATACCTGACGATAAAAGAGAAGTTATTTTCGATGCGTTTACACAAGCTGGTCCGGATATAGCGAGAAACTATGGTGGTGCAGGTTTAGGACTGGCTATATGTAAGGGTTTGGTTGAGTTACAACATGGTATTATTTCCGTAACCAATATACCCGGTGGTGGTTCTATCTTCTCGGTTAAGTTACCCTATGAAATAGTCGCCAAAGAATCAGCAGAAGATGTTGAAGATGAATCACGCTTATTAAAGGGTAAAAATTTTCTGGTGGTAGAAGATAATGAGGTTAATCAGAAGCTGGTGAGTTATGTACTTAAAAAAGTTGGCGGTGTGGTAGACATTGCAAATAACGGGCAAATGGCGATCGACCTCGTAGAAAGCCATTTAGATAAATACGATCTGATCATCATGGATATTCAGATGCCAGTTATGGATGGTTATGAGGCCACAGAGTATATCAGAAAGACCTTACAGCTTAAAACGCCCATTATCGCTATGACGGCAACAGCCCTGAAAGGTGATCAGGAAAGGGCCGAACAGGTGGGAATGAATGAATTTATGCTCAAGCCATTTGAATTTGATGATTTGTATAAAAGATTATTAAAACTACTTTCACCAAAGAAAGTATTGAACAACCCAAATACAACCATAATGAACGAAGAAAAATTGTATGATCTTTCCTTATTGGAAGGATTAGATGATAAAGATTCTTTATTGGATGTTTTAAACCTTTTCCTTGAAAACACGCCGGATCAGATTAAAGAGCTTCAAGCTATCGGAACTACGGAACAGTACGATGATATTTATAAGCTGGCCCATAAACTTAAAGGAGCTTTGGCAATGCTGCAAGCATCCAGGATTTCAGAATTACTGGGTAAAATAGAAGCAGACGCAAGAGAAAAGAAACATACAGAAATGATTGAAGAAAAAATTAAAGAAGTGAGTCAGCTTTTTGATAAAATGCAGGCCCAGTTGTTGGAAGAAAAACAACATATCATGGGTCAATAAGAGAAAACACGTACTTTTAAATTCAATATCCAAATTACCCCGACCGAATATGAAAATTCTTGTAGCTGAAGATGAACCCATGTTGTTGAAAACAATCGAGCTTAAGCTTAAGAAAGAAGGCTATGAAGTAATTACAACACATGATGGTAGAGAGGCCATTTCACAAATAGAAGCACTTAATCCCGATCTGGTAATTTCTGATATAATGATGCCATACGCATCCGGATTAGAAATTACCGCTATGCTTAAACAAAAAACCGATAAACAAATACCCATTATCATCTTATCTGCAATGGAGCAGGAAAAAGTGGTAATGGAAGCATTTGAACTCGGAGCCGATGATTATATAACAAAACCATTTAGCCTGAACGAGCTATCCATCCGGGTTAAAAGACTGATGGCCCGTTCCGGAAAATCCTGATCAAAGATAATTTAGTCAGTAGCCATGCGATTATCAGCAATCTTTAAATACTGTTGTTTTTCAATCCTGTTTCTTATAGCTGAAAAAGCTATTTCTCAGATTGACACCACCAGCTCTGATGGTTTATTAATAGCAGCCAAAAAAGCCGCTTTTGATGAAGATAATTATCCCAAGGCCAAAACCTATTTATACAAAGCGCTCGCGATTAGTCCGAATTATGCGGATCTGCGTGTGTTTCTGGGAAGAATTTATACCTGGACCAGAAACTATGATAGTGCAAAAATTTGCTTTGAAATAGTACTAAAACAAACACCAGGTTATGAAGATGCCTGCAATGCCTATGCAGACATGACATTTTGGAAAGATGATTACCAGAAATCATTAAATGTAGCGGAGGATGGTCTTTCACATCACCCCAAATCTGAGAGTTTACTATTAAGGAAAGCCCGGGCATTAAATGCCATGCGCAGGTATATAGATGCAGATAAGGCGGTGCAGGAACTGGTAACATTGAATAAAAACAATACAGAAGCCAGGGCTTTGGCCAACCGCATTCGGGAAAATGCTGCGAAGAATAAAATAGGGGTTAGCTACGATTTTGTAACTTTTGATAAACAGTTTGCTGACCCTTGGCACCTGGTTAGTGTAGATTATGGAAGAAATACAGGGATTGGCTCCATAACCGGCAGAATAACTTATGCAAACCGTTTTAAAACAAACGGATACCAATACGAACTGGAAGCTTATCCAAGAATATCGAATACCTTTTATAGTTACGTTGGTTTAGGTTATTCTGATCAGGTAGGTGTATTTCCGCAATGGAGAGGTGGATTTTCATTGTATGCCAATCTTCCCAAAAGTTATGAAGCAGAACTTGGCGTTCGTTATTTAAAATTTTCCGGATCACCTACCTGGGTATATACCGGCTATCTCGGCAAATATTATAAAAGCTGGTTGTTTGGCGCCAGAACCTATATTACCCCAAGTACATTTACCAGCACCGTTTCCTCTTCGTACAATATTTCTGCACGCTATTATTATGCGAGTGCAGACGATATGCTGGGATTTAATGTAGGCTATGGTATTTCTCCGGATGATCGATTTAATGCCATTCAAATCAACGGTAATACCAAACTTATCTCTTACAAAGCAGGCATTATATTTAAAAAGAAAGTAGCACGATTTAATGTATTTACGATCGACGGTGGCTGGTTTAACCAGGAATACCTACCGAAAACAATCGGCAATCAATATCAAATCAGCGTTGCATGGCTGAGAAGGTTCTAAAGAAAAATACAAAGCGTATCTCCATATCCTGGAGAGGAATGCTTGTGCTGTCTATTTTTTTACTTCCCTTCCTGATGATGTTGGTTTGGTACCTCACCCCCAACAGAAAATTATTAATCGCAATTGTTGATAAAACAGTCGTTCAATATCCCGGACAGGAACATATCTCCTTGCATTGGGTCTTGAACCAGGAAAAATTTACCAAGAATAAGTCTGAACGATACGACCCGGACATAGATTATTTTGGCTTTTTTCCGATGGATAAGGAAAAATATAAGTTGAAAGGACTGGAGCGGTTTGATTCTGCGCAACTCGCAGACCTTAGTAAAACGGCTGATGCAGCATATATAACGGATGCTTATGGCGTATTTAGAAATGAATGGTTTAAGGTTGGGGATGTAAAAGATAGATCAGGACTGGTTTACGGTGGAATGAGTAAACAGGATCTACTTTTTTTAAAAATTATGAAAGCTCAAAAAAAGCTTATCATAACTGAGTTTAACTCCATTGGGTCACCTACCGATACATCTATCAGGCGACAATTTGAGGAAATGTTTGGCATGAAATGGTCGGGATGGATTGGCCGGTATTTCGAAACATTTGATACTACCATTAATAAGGAACTACCCCAATGGCTGATTAAAAACTATCAAAGAACACATAAAAACCAATGGCCGTTTAAAAAAAGTGGTATCGCCCTTATTCATGCAGGAAATG
This sequence comes from uncultured Sediminibacterium sp., assembly GCA_965650685.1. Taxonomy (GTDB): domain Bacteria; phylum Bacteroidota; class Bacteroidia; order Chitinophagales; family Chitinophagaceae; genus Sediminibacterium. Next base: position 42,612 of record CBFGPM010000003.1, read on the forward strand.
ATCAGGTAGTCATATTGGAGAATGAAACACATCTTCAAAGAGCATTACCTTTTATCTATTCAACGAAAGAAGCAACGGATCATTATGGTATACCGGAAAGTATCAAATATTCTTTTTGGTTCGACATTATTAGCGTCGATCATAAGCAAAACGAAGTACTTTCAAATTTTGATATCAGTGTGAATAACAATGGGGCAAAAGAACTGGCAAAATATAATATACCACAACGGTTTCCCGCTATTACTGCTCACCGGAACAATGATTATCGATTCTTTTATTTTTCAGCCGACTTTTGTGACAATCCGGTTTCGCTTAATTCTTCCTATTTTAAAGGCATAGGTTATTTTAAATGGATGATGTATACAAGAGGAGAACCACTTGAAAGAAAGAGTTTTTTCTGGAATCTTTACCGGCCACTGCTCACTACTATTTTAAATGATTACTATCGCTCTTTGCATTAGTAATTATTGACCACCAAATTTTCTCACAAGGCTGTCTGGCATTAAGCGACCACTTTTCATAAAATCATTATTCATTTGTTTAAACCTGTTGAATGCAGATTTAAGGATCATGGTTTGTTCCGGATTATTATCTGGTTCAAGGTCCATTTTAGGAGAGATTTTGAATAAATTATCTCCGTTCAACATATAGTTACCGCGTACAAAATCATTTAAATCAGGTTTGGTTTGTTTTAACGGAATCGCATGAATATTCCTGAATCCTACAGCGGTATCAATACCATTACCGATCCATGCTCCGATAGAAGGCATATCAAGTCGATAACTATATTTCAGCCAGGCAGATAAGGTTGGTGCTATATCGAAATGACTTGAAACAGAAGAAAACTTTCTGGTAGTATTCAGCATTGGAGAGTAAATGAGCAAAGGCACGTGGTATCGGTCTAATTTTGTACTCATGGGTATTTCAGGCATACGGTGATCGCCTGTTATGAGAAACACTGTATTCGTAAAATCTGCCCTCTTACTATAAGCTTTGATAAACTGTTCTATAGCCTGATCGGCATATAGTATACTTGCATATTGTTTTGAATAATTCCGGTATTGTTTCTTTTTATCCTCAGAAAAATTAAGCTCTTGCATTCTTTGCTCAAAACGGTTGATGTAAAACGACTCATTATTGATCAGAAACGGATTATGCGTAGCAACAGTGAAAATAACTTTGAGAGAAGGAGTAATCGTATCAGTATCCGTAAGTACATATTTTAACAAAGAGGCATCATCATAACCCCAACTGAAGCCAGCGGATGATTTTGGCAATTTTTGGTAACCTGTAGTTGGGAAAGTTTTTTCATCGTAAATATGTTTGATGCCGGATTTGTTTAAAAACCCGGACATGTTGTCGAATGAGGCGTCGCCACCATAATAAAAGGAGGTATTATATCCGTTATGGTTTAAAAGATTAACGAGTGAATTGTGTTTTGGCATTCCATTGCCAAGCTCATTGAATCCTGTTTGTGCAAAAGGAAGTGACCCTAAGATAGAAGGTAAACCTGCAAAACTTCTGCCACTTGTACTCAGGAAATTTTCCCAATAAAGGCTCCTGGTTGAAAGAGAATCCAAAAAAGGAGTAAAGCTTCCGAGGTATGCGTTTCGGTTACTGAATGCACGTCCCAACCCTTCAACCAATAGAATAACAATATTAGGTGGGGTTGAATCAGGACTATTGAAAAACGGAGCTAATACATTCGCGCTGCTATCTGTACGGTGCAGGAATGGATAATTTTTATCGAGTTGTATGTTTTCAAGTGTTTCGCTTGCAAAGTAATCATCACTATAAATATCCTGGTCTGTTGCAGATGGGAAAAAATGATCGAATGATGCTTTGTAAAAATGATAGGATTTATTCAGTGATAGATTATTACTGAATTCCTGTCCGGGCAACATATTATTGGTAATCTTCGTAATATCCCTGATGCCTGCAATGGAGATCGAAAGGATAAAGAAAACTACGATGCCATCATTCGGAATGAGGAGACGAGGTAATTTGATCAGACTTATCAGATAAAAAAGGCAACAACCGATGATCAGTAAAATAGAATAAACGGAAACACTACCGGAAGAGCCGACGGTTTGCTCTATATCTGCCCATGAATAACTCCATAAATCCGCTCCTAAGGGAACAAGCGAGCTTACAAAGTATTGCGAAAGCATGAGCTGTGAAAGCATAAGCACGGCTCCAAATATGATAAAGCCAACATGTGCAACTTGTTTCCTGATAATAAACAATAAGGTAAAAGGCAGGTATCCCCAGATGGTAATTAAAGTTGCAAAAGCCACATCTTTAGCCATTCCATATAATAAAATCCGATCCAAGTGTTCAGGCTTTCCATGTGAATAGTAATCTAGACCCAACTCTATAGATCTTCCTACAAGTAACAGAAACAACAGTACCAATATATGTGCTATATAATAGCGGAAGGATTCAAATAATGTACCAGGTATTTTAGCAATAAAAGGTCCGATGTTTCTTTTATAGAAAGAAAGCTTTGGTTGCTCAACAGGTTCTTCAATAATTACTGGTTCAGGTACAACAACTACAGGAACTTCTTCTATTGGTACTGGGGTATTGTCTGCCGTCTTCTTTGCAAAACCTTGTCTGGTCATTTCACCCCAGCTCTTTTTCTTCCTGAAATAATCAATATAACCTTTGATAGCACTCCACACTACAAATGGATGAAAATAGAAGGGCTCGGTTACTGCCGTTAATATAAGTATTAGTATATCCGTTCGCCGTTTATATTGGTTGTAGGTAATTACTTCCATTAAAATTGCGAAGGCAGAATAGAGATAACCAAAGGATATAATAAAAAGCAGGTAAGCAAAAAAGAAACCCCAGTCCATCAACCCGAATGCTGCAAAAATGAAGAAGCAGACAAATCCGAAGAACTCAATTACGGGTGCGCACATTTCAAAGAAAAACCAATAAGGATAACTCAACATTCCTAATAAACCGTACTTAGGATTGAAAAACATTTTTTTGTGAAACTTAAGTGTTTCAATAGTGCCTCGGGTCCATCTGTTTCTCTGGCGACCAAGGATATCAAAAGTGCTGGGTGCTTCTGTCCAGCAAAGCGGATCGGGAATATAGGTAACCCTGTATTTCTCATTACGTTCTTCCATATACCTACGCATGCGAACAACAAGTTCCATGTCTTCACCTACAGTATTATGGTCGTACCCGCCACATTTAATGGCAATTTCTTTATCAAAAGCACCAAAGGCACCGGAAATAAGCATTAACCCATTCAATCGGCTCCATGCCATTCTACCTAATATAAAAGCGCGGATATATTCAAGTATCTGCATCCGTGGCAGGTAGTCGGAAGCCAGTTTTACTTTAACGAGTTTACCATCTTCTATTACACAGGAGTTTGCAATTCGAACCACACCACCGGAAGCAATTACTTTTTCTCCTGATTCTTCCAGGAATGGTTTAATCATTTTCAGCAAAGCATCTTGCTCCAGGATACAATCAACATCAATACAAACCAGGTATTTATTGGAAGAAATATTAATACCCACATTAAGTGCATCTGCTTTTCCACCGTTCACTTTGTCAACTACCAATAGTTTCTGGTAAATAGGATTGCGACTTTTATATACACCTCTTACTTCTTTGGTTTTTATTTTATAGTCTACGAAGTAATCTACTTTTTCAAGCTCATAAGCTGTAATTAATTTTTGCAAACAATCATCTTTACTGCCATCATTGATAACAATTAATTCGAGGTTTGTATAATAAATAGATAAGAGAGATCTTACATTTTCAATAATAGTCATCCCCTCATTATAAGCGGGTGCCAGAATACTTACTGAAGGTGAATGTACCGAAGAGGCAAGTACACGGTAATCGGTAAAACTATTTTTATTTACATACTTACGTGTTTCACCAATTGAAAATATGGCTATTGCTATATAAGATAATAATAGCAATGTGGAATATATAAATATCCCGTAGGTAAGTATATCAAATAATATGTCCTTTATTAAAGTCCAGTTCATTTAACAGTTTTAACATGGCCAAGTATTCGCAAAAACGGTTCAGGTTCCAGCGTAGCCTTTTTTTCGAGTATAGCCATACCGTCGGTACAATTATTTGCAAGAACGATGGCTGCTTTTAGTTTGATGATATTTTCCGGCGCATCTAATAATTTTTCTAAGAACGACTGCTGTTCATCGGTCGCCATGCTTGCGAGGCTATTTAAAATATGTACCTGGTTTTCTAATGTTTCTTTTGAATAATATCCGGTCAAAACAAAAGGAGTTTGCTCATCTGCTAGTACGATCAAGGTTTTAATGGCGCGTGTTCGTACAGCCGGAGAAGGATGTACCAGGCAGTTCATTATTGCATTTTTAACCCCAAATTGCTGGTATTCTGCTGCCAGCCTCAAAGCAAAAATAATAACCGTATCATTCTTTGAAAGCAGCCAGCGCGGAATTCTGTCAGACAGGTCTTCTTTCTTACCAAATAACCTCAATTGCTCCAATAGTTTAATCTGCTGCCAAAGGGTTAATGGGTAAGATATTACATCAAGAAAGCGAAGGCCTTTAAATCCGGTGAGGTATAGTATGGCAATTTGTGCTTCAGAACGAACAAATTCATTTGTACTGTTGGTTTCCCGGTAAATTTTTGTCAGCAGCTTTTTCTGGTCCATTAAATAAAGCTCCTGTATGCCTTTAGCTTTCACATACCATTTTCGCTTATTATTCATTTTATTAAGCGAGTCTTCATTTAAGCCTAGTTTATTATAAAGGCTCACAATATTTTCTGCAACCAGTCCGGAGAAATTCTTTTTACAATTAACCAGTTCATCAATAGCCACCTGTCGGGCCTTTGGATCGTCGAGTAAGCGGTAAAATTTTTTGGGAATCTCAATGCCATCAACTGATTCTTCCAGAATAATCTGGCTGATCCACACTTCAATATTATTTCGGATGCGGGTTATATGAAAATGCATCCTTTTTTTGGCCATTAACTGGGCATAGATAAGAATGATAATCAGCATAATACCTACAGCCATTACCTGTACACCGATCAGTAGGTTCTCCGGACTCATAAAAGTCAGGAAGTCTTTACCAATCGAACCTTTAAGCAGAGGTGCTGTTAGTATTTGCTGCAACATTACAAACATGTAAACTTATCAATACTTTGAAGCAGTAAAATACATCAAACCTCGAAATAGAAGGAAAAAACCTTCCCTGTTTAATTCCTGAAAATTCCTTTCTCTTTGATTTTCGGGAAGTAAATGCTTCTGAGTATGTTTGCATAATCTTATTAAAAACAACGATCATGAGCTTCCGGAACTTTAAAATGGTTGATTACGTAGTGTTTGGACGTGGTGCTTTTAACCAGCTAGACGAAATACTTGCGCCCAGAAGAAAGGCTGATGCGCCAATGATATTCCTTGTTGACCATTTTTTCGAGGGGAAGCCCCTCGCTAGTCGTGTACCGCTGCGTGGGAAAGACGAAATTATCTTTGCAGACGTTACCTATGAACCAAAAACCACACAGGTAGATGCACTGGCCAATAGTTTAAAAGAGAAATTTGGAACCGTTAGTGGCGTAATTGGCATCGGGGGAGGTTCAACCATGGATTTGGCCAAAGCCGTGTCACTGATGATGAATAACCCAGGTTCTTCGGCCGATTACCAGGGTTGGGATCTGGTGAAATTTCCAGGCGTTTACAAAGCGGGTATCCCAACACTCAGCGGCACCGGCGCAGAAGTAAGCCGTACAACCGTTTTAACTGGTCCAACCAGAAAATTGGGGATGAATAGCGACTTTACCCCATTTGATCAAATCGTACTTGATCCTGAACTAACCCAAAACGCGCCGGTAAATCAGCGTTTTTATACCGGTATGGATTGCTATATACATTGTATAGAAAGCCTCGAGGGCACATACCTGAATGAGTTCAGTAAGAGCTACGGCGAAAAAGCCCTTCAACTTTGCCAGAAAGTATTTGTAGAAAAAGATCACTGGGATGATGAAAGTGATGATCAACTGATGATGGCTTCTTATGCAGGAGGTATGAGTATTGCCTATTCGCAAGTGGGTGTGGCGCATGCAGTAAGTTATGGACTTAGTTACTTATTAGGTACTAAACATGGTATCGGTAACTGTATTGTGATGAACCACCTGGAAGAATATTATCCTGCCGGCGTGAAAGAGTTTAAATACATGGTTGAGAAGAACCATATTGAAATTCCACAGGGAATATGTAAAGGGCTTACCGACGAACAGTTCGACACCATGATCAATGTATCAATGGGCATGAAACCACTGTGGGAAAATGCTTTAGGTAAGGATTGGGAGAAAATAATGACGAGGGAAAAACTCAGGAAATTATTTGAAAAATTATAACCACTCTTTCGTAGTACCTTTACCAGCAACGCTCAAATTATAATTCAACTATTTTGAAGTTTACTGACTTAGGACTGGATCAACGCATACTGGATGGTATAGACGCTATGGGATATGAAACAGCCACACCGGTTCAACAACAGGTGATGGTTCCCATACTGGAAGGAAAAGATATTATTGCATCCGCACAAACAGGCACTGGTAAAACAGCCGCCTTCTTATTACCACTGATACATAGATTATTAACTGTTCCGCATTCAGTGAATGATATCAATGCCATGATTATTGTTCCAACCAGGGAGCTGGCTATTCAAATTGCTGAAGGACTTGAAGGCTTATCTTATTTTACCGATGTGAGTTCTATTGCAGTGTATGGTGGAGGTGATGGTAATTCATTCAACAGTGAAAAAAAGGCATTAACACAGGGAGTTGATATAGTGGTTTGTACACCTGGTCGAATGATAGCCCACCTGAATATGGGTTATGTGAAGCTGAAAGGACTCAAATACCTTGTATTGGATGAAGCCGATCGGATGCTGGATATGGGTTTTAATGATGATATCATGAAAATCATTTCCTTCCTGCCAAAAGAACGACAGAACCTGCTTTTTTCAGCCACCATGCCACAGAAAATGCGGGAGCTGGCCAGAAAAATATTGCATGAGCCTGTTGAAATAAATATCGCTATTTCAAAGCCACCAGAAAAGATTGTACAAAAAGCATTTATTGTATATGAAGCACAAAAAGTGCCGATTATAAAAGATATGCTGAGCAGTAAAAAATTTCAGAATGTAATTGTTTTTTGCTCGAAGAAACAAAATGTAAAACAACTTACTGCTGAACTAAAAAAAGCAAAACTTTCTGCAGAAGAAATTCATTCAGACCTCGATCAACAAAAACGTGAACAGGTATTACAAGACTTCCGCAACAAGAAATTAAATATCCTCGTTGCTACAGATATCCTCAGCCGGGGAATTGATATTGAAGATATTGACCTGGTAATTAATTACGATGTACCGAATGATGGAGAAGATTATGTACACCGTATTGGGCGAACAGCCCGCGCAGCCAGCACAGGCACTGCGTTTACACTGGTGGGAGAAAGGGAACAAAATAAAATGGCCGCAATAGAATCATTGTTAGGCGAGCCCGTTCCAAAAGGAAATGTTCCTGAAGAGTTCGGTCCTACACCAGCCTATTCTCCCCGGGCACCAAGATATGGTGGGCAGAATAGGGGCTACCAGGGTAGAGGAAGATCTGGTTCAAACAGAAAACAACAGCGATAATAAGCTAGAAGATGAAATACCTTGTTTATATCCTTCCTTTAATGGCAGGATTAACCATTACAACCCAGGCTGGTGTAAACAGCCAGTTAAAAGTAGCTGTGAATAATCAATGGGTAGCAGCTTTTATCTCCTTCCTGGTTGGCACCATCGCACTGGCACTCATTATTGCCATTACCCGACAGCCACTGCCAAGCACACAGCAATTGCAACAAATAGAATGGTATAAATTCACGGGCGGACTGCTGGGGGCATTTTTTGTTACCGTTATCATCTATTCGGTTCAGCAAATAGGATCAGCCAATGTTTTTGCACTGGTTATTGCCGGGCAACTGCTCTTTGCACTGGTCTTTGACCATTTCGGACTATTTGGTTTTCGCCAAAGTCCTATTAACTGGACTAAATTACTAGGCGTGGCGATGTTAATCTGCGGCGCCTACCTCATTAACAGAAAAGGCTGATTAAATATTATTTATTGAGCAATTTTCTATTTCATAACAGCGTTATAGGAATAAATAACCTGTTATGGCCTCTTTCAGAAGTTTTGTAGGTTCAGAATTGATGTCGTTCAGACAGCATATCGCCGCATTGAGAAATATGTTGCCGCAGAACATAAAACTGAAACCTACGGAACGCAGGAGTATGTTTAAACTGAACGACAAGAAAAAAGAATTTGTGGAAAAAGCGGTGCTTTACATGCGTAAAAATCCGGCAACAGTACCTTCTTATGTAGACGTAAACACCTGCAATAATTATGTTCAGTTATATAAACAATACAATGAACTGATTGCTGAACTGGATGAAGTAAGAACCAAAATGGAAGATGCCAAATTATTACTCGGTAATGAAATACTAAAACAAACAAGGGCATATTTCCATAATTCAAAAAATGCCGCATTATCTGGCAGTGAACAATTTAACCAGATATACAAAGAACTCAAACCACACTACGCTGTCGGCAGAAATACTTCTAAAAAAGAAAGAGAGACTTTTGAGTAATTATAGCAGTTAGCAATTAGCCTTTAGCCTTTAGCTAATGATGCGAACCAAGAGTTCAAACTGTATGTAAGCGGAAAAGGAACGCAGATTTATCATGATAACCATGATAAATCTGCGTTCTATCTAAACAGCCGGATAAAATTGGGTCTATTTTTCAACACTTGACTCGCTTTAACAGCCGCTAATACCTAACTCCTAACACCTCATCCCTTACCTTTTTTCCCCTTACCCTTACTATGCCCAACGGCTCTGCCTGGGTGGTTTCTGTAACGGTCATCATCACTATCACGAATTACAATCTGTTTTGGGCCTTTCCATCCCTTGTATTTAACACGATATACATCGGCTCTTAAATATGGCATGGGTTCATTGATAACAATTTTGGGAGTGGCATATAAATTAACTCTTCCAAACCTTGTTGGTAAAGAAGCTGCAAAAATCCAGCGACCAGCATCGAGGTAAATAAACCTGCGTTCAGGTACGTAATAATAAACATCCATGTCGGGCAGGTAATAATAATCTACATAATCATAACCCACAGGCCCCCACAAAGGCTGTGTACCGATATTAATGTTCGCATTGATGCGTATCTGTGCCTCAGACTTCTGAACGATAAACACACTAAATACAATTCCCAGAATGATAATAATCTTTTTCATGATGCATTGTTTTGTACCCATTAATAGGCAAATAGGATGCCAAAACAAATTTGATCAAGATAAAGTATTGGTTATCAATAGATTATTTTCCTGTTCCGTCCAATAATCATCCATTCGTTTTTTGCCTGTTGATCTTCAACAGCATAAGCTCTTTCATATAATGCGCAGGTTGGACAAATATGATAAGGCAATCCATATAAAATGTCACCTGGCTTGTAGGTATGATCTATGGGTGCTTTTAAAACCAGGTGCTCTTCACTTTGTGATACAGGTATAAGGTCTGTTGCATTTAAAAATACCACCCGCTTATCAATGGTGTTTTCTGCAGCAATTGATTTATGACCAAGGTCTGTACAAATAATACCAGGTGCAGGTAATGATACAATGCGTGTTATAACCAATGCAGCATGATTAAATGGTTGTTCAGGAAAAGAATAACCATAACCATAATCCCAATACACGAATGTACCCGGACTGCATACCACATCTTCTCTTTGGGTGTGAATGGGAAAACTTGGACTACCTCCTGCAATAATAGGTAAGTTAAATTGGTATTGCTGATAGATCAGTGTTTGTAAATCGGTCACTCTTTTAAATCCTTCATCACATTCCTGTTTTCTTTTTTCAGGATCAGGGTTACGTAAATGTCCATCATAAGCGTGTAACCCCATGAGTTTTAGACTGGGTTGCTGAAGGCAAAATGCTACCAGCTCTAAAGCAGACTCAGGTACAATACCGGTTCTGTTCATGCCAACGTTTAAATCGATGTAAACGGGGATTACAATTTTATGTTTCGAAGCTTTTTTTGCTATAGTTGTTGCAGCGGTAATATTATCTGTAAGACAGGCATACACGGTATTCTTATAATGTTGCATTAGCGCAATAAAGCGATCCAGTTTTGGTCCAAGGGGCTGATAGGCAAGCAATACATCTCTTGCACCGGACATACCAAGCAGTTCAGCTTCGGCAATGGTGGCGCACTTAAATTGATGTACGCCATGCTTCATGAGTAAAGCGGTTACTTCTTTGGTTTTATGTGTTTTAATATGTGGTCTTAGTCTGTCAGGGTTGCCTGTCATGTTAATCGCCGCCACAATATTTTGTTCAACCCGGTCCGGGTAAACCAATAATGCTGGTGTATCTATTTTATCTGCATCCTGCAGCGCGTACCAGTTTGATGTTGAAAGCATGGGAATATGATTAGGTTCAGCTATGTAATTCAAAGATGGCTTCAATTTCAACGGGAATATTGCCGGGAAGCGAACTCATGCCCACGGCACTTCTTACACCAATACCATTCTCTTGTCCCCATATAGCAGCAAATAATTCACTACATCCGTTGATGACAAATGGGTGATCTGAAAATCCCTGTACCGCATTAACCATTCCTAATACTTTGATGACCCTTTTTATTTTATTGAAGCTACCCAAAGATTGCCTGATGGTAGCCAACATGGCAAGCCCGACCTGTCTGGCTGCAAGTTTGGCTGTTTCATTGTCCATATCCAATCCAACGATACCAACAATCCAACTCCCATCATTCTGTAAAGTACCATGTCCGGAAAGGTAAAGGTGATTACCGTCAACCAAACAGGGTTTATAAACGCCAAGTGGTGCAGGTGCAGGCGGAAGTGTTAATTGAAGTGCCTCGAACGCTTCATCAGGTGTAAGGATTTCCATAACAGCAGATTTAGTGGATTGAAAATAATGGATTTCGTACAGTTACCAATGTGGAGGAAGGTCGATGGTCCATAGTCCATGGTCCATGGTCGATAGTCCATAGTAAGGCAGATTGATGTAGGGGATAGTCCATAGTCCATAGTTAAGTAAATTGTTGAACGATGTATTGTCTATGGACCATGGACTACCTCCCCTAGCCCCGCACCTATTGTGCATAATTCCCAGTTAAATGTGAACTAATACCCTTTCTATATCCCTATCGGTGCTAGAGTATTTTGTACTTTAAAGAGTTAATCCTGAGGCCTGATGATACCTTTACCATTGGTAATTCCGGAAGTACCGACCATTGCAAAAACAGAGTTTGCAAAAGTGTTCAGAAATCCTGCAAGTGGACAATTCTCTTTGCACGCAACTGCATTTTTTGATGCGGGAGATATCATCTGCACTTTTGCAGCGATTGAAACTTTCACTACACCCAATTATCTTACTTTACAAACAGGTTCACAAAAACATATTTCTTTATCACCTGAATGTTTGCAGTTCACAAATCATAGTTGTGACCCTAATGTTTTTTTCGATACAGATGCTATGGAACTGATTGCGTTAAAGCCTATTCAGCCAGATGATGAAATGGTATTTTTTTATCCGTCTACTGAATGGCAGATGGCATCACCATTTTCCTGTAATTGTGGTAGTGCAGCTTGCCTGGGAACCATTGGTGGCGCTGCTTCGTTAAGAGATGAACAACTAAATGGCTATCGCCTGACAAAATTTATTCAGATGCAAATTCAAAACAGATAGTTATTTATTCCGCATGTATAGTTACAAGTTAAGTTCGGCACAAATAAGTAAAATGCGCATTTGGGTACTTGCCCCTTATCTGCAAACCAATGATCCTAATCTGGATTACTATTACGATTTTACCCAGAGCATCGCAGAATATACCAGGATATTTGAAGCATTAAATATGAGCTGGCAATGGCAACCGGTTACGCTGGATAATTATGCTTCGATCATAGCAAAAATACAGGCAGAAAAAGAATTGGGTGATATTACACCTGTTGTACTAAATCTTTGTGATGGGGATGAAATTAATGGTACACCGGGTATATCAGTAGTGCGGATGTTGGATGCTTCAGGACTAATTTACACTGGTGCCGATGCCTATTTTTATACAGTTACTACTTCTAAAATACCCATGAAAAAAGCTTTTGATGCTGCAAAGCTCCCTACTGCACCATGGGCCGCTATTTATAAACCGGATCAAATTCCCGATAAATTAATAGAGCAACTGGGCGCACCACTAATTGTTAAACCATCGGTATCTGGCGGTAGTATGGGAGTGGGTATTAGAAATGTTGTTGAAGATGAAGCGGCACTGGCCACGCAGGTAAAAGCGATGTTCAATGGGTATAGAGGATGGAACCTTGCCGCTGATGGCCTCATCGCTGAAACTTTTATTGAAGGTCCTGAATTTACAACCATGGTCGTTGGGTCCTGGACATCTCCGCAACATTGTACGGTATACAAAGCTGTTGAAAGGGTATTTCATTCATCGTTACCCGCGAAAGAAAAATTTCTTTCATTCGATCGACTCTGGGAAATTTATGAGGAAGAAACACCAATGCCCGGTAATGAACATTTTTATGAATACAGAGAAGCCCCGGCCGATTTACAGGATGCCCTTAAGCAATTAAGTCTGGAAGCATTTCTCTCTGTGAAAGGAACGGGTTATACGCGGATAGATATAAGACAGGATATACATACGGGCAAATTGTATGTGTTGGAAGTAAATGCGCAATGTGGTTTGAGTGAAGATGAAGATTATACATCTATTGGTGCTATTCTGAAAATAAATCACCAAAGCTTTGCAGATCTTATCATGGAAATAATAGGAGAAGCGGTGGATAGACATACCAAACAACAACATAAATCAACAGAAGTGCTTCGCAGTTCATCAGTCAGTTAAGGAAATGGAAAAACAAGGGAAAGACTTCGACAAAAATTGGGCGCAGGGAATGAAGATTGCGGTGTTGCAACCAGATTATTCAACAACCGATGTTGACTATAAAACTTATGATCCACCGCGTGACCTGAGTAAGCTGCTTCCCGGTGCAACAGTTGACCATATCTTTTTAAATAAGCTTACCACTTACAAGCAGTTGAAAGCAGTTCAACAAAAAGGCTATGATATTTTTGTAAACCTATGTGAAGGTTATCTTGAATGGGAAGTGCCATCTATTGATGTTATTTACACGCTTGATTTACTTGGTCTTCCTTACACCGGACCAAATACACAGTTATACGATCCATCCAAAGAAATGATGAAATACCTGGCTTATTGCGAAGGTATTAAAACACCGGCCTATATGCTGGTTGATGCTTCAACAGATATATCAAAAGCAACTGAACTTGGGTTTCCATTATTTGTAAAACCAGCCAAGGCAGGTGATAGTTTGGGTATTGATCAGGCATCGCTTGTGTATGATGAAACTGCACTTAGACAAAAAATAAACGCACTTCTTCCCGAGTATCCGCAATTATTGGTTGAACAGTATATAGCAGGAAGGGAGTTTACTATTTTAATTGCTGCCAATGAAGATGGTCAAACAGCAACAACATTTAATCCGGTAGAATTTATTTTTCCTGAAGGATATACATTCAAAACCTATGAATTAAAAACATCAGCCTTACATCCTTCTGCAAATATTCCGTGTACAGATCCGCATATCAATCAACAACTCAAAGAAGCTGCACAAAGAATTTTTAAGGGATTCAATGGAGTTGGTTATGCGCGTCTCGATTTCAGGATGAATGAAGATGGGGCATTATTTTTTCTGGAAATTAATTTCACCTGTTCTGTTTTTTATACAGATGGGTATGAGGGGTCGGCCGATTATATACTGCAATATGACGGAATAGGACAAGCAGGATTTTTAAAACATATAGTGCAGGAAGGAATTGCCAGACACTTACGCATGCAAAAAAACTACCAGATCAAAGGAAATGCAGTTGCTGGTTACGGTATTTATGCGAGTAGAGATTTAATGTGTAATGAATTGGTCTTCAAAGGTGAAGAGCTTTCCCAGCGCATCGTTACCCGCCGTCATGTAGAGCAAAATTGGAACGATGTTGAAAAAGAAATTTTCAGGAGATATGCCTATCCCCTGAGTAATGAAGTATTTTTGCTGTGGGATAATAATCCTGCAGCATGGGCTCCCCAAAACCATAGTTGTACACCAAACACTGCTTACGATGGTCTTAATGTAAAAGCCATCAAACCCATACAAAAAGGAGAAGAACTAACCCTCGACTACGCCAGTTTTCTGGATGAACACATGGAGCCCTTTCAATGCAAATGCGGTACTAAAAACTGTAGGCAATGGATAACCGGTACACCCGGTAATACCGTTACGCAAAGAGAAATGCAACAGCGTTCTTAAACTACCGCACGGGATTTGGGTCATAGGTACTAGGTACTAGGTATTAGGTGTTAGGGTATTTCGCCAAAGGCGAGATACACAATTTGAAGGAAACGCCCTAAAACCTAATACCTAATACCCAGTACCTAGCACCTAACTGCTAGCCCCACTAAACAGGATAAAGGATTAACTATGTTGAACATGAGCGTATTGAAAAAACTGATCCGGCAACACAGGATGCGACTGGGGATTACCTATACCTTGTTTTCTTTGGAAATGACAGGTGCACTATTGCGTCCTTTTTTCCTGGGTATGGCCATTAATGATCTGATGCAGGGTTCGTATAGAGGGTTAATACTTTTATCAGTTGTGCATTTTGCATGGTTGGTAATCGGTACTTTGAGACATAGGTATGATACCAGAACCTATTCTACTATTTATACCGCACTGGTTACAAAATTTCTTTCGAGAAAAATTAAACAAGCAGAAGTATCAAAACTTAGTGCGCATTCAACACTTGCCAGAGAATTTGTTGATTTTCTGGAATTCGATCTCGTGTATATAATAGAAGCTGCCTACAATATTCTGGGATCAATGATCTTATTATTCTTCTATCAGTCTTCGGTTGTGTTTTTATGTCTGGGTATATTATTACCTGTTATGACCATCAGTTATATCTATGGCAAAAAAATGAAGCGGTTAACACGGCTAAAAAACGATGAACTGGAGAAGCAGGTGAATATTATTTCTTCTGGCGATAAAAAAGCCATTCACCAGCATTTTAATAACCTGCGCAAATGGCAGGTACGCATAAGTGATCAGGAAGCCTGGAATTTCGGTATTATGGAGATGATGGTTATGATTGTAATCGCACTATCCTTACTGATAACCTATAAAGTAGCTGGAACAACTGTTTTAGCAGGTAATATCATTGGTATCTATAATTATATCCTCAAATTTGTATCTGGCCTTGATACCATTCCATATACCGTGCAGCGAATGGCCGCTTTAAATGATATTACCCAACGAATACAATTGCAAATGAACGATAAGCCTGAAGCAGAAAACGTGATTCAGACACTTATTCCATCCATTAAAGCAAAAGAAACAGCAGCATAAGCATTCTGGTTTGCAGAAATCTTCCTAAATTATAGCCCCTAAAAGGAAGTATAAGCTTATGTCATCGAGAAGAAAATTTTTACACCAGTCTGGTCTATTAACCGGCGGTGCATTGCTGGCCTCCTCTTTAAGTCAGCATGGCTTTGCGCTTTTCAATAATGGTATTATGCCCAGTGATCAGGTACGCATCGGCGCAATCGGTATCAATGGAATGGGTTGGTCTAATTTAACTGCCGCTTTAAAAGTTCCGGGAGTAACCGTTGCTGCTATATGCGATGTAGATCAAAATGTAATTGACAAGCGACTGGCTGATCTTGAAAAAATGGGTATCGATACAAAAAAAGTACAGGTATACCGTGATTACAGAAAGCTACTCGATCAAAAAGATATCGACGCTGTAATTATCGGCACACCAGACCACTGGCATGCTTTACAAATGATTCATGCATGTGAAGCAGGTAAAGATGTATATGTTGAAAAGCCGGTAGGTAATTCCATCGTAGAATGTAATGCAATGGTGGCCGCACAAAAACGTTATGGCCGTATCGTACAGGCTGGACAATGGCAAAGAAGTCAACAACATTTTACCGATGCCATCAACCTTGTTCACAGCGGTCAACTGGGTAATATCCGAACAGTAAAAGTGTGGTGTTACCTCGACTGGAAACAGCCCCTCGATTGGAAACCGGATGCTGCGGTTCCTCCGGGAGTGGATTATAAACAATGGCTTGGTCCGGCACAAAACCGTCCCTTTAACCCCAATAGATTTCATTTTACCTTTCGTTGGTTTTGGGATTATGCGGGTGGACTAATGACAGACTGGGGCGTGCATTTACTCGATTATGCATTGATGGGTATGAAAGCCGATACACCTAAATCTATTGCAACCCTTGGAGGCAAATTTGCGAAACCAGATTCTGCTGATGAAACACCAGATACACTGATGGCAATGTATGAGTTCGATAATTTCAACATTGTTTGGGATCATGCACTGGGTATCGGTAATGGCAATTATAACCGCGATCACGGTATCGCATTTATTGGCAATGCCGGCACTTTGGTACTCAACAGAAATGGCTGGGAAGTGATAGAAGAAAAGAAAAATGAACCGAAACTGGCAGTGCCATTCCAGAAATCATCAGATAACGGACTTAATAAGCACTGGGAAAATTTTATTGCTGTTGTACGCTCACGTAAGGCAGAGCAGTTAAACTGTTCTATCCAGGAAGCAGCTAAAATTGCGCGCTTATCACAAATGGGTAATATTGCTTACAGGACCAATAGAAAATTATTCTGGGATAATGGCAAAGGTCAATTCACAGATAATAGCATTAACCAACAATACCTGGCAGCCAAATATCATAATGGATATAAGCTGCCCGTAGTTTAAACAGAAAAATCTCTCAGTGCCCCTCAGTGTCTTCAGTGGCAAATTAGTCCGGAAGTCGGGAAGTCCGGAAGACCGAAAGTCGGGTGGAGATTGCCACTGAAGAACACAGAAAAAAATATTAATTACTAACGAAGCAATAGTTCACATGAAAAAACAAACCATCTTATTACCACTGGCCATCATGGCTCTTGGTATTACACAGGCACAGAACAGAAATATTAATATGGATAGCCTGGTAAAGCTTTCCAGTAAAACAGAAGTATGGGAACCTGTTCCGGCTAAAGTAACGCCCGGGAAAACGGCAGCCGATGCCCCATCAGATGCCATCGTAATATTCAATGGCAAAGACATGAATGCTTTTCAGAAAAAAGGTGGCGGCGCTCCAGGGTGGAAAGTTGATAAAGACGGATCACTTACTGTTGTAAAAACATCCGGTGATCTTCAAACCAAACAAAGTTTCGGTAGTTGCCAGTTACATATTGAATGGAAGTCACCGGCAGTTGTTGCAGGAAGTAGTCAATCAAGAGGCAACAGTGGTATTTTTTTTATGGGTCAATACGAACTACAGGTACTCGATTCTTACGATAACCCCACTTATGTAAACGGACAAGCGGGTAGTATTTACAAACAACATATTCCCCTGGTGAATGCAAGCAGAAAACCTGGTGAATGGCAGTCTTACGATGTAGTATTTACAGCACCTCAGTTTTACGCCGATGGAACCATACAAACTCCTGCACGAATAACTGTTTTTCATAACGGTGTATTGGTACAGAATAATGTAGAAATAAAAGGCGGTACCGTTTGGATCGGCACTCCTGTCTATAAAAAACACAACGACAAAGAACCATTGGTACTTCAAGACCATGGAAATGATGGCGGCAACCCGATGAGCTACAGGAATATTTGGGTGAGAGAGCTGTAGGAACAGAAGAACAGAGAAATGTCCAATATCCAATGTCCAATTATAGTGTAGAAAATCATTTCTTCCTTGGAAGTTGGATATTGGACATTTCTCTGTTCTTCTGTTGATTTAGCGTATAAATACCTATTGTCATTCCCCCTTTTTCGGACTTATCTTGCAGGCCGAACATTTTTAACTGATTCATGAAGCGAATAGCAGAGCCAGCAGCGATTTTAGAAACCGTATTCGGATACAACGAATTCAGGCATAACCAGCAGGAAATTATTGAGCATATTTTGAATGCCCGCGATGCAGTTGTGTTGATGCCAACGGGTGGGGGTAAAAGTCTTTGCTACCAGGTACCTGCCCTATGTATTGAAGGGGTAACAGTAGTGGTGAGTCCGCTGATAGCTTTGATGAAAGACCAGGTAGACGCATTGATACTGAATGGTATTCCAGCAGCATTTTTAAACAGCACCCAGCATCCTTCTGAAAGAGAAAATATTTTGCAGCAACTCAGAAGGAATGAATTAAAGCTGTTGTATATAGCCCCTGAAAGATTAGTGGGTGCTGAAATTAATTTCCTTCAATTTTTAAAAACAGAAGCAAAACCCGCACTTTTTGCCATTGATGAAGCGCATTGTATCAGTCAGTGGGGGCACGATTTCAGGCCGGAATACCGGGTACTTAGTGAATTAAAAACACAATTCCCTGAAATACCTGTAATAGCACTTACAGCCACAGCCGACTCATTAACAAAGAATGATATCATTGAGCAGCTTCACCTGAAGACATACAGGGTATTTGAAAATAGTTTTAATCGTCCCAATATCACATATTATGTAAAGCCAAAGCGTAATTATTATGATGAACTGGTAGATTATATATCAGAACATAAAACAGATAGTGGTATCATTTATTGTTTAAGTAGGAATGCAACAGAGAAACTTGCGGAAGACCTGAAAGAAGATGGCTTTAATGCAGCAGCCTATCACGCAGGCTTAGACAAAGCCACCAGAGATGAGCGGCAGGATCTTTTTCTGAAAGATGATATACAGATTATTGTTGCAACCATTGCTTTTGGTATGGGTATCAATAAAAGCAATGTACGTTTTGTAATACATGCAGATCTCCCCAAAAATATAGAAGGCTATTACCAGGAAACAGGAAGGGCAGGGCGAGACGGACTACCCAGTGAAGCCATTTTATTCTATGGCGCAGGTGATGTGATGAAACTCAAACATTTTGCCCAGGTAGAGAATAACCCGGAACAAACCAGGATATTACTGGAGAAGCTTGACAAAATGGTTGCATTCTGCGAAACCAGACAGTGCAGAAGAAAATACCTGCTGAACTATTTCGGTGAAACAGCACCCGAATATTGCGGTGCATGTGATACTTGTTTACACAAACCCGAACTCTCCGATCAGACCATAGTGGCACAAAAAATAATGAGCACCGTTGCCCGGATCAACGAAAGGTTTGGCTTAGGATACGTAGTAGATATATTGAGAGGAAGTGCCAGCGAAAAAATTAAAGCAGAACATAAACAGTTATCAGTTTATGGTATTGGAAGAGATAAACCAAAAGAAGAGTGGATACATTATACGAGAGAATTACTGGCAAGTGGCTATCTGGAAATGAGCGACGGACAATACCCGCTACTCAAACTAACCGAGAAAAGTAAAGCGGTATTATTTAAGGGCGAAAAAGTATACCTGCATGCTCCGATACAAATTGTAACGGCGAAAGAACCGGTTATTTACCAGCAGCATGCCTATGAAAAAGAGCTTTTCGAAGACCTGAAGAAGTTGCGCAATAAAATGGCACACGAGGAAAATGTGCCGGCATACCTTATTTTCAGTGATAGCAGTTTAATTGACCTGGCAACCTATTTACCATTGGTTGAAAACGACCTCAGTAAGATATCGGGATTCGGTGTTTATAAGATAGAGAAATATGGCCAGCCCTTTTTAGAAATGGTACAGGATTATTGTAATGAACATGGTCTTGATACCCGCATTGAACTCAAGCAACCGAAACGGGAAAGAAAAACATCTGCTGCAAGGGAAAGGGAGACAGATACAAAAAAAATCAGTTTCGATTTATTTAAACAAGGAATGAGTATTGAATCTATTGCCGAACACCGTAAGCTATCACCAAACACCATCGAATCGCATTTGGCATATTATGTTTCAAAATCAGCGTTGGAGTTAACATCATTGGTGCCGGAAGATAAAATTGAATTAATAGAAGCTGCCATCAAACGCTATGGTAAAAGCAGTTTGAAACAACTGAAAGAAAACCTGCCGGAAGAAATCAGTTATGGTGAAATTAGAATGGTTGTTGCAAGGGAAGGGAATATTACAGAGTAATGACTGATGGCAGAGAAATTTGGCTGCAAGCTTCAAGCTACAAGCTGCAAGTCTTGACTCATGCTCACTTTAGGTTTTCTGCCATTAATGAAATAAATATTTAGGCTTGTGAATTCGATATATAAAATCAGCTTCTAAAGAAATACCTGATTGCAGTAGATGCACAATCTGCTATTAATAGAACACAGATCTTCATGATTTTCAAGATTTATCATGATAGATCTTGAAAATCATGATAATCTGTGTTCTATCCTACCCTTTACTTGTAGTTGTATTTACTAAACATAGCCGACTATTAAATTTTAATAACAAAACAATGCTACCAAGACGAATATCTATACTCATTGCCGACGATCACCTGATTTACCGGGAAGGATTAAAATTATTATTGGCGAGGGACCCGCAGTTTTATTTAAAGGGAGAAGTAACGAATGGAAAAGAGTTATTACTAAAAGTCAGACAACTGGCACCCGATATCATTATAACCGATATAAAAATGCCTTTTATGAATGGCATAGAGGCGGTAAAAAAATTGAGCAGGGCCTTTCCTGGAATCAGGATAATTGCACTTAGTTCATTTAGTGATGATTACCTGATTGTAGATATGCTGGAAGCTGGCGCAAAAGGTTTTCTTTTAAAGGGGGTGGGATTTGAAGAATTAGGCCTTGCCATTAGAACCGTTTATAAGCGCAAGCCTTATTTTTCTCCGGAAATAACAGAGAAAATCATCCGGATTGTGTCCGGTAAATTCAATGGACAAAAATTTCATTACCATATTTCGCTGACGGAAACAGAAAAGCAGATCATCAAACTGATTTGTAAGGAATTAACGAGCAAAGAAATTGCCGACAGCTTATCTGTCGGAAAAAGAACCATTGAAAGTTACCGGGTCCGGATAATGGATAAACTGGGAGCAAAAAGCGTGGCCACCATCATCACCTATGCCCGCAGGTCGGGTATATTAAGACCCGGATACTGATATTAACCAATAAATAGGCACTATTCAAGGGTAAAAAGATGGGAAAACAGTGATTTGACTAATTTTTAACCACTTCAATGCAGCCAATTCTGTTATTTTTGCGCCCTATTGCCATATATTGGCGCAACGAAAAGAGAACATGAAATAAGCCGCGACAAAATTCGATAAGATGGGAATTAAACATTGGCTAATTCCATGTGGCTATAATCAACGAAACGAACGCATGAAAAAGACATTATTACTGCTTTTGGCCTTTACAGGAACCCTGCTGGCTACCGCACAGAACAAAGAAACCAAGAAAAAGACTGATTGGAGCAAGATTGATCTGTCAGACCGCCCTGCAGACCACCTGATGATTCAATATGGTGGCGATAGCTGGACCAACCGTCCGGATAGCGTACGCACCGGAAATGGCTTTAGCAGACATTTCAATATCTATTTCATGGTAGACAAGCCATTCAAGAGCAATAAAAAGATGAGTATTGCTTTTGGTGCAGGCCTGGGAGCAAGTAATATGTTTTTCAAGAATACCAAAGTAGATATTAAATCGCCTACCACCCGTTTACCTTTTACCAATGTAGACAGTACCAACCACTTCGATAAGTTTAAGCTTACAAGCATATACCTTGAAATACCGCTGGAATTGCGTTATTATTCAAATCCCGAGAATCCAAGTAAATCATGGAAAGCGGCTATTGGTATGAAACTGGGTACCCTGTTAAAATCTTATACCAAAGGAAAGAACTACGTAAATAAAAACGGTCAGAGTCTTTATGGTACTTCTTATGTAGAGAAAGAAAGCAGTAAAAGATTCATTAATGGAACCATGCTCGCAGCAACTGCCAGAATTGGTTATGGTATCTTTTCCATCGATGCCGGTTACCAGTTAAATGGTGTGCTGAAAGATGGTACTGGTCCAACAATGAGGAAGTTTTCTATAGGTGTTACCTTTAGTGGACTTTAGAAACAGAGGAACAGAAGAACAGAAGAACAGAGAAACAGCAGAATAATCAATTTCCAACTTTGGAGTTGAATATTCTGCTGTTCTTCATTTAATAATCCCGCAGGGATTATGTTTACCTTTGCAAAAAAGAGGAGTAGATTTTGATTGAGAAGCAACATAAAATAAAGGACGAAGAAACAGCCGTATTGGTGGGGGTAATTCAAAAAGAACAAACCCAGGAACAGGTATATGAATACCTGGATGAATTGGCATTTCTGGCAGAAACGGCTGGGGCCATTACGGTTAGAAAGTTTACCCAGAAACTGCCCCATCCCGATAGCCGCACATTTGTAGGTAAAGGAAAACTGGAAGAGATCAAAGCATATGTATCAGGAAAAAAAATAGACCTGGTAATATTTGATGATGAACTTACCGGATCGCAGATCACCAATATTGAAAAAGAACTTGGGGTAAAAACCATTGACCGTAGTGACCTTATCCTCGACATCTTCGCCCGCAGGGCTAGAACCGCCCAGGCAAAAGTGCAGGTGGAGCTTGCCCAATACCAATACCTGTTACCAAGGTTAAAAGGTATGTGGAAACACCTGGAGAGACAAGGTGGTGGTATCGGAACGAGGGGGCCGGGTGAAACCGAGATTGAAACGGATCGCCGAATTGTAAAAGATAAAATTTCATTACTCCGTAAGCGATTGGGTGAAATAGATAAGCAGTCGTTTACACAACGCAAGGAAAGGGGTGAGTTGATTCGTGTATCGCTGGTAGGGTATACGAATGTGGGTAAGAGTACCCTAATGAATCTTTTGAGTAAGAGCGACGTGTTTGCTGAAAACAAATTGTTTGCAACACTGGATACTACTACCAGGAAGCTGGTGTTTGAAAATACCCCCTTCTTATTGAGTGATACGGTAGGTTTTATTCGTAAACTACCGCACCATCTTGTAGAAAGTTTTAAGAGTACATTGGATGAAGTAAGGGAAGCGGATATTCTGTTGCATGTAGTAGATATATCGCATCCGCAGTATGAAGATCAGATTGGCGTGGTGAATAAGACATTACAGGAATTGAAAGCATTTGAAAAACCCATTCTCACCATCTTCAATAAAATGGACCTCTATGAGGAGAAGACATTCGATGAATGGCTGGAAGATGAAGTGAAACAGGAAATATTACTGGAGCTACGTGAGAAATGGGAAAGGGCAACAGAACATAATTGTGTTTTTATCTCTGCATTGGAGCGTAAAAATATTGATGCATTACGAGAATTGATCCTGAACAAAGTAAGGGATATGTACCAGGTACGTTACCCATACAAAACAGTTCATTTCTAATCTCTCTCTCTCTCTGCGAAAACTTTGTGTTCTCATGTTCTCTGCGGTGAATAAGTGTGCTCAATCACCGCAGAGAACATGAGGGAATGGAGTTTTCGCAGAGGGGTTAAAGTTCTTTCAGCCAATGAATGCTATAGGTGCGGTTATCGCTGGAAGCTCCGCGCATATTGAAGCCGAGACTCCACCTTGTTTCCCAGGCTTTACCCATTCTGATGCCCGCTCTGAAAACGGGATCGAAGCTATCGAAGGGAACTTTACCAACCGAAGTATAAATTTTGGTATAACTGTATTGGTAACCGCCACCTACATAAATACCGAGTGCACGTTTCGAATCGTCGGAAGCAGAAAGCAGTCCAAAGTTAAGGTCGGCTACCAGGGGAATTTCAAAAGCAAGATGACCACCATGTTTACCGGTAATGGTATCGTTTTTAGTGCCATCGAAATCGATGGAACGATAACGGTTGGTATAGCTTACGCCCAGCATCATGGGAGAGGCGATGCTTACAGAGCCCCATCCCCAGGTAACCAGTTGTTTCCGGATGGTATATACGATACCTATTTGTTTAACACGCATTGAATATTGTGCATCAATGGAAGATGAATCGGTGCGGTACCTGGCTAGTCCATTTATATCTGCTTTGCTACCTAGTAAGCCAAAAGCCTGATCAACGCCGCGTTTTTGAGAAAAAGCCTGAAATTGAAAGAATATACATGTGATAAATAAACTAAGTATAGCTTTATACATCTATTGGATATTTAATAAAGGCGCGAAAGTAATTATATTATAATAAGAAAACATGTTAAAATGTTTGAATGGGTAAAAAAGTGGCATAAGATCGGTGATTCGGTTGCAGAATTTCAGTGGCAGGGTAACCAGATGTGTATTATAGAAGTAGATGGAAAGAAAATTACCCTGGCAAGGTACCAGGAAGGGCTATTTGCGTTTGCGTATAAATGTCCGCATGCGAGTGGTATAATGGCCGATGGCTTTGTAGATGGTTTGGGTCAGGTGGTATGTCCGCTGCACCGATATAGGTTTAGCTTAAAAAATGGCCGGAATACCAGTGGGGAGGGGTATTATTTAAAAACTTACCCAATAGAAGAGCGGGCAGATGGCATTTATGTATCATTTTGAGTATTTTTTTGGATATAGATTTTGCCGGAATGCATTTTTCCCTATTTTTGCCACCCCGAAAGGGAAAAGGTATTCAGAAAGCTTTGCTTTTAGATTACCATTACACTCCCAAATGGATCAGTTGGTTAGAGTATTCCGCCGCGGCGGATTAATCAACGGGTCTACGAAAGGAGAAACATAAAATTCCCAAATAGCTCAGTTGGTTAGAGCATTCCGCCTCAGGCGGATTAATCAACGGGTCTACCAAAGGAGACATATAATATTCCCAAATAGCTCAGTTGGTTAGAGCATCTGACTGTTAATCAGAGGGTCGCTGGTTCAAGTCCAGCTTTGGGAGCAGAAGCCTTCACAGAGATGTGAAGGCTTTTTGTTTTTTTGGATTTTGAAGTAAAAGGCTAGAGCATTCCGCCGCGGCGGATTAATCAGAGGGTCGCTGGTCCCGACGCTACGGTCGGGATGCAGACAAGATCGTCTGCATTCAAGTCCAGCTTTGGGAGCAGAAGCCTTCACAGAAATGTGAAGGCTTTTTGTTTTTTAGGATTTTGAAGTAAAAGGTTAGAGCATTCCGCCGCGGTGGATTAATCAGAGGGTCGCTGGTCCCGATGCTACGGTCGGGATGCAGACAAGATCGTCTGCATTCAATTTCAGCTTGTTTACACAGAATCTCCGAGACACGAAGTACTGTGTGCTACAACACCAGGCTGTACCATTTACTTTTAAGCCAGCACATGCAACAATGAAATTTTAATAATTAAATCTAATACCTGGAATTACTTATGCGAGAGTGTCGAAGAGTCCCTCGTGTTTCGGAGATTCTGTACAGAACAAAATAATGTGCGTTTGCTATGAGATTAAAAAAAACTGGTTTATATTAACATAAATAATAATATAATGAAGATCCAGATTATTCTAATATCGCTACTTTTTAGTTTTTCTTCTGCTCAATCACAACTTACAATTATAAAGAAGGATGGTGGTTCAGTAGTCACAAAACTGGGCTTCGGTATTAAGGTTAATGATGGGTCTAGTTTAAATAGAGAATGGATAAATATTAACGATGCAACTTGCCCGATTCAAATTTCAGAGGTTGGAATAAATACTGGTTATAGTGGAGGTTCATATGTTTTCAAATCAACTGGTCAATTAAATGTTAAAGAAGATATAACCGCATTTGAGCTCTACCACGTTTTGTATGATGTTTTCGGGGAACATTTTAAAACGCTATCTCAAAAGGAAATAATAGATATAAATTCTAGTTTTGATATTTCTAAGAAGGGAACATGGTATGCAAATGAAAATGAAGTCAGTGAATACTTAATTTGTGTCACTTATGTTGCCAATGTTAGAAAAAAAGATGGTTCAGTCTGGAGGTACAATTATAATGGAGTTAAAGAACAGTTGAATGCGCTAAAGATAGCGTTTGAAGAAAGTTATCAGCCACAAAAAGACAAAAGCAACGATAAAAATAATGGCAAGTCAAAATAGCTTAATATCCTTTAGAATAAAAGTATTTTGTGTTTTTTTCAAATTCCTTTTGTAATAGTATAACCGAGCTTTCTTCCTCTATATACTTTATTATCTAACAGATTTAAACATATGCCTTTATCAATCTAGGACGCATGAGGTAAAGACGGAAAGTAATCTGTAAAATTTAGGGATATTACCCATCTTTGACTACTTATTTTGTATGAACATTTCTTACTAAAGGGAAAATTCCTACAAATGATCAAATTCTAAAAGTAACTGTATGAAATAAGGGCTACTTACAATTATGCTAAAAGAACTTCCGCAGGAATACTAAACTCCTTGTGAAATAATTTTGCCAGTTCCAGCGTAAGCGGTTTACGTTTATTCAGTAATGCAGATACATAACCTTTGCTGCCAACTTTTCCAACTAAATCTTTGTTCTTCAAACCCAGGTCCTGCATTTTCAATTTAATTACTTCTATTGGATCGGGCACAGGAATTGGAAAATGAATATCCTCATATTGTTTTATCAGCAAAAGAGCCACCTCCACTTTCTCTCCTTCAACACTGCCAGGCTTAATACGTTTATCAAATTGCTTGTCAACCCAATCCAGGTATTCCTGGTATTGCTTTTTAGTTTTTATTATTTTGAGTTCCATAATTAACTGTTTTTAAATTGAATCGTCTTAACATCTATCTTGTCATATTCGGCATGAGTTCCAAACCATTTAACCTGAATTGCCTTAAAATCAAATACTATTCTTACAACCAACCTGTATTTATTCCCCATAATATTAAAGACAACCCTGTTATCGGCCACAAGGCTCGCATTTCCATAGACTTTTTTTAACTCATTAAAGTTTTTAAAATCAGCATTAACCAGTTCATGATACCACTCCTGTAATGCTGTTGAAGCAGTCGGATATTTCTTGCAATACTCCAACAAAGTTTTTCTGGTTATAATATTAAACACAGATCAAAGGTAAAGAAAAGTTTTCTAATAGAAAACCATTTATTAAATTGTTAACATGGAACCTGGCTTATATAATAATCACTATACCATCAAAGATCAGGTTCACAGCTATCTTTTAAAAGATAGCAAATGAGATGAAGATTTACCAAATGACTTCCGGAAAATAGGAACTGAAGTGTTCCATTTAGCATTAACTTCAATAATCAAACCTTTCCCATGAAACAGGTCTTAAAACTCGAATCCCTTGGTTTATTCTTATTATTCACCGGAGCTTATTTTTATATGTATCCAGGAAGCTGGGGCTTTTACCTGGCCCTGTTTTTTGTGCCTGATCTTTCATTCCTTTTGTACCTGTTTACCAAAAAACTAGGTGCTATTGCATATAATATTTTTCATCACCAGGGGGTATGGGCTGCTATGTTAATAGTGGGTTATTATATCAAGATTGATGAACTGATGAAAATATCGTTGGTATTCCTGGCACATTCCACATTCGACAGAGTTGCTGGATATGGGCTTAAATACTTTGATAGCTTCGATCACACCCATTTGGGCTGGATCGGGAAAAGCAAACACCTGAATAAGGAATAGATATTTTATTCGCTTTGTTAAGCGAGATTTACTTTGAGGCAGATATCAGATTAAAAGGGTTATACTTGTTGCGTATAACCCTTTTTGTTTATGAATAAGTTGAATCAGCTTTTTTATCCGAAGTATAACTTCTTTGCTGCTTGTGTACTTGCACTGATTACTTTAAACGTTGCTGGACAGTCAGCTCAGCAACGGAATTGGGTGGATACTAAAGTTACTTATAGTACTTCCTCTAAACAATCCATAATAGTAACCAATAGTTTACCCAGAGGAGGCGGCCTAGTGCAACATAAAGGGAAAGAATATCATTATTTTATTTTTTGGACCAGCATACTGAATGAGTCTGCCTCAACTATAGAATTGGATATTAAATTTCCCGCAATAAATTTCTTCCCTTCAAAGGAATCTCACTTTATGGTGGCATTTACTAAAGCTACTATGTCATTAGACAAATTGCAGGAATTAGACTACGGAATCACCGATGTGCCTTCTCTTTTAAACAATGAATCAAATCGATTAACGCATCTTAGTAATAAGGTGTTATCGAAAAAGGAGTATTTGTTTTATACGCCCGTCTTTATTCATAAAACAAAATGGCCGGTTAGAACTGCGCTTATTGTAAAGGATAATAAGTTGTTGTTTAAAATTAAAGCAGGGACAGATTCTGTTATGGTTCCTTGTGGAGCAATAAAGTTTATAAATTAAATATGTTGAAATTGCGCCGAAGCATCTACTAAAACTAAACCAACTATAAATTTTTGTTTACCGGAGAGATTAATTTAGCCACAGATGCACAGATTATGAACGATTAATCTGTGAATCTGTGGCTAAAGTAAATTATTACCATTCACGAAGTAGTGTTTGTTAGACAGGCGAGCAACATCCTTCGTCGCAATTTACGATCTGCGATCGTAATGCTCCTCAGGATGACGAGGGCAAGTAGAGAGAGCCTGCTTTTGTGATTGGCAAAGCCAATCACAAAAGTTTAATTATTCTCCACCATCGTCATCCTGAGGAGCATTCCGGCGATAAGCCGGAAATTGCGACGAAGGATCAATTAAAGCCAACGTACTTAAAAAATTCCCATTAAGCGGGAGATTGTTTTAGCCACAGATTCACAGATTAATCGTTCATAATCTGTGAATCTGTGGCAAAATAAATTATTGCAATTGAACCTGCTGTTTGTTTGTAGGTGACCAACAAATGCGAAAGAAGATTTCATAATTTGTTTATTATCAATAAATTATGACCAATAAATGCATGAATTTTCAATTTATTTTATTGCATTTTAGCCTCAATTATTGTATATTTGTCTTATAATGAACAAGTTGAACACGCTAAAAATGCATTTAAAGCCAGGGAAAGTATATCGCCGTGCGGAACTGTCGCAATGGTCGAATGCTGTTGATCGGCATTTGGCCCAATTGGTTGAAGAAGGGAGTGTGAAAAAACTTTCTTCAGGCTTGTATTATATGCCCCGGCAAACAGTGTTTGGTGCAGCCCCTCCTGAGGAAAAAGAACTTGTTCGCAGTTTTCTGAAAGACGATGAATTCTTGCTTACAACACCTAATGACTACAACAGTTTAGGTGTTGGTACAACACAGTTATATAATAAGCGTGTGGTATATAATCATAAGCGACATGGTGCATTTAATTTGGGAGGAAGAGTATTCTATTTCCACGCCAAACATCGGTTCCCTAAAAAGTTAAGTCCAGAGTTTTTGATTGTTGACCTTCTTAATAATTTGAACAGTCTTGCTGAAGACAAGGAAGAGGTGTTGAAAAAGACGCTTACCAAGGCGAAGTCTTTGGATAGAAAGAATCTGCAACAATCAGTAGTACGTTATGGTAATGCAAAAACAAAAGCATTACTCTCTCCCGCCATAAAAGAAATATCGTATGCTATCTAATTATATTCACAACCTTAAAGCGTTTCCGGACTTGTTGAATATTCTGGCAACTGAGAAAAGTATTGAGGTTGGTCTTGTTGAAAAAGATTATTGGATCATGCATGTCTTGCATGGATTAAAAGAGCAGGGGTTTTCTTTTGAGATGAAAGGCGGTACATCTCTTTCAAAAGGATACAAAATTATTCATCGGTTTTCTGAGGATATTGATATTCAAATAAACCCGCCAAAAGAACTTGGAGTAATTACGAACCCACATAACACCAAAAAAGAGGCGATTGAATCACGCAAACGATATTATGATTGGCTAAAAGATAATATTAA
This sequence comes from uncultured Sediminibacterium sp., assembly GCA_965650685.1. Taxonomy (GTDB): domain Bacteria; phylum Bacteroidota; class Bacteroidia; order Chitinophagales; family Chitinophagaceae; genus Sediminibacterium. The sequence continues at coordinate 72,495 of CBFGPM010000003.1, forward strand.
GATTGATGGAATTATTTCAGTTGAAAGAGATAAAGAATTCGATAACGAACGAACTTATAATAGTGGTGGAATAAGACTTTATTATAAAACACTTACAAGCAAAGTAGCGGGCTTGAAAGAAGGAATACTACTTGAAGTTGGCTTCGATACAGTTACACCAAATGAGCCCTTAACAATTAGTTCATGGGCCTATGATCGGGCTGCAGCAACCACAGGCTTAACTATAGCAGATAATAGAGCTGTTGATATTGCTTGTTATCATCCCGGCTATACATTCGTAGAAAAGCTTCAAACTATTATTACTAAATTCAGAAGGGAACAGGAAACAGGGCAAGAAAAACAAAACCTGATGCGTCAGTATTACGATGTTTACAGCCTCCTCGATAATACCCTTGTACAAGCATTTATAGGAACTGATGATTATAAAAAGCATAAAGAAATTCGATTTGTTGGTAAAGACAAGGGAGCTGTTGTTGCTGAAAATGCTGCTTTTCATCTAACTGGAGAAATAAGAGAACGATTCATCAAACGTTATGAAGCAACAAAGTCACTTTACTATGATGGACAACCACCATTCGAAGAATTACTGGCCCGTATTCATCAAAATATCGGGCGGCTTTGAGACGTGCTGTTTGTTTGTCAGGCGACAAACAAAGGCGAACTAATCTGTTTATCAGGCGTCCAACAAAGGCGGAGATTTACTTACTTCCATAAATTAAATCATACATTCAGGAAAAATTTCACCATGTCTTTGAAAGCTGTCTGTACCTACACCCTACTCATCTCCTTGTTTTTCAGTTGTACCCCTTCTCAGAATAAACTCACCAGCGAAGAAACCAAACAAGGCTGGATATTATTATTTGATGGTAAAACAACCAATGGCTGGCATGGCTACAATAAAACCGGCGTGCCTGAAGTTTGGATTGCCAAAAACGGTGAACTGCAATGTGTGCCCGAATTAAGAAAAGAGCTTGAAGTAACCGACCTGGTAACCGATAGCGCTTATGAAAATTATGAACTTCATTTCGAATGGAAAATTGGAGAAGGAGGAAACAGTGGTGTATTTATTAATGTGCACGAGAAAAAAGAACTACTGGCTTCCTGGATGACAGGCCCCGAATACCAACTACTCGAAAAAACGCATGTTGATTTTGATAAGCCGGAGAAAAAACCAGGCAGTCTTTATGCATTCACAAAAGAAGCCGCTGCCGTTCCGGAAAAGAAAACGGGAGAGTGGAACCAGTCAATCATTAAACAACAAAATGGTGTTATTGAATTTTACCTGAATGGGGTATTAACAGCAAAGCAAGACTTGAAATCACAAAACTGGAAAGATGCAGTAGCCGCCACGCATTTTAAAGCCTATCCCGAATTCGGTACCTACACCGGCGGACATATAGCCCTTCAAGACTGGCAGAAGCCAGTTGCGTTTAGGAATATTAAGCTGCGACCGCTGTAAGGTGTTAGGTGTTAGGCGTTAGTCTGGCCTGTGGAGGCTGGATGGCTTGTGGTTAGTAGAAAGGGAACACTCTTAGCATCTGCTAACACCTAACCCCTAATACCTAACACCTAGCTTTCCTCATCAAAGTACAGCTTATAATAATGCTTGCCGCTCATTTCATCATAACCTTTTTCAATCAGGTCTTTTCGGCCGTGGATATAAATATGGAAGTTCTTGTCTAGTTTTAAAACGCTTTTGAAAACACGTTGTTGTTTTTTTAGTGCGGCCAAATGAATGTCGAAATTATCTTCGATATTAACCTGCCTGGCAACTTCATATTGTTGTTTGTATTGGGTGAAGCTGTCTATTACTTCAGGGTGATGTAATACTTCTTCCGCAAATTCATTCATGCTGAATGATTCCTTGGTGCTGAAATATTCTAGGCTGCGGTTGAGGTAATCTATCTGGTCGCTTTTGTTTACATCAAACTTTTCAGTAAGCTCATTACTGATAAACAGTTTACACATACCAATGGCATCACTGGTATTGTGATAGCTATTGGAAGTTCTGGCAACCTGTAAAAAATCGGATACCCAGTATTGGGTGTCTTGTTTATTGGTATTATCTACCACACAAACCACATACCCTTCTTCGCGGTTCTTTTTAAAGATCAGACAGCCTTTGTCGAGCTTGTTGATGTTTACCCCATCTTCTGCTATTACTTCCCAGCTTTGTCCATGTGGAAATACTTTCAGGAAAGTTTCTTTTGTTTCACTTTTAAATAAGCCGATGGCTTCTACGTATTCCGTTCCGAAGGGCACATTGCTGAAACGGGTTACATATAATTCACCTTCCTTTACGCGTGCATGTGTGCTTTTCTGGTAGAGAAAGCTGGCAAGCAAGGCAGACTGTGAAACAAAGCTTTTCGCATCATCGAAAATACCGTTCACATATTGGTACACTTCATTCAGCTCAAGACTGCTAATATGGGTAAACTGGTATTGTTCGTGTTCATTGAAGGGAGCAAGAAAATATTTGGTAAGTAATCCCCTCACAATTTCATCGTTGAGTGTTAAGGGGTTAACGGAAAGCTTAAGCTCCTCCCCACGGGTAGGGTTACCCACTTTATGCAGTATCACCTGCTCTAATTGTACACTGTCTATTTGTGTCATGCTGCAAAATACAGCTTCTCTTGCAGTTGGAAGAAGGGAGCTGGGTACTAGGTGTTAGGTGCTAGGTGCTAGGACTAACACCTAATACCTAGTACCCAGCACCCAAATTGACAATTCTTTTACAATTAAGTCTACTAAAATAGTAGGGAATTAGAAAATCTCCCTATATTTGTAGCCGTTCTTATACATCCTTATCAAGAAAGGCGGAGGGAATTGGCCCTGTGAAGCCTTGGCAACCACTTCCGCCTCGGGTGGAAAAAGGTGCCAAATCCAGTCCCGCTTAAGGCGGGATGAGATAAGTCAGTTTTCTTTTATGTACACAGCAACTGTAGTAATACGAGGCATTCTGACTGAGCATCAGGGTGCTTTTTTTTTGCTGCAAGCTACAAGCTGCATGCTGCAAGCAGTTTTTCTTGCAGCTTGTGGCTTGCAGCTTGAAGCTGGAAATAAGAAAGAATAAAATGAAATGAGTATGACAGAAGTTTTGAATAGAAATCAGGTACCAACACTTATTCAACAGATAAAGGATTTATCGGTTGAATCGGCTATTGGGGTATTTGTGCATTCATTTCCTGGTAAGGTTACCTTTTCTACCAGCTTTAGTTACGAGGATCAGGTTATCACCGATATCATTCAAACTAATAACCTGCCTGTATCATTATTCACTCTGGATACAGGCAGACTATTTCCGGAAACCTATAGCACCTGGAGCAGGACTTTAGAATTTTATCAGACAAGCATCAAAGCTTATTATCCCGATGCAGATGCAATTTCAGCTTATGTTGAAACAAATGGTCCCAATGCATTTTATGATTCTGCTGAGTTAAGGAAATCATGTTGTAACATAAGGAAAGTAGTGCCCTTGCAAAAAGCCCTTGCAGGCAATGCAATATGGATTACAGGCTTAAGGGCAGAACATTCGGCGGCCAGGCAGGACCTATCTCCTATTGAATGGGATGAAACCAACCAGCTTATTAAATACCACCCATTACTTCACTGGACAACCGAAGAGGTAAAAGAATATATCCATCAAAAAGCCATTCCCTACAATCCATTACACGACAAAGGTTTTGTAAGTATTGGTTGCGCCCCCTGTACAAGGGCCATTAAACCGGGAGAAGATTTCAGGGCCGGACGTTGGTGGTGGGAAGACAATAGTAAAAAAGAATGCGGCTTGCATTCGCACAACGATCAAAAAACAACCGTAGCATGAGCGCCTATAGATTAGATTACCTCGATCAGCTTGAGTCGGAAGCGATACATATTATGCGTGAGGTGGCAGGACAATTTGAGAAACCCGCCCTGTTATTCAGCGGAGGGAAAGACTCCATTACACTGGTTCATCTGGCATTAAAAGCTTTTCGTCCGGGTAAGTTTCCTTTTCCATTAGTACATATTGATACTGGACATAATTTCCCCGAAGCACTGCAGTTTAGAGATGAATTGGCACAGACCATCGGAGAGAAACTGATTGTGCGCAATGTGGGAGATACCATCAAAGCAAAACAATTAACAGAACCCAAGGGAAAATTTGCCAGCAGAAATGCCTTGCAAACCTATACCCTGCTCGATACCATTGAAGAATTTGGCTTCGATGCCTGCATCGGCGGCGCAAGACGCGATGAAGAAAAAGCAAGGGCCAAAGAAAGAATATTCTCCGTAAGAGATGAATTCGGACAATGGAACCCCAAACTGCAAAGACCCGAACTATGGAATACCTATAATGGCAGAATCAATAAAGGAGAAAATGTTCGCGTGTTTCCCATCAGTAACTGGACGGAGCTAGACATCTGGAATTATATACGCAGAGAAAACATCTCCCTGCCTTCGATCTATTTCGCCCATGAGCGTACGGTATTGCAACATGAAGGACAACTGATAGCCGTTTCTGAGTTTATTCAACTGGAAGATACTGACAGCGTTGTTACTAAGCGTGTGCGTTACCGTACAGTGGGAGATATGACCTGTACCGCAGCCGTTGAATCAGACGCTACGGGTATTGATGATATCATTCGTGAAATTACTGCCACCAAAACAAGTGAGCGTGGTGAAACACGTATAGACGATAAAGTGAGCGAAGCGGCAATGGAAGACAGGAAAAAAAATGGTTATTTCTAAAAAAACACAAACATGGACTTACTCCGATTTATAACAGCAGGTAGTGTAGACGATGGTAAATCAACCTTGATTGGTCGCTTATTATACGATAGTAAATCAATCATGATCGATCACCTGGAAGCATTGGAAAAACAAAGCAAAAACAAAGAAGACGGTGAAATAGATCTGGCCCTCTTAACCGATGGTTTGAGAGCCGAGCGTGAACAAGGCATAACTATTGACGTAGCTTACAAATATTTTGCTACCCCTAAACGAAAGTTCATCATTGCTGATGCGCCTGGGCATATTCAATACACGCGTAATATGGTTACCGGTGCCTCAAACTCAGACCTCGCCATCATTCTCATCGATGCCAGACATGGGGTGGTGGAACAAACCAGACGACACTCTATCATCGCCTCTTTATTGAATATTCCGCATGTAGTAGTAGCAATCAATAAAATGGATCTGGTAAACTACTCTGAAGATGTGTACAATAATATCGTGATAGATTATGCTGCCGTGGCACAAAAGCTTGGCTTAAAAGATGTACAATACATTCCCATCAGTGCATTGAACGGAGATAATATTGTAGAAAGAACGGCAGCACTAAACTGGTACGAGGGTCCATCTTTATTGGGTATTCTGGAAACGGTAGAATTAGCAGAAGATATTAATCTGGTAAAAGCACGTTTTCCGGTGCAATATGTAATTCGTCCGCAGACAGAAGAACTACACGATTACCGTGGCTATGCAGGAAAAATCAACAGCGGAATTTACCGGGTTGGCGATGTAGTAACTGTATTGCCTGCTGGTACCAGCTCTAAGATTAAATCAATTGAACACAATGGCAAAGAAGTACCCGAGGCATTTGCACCGCAAAGTGTGGTACTTCATCTGGAAGACGATATTGATATCAGTCGTGGAGACCTGATCGTACAAAACACACACCAGCCTGCAGTTACCAATGAAGTAGAAGCTCTATTATGCTGGATGGATCATAAAGCACTGGTGCCGGGCAATAAATACCTTTTGCAATTAAATAGTAAGCTGGTTCGGTCGGTAGTTAAGGAAGTAACGTATAAGCTGGATGTGAACTCTCTGGAACAAATTGCTTCTCCTGATACAGTGGCCCTCAATGATATTGTAAAAGTAACCATCAAAACCGCAAGCCCTATTGCTTATGATGCTTACCAGGATTTAAGAACCAATGGCGGTGCCATATTAATTGATGAAACAAGTCATGTTACCGTTGGTGCATGCATGATTCAATAGTAATCCATGAGTGAACAAGTATTTATAGAACAGTTATTTCAGCGGAGCAGGAAATCGGCACAACCATTTCCTGATAAACAGCTAACAGAAAGATTTATAGATGAGCTGTTTAATTTTTTGTTTGGTTCCTATGAAAAGAAATTCAATACGCCCGAAAAACTGGCATTGGAATATGTGGAGCTGAAACAAACATTCTCGGCTATACTCTTTGAGTTGATAAGAGAGGAAGACAAGGTAAAAGAACATACCAACTTATTTTATGATCGCCTGCCTTCCATTTATGCGGCATTGATAAAAGATGCACAGGCAGTGTTGGAGTTTGATCCTGCTGCACAGTCTATCGAAGAAGTACTGGTAGCTTATCCGGGTTTTTATGCAACAGCTATATACCGTTTATCGCATCAACTATATCTGCAGGGTATCAAAACCCTGCCGAGATTTTTATCTGAATATGCCCATAGTAAAACAGGTATAGATATTCATCCGGGTGCAACCATCGGTGCTTCATTTGCCATAGACCATGGTACGGGAATTGTAATTGGAGAAACAACCGTTATAGGTGAGCGGGTTAAAATTTACCAGGGAGTAACACTTGGCGCATTAAATGTGGCAAAGGATCTGGCAAGTACCAAGAGGCATCCAACGATTGAAGATGATGTAATTATTTATTCCGGCGCAACCATTCTGGGAGGAGACACCGTTATCGGAGCGGGCAGTATCATTGGAGGAAATATCTGGTTAACCCATAGTGTGGCACCTAATTCTGTTGTTTACCATAAAAGCGAAATAAAAATAAAAGACAAAGATCCATTTCCTGAACCACTAAATTTTGTGATTTAAAAAATACGTATGAAAGCAAATAACATTTTAGCAACCATCGGTAATACACCGCATCTGCGCGTAAATCGTTTGTTTGGAGACAAACATGAAGTTTGGATAAAACTCGAAAGAAACAATCCCGGAAACAGCATCAAAGACAGGATAGCGTTAGCTATGATAGAAGATGCAGAAGCTAAAGGCTTACTGAATAAAGATAGCGTTATCATTGAGCCAACCAGTGGTAATACAGGAATCGGACTTGCGCTGGTAGCAGCAGTAAAGGGGTATAAGATTATTCTGGTGATGCCGGAGAGTATGAGTATTGAACGCAGAAGGCTGATGGCCTTGTATGGTGCTGAATTTGTACTTACACCACGTGAAAAAGGCATGAAGGGAGCTATTGAAAAAGCCACTGAGTTAACCCAGTCTACCCCCAATGCATGGATGCCACAGCAGTTCGATAATCCGGCCAATACAGAAGTGCACAGAAAAACAACGGCACAGGAAATACTAAACGATTTTCCTGATGGACTAGATTATATCATTACCGGTGTTGGTACCGGCGGACATATTACAGGCGTTGCAGAAATACTGAAAGCAAAATTTCCAACGCTGAAAGTCTTTGCCGTAGAACCGGAATTATCTCCTGTATTAAGCGGCGGAGCCCCATCGCCACACCCATTGCAGGGTATTGGCGCAGGTTTTGTTCCCTCTATTTTAAATACAGCCATACTTGATGGAATTATCCAGGTAAGCAAAGATGAGGCTTTCGCTTATGCACAACGGGCAGCAAAAGAAGAAGGCCTTTTGTTGGGTGTTTCATCAGGCGCTTCACTGGCGGCAGTAGCAAAGAAATTACCTGAAATACCAGCGGGCTCTAAAATACTTACGTTCAATTATGATACCGGCGAAAGATATTTATCAATAGAAGGATTATTCTAACCCCTCTGCGTAACCTCTGTAATCTCTCGTTCTCTGCGGTGGTATTCCTCACTCTGCAGAAGAAAGGAACCGCAGAGAACATGAGAGGCAGAGTTTACGCGGAGAGAAATTAAGAGAGTAAGGGCTCTTTTTTTAGACAACTATAATCTACTAAAAAAGTAGACAATGAGTAAACAACCAACTTATGGCAAAGTAATCCTCGCATCAGCCGGCCCCGGTGATCCGGAATTGATAACGGTTAAAACCGTTCGCTGGTTAGCAAAAGCTGATGTTGTGCTTACAGATCGTTTGGTTAGCAGCCAGATTCTCAACAGTTATGTTAATCCAAACGCTGAGATTATTTATGTAGGGAAACAGTGCAGAAGAGGCATATCTACTCCACAGCAAACCATTAATGAATTATTGGTAGAATATGCAGTGAAACATAAAATAGTTGTTCGCCTGAAAGGCGGTGATGTAAGTATATTCTCCAATGTGCTGGATGAACTGGAAACATTGGTGAAGTATCAGATACCTTATGAGATTGTACCCGGTGTAACAGCCGCATTAGGAGCTGCAGCTTATGCAGGTATTCCATTAACAGCAAGAGGATTATCAGTAGGTGTTCGTTTGCTGACTTATTACAAATCAGATACCGTTGCAGCCAATACCTGGAAAGACCTGGCACAAACAGATGATACTTTGGTGTTTTATATGTCTGGTGAAACATTGCCAGTTTTAGTTGACCAACTAATCGCCAATGGCATTGATAGTTCCAAAAAGCTGGCAGTAATAGAACAGGCCACTACGCCATTACAACAAATTCATGTTTGTGATTTACATGATTATGCAACTCAACTAAGCGGGCAAATATTTCGTTCACCCACATTGGTCATGATTGGTAAAGTAGTAGCATTACACGAGCAATTCAAATGGTTGCCCAATATTCCAGGCACTGAACACTATTTTGAACCACTTACCGGCAGACTTACACAGATAGAAGAAAAAGCAACTGAAAAAAGACATGTTAGCAGAGCCTAAACTGAAAATATTAAACGAATTGGTGCACCAACTAAGTAAAGAAGAACTGATTTGGGTGAATGGATTTTTGTCTGGCTTAGTTGCTGAACCAATTGTAGCAACAAATACTACCATCCACAAAAAATTCACCATCGCTTACGGTACCGAAACAGGTAACGCAAAAAAACTGGCTACCGATTTTGCAGCCAAAGCAAAGAAGAAAGGTATTCCCGTTAAATTGGTAGGATTAGATCAGTACAAACTTGCTGACCTGTCTAAAGAAGAATATTTCATCACGGTCATCAGCACACAGGGTGATGGAGAACCACCGATAGCGGCACAAAAGTTTTATGACCATATTCATTTGAATGGATTCAAATTGCCACAACTGAAATATGGCGTGCTCGCACTAGGTGATACAGCCTATCCTTTGTTTTGTAAAACAGGCGAAGATGTAGACAAGCAATTAGCGCATTTAGGTGGTCAGCGCATCACCCACCTACAAAAATGCGACCTTGATTACGAAGAGACTGCCCACCATTGGTTTGATGGTATCATCAGCCAGTTGAACCAGCAAGAAATTCCTGCACCAAAACCAATAGCTGCTGTTCCAGCTAAAAAGCCGGCGGGTAAAGTGTATTACGACGCGGTGGTTCAAACCAATATCAACCTCACAGCAGAAGGATCAGCGAAAAAAATATACCATATTGAACTGGTAGCAGAAACTGTACCCTTTCTACCCGGTGATTCCATTGGCATCGTTCCAGAGAATGATGTATTAGTGGTGGATGAGATATTAGCAATGCATGCAATAGATGGAGCCAAAGTAATAAACTGGAAAAATGAAAACGCAAGCATCAGGGATTTGCTCTTGCACAAAATCAATATCAGCTACCTGCTGGATAAATCTGTGCAACACTATGCCAGCGTAGCCGGATATGAGATTCCTGCAGGTAAAGCTGACTTACTATCACTCCTGAAAAAATATCCATTAAAAAATGGGGACCAATTACTGCAGGTTGTAGAAGGCCTTACCCAAATTGTACCACGTATCTATAATATAGCTTCATCACCCACTGCACATGAAGGTGAAATACATATTACCGTATTGAGGGATGTATTTTCAAAAGACGAAAAAGAACAAACAGGTTTATGTACCTGGTTTTTAGAAAATAAAAAAGAAGGTGATACTCTTCGGTTCTTCATTCAAACCAATAACCGCTATCGCTTACCTGCTCCGGAGAAAGACATTATTATGATTGGTCCGGGTACAGGCATTGCCCCATTCCGATCATTTGTAGCAGAAAGAGATGCCACCGGGGCGAGTGGTCGTAATTGGTTATTCTTCAGTGAAGAAAAATTCACCACCGATTTCTTATACCAAACAGAATGGCAGTCATGGTTTGAAACGGATACATTAACTGATGTGAGTCTTTATTTCAAAGAAGGTTCCACCGATGTATCAGGCCTACCTGAAAAAATCATTCAAAAAGGTAATAAACTATTTGAATGGCTACAAAACGGTGCATTCCTATACCTCTGTGGTGAAAAAGAACCCGCAGGCAGGTTAATAGAAGAGGCACTACTGAAAGTATTTGAACAAGCCACCGGCTCAGAAACAAATGCCAAAGCCTATTTCGAAACACTGAAAAAAGAAAACCGATTCGCGAAAGACCTGTATTAGGTAAGTGAGTGGTGAATTGTGAATTGTGAATAGTAGTAGGAAGAAAAAACAACTATATACTACGATCACTCACCATTCACCATTCACCACTCGCAATTCACAATTCACAATTCACCATTCACAACCATGCCCAACAAACCCTCACCCATTGAAAAAATAAAAACTACCAGTAAAGGTCTACGCGGCACATTACAGGAAAGTTTGCAGGATGAAATAACCGGAGCCGTAAGAGAGCAGGATCATGCATTAATAAAATTTCATGGCATGTATGAGCAGGATGATCGTGACCTGCGGGAAGAACGTGCTGCCAAAAAATTGGATAAACTATACTCATTCATGATCCGGCTAAGAATACCGGGTGGAAGTATGACTGCCCAACAATGGGTAGCCGCACATCATATTGCGGGTAATTATTCAACAGGGGTGATCAAAATAACCACCAGACAAACGATACAGTTGCATGGAATTTTAAAGCATCAGATCAAACCAACTTTAAAGGATTTCAATTCCGTACAACTCGATTCAATAGCTGCCTGTGGTGATGTAAACAGAAATGTAGCCTGCACCAGTCACCCTTCAGAATCTCCTATACATCAGGAAGTACATGCTTATGCTGATAAAATAAGTCGTTTGTTGTTACCTAAAACCCGCGCTTTTTATGAGATATGGCTGGATGAAGAAAAATTGGCGGAGTATGACGAAACTGATCCATTGTATCAGGATCGATACCTGCCGAGAAAATTTAAGATTGGTATTGCGATTCCACCAAACAATGATGTAGATGTGTTGACGAACGACCTTGGACTCATTGCCATTATTGAAGCGGGTAAACTTATCGGATTTAATATCGCTGTGGGTGGAGGCTTGTCTACCACACATGGTAATCCGGAAACTTATGCAAGACTCGCAACAGTTATTGGTTTTACGGCAGGTGAGGAAAAAACACTGAAAGCGGTTTATGAAGTACTCACAATTCAAAGAGATTTTGGTAACCGCTCAGACCGGAAGTTGGCAAGGTTGAAATATACTGTAGATAAAATGGGCGTTGAAGCATTCAGGACGGAACTGGAAAAACGTTGCGGATTTGAACTGGAAGAAGCAAAACCCTATCAGTTTACCGAAAGAATAGATCGTTATGGATGGCAGGAAGATCACAAAGGGAATTGGCATTATACCTTATTTGTTGAAAATGGAAGGGTAACGGATGAAGCGGATGTTCCGCTAAAAACGGCCCTATTGGAACTTGCAGAAACAGGAAAACTTATTTTCAGGTTCACCAGTAACCAGAACCTGATCTTAAGTGAAATCAGTGCAAGTGATAAAACGATTATCGATGAAATTTTACAACGCTATGGCATCCTTAAAAGAGATGAGGCAATAAGTGCTTTGCGAAAAAATGCAATTTCCTGTGTGGCATTACCTACCTGTCCTTTAGCACTTGCTGAAGCACAAAGATACCTGCCTGTATTGATTGATAAAATCGAACCATTGTTAACCAAACATGGGTTGGCTGAAGAAAATATCGTTACCCGAATGACTGGTTGTCCAAACGGCTGTGCCAGACCTTATGCTGCCGAGATTGGGTTTGTAGGAACGGGTCCTGGCCGTTATAACCTGCACATTGGCGGTGACAGAGAGGGGACAAGATTAAATACAAAATATAAAGAGCAGTTGGATGAAGCTGGAATACTGGATGAGTTAGATAAGTTGTTTGGGTCCTATAAACAAAACCTATACCCAAAGGAAAGTTTTGGTGATTATGTAGAACGAACAATTATTACTGCACAATAACAAGCATGCATGTTGATTAACAATTACCAAGCCCATGAATGAAGCAATAATTGAACAGAAACTTTCAGGAACTACCTGCAGGGATCCAAAACAGAATCATTTATTTCCGGTTTTTATACAATTGGAACGAATGCGTGTGTTGATTGTGGGTGGTGGTCCGGTTGCATTTGAGAAGCTTCAGGCTATATTAGTAAATGCGCCATCTACCAGGGTAAAAATAATAGCAGAAACATTTCAGGAAGAACTGGTTACAGTTGCCGAGAAAAAAGCGCAGGTTGAACTTGTGCAAAAAACCTATTCATCGGGCGATTTATATGATGCTGATATTGTTATTGTAGCTGTTAATGATATAGAAACAGCAGAAGAAATTCGCAATGATGCAAAAGCCAGAAAACTATTGGTAAATGTTGCCGATAAACCGGCACTGTGTGATTTCTACCTCGGATCAATCGTACAAAAAGGCGATCTTAAAATAGCGATATCTACGAACGGAAAATCGCCAACTATTGCAAAAAGATTGAAAGAAACACTGTATGAAGTTATTCCTGCAGAGCTCGATCAGGTTTTAGTGAATATGCAAATAATACGAAACAGGTTAAAAGGAGATTTTGCAGAAAAGGTAAAAAAGCTGAATGAGATCACTGAAGTGTTGGCTGTAACAGATAAAAAGAATCCATCCCTTGCCGAACGAAGATGGAAAAAAATTGCTTCAATATTTTTATTTGCTTTCTTCTTCATGTTTGTGGGTCATCTGGTACTGTCTTATGTTCCATTCACCCAACTGTTTTCACAATCCCGTGAACTGATTAGTTCATTGGATAGTACTTTTTACTGGATGATACTTGCAGGTTTTTTGGCCCAATTGGTAGACGGTTTATTAGGTATGGGTTATGGAGTAGTATCGGCAACCGTTTTATTATCGTTAGGTGTTAAACTACCTGCGATTAGTGGGAGTATACATACTGCCGAAATGTTTTCGAGTGCAGCATCTGGTTATAGTCATTATCGCTTCGGTAATGTGAACAAGAAACTTTTCAGGGCATTGCTTATTCCTGGTGTTTTAGGAGCCATACTTGGTGCGGTCGCTTTGTCGACTTTAGCCGATCACTATGCAGGATTCGTAAAACCATTGCTGGCGGTATATACGCTTTTTCTTGGGTTGCGGATATTGAGAACAGGGTTTAAGAAATTGAATAAGCCGAAGAAATTTCGCAATGTTGGTTGGTTGGGTGCGGCCGGTGGTTTTCTGGATTCTTTTGGCGGTGGTGGCTGGGGACCTCTTGTTACCAGTACCTTGATATTGAAAGGAAGAACGCCCCGTTATGTAATAGGATCAGTTAGTATAGCCGAATTTTTTGTAACCCTCGCCAGTGCTGCTACATTCTTTTCCTTATTGGGCATATCACACTGGCCGGTAATAGCCGGACTGATTATTGGTGGTGTAATAGCTGCTCCCATTGCCGCCAGACTCACCGGTAAACTACCGCTGAAAACCATGTTTATTGCTGTAGGTATAATGGTAATTATTTGGAGTATCCGGATATTGATAAGCTCGGTGGTGTAGTCTGCCCGCACTGCCTCATAAAAAAAGCCTTTGCTGGAAATCCCTGCAAAGGCCTCGTAGCGTTTGGTTTTTCAATTGCTGGATATTACCCGTTTAACTTACACTACAAGAGTCAACAGGCTGATTGGAATTTTTCAAAAGATTGTTGGATTCTAAACCTTGCAAAACGAGAAAAAGCATTTTACAAGTACAAAATAAAGTCATTTTGGGTTGGTGTTAGATAGTGGAGTAGTTGGTCTTACTGTAATTGTTTTACTACAAAGCCACCGTTTTTACCACCGTTATTTAAAGCTTTGCCTCCGTTAAATTACCGTAACGGATAGTTCTGGACAGCTCATCCTGGATCTTTCGGATTGAATTAGTGACTTGTGGAATAATATATTGCTGTACATAATCCTGCCTGTTTAACCGCATTTCATTAAAAGCTTCCAGACCGAATTCGGGAGGCCTCATATTATTGCCGGCATTTGTGTTCGAGGAATAACATATTAAATCAGTGATATGGTTTTTATACCCTGAATCGGTAAAGCTGATGGTCATGGTAAGGGTTACAAATGTCTGATCCATAACCAGTCCGGAAGCTTCTGCCGGGCGCATAACATAAAAACCATATTTCCCGGTGATACTTGTTTTGTTTTTGTTTTCTACCAGCATGACTGGTTTTCCCTTTCTGGTAATTTTAAAATGGTCTTCAAATCTGGATGTCCTGTAATAGTTTATAAACCAGGTTTTTGTTCGGTTATAAATGTCTGATTTGGATACCGGCATATTTTCCAGTCGAGTATAAAAGACTTTACCGGAATTTTCATCGACAGGAAAAAATACCTGTGCCTGTAGCTTTGCCAGTAAAATGAACGAAATAAAACCAGACAATAAATATTTCATAAGCAGTTGGTACAATTAAGTTATAACAATTGGCTAAGAATGCAAATTTTATTACAAATAGCGCTCATACAAGATAATCATGCAACACACCTCCGCGAATCCTCTGCTTTCTCTGTGCCTTTCGGTGAATATCTGCGATTTTTCACCGCAGAGAAGAGAGATAACAAAGGTTTCGCAGAGAGTGGTGTAAAGCTATTTTTATTAATTTGATAGTTAAACCGCAACTTTATACCTAAATCCTGAAGCATGAAAAAGAAATATTCTGCGCAATTAAAAACCTGGCATGAAATACATAGTGCAGAAAGAACATTTGGCCAGCGAATTGCGGATAGCATTTCTAATGGTATGGGTTCCTGGACTTTTATCATCATCCAAACCATTTTTGTACTGGGGTGGATGGCTTGTAACCTGATTGGTTACCTGATGCATTGGGATCCTTATCCTTTTATACTATTAAACCTTTTATTCTCTACCCAGGCAGCTTATGCAGCGCCAATCATTATGATGTCGCAAAAAAGACAAAATGAAAGAGACCGCTTGCAGGCCATGGATGATTACCAAACCAATCTCGAAGCCAAACTCGAGATCGAGGAATTACAAAGAAGGTTAAACAGGATTGAAACAGATAAACTCGATAAGATATTGGCGATACTTGAAAGGGGGAAGTAGTAGCTAGCGGCTGTTGGCTTTTAGCTATTAGCCATTAGCTTTTTGTGCGAAAAGGGAATTGTTAATATTTAGAAGAGTTAGAGGGAACACAGATTTATCATGATTATCATGATTGATCATGATAAATCCGTGTTCTATCTACGCAGCCAAATAAGATTAGGAGCTATTATTTTATAGGAGCCTATTTTAATGACGTCAAAAGACCCCTCTATCGATGATTTTCTCATTTTTGGCAGATTTCAACCCTTGATTCGCATTAATAGCTAATGGCTAACAGCTAATAGCTAATAGCCCAAAGCTAATGCGGCAACCGCTCCCTAAAATACCCATATACCCAGGTGCCTGCAATAGCACTTAATAAAACTACAATCATTACGGTAATACCCATACCAATTTGTGCGAAGATCGGTCCGGGACATGCACCTGTTAAGGCCCAGCCTAATCCGAAAATTAATCCGCCGATTATCTGGCCCTTATTAAATTTTTTGGGTGTAAAATGAATCTCTTCACCGTGAATTGTTTTCACTTTGAATTTTTTAATCAGTGCTATGGATATAGCGGCCACCACTATAGCTGTTCCAATTACACCATACATGTGAAAACTTTGGAAGCGAAACATTTCCTGCATGCGAAACCAGGAGATGATTTCTGCTTTCACAAAAACAATTCCAAATAAAACACCAACAGCGAGGTATTTGAAATTATACCACCAGGGGTGTTGTTTTTCCGACTCGTTAACACACATTGTGTCTAAGGAGCGTACTTCAAAATCGGTTACTATTTCTGTTTGATTTGGGTTCATTGTTGCTGGATTACATTTTCATAATAAACGGAAGTAGGAAATTAGCCATGATGAAACCACCCACCATAAAACAACAGGTAGCTATAACCGAAGGCCATTGTAAATTGCTGATCCCCATAATGGCATGTCCACTGGTACAACCACCTGCATAACGGGAACCAAAGCCAACCAGGAATCCGCCGCCTACCATCATTACAAAACCCCTGGCAGAAAATAAAGATTCCCAGGAAACAAGGTCCTGCGGTACCATGCTACTATAATTGGAAATTCCATACTCTTTCAATTCATCAACCAATGCAGGATTAACTACAATCGGGTTTGGATCTGGTATACCAAATGCGGCAATCATAGCACCGACTAATATACCTCCTACAAAAAACAGGTTCCAGGATTCTTTTTTCCAATCGTAGTTAAAAAAATTAATCTTTGCCGGAAAACAGGCGGCGCAGGCATGACGCAGGTTAGCAGATATGCCAAAATGTTTATTACCCAACAATAAAAGTATCGGGACGATTAATCCTATAAGTGCGCCGGCAATATACCATGGCCAAGGCTGTTGTAAGAATTCCTTCATAAAAAATAATTGATGGCAAAAATGCCGATAAACAATTTTTTGAAGCGTGATACATGTCACGCCGATCAGTTATCGTTGCTTAGCAGCTATTATCGGTAAAAAGGGCCCGTATTTGTGTTGTTGCTCACTAAAATTATCAGCATAGGGCCCAAATGGATGATCGAAGGGCTTTTTGGAAATATCGGGCCAGTCTGACTTATTTGTAAAAACAGGTCGGGGCTGTGAATTAACATAAGCCGCCAGATCCCATGCTTCTTCATTGGTTAAATGGTTTTGATGCGTTACCTCATTAAAGGGCATATTAGACTGAACAAAACCCGCAAAATTACTCAGGCGGTAAAGTCCGGCACCAGTATTATAACTGTGGTTACCCCATAAAGGAGGATAACTGTATCCAATATTATCGGGGTTAAGCTGTCCTTCTCCATTGCTGCCATGACAGCGTTCGCAGTTCAAAGCATATACTTTTTTACCCTTTATCGGGTCGGCCGCACGGGTTAACAGTTCGGGTACTTTAATACCTGTTCCATTTGGCTTATCTTTTTTTGAGACCTCTTTACCTAGCCATTTTATATAGGTTTCAATAGCTTTATATTCACGACTGTTACTATCGGGGGCTTGTCCATTTAAACTTCTTTCAAAACAATCACTTACTCGTTTATAAATACTTTCCATGCTTCCACTTCTTGCCCTGAACTTTGGATAATTAGCCGCCACTGCTGCATAATTGTTTCCCCAAACTCGTTTACCTGCATCAAGATGACAGTTCTGACAATTCATTCCATTACTGATGGCTTTAATACTTCCTTTAGGACCAAAATAGGCAGCAGTATGTGCAATTAATTCTTCCCCATACAAAACAAGGGAACGGGTACTATCATCTTTTATAGGGTCTAAAAAATAACTGGGTGCATGCCAGTTACTGTCTGTCTGAACCTGCAGGTCTTTTTGAACATTGCTTTGCCATAGCCAGCCAGCAATAACAAAAAGCACCAATGCAAATAATATATAAGCCAACCAGTCTGCTTTAAATTTCTTCCACATAGCTTATAAATTAAAATCGATAGTTTAAAATTAGGTTGAATAAGGAAGTATTTACTTTATGGATCACATATTTATCATTATTGTAGGTATTTCCATTACCCCCTTTATAAACATAAAGGAATTGCAGCTGCGCCCCGTTTAGTGCACCACTGAAATTATATTGTACATCCGCATTGAATTGCGTGTAGGAGGGCATTCCGTATTTGTTGAGTCTTGCATCAAGTACATCCGGCAATTGGTAATAACCCAAACCGAATTGCGATTGAAGTCCACTTTTACCATATTTACGTTTATACTGTAACATCCAGGCATTTAAATTACCAAAACCCTCATTTCTTTCACGAGGTAAAAAAGTAAAGAAAGGGTCGCGCCCCCACTCTCTTGGCATTAGGTATCGTCCGTTACCAGTAATACGATTATAATTCAATGATAAATCTTCTTCTTTGTTTTTATAACCAACCCTGACACCAAAACTCAGTGCAGTGCTTCCCTTTTGCATATAAGTAAGGGCAGGAGAGGTATTGCCGCCATCTTTCAGGGATTGTTGCATGATACCTTGAACAGCAGTATATGCATGAGCACTTTCATTTGATCCAAAATCCTGATCGGCCTGTAACAATACGGTATTAAACATTTGATCAACCAATTGTTCCCATAACTGAATTTTTAAACGGTTATTCAGTTTTTGTGTGATACCGAATAGGGCAACATAATTACTGTTGAGATTATTTTTATAGGCAGATGGAGATCCGGATTCACTAACCCCTTGCGGGTAAACACCTATTGACTCTCCAACATTAAACCAGCGAACGGTACTTCTCGGACTTATCTTCCATAAAACACCTGCATTGATCTGGGTTCGTTCCGATTTTTTTTGATACCAGACTCCTTCTACTCCTGTCGGACGCATTCTGCCGTCTTGTGGGTTTATAAATGGAGTATTGATGATTTGTTTGCCAAATTTTATGGATTGGTTTCTCCATTCATAACGGATAAATAATTCTTCAAGACGATCAATATCATTTTTGTTCGATGGATGTTCTATATCAAATAAACCAATTTCATATCGGTTCAATTGTCCGGTAACGGGATCAGGTTTTAATAAATCAGAAGATCCTGTATTGAAAATAAAGAAACCACCAATACCTAACTGAAAACCATGAAACGGGGCAGACACAAATCGAAGTCCTCCACCGGTAGCATGTGCATGATAATCTGTAAGTCCTTTTTTATTATCCGTTGCCATGAAAAAATACCGGAAATGTCCTTCTGTCTTTCCATGCTTGAAAGCCCCCAGCAGCGAACTGCTATCGGCTTTTTGTTCATCATCTGCTGGTTGTGCCATTACAGAGATAAATGAAATGAAAAATAAGGCCGCCATGGCAGCATATTTTAAAACCATGCCTAATAAAACTTATAAATGATTATTTACCAGCTGAACAGGATACGAAAGATAGGGCTTTGCTGAAGAATGAATTATGTCCGGATTCAGGGTATCCAAGTTTTTTTAAAGTAGCAGTAATCTGTGCCCGATTGATTCCTATGCCCATTACAGCTATCTTCTTTTCCGGAACAGCTACTGTTACCGCCTGAACTCCGGGAATTTTTAGGAGTTCAGATTTTATCGTGTTTACACAACCTTCGCAACGAATATTTTCAGCATAGAATTTTTCTGAAGTTGTCATGATAAATGTTGTTGTAGCAATTGTTGCAGTTGTCCGGCATTTTTTACGCCTGTTTCTCTCCACAATAACTGCCCTTTTTTAAAAATCATCAAGGTAGGAATACTGCTAACCTGAAAATGAGCAGCTACATCTGCATGTTCATCTACATTTACCTTGAATACCTGAACTTGATCTCCTAACCGGTCTTTCACTTCTTTTAAAACAGGGGGCATCATTCTACAGGGCCCACACCAGTCGGCATAAAAATCGACCAACACAGGCTTTTCACTGCTTATGATCTTTTCAAATGAATTATTCAACATGGGTATTTTTTTTCGGTGTTTTTTTAAAAAGACTAAAAGCAAGTATACCTAATAAAGAAAAGTATAGTGTGCTGTTAATCGGTTTAGATGTTATGGCACAAGTGCCTGTTATACATCCTACATATTTCCAGTAGAGGTATCCAGATAATGCTCCCAGAAGTCCTCCGGTCAGCAATAAATAATTATTACTAAAGAATTTCTTCATAAACGGATTCTTTTGTTGAAACAGTATTCTTCTTACCCGGTGTTGTGTAACAGCCAGTTGGCCCACAGCAACCGATATTAAAGATACCCATTGCCAATAACATGATCCCGATAATGGCAGTAGTACTATCCTTTGCATACCACGATTGAACCAGCACAGCTATTGCTAGCACTACCCTTAACACACGCATGAAATGCCAGTTTTGCAGGATTGTTTTCATTATTTACTGATTTTATTAGCCAAAGAATTCCAGGGACCGCCATTATATGCTTCAACACCAGCGCCTGTTAGCAATGATTTTGCCATACCACTTCTGTTTCCGCTTCTGCAAACGGTGATAATGGGTACATTTAATTGCTTAAGACGCGTAATCTCATTACGTAAGCGATCCAATGGAATATTCTTCGATCCTTTAATATGTCCCGCATCAAATTCCGATACTGTTCTTACATCAACAATCAAACCTCCTTTATCAATCAGCATAGTATAGTCTACGGGAGCAGGGAATAATTTTTTAAAAAAAGATAACATTCAACTTAATTTTTATAGTACAACATATCAGATAATCCGCCGCCATTGTACACTTCCTTAAAGCCTTGCTGGTGCAGAAAATTCATGCCTATGCCGCTTCTGTTACCACTTCTGCAGTATAATACTACCGGCTTGTTCTCCTGCTTTAATTCATTCAGGTGTTTAGGAAGTTCATCAAGCGGAATATTGATCGCGCTCGGGTAATGTGAAGTGTTAAACTCACTATTAGTTCTCACATCAACAACAATTGGATTTTCATTGCTGAGTACTTCTTGTATTGTTTTCATTTTTATAATAAAGTTGTAGGGCATACATAATCGCTTACCCTGAATTTATTTGATTCTTTAATCGCTTTAAATCCACCTTTCACATCAATCAGGTTATCAAAACCTCTTGCACGAAGTATTGAATTAAAAATCATGGAGCGATAACCACCTGCACAATGCACATAATAGGTTTTGTTACGATCGATCTGACTCATACTATCGTTGATAAAGTCGAGTGGTGCATTTTCAGCATCCAAAACATGTTCGCTCAGGTATTCGCTGTTTTTACGAACATCGAGGATATTTACTGCTTCTTCAGTAGCAATATCAGCCAGCTCTTCTGCACTGATAGACCTAATCTGATCTATTTCTTTTCCTGCTGCTACCCAACTTGCAAAACCTCCTGCCAGATATCCGATGGTGAAATCATAACCAACCCTTGCCAAACGGGTAATAACTTCTTGTTCTCTGCCTTCATCTGTTACAAGCAGTATCTCCTGTTTAATATCAGGAATCATAGCACCTACCCATGGAGCAAAATTGCCGTCGATGCCAATATTGATAGAGTTTGGTACAAAGCCTGCTGCAAATACCTGTGGGTCGCGTGTATCGAGAATTAATGCACCTGTTTCATTTGCCGCCGCTTCAAAAGCTTCAGGACTCAATGCATGCTGTCCTCTTTCCAACACAGTATCAATACTATCGTAACCATGAATATTCATCATTACATTCAAAGGGAAATAAGCAGGTGGCGCAACCAGTCCGGTTGTTACTTCTTTGATAAACTCTTCTTTGGTCATATCTGCTCTTAAAGCATAATTGCTTTGTTTCTGATGTCCTAGTGTATCGGTTGTTTCCTTGCTCATGTTTTTACCACAGGCACTACCTGCTCCATGCGCAGGATATACAATGATATCGTCGGCAAGCGGCATAATTTTGTTGCGTAATGAGTCGAACAAATATCCGGCAAGCATATCCTGTGTGAGTTCTGCTTTTACTTTCTGAGCGAGATCTGGTCTGCCAACATCACCAATAAAAAGGGTGTCTCCGCTGAAGAGTCCGACAGCTTTTCCTGATTCATCTTTTAAAAGATAACAGGTACTTTCCATGGTGTGTCCTGGAGTATGCAATACTTCAATAGAAGCATTACCCACTTTTAAAGATTCACCATCTTTTGCTGCATAAAATGCAAAGTCCGGTGCAGCATTCGGTCCATAAACAATTTGTGCACCTGTTTTTTTAGCGAGATCAAGGTGACCTGAAACAAAGTCGGCATGGAAATGGGTTTCCAATACATACTTTATTTTGGCACCATTGCGCTCTGCTTTCTGAATATAAGGAGCTACTTCACGTAACGGGTCAATTACTACTGCTTCGCCATTACTTTCAATATAGTAGGCACCTTGTGCCAGACATCCGGTATAAATTTGTTCAACTATCATAAATGTTTGTTTTTATTTGATGAGGTAAAATTGAATACTTTTTAAAGCTTTTTTCGTGACCTGTATCACGTTGTTATCATTTTAACAATTGCCTTTTAGTAATTATAGTTTTGATTCAGCAACACAATACTTTCTAAGGGTAAAAGTGAAAAAATCTGAGAAAATAAAACGTGATATTCGTCACATTAACACCTGTACTTTGTCATAATTAGAAAGGCCCACATCGCTGCAGGCCTCTCATTTATTGGGGGGTAAAAGAAACTAGTGTGATGAACCGCCAGGAAAAACAATTTCCTTGACAATGATATAAATACCCATTACCAGTACAAACCAGCCAAATCCTTTTTTCAATTTGTTACCATCAATTTTTGTACTCATACGATTACCGATAAAAATACCACCAATTGCCAGCGCTGTTACAGTGCCTAATAATTTCCAGTCCATGTTAAAATGCGACAGGTCTCCGGTAAAACCAATCAGCGACTTGGCTGCTATAATCAGTAAAGAAGTTCCTACAGCCTGCTTCATAGGCAGTTTACTCAGTAGTACCAATGCAGGGATAATTAAAAAACCACCTCCAGCGCCAACCAGTCCGGTTAACATGCCTACAACGGCTCCTTCCAGTAAAATAAGTGGGTAGTTGAATTTCTGTGGACCGTTCTCTTGCTCTGTTGTTTTCTGTTTTTCACGGATCATTGAGATCGATGCAAACAACATTAACAAGGCAAATAAAACCATCATAAGAATAGACCTGGTAACAACGAACCCATTCACCGTGAATACCTCATGCGGTATCATGGGAACAATGAATTTCCTTGTGGCAAACACGGCAGCAATGGATGGGATGCCAAAAATGATGGCAGTTTTTACATTGATAAAACCCTGTTTATACTTAGGGAACGCGCCCACCAGGCTCGATGTGCCTACAATAAACAATGAATACGCTGTAGCCAATACAGGCTCAACGCCAAAAAGATATACAAGAACAGGTACTGTAAGTATTGAACCTCCACCGCCAATAAGACCTAGCGAAATACCAATGACCAGTGATGCGATATAACCAGCTATTTCCATTTTCTTAATTATTAGGGCAAAGATGGTTATAAGTCATTATTCGATTCGTGATAAATATCACGTGTCCCACTTATGCAGGTTCACGATCTCAATATGTGATTTATGTTGTGTAATCATGCCCTTTTCGGCCAGTTTCTTCATGAGCCTTGAAATTACTTCACGGGAAGAGTTTAACTCCTGGGCTATTTCCGTAAAGGAAATGGAAAGGAGGTTTGAATTAGTAGTATCCTGGTGTTGTTTCAGGTAAAATACCAGTCTTTCATCCATATTCCTGAAAGCAATATGGTCGATCGTCTGTAACATATCTTCAAAACGATCGCGATAGCTGCTTACCACAAAATGATACCAGCTTTTATGATTGGCCATCCACTGGTCCATATAAGTAAGCGGAATGGCAATTACTTCGGTGTTCTTTACTGTTTTAGCCATAATCTGGCTGGTTTCCTGTTTAATGGCGCATACCATCGACAGAGCACAGGCCTGACCAGGCTGCAGGTAGTACATAAAGAACTCATTCCCTTCTTCGTCTTCCCTGAATATTTTAATAAGACCCGTAACAACCAGCATGGTAGAACGTATATTCTGACCCGTTTTCATGAGTATATCGCCCGGGTCGAACTCCTTTACTTCACCCACAGCAGCTATCTGCTCCTGCAGCTCTTTCTCAAAAAAAGGGAAATGTTTTTGTATGATCTCAATAGGTACCATGCACACAAGTTAGATAATCTACAAATCTAAACCGATAAAAAAAGCCGGGTGTGACTTTTATCACAGTCTATTTTTTCTTTGTAATGAGTAGCTGGTGAAATTTTTCAATTTCCTGTTGTTCCGCAGCAGACAGTAATTTCCTTTGTTCAAGCTGTGCTTTAAGGAACAATACCCGCTTATGCTGTGGGTATTTATCGAGGATACCAGCAATGAGCACGGGCCATTTTTCGTCGGGCGCTTCGTTAGTCGGTGAAACTTCTTTCAGTGGTGTTTTATCGCGTGTGGGCATTTTCAGCACGATGGCTTCTACAGCAGCAATCCAGCCGGCTGGTATGTCGGTTACTTTTTTTGCTTTCAGTAATAGTCCTTCCAGTTGTTTTTTACTGAGGCTGCCCCTTTCTTCGTATTGGTGCATCAGGCTCATGATAAACAAGGCATCTTTATTATGCTGGTAGCATGCTTCCAGCAATTTGTCGATTACATCAATCTTTTTCTTCTTTCCGGATAAGGCCATGATAAAAAATAAAAGGGGAAGGTAGAAAAACTAAACTATTCAGACGAATCAAGGATTGAAGGGATTCTGGCGAATAGTCCATAGACCATAGACCATGGACCATGGACTATGGTCTATGGACTAGGTTCCATGCACATACCCCCTTCCACGCTTGATTCACATTATTCCAGTAATTTTAATGCTTACAAAACAGATTTATGTATCGTAATAGTATTGGTATTTGTTTGATAGGGTTATTGTTTTTTTGTTGTAACCCATCTAAGAGAGCAACCCATTCAGGTGATAAACTTCCGGCAAAAAACTTTGCAGCAGATAGGGAGTTCAGGGCAGCCTGGATTGCAACAGTGGCTAATATTAATTGGCCCAGTAAGCCGGGATTGTCGGTTGAGCAACAAAAGAAAGAAGCTATTGAACAATTGGATTTCCTACAGGCACATCATTTTAATGCAGTTATTTTTCAGGTGCGTCCACAGGCGGATGCATTGTACGACAGTGCTTTGGAGCCTTGGTCGTATTACCTTACGGGTAAACAGGGAAAAGCACCCGATCCTTTTTATGATCCATTACAATTTTGGATTGAAGCCGCTCACGATAGAGGAATGGAACTACATGTATGGCTAAATCCATACAGGGCACATCATAAAGATGGAAAAGAAATCAGTGATCAATCTATTGTAAAAAAGCATCCTGAACTCGTGATGAAATTAAAGGAAGGATATTGGTGGATGGATCCGGCACAAAAAGCAACACAGAATCATACATCAGCAGTAGTAATGGATCTGGTAAAACGATATGACATTGATGGCGTTCACTTCGACGATTATTTTTATCCTTACCCTTCTTATAATGGTACAGATGATTTTCCGGATGATATAAGCTGGAAAGCTTACCAGCAGTCAGGGGGTAAACTTTCGAGAGACGACTGGCGCAGAGACGCGGTTAATACATTGATTGAACGATTGTACAAGGAAATAAAAGCCGAAAAAAAACACGTGAAATTCGGACTGAGTCCATTTGGTATCTGGCGACCTGGATATCCTTCTTCCATTGAAGGATTTGATCAATACGATCAATTATATGCTGATGCCAAACTTTGGCTGAATAAGGGCTGGATTGATTATTTCGCACCACAGTTATACTGGCCCATTAACCGTATGCCACAAAGTTATCCGGTATTGTTAGGCTGGTGGCAACAGGAGAATACTTTACAAAGACATTTATGGCCGGGTATTAGTGTAGGAAGAGATACAAGTGCAAAAAATGTAAATGAAATCATGAGTCAGATCATGATTTCAAGGGGTATGTTGCCTTCGAGTATGGGTGTTTTACATTGGAATATTTTCTCTGTTTCCAAAAACCCGCCAATGGCTAAAGCACTGATTGAAGGGCCTTATAAAAAACAGGCACTGGTACCTGAAAGTCCATGGCTTGGAAGAGATAAACCCGCAAAACCGGCAGTAGATATCACAACTGAAAACGAAAAAGTAAAAGTCAGTTGGACACATCCAGAATCAAATAACGTTTTCAGGTGGGTAGTTTATTATCAATATGGCACACAGAAAAGATACCGGATATTAAATAAAAATGACAGAAGTATACTATTAGATCAATCTATTGTTTCAGGAAATAAAGAAAGTATTAAGATTTCTGATATTGTAGTAACGGCTGTAAACAGACTAGGTAACGAAAGTGAGAAATAGACCATGTAGCCAACGAAAAATAAAGGAATACTTATCAGATACAATACATGAGTGCCTGGTAAAGAAAGCTACGAACTATAGGTGTCGTGTATGATGGAACACGCATTATCATGATTTTCAAGGTCTATCATGATAAATCTTGAAAATCATGATAATCTGTGTTCTATTAATAACAGGTAGTGTATTTACTGCAATCAAATATCCTCGGACAGCAATGCATAAAACATATCCATAAAGATTAGCATCAACATTATCTTGAGTTTGTTGTTTGTATTAAAATATGCAGAAGTGTTTCTGTATGCATAATACTTTTTAACTTACTGGATAAACTGCCAAATGAAATACTTTTCTGGTTTGTTATGCCTGATTATCATGCAGCAAAATATTTACGCACAAACTAATTTTAGTGAATACCCAGCGTATACAGGAAACGATCTGGGTGTTAACTACTATCCCGCATATACTACTTTTCGCGTGTGGAGTCCAACTGCTACTACCGTTGAATTAAGGCTCTATACAACAGGAACAGGAGGTATGCTCTATAGGTCGGTTCAAATGCAGAAAGCTTCGGCTGGCACCTGGACGGCTGTTGTAAGAGAAAACCTCAAAGGTTATTTTTATACTTATCGGGCAGCCATTGATGGTAAGTGGAATAAAGAGGTAACAGATCCGTATGCCAAAGCGGTAGGACTAAACGGGCAACGGGCAATGATAGTTGATTTAAAAGAAACCAATCCTGAAGGGTGGGAGAAGGATAAAAGCCCTGACTTTTCTGCAAAGAACCTGCCCACAGATGCAATTATTTATGAACTGCATATTCGGGATGCAACCATTCACCCATCTTCAGGCGTAAAACAAAAAGGCAAATTTCTAGGTCTGGCAGAAACTGGTACTAAGAATGCAGCAGGCTTATCAACGGGGCTTGATCATATAAAGGATTTGGGTGTTACCCACGTTCACCTCTTACCATTTTACGATTATAATTCAGTTGATGAAACTAAAACAGAACAATATAACTGGGGATATGACCCCGTTCATTACAATGTACCTGAAGGCTCATATAGTACCAATGCAGCGGATGGGAATGTGCGTATCCGCGAATTGAAACAAATGATCCAGGCCTTTCATAAAAAAGGGTTAAGGGTTGTGATGGATGTAGTGTATAATCATACCGCACTCACTGAAACATCCAATTTCAATCAGCTTGTGCCTGGTTATTATTATCGGCAGAAAGCTGATGGTAGCTTCTCTGATGCAACTGCATGTGGTAATGAAACAGCGAGCGAAAGAGCTATGTTCAGGAAGTTTATGATGGAAAGTGTATTGTACTGGGTCAAAGAGTACCACATTGATGGCTTTCGTTTCGACCTGATGGGTGTTCATGATATCACCACCATGAACCTTATTTCGGATACCCTTCATAAAATAAAACCAGATATACTATTATATGGAGAGGGTTGGACAGCCGGCGCTTCACCATTACCGGAATCGATGCGTGCGGTAAAGAAAAACGCTCATTTGCTGAATGGAATAGCTGTATTTAGTGATGATATACGCGATGGTATTAAAGGGAGTGTATTTGATATTAAAGACAGGGGCTTTGCAACAGGAAAAACAGCCAATACTGAGTCTGTAAAATTCGGCATAGTTGCATCCGGTAAACATAAACAGATTGATATGAGTAAGGTTAATTACTCAAAAGAGCCTTACACATCTGGACCGGATAATGTGATTACTTATGCAGAATGCCATGATAACAATATTCTTTGGGACAAAATAGCATTATCTTTTCCAGAGGCTTCGGAAGCCGATAGAAAAAAAATGCAGGAGCTGGCGTTCACCATAGTGCTTACCTCACAGGGGATACCTTTTTTACATGCCGGTTCAGAATTCCTCCGTTCTAAATTTGGAGAAGAAAATTCCTATAATAAAGGAGATAGTGTGAATGCTATAAGGTGGGATCAAAAGACAGTAAATAAAAATCTATTTGGCGCTGTCCAGTCTTTAATCGATTTAAGAAAGACAAGATTTTCATTCCGAATGAGTTCCCAGGAAGATATCAGCAAGCATTTACATTTTTTGGAAAAAATACCTGAGGGAGTTATTGCTTATACCATTAATGCAAAAGAAGTAGGGGATAATCTTACAAAGTTTCTGATCATCTTTAATGGAACGTCTCAAAATCAAAAAATTAAGATACCTGAAGGGAAATGGTTCCCCTATTCTATAGAAAATATAGATAAGCTGAAACCTTTCGAAAATAGTATTGAGATTCACCCCTACGACAAGTTTATCCTGGTATGGGCTGGAAAATAACAGATACACCTATATTTGCACAAAATCAACAAAGGCATGACCATTGAAAGTTTTAAAGAACTGACCCACGAAAAGAAGTTATTGGAACTGAAGCACAACGGTGAAATACTGGGACCTTATGAGCGCAGAAGCGAGCATGGCGACAGTAAAACACCAGGTGATATTTTTGCTTTATATGAATTCTGGGTGTTTTTGAGTGAAGATGAAAAAATGATCATCCCTACCCGCAGAAACCCACTGTTCAAGGCAGAAGAAGAG
Source organism: uncultured Sediminibacterium sp. (assembly GCA_965650685.1). Lineage (GTDB taxonomy): Bacteria > Bacteroidota > Bacteroidia > Chitinophagales > Chitinophagaceae > Sediminibacterium. The sequence goes on from CBFGPM010000003.1 coordinate 101,254, forward strand.
TAAGTTTTATACTTTCTTTTATAAATAGCCACAGACGTATCAGGTTTACAGGAAAATTCCCTGGCAATCTTTTACGACTGTGGCTATATTTATATTATAAAGTCAGTATATGTCGCACCAGCTACCTGCATCAATTGTAAAAATGCAATTGAAATATGACCTTATAGGGAAAGACTCACAAAGAGGTATTACCCTTAGTTATGGTTGGCTTGCCAACCAATGCGGTCATTGTATGTTGGGTTTTATTCCCACACATTTGGTTTACCTGCTTTTAAAAAATGTTTTTCACGTAAAAGGTGCTTCATGGATTGCCGCTATAGCGATTGCTATTTGCTGGACAGGTTTTGAAATTTATAATGTGGTAAAACCTTTAAAAAAACAAAAACTCGAAGGCGCATTATTCGAACCTGACTGGAAAAATATTATTTATGATACAGCAACAGATCTTGGCTTTTTCGCCATCGGTGCTTTTCTTGCGGGTGTTTTACTTGGGTTTAACTGGTATCTGCTGATTGGCTTATTGTTGATAGGGTTTTTGTTATACAATGCTTCTAAATGGTGGTATCATACAAAAATATACCAGCAGGCTTCCGAATACCCTTTTCAATTCCGGTTAAGTCAATGGAATTGGTTTATGAATGATGCAAACAGACAAACCGTACTATCCTATTTAACTAAACCTAAAGGCGGCTATCATTTACTTATTTCAGGGGCGTATAAAACAGGTAAAACTTCCTTGGGTGTAGCAATTGCAAATGAATGGTCCATTCAGCATAGAACCTGCAAATATGCAACTGCCATGAAACTATTTAGCTGGATGATTGAACCGAATTCAACTATGCCAGCTGTTCCAGGAAATATCTGGAACTGGCGCGAGGCAGATACACTGGTAATAGATGATTTGAATACAGGACTAAAGCATTCGGGTGAATTGATTTCACCGGCGGTTTTTATGCAACATTTGAACGGAGGAAATTACACGGCTGAGAATATACAGGCATTTAATAACCTGAATACCATTTGGGTATTGGGAGAAGTAAATGCTGTTTCTGCACATACCCTTCAAAATAGCTGGCAGCAGATATTATTACAAATGGGCATCCCTGAAGAAAAAATCTCTATGATAAACCTGAATCATCAAACGAATTAGTTGTAGGATGTTCAGGGAAGAATATGATTATCGTATGCAAAGCTTACAAGGTGAGTGAGACTTTTTACTTCGAATCTTTTATATAAGGGGATAATTCTTTTTTCAATAGCCGATTGGGAAACATTGAAATTATTTGCAATCTCTTTAAAAGAATAACCTTTTGCAACAAGTGCCAGTGCTTCTTTTTCTTTATCAGAAATGGCGTACTGGTAAAATAAAGACTTGTTTAATTCTTCTTCAAAGCCGGATTTTTCAGGTCCAAATGCAGCATATCGCATCACTTTTCCAAAATAGATACTTCTATTTACCTGGAAGCGACCAATAATAGATAATACTTTACCGTTTGCATGTTCAAATACACCTACTCTCGCTACAATAGGTACTTCGGTGCCATTTTTGTGCAGCTTTTTTGATTCAATCATAAAGCTGTATTTGTCGAGATCGGTAGTGGTTTTATGAATAAACATAAGTGCTTTATCGTTCACTTCATGCACAAAGGGAGCATAATCGGGGGCAGTCATGTTAACGATCTTCAACATAGTAATTTCATCATCCTTATACCCTAATACTTCTTCCCATCCACTGGCATAAATCATACGCCCTTTAGCAAAGGAATAGATATAAATACCTTCTTCCGGAAATTTTGGAATGGTTTGATTAAAATGTTTCACTTCCTCTGTAGAAAGATCTGCAGGGATATCAGTGATAAAACTTTTGGAATAACTACCTAATCCAGTTGGTGCTGTCTGACTCATAACAATATCATAAATACTCCCCTTTCCAGCACCTGCGTCTTTTCACAGTTGACCCGTATACAGGTCTATTGTAATTTTGGTCTTAGAAAGGAGGGGTTATTAAACTTCGCCGGTTTAACAGTTTAAAATTAGTAATCATATGCTAATACACCAAGAAACTGTGATTCCTCCTATCTCATTGATAATCAGGCACTGCCTTTATCTTATAAACCTATTGAGGCTGTTACTGATCACGTCGGGGGGTGTGATTCTGTAACAGCCGCTAGGTTGAGCAAGCAATAATTGGTCCTATGTAAACCTACTGCCTGTTGTTAAAACAGGAAAACCCGGGTATTTTATCCGGGTTTGGTTTTTAGTCCATGGTCCATAGTCCATGGTCCATGGTCAAAAAAACTGTGAACAATTCGCTATAAGAACCCAGTCAAACTTCAATACTTAATTTTCTACCTGGTTTTAGGTTTGTTCAGTAGAAACATTCGCATGCGGACTTCATTAAGTGGTCTGTCGCTTTTGGTGGGTACTGCTGCAATAGAATCGAGTACTTCAAAACCCTGGAGTAATTCTCCAAAAACAGTGTAGCCCCCATCAAGATGTGGGGTGCCACCAACAGTTGTATACAATGTTTTTTGTTCGTCTGTTAATACCAGTTTTCGGGCTGTAATTGTACTGTCTAATTCCGATTTTCGCCAGGCAGGTCTTTGTACAATATAGAACTGGCAATTACTACTTGCTTTCTCTGGGTTTTCACTACGGGCAGCAGCCAGTGCACCGCGTTGATGAAAAATATGCTGATCTGTTCTGAATTCAGCAGGAATAAGACCGCCAGGTGCAGCACCACCACCAATGCGTGTATCTGCCTTGGCATATTTACTATTGGGATCTCCTCCCTGAATCATAAAACGATTAATTACCCTGTGAAACAATAAGCTATCATAAAAGCCGGCATTAACTTTTGAAAGAAAATTATCGCGATGTAATGGGGTTTGGTTGTATAGTTTCACAACCATATTTCCTTTAGTGGTCATAATGAGTATATGAGCTTCATCTTTTGAAACCTGAACCCATTTTTTGTTTTCCCTAATGGCTTGTTTTTCCTCTTTATCCAGTTTCCTGAAATATTTGGTTGATGAACAGGAGCAGAGGAAGACAATAAGTGCTGGTAATATTTTTTTCATATCTGTGCTTGGCTTAAAGTAATTTATGCTTCACCATTCCATTCGCGGTAGAACTGGTTCAGGAACTTTTCCATAAATAAGTGTCTTTCTAAGGCTAGTTTTTTACCGGTTTCGGTATTCATTCTGTCTTTCAATAAAAGTAACTTTTCATAAAAATGATTAATGGTGGGAGCGGTGCTGTTTTTATAAGCTTCTTTGGTCATGTTTAAATCAGGTGCAACAGCGGGATCATAAATTTCCCTGTTCTTATAGCCGCCATAATGAAAAGCACGTGTTATGCCAATGGCGCCAATAGCATCTAACCTGTCTGCATCCTGCACCACGGATAATTCAGGTGAATGGAATGTCTGGTCATGATTACCGCCTTTGAAAGAAATATTGGCCACAATATTTACAACATGATCCTGAATAGCTGTTTCTATAGGAAGCGTTTGCAAAAATGCTTTCGCGGTAGCCGGGCCAATTTCTTCATCACCATGATGAAATTTTGAATCTGCAATATCATGTAATAAAGCAGCCAGTTCAGTAACCAGTAAATCAACTGGCTCTGAAGCAGCTATTAGTTTTGCATTTCGCCAGACTCTTTCAATATGAAACCAGTTATGACCTGATTCGCTACCTGATAAAGTATGCTTAACATACACAACCGTGGTTTCAATAATTTCCTGATTACTCATTATTGTTTTGATTCTAGTACTTCTCTTTTGGTCCAACATTCATCCAGCGGTCCACCGGTAGATTTTTGTCCTTTGTGTCGCCAGTCACCATCCACAAAAGAATATTCGAAGCTAAGTGACTTTCCAACACTTTCGGCTGTTTTGGTAAAGAAATGAATCGTCTCTGTGTATTTACCATTTTCGGTGGTATAAGTTCCGCCTCCTGTATCAATAAATTGTTTGGTTACAACATTATAAGCGATCCATTGAAAGTGTTTGCCAGATAATATTTTCATTGTACGGCGTGGAAAAAATGGACTTCTTCTTTTTGATACCTGGTCGTTTGAATAACTGCCGGTAATAATCCAGGCACCTGCAAGGGCACCCGGTGTGCCATCATCAAGCCTCTCTAGCTTTTTAGGCAAGCCATTCAGACTTAATTGGTTTTTAGAGGTAGTAAATGTACTATTCCAGTCTGTTCCCACTTTAGCACTATCCAAACTGTTCCATTCTGTTTTTAGCATTAGTTGGCTACCATTAATAGTATAGCTGCCACCATAAGAAGAAATGAATTTTTTCTCTTCAAGGTTATAGGTAGCGGAAGAAAAAATATGGGGAGTGATGATGATAACTGTTTGTTCTTTTCCTTCTGTAAACCGCCACGCACCCTGTATGTTTTGCTCTTTATAGTTTTTATTGGTGAAAGACAATATCAGCACCGATATAAAAGTAATGGTAGCTAAACCGAGTCTGGAAATAGATTTTCTCATGAAGTAAGGTTTTTATAAAAATAAACATAGATATGTAACCTTCAACATACTGATATAAAAAAAGCCCTGTTTCGTAAGAAACAAGGCTTTCCCACGGTACAGAATATTTATTGCTCGTTATTATAATACTCCATGAGTTTAATAAGATCCGTTTCAAGCTTAAGGTTCAGCTTATTGTCTTTAATAAACTGCTCTAACTGATGAGCTTTAGTTGGGTGAATTGCCTGGGGTATATTTTGTATAGTTTTAGGAAGCTTAATTATACCCATAGCATCATTGAAAAGATAATAGCTCTCCACCTGTTCATATTTTCTGGTAGTTGCAGCTTCATGATATGCACGTGAATCTGACCAGTAAAGGGTAATGGCTTTTAATAAATTTATTTTCCCCGGAACCAATAGCTCATAAAAACTTTTTTCAGTTCGTTTATCAATGGCGGGTAATCCGGATAGTAAGGTTCTTTCTTTTCCGGTTTCTGCGTCATCAAATACCACTCTATACACAGGTACAGATATGGCGTATAGTTTTCTTTTTTTGTCCAATACCAACACTTCATTGTATCGGAAATCTACGTTGGCAATTATACTGTCAATTACTTTATTGTGCTCTACGTAAATAGTAGCGTTCGAAAATCGTTTTAAAAGAAAAGGGGTGCCTTCGGTTTTTCGGTTGAAAGCAATTCGATCGGGTGGTATAGGTAAATAAGAAAGGTTTGAATTCGTAAAATAATTCTGAGCTTCTGCTGCAAAAGGAATAGCTGCAACCAGTATGAGATAAAATAACTTTTTCATAATTACCCGCTTTATATACTCAAAGTATATTATAGGCTATTGTAATAAGCGATCAACTTAATCAAATCAGCTTCGTTGCGCGATTTTAATTGGTTAGTTCTGATAAAACTATTGAGTTTATCTTTTTTCTCCTTTTCAAACAAACCCGGCACATCAGAAATGGAACGAGGTACTTTTACCAGTCCGGTTGCCGGCAGAAATAGATAGTAGGCCGTATTTTGCTCATACACTCTGGTGGGGGTAGATTCTGAATATCCCCTGCTTTCTGTGAAACTTACCTGATAAGATTTTAATAATAATACAGTTCCGGAGTCGAGTAACTGGTAAAAACTACGGTCTGTTAACCGGTCAATCGGACTAAATCCGGAAAGGAATGTTTGTTTGCTATTTGTTTCGGGATCTTCGAAAATGATACGAGATACGGGTATGCTTACCGCCATTTTTTTGTTATCAGGTGTTTCGAAGATGATTTCATTTGTTTCGAGGTTTATATTGGCAGTAATATTTGCATAAGATTTACCTCTTGAATTAATAATACTAGCGCTTTTAAAAGATTTTAGCAGATAGGGTGATCCCTCCATTTTGTAACCTGCACCCAGGCCATCAACCAGCCGGCCATTTGCGTCTTTAATAAAAATTGAAATGGGTACTTCAGTTTGTGCATTTAAAATCTGAGGGGCAAAAAAAAGGATTGAGCAGATCAGGTATTTCATTTGTTAGTTTTAATATGGGTTCAAAGTATTATATATACAAAAATCAAGCCAGCAATAAGTGCCCACCAGGATATAACACTCAGTATGGCAACTGCCAGCGATTTTAATGCACCTTTATTACCCGTTTCGTTTATGAACCGGTAGTAGAAAATAGTTCGATAACCTATTTCAAAAAGGGCAAACAGGTAATTAGGCCATTGTACCCTTGGATGTATATGCAATAATGCAAGGAGCGGTATCCAGATTAAACAACGAACCAGGTTGGTGAATCCGATAAGATAAAGGTTGGCAACCAGGTGTTCTGTAAAATTATATGCTCCCTTTTTGTAAATCAACCAGATAATAAGGCTGATAAAAGGTGCGGCAAACATAGCAACGAAGTTGGCGTATTTCGATAAAAACCGACCTACAGCAATACGTTTTTCCATGCTTTTGTAAGATGTTGCTGTACCTGTATTTTGTGTACTGTTTTTGTATTGAGCCGACGCTGTTGATTGTGAAACAGGGCCGGTTTGTTTTGGAACAATAGATTCCATGAAAACGTACAAAGCTGCTACAATGAGGAAAAAATTAAGTGGCGGGAAATATTTTTTTCTTTTTCCTTCCACATACTCTTTAGCAACTATCCCAGTTTTAGTAACCAACTGTTTCAATAACTGGAAAATACCTTTATCAGCGTGCGTAAAGTAATGAACTACATCATGCCAGATATCGTGCAGGTTAAGTCGTTTAAGGGCTATTTTTTGTCCGCAATTGGCACAAAAGTGTTGTCCTTCCGTAAGTGGGTGATTACAGTTTAAGCAGTTGGTCATGGTATTAACGAATATAAAAAAGAAAGCCCGCTTTCTGACTATGCTTTTAAAGAATCATGCTTATTTAATTATCTTACAAAAAAACACGGGATGGATCAGGAGAAAATTGCTTTTATCAAAGAAGGATTTGTATTGAAAATCAAAACATTGACACCGGAATCAATGGCATTATGGGGAAAAATGAATGCACAGCAGATGGTAGAACATGTGACCGGCTTCTTTAAAGTATCGACCAATGAAATACATTTTCCATTAGTTACACCTGAAGAACATTTACCCCGTTACCGCGAATTTTTGTTCAGTGATAAACAGTTCAGGGAAAATACCATAGCACCAGTATTGCCCGAAGACCCCCTTCCACTTACTGAACCGGATTTAACAACGGCAATAAATAAACTTTCAGGTACCATCCAGCAATTCTTCGATTTTTTTGATGCCGATACTTCAGTAAAAACGGTTCATCCGGTATTTGGACCACTGAACTTTGAAGAATGGGTGCTCCTGCACCATAAACATATCACCCATCATGCCCGACAGTTTGGATTGTTACCGCGTTTATAATCAATTTTAAATTCCTGGATCAGGAGGTAACCTCTGCCTAAACTAAAGCTTTCAATTATTGCTGTCGGAGGAAATTTGACTGCGAGCTGGAAGTGAAGCGTATGACGGAACGCAGATCTTCATGATTGTCAGGATTTATCATGATAGATCTTGACAATCATGAAGATCTGTGTTCTACTAATAATAGATAGTGCATTTAGGCTTCCAAATATTTCTTTAAGCAACTAACCTTAAATTTTCTAATTCGCAAGCCCTTTTATTTATTCAAAAAATAGCAGAAAGTCTATAATAAGCACCCATCAAGGCGTGTAGCTTGCGGCTTGCAGCTTGAAGCCAAATTTCCCCGGATAGCAATGGCTTGCGGCCTGAAGCTTGTCCGAAGAACTCCTCTGGGAAGCCAAATTTCCCCAAATAGTACTGACTATCAATCGTTAGCTTTGTGCCCTAAACGATTGATATGTCAAAACTGGAGAATTATGTGCTTGGGAAATGGATACAGGGTGATGGGGCCGGACAAGCACTTTACAATGCCGTAACCGGCGATCAGATTGCAAGTGCATCGACTAGTGGATTGGATTTTAATGCCATCCTTCAATATGCGAGAACAACAGGTAATCCGGCACTTCGGAAAATGAGTTTTCATGAAAGAGGACTTATGCTTCGCCGCCTGGCAATACATTTAAGAAATCATCTTGATTATTTTTATCAGGTAAGCTACCAAACTGGTGCTACGAAGGCAGATAGTTGGGTAGATATAGAAGGCGGTATCGGGAATCTTTTTTCTTATGCTTCATTAAGGAGAAAATTTCCGGATGAGCCTTATTGTCTGGATGGTGAGCAACATATTTTGGGCAAAGCGGGAACTTTTATGGGGCATCACTTATTGGTTCCTAAAGAAGGAGTTGCCATTCATATCAATGCTTTCAACTTTCCTGTATGGGGAATGCTCGAAAAAATTGCCGTAAACCTATTAGCAGGGGTTCCGGCAGTAGTAAAGCCGGCAACAGTTACCGCTTATCTTACAGAAGCAGTTGTAAAAGAAATCATTCGTTCGGGTATACTTCCGGAAGGTGCATTACAACTGATTTGTGGCAGTGCGGGTGATATGCTGCAATATGTGAACGAACAGGACATTGTAACTTTTACTGGCTCAGCTTCGACGGGTTTAATGTTAAAATCTTCTCCAGCAATTCTTCAAAATAGTGTACCATTTACTATGGAAGCAGATTCCCTGAACTGTATTGTTTTGGGAGATGATGTTACACCCGATATGCCTGAATGGGATATTTTCATCAAGGAAGTGAGGAAAGAAATGACCACCAAATGTGGTCAGAAATGTACCGCTATCCGCCGCATCTTTGTGCCTGAAAATAAAATAGAAGATGTACAAATCGCATTAGGCAAAGCGCTTGCTCAAACAACCATCGGTAATCCATTGAATGAAAAAGTTAGAATGGGTTCTTTGGCAGGATCGTCGCAACTTAAAGAAGTAAAAACACAGGTACAGAAACTACTTGCCTCTTCCCAAATCGTATATGGTTCTTTAGATAGTGTAGAGTTGATAGATGCAGATATGCATAAAGGAGCTTTTATAAGTCCGATTCTTTTGCTGAATGAAAATCCTTTCGGAGCAAAAGAAGTGCATGAAGTGGAGGCTTTTGGACCTGTTTCAACATTGATGCCTTATAAAAACCTTGATGATGCTATTGCCCTGGCCAAAATGGGTAAAGGATCATTGGTAAGTTCCGTGGTTACGGCTAAACAATCTATCGCCAAACAATATGTACTTGGGGCAGGTGCATACCATGGTAGAATTTTAGTGCTTAATCAGGATTGTGCCAAAGAAAGTACTGGTCATGGTTCCCCACTTCCGTTATTAGTGCATGGTGGTCCGGGTAGAGCCGGTGGAGGTGAAGAGATGGGCGGTATGCGTGGCGTAAAACATTATATGCAAAGAGTTGCTATCCAGGGTTCTCCTGATATGATAACCGCTATCAGCAATGTTTACCAGGCAGGTGCTAAAGGAATTACAGGCAATGTACATCCTTTTAAAAAATATTTTGAAGAGTTGAAAATCGGCGATCAAATCCTTACAGACAAGCGACTTATTACAGCAGAAGATATAGATCGTTTTGCCGATCTGAGTGGCGATCATTTTTATGCACACTTACGCGATACAGATTTTTCAGGCACCATGTTTGAAAAGCAGGTAGCGCACGGTTACCTGATCATGAGTATTGCTGCTGGTTTGTTTGTAAGCAGCTATGAAAAAAATCCCGTATTGCTGAATTATGGTATCGATGAATTGCGTTTCACCAAACCAGTTTATCCCGGTGCTGAAATTCAGGTGCGATTTACCTGTAAGGAAAAAATACGCCAGGAGAAAAAAGAAATAACGGATATAGACAAGGGTATTGTAAAATGGCTGGTAGAAATAATGGATGAAACTGGGGAGGTCACGGGTATTGCAACCATTTTAACAATGGTGGCTTTGAAAGAAAGCAAAGATTAATTAATTTTATTAGAGACTAAATATTCATAACGAAGAACAAAAGAAAATGATAGAAGAGATTAAAGAAGGCTATGTAAAAGTAGAGCGCGAGCATGGTATTGCAACCATAGAATTTTACCACCCACAACGAAATTCATTACCCGGTCAGATATTGGATGCCCTTGCAAAAGACATTCACAGCGAAGGCTTAAATTCCTCAACAAAAGTTATTGTATTGCGTTCAGCAGGAGATAAGGTTTTCTGTTCCGGCGCTTCTTTTGATGAATTGGCATCTATTGATAATGAAGCTGAAGGTACAAAATTTTTCAATGGATTTGCACAGGTAATTAATGCCATGCGAACCGTTCCTCAACTGATCGTTGCACGTATACAGGGTAAATGTGTGGGCGGAGGTGTAGGTATTGCAGCAGCAGCGGATTATGCCATCGCAGTTGAAGGTGCCGATGTTAAGCTAAGTGAACTTGCTGTAGGAATTGGTCCATTTGTAGTAGGCCCGGCAGTAGAAAGGAAAATAGGAACCTCTGCATTTTCACAATTAGCAATTGATGCTTCTACCTGGCGACCTGCCGACTGGGCAAGACGAAAAGGTTTATTTGCAGAATTACATGCCGATGTTGCCGGTATGGATGATTCAATCAGCAGACTTACCAATACCTTATCGCATTCAAGTCCGGAAGCCATGCGTGAAATGAAAAAAATATTCTGGCAGGGAACAGAGCATTGGGATGAATTACTCAAGGAAAGGGCTAAAATCAGTGGTAGATTAATCCTAAGTGAATACAGTAAAAACGCCATTGCAAAATTCAAGGTAAAGCAGTCATAAAAATGGCGGATAGTTTCAATGAGGGAAACTTCATTTCACTATGTAACAAGCTTGCCCGAAAAGACCATTGCTTTAAGGCAATCATTAAAGCATACGGATACCCGCCTATATGGAAGCGTAATCCCAGTTTTGAAACACTTATTCATATTATACTGGAACAGCAGGTATCATTAGCATCTGCAAAAGCAGCTTATGATAAACTGAAAGCAACTGTTGGTACAATTAGTCCGGAAGCTATTCTGGGCATGTCTGACGAAACCTTTAAATCCTGCTACTTCAGCCGACAGAAAACCATCTATGCCCGCTGTCTGGCAAAGTCAATCGTGGATGGAGACTTGGATATAGATATACTTAATCAGCAGGATGCAACTACCATTCGAACTGAACTCAAAAAAATAAAAGGTATTGGCGACTGGACGGTTGATGTTTATTTGATGATCTGTTTACATCGTACCGATCTATTTCCTTTGGGAGATATAGCTTTGATAAATAGTATAAAGCACATCAAAGAACTTTCTTCAAATACAACAAAAGATGAGATTGCTGAATTAACGGTTAAATGGGCGCCATATCGAACAATAGCAGCTTATTTGTTATGGCATGCTTATATCTGCAGGAAAGGGGTTGTATTTTAATTACCTCAATAAACCGGCAGACCATTCAACTGCGTATCTCGATTTCAGGTATTTTATGCGTAAGGAAACAAGTTTTTCTGCAATTTCTATCAGTTTATTTTCCCTTGTATTAATGAGAAACAATGAACTTTCGCCGTTATAGAATTTGAGGTTTTCAGCATTTAACATTGCCTGATAATTCCTGTAAGCCTGCTCACTAATGATAACCTGCTGTTGAAGCTGTCGGGTTTCATTGAAGTAGGACCTCAGTTTATTCTCAGTTTCTCTGCGTTTTAGTGATAGCTCATAATTTGTTTCGCTGATTTTAAGGGTAGCTTTTTTATACTCACCTCGTCCTTCCCGGATAAATAATGGAAACTTAAAATCAATTCCCCAGGCATAATTATTTTGAAACAAGGCACTATTCCACCCTTTGAAAACATTATATCCTTTATTAAGCAGGTTTGCTTTTAAATCTATGGAAGGCAAAATATTCTGCCGCTTAAGTTTTCGATCAATCTCCAATGCATTGAGTTTATAGTCATAAATTCTTAATTGGGGATTTGTAGACAATGCTTCTCTTATTAGTGAAGCTTCATCTGGAAGTACCACAAATTTTGCAAAACTTAAAGTATCTGGTATGTATTGTGGTGAAAGCAGGAAAGCACTGTCTTTTTCATCCCATATATAATTTGATAGCTCAAGCGCGCTATTTGTTAATTCAAGTAATGCCTCGTTTTGCATCAATGAAAATTGCTGAACCTGAGTTAGTGCCTCAATGGTATCAACTGCTGATCTGTCTCCATTCTGAAAACCTATTTTTACCAGTCTGAACCTGTTTTCGGCTATGGTAACAAATTTTGAATAAATACTCAGCAACTGATACCTGCCTGCCCATTGCCAATAAGCTTGATAGGCATTGAAAAGGAGATCGTTGACAGCACTTAGCTGTTCCTGTTCACTTTGTTCACGTAATATCCTGGCTTGTTGTAGTGTTGCTCTTCTTTTGTCTAATAATAAGCCTTTCGCAACCGGCAATGTAACACCGAGATAGCTGGTTTGACCAGAAGTGCTCTCTGAACTTAAAAACTGGCCACCATTATTTTCCAAACCTGCTTTAATATCTGCACCGATCCAGGTGGGTATTTTTATTTCAGGGTTGGTGTAGAAATAATAATTCTTTCCATCGAATGTTTTTCTGCTGGCATTTGTATTGATGATAGGATCAAAACCTCCCTTGGCAGTTAATAAATCTGCTTCGGCTTTTTTAATTCCTATTAAAGCCTGTTTTGCAATGGGATGATTACTACGTACAACTTTTAAATAATCATCGATATAAAAAACCTGACTAAAACAAAATTCTGTCAGAAGTAAACCAATAATTGTATAAACTAATTTCATGCTTACTTATTTACCGCTACTCATTTCTTTGGTAGCTGGTTGATAATATTCCGGTGGGAATCCATTAATGTTTCGCCACAATTCATATCCTACTGTTACATCTTTCAATAATGCAATTCCATTAGCTCCACCACCTATTCTTAATTGTTTCGGCCATGCTTTTTCGGTCGTGTCCTCTGTAACCAATACCCTGAATTTTCCATTATAGCTAACTGAGTTTTCAATGGCTGATACAACACCACCAAAAGTTCCATAAGAACTAGCTGGCCAGCCGCTAAATACAATTGCAGGAAAGCCATCGAATACAAAACGTATTTTTTGTCCTTTTGAAAGCAAGGGCATATCCATAGGAGAAACAAACATTTCTACTGCATATTGAATTTTATCAGGCACAATTTCAACAATCATGTCGCCCTCTTTCAATATTTCGCCAATACCTGCTTTACGGGCCTTGGTAATTTGTCCGCTTTGCGGGGCCGTTACATAATATAGTTTGTTACGGATATCGTAGTTGGCATAAGCGTTTTTGAGTTTTGCTACTTCAGCATCACTACTCGCTTTATCTGATATAGCACTGAACTGATCACCTCTTGCTTTGGCAATTTTATCAGCATATTCCTGTACTACCGCATTTTTTTCAATCTTTAATGCGGTTAGTTCCTGCTTGCTTTGTAAATATTTATTCTCTGCTCCGATGCGTTTGGCAGTTGCATTCTGGAAGTTTATTTTCCTTCTTTCATAATCTATCAAAGCAATAACTCCACTGTCGAGCATTGCTTTGGCTGCATCAATTTGCCTTTTAGCTACATTCAACTCGTTTATTACGGCTGATAAATCGATACTATCACTTTCAACTTTCAGATTTTGTTGTCTGAGTTTAATATCAATCTGTGATAATTTTAATATCCTTCCCTCTTCCAATGCAGTAACTTGTTGAGAAGCGGTTTGTGCTTTGCTTTCATAGCCGGATGCTGCACTTTCTTTTGCAGTAATCTGTAAGTCGGTTCTTTCTAATAATGCCGGATCAAAGTATTCTACTTTAACCTCGCCCAGTTGCATGATGGTATCTCCCTTTTGTACAAAATCTCCTTCTTTCACCCACCATTTTTCAACCCTACCGCCGATTACAGAGTTTAATTGCTGGGGTCGTTGTTCTTGACGGAGGGTAGTAATTAAACCGCTGGCACGAATATTTTGTGTCCAGGGTAAAAACATTGATAACAGTAATAACAGCAAAGAACCCCAAAGCCAATTTTTAACCTTACTTCTGCGTGAAATATGGTAAATATTGTCAAAGGAACTAATCGAGCGGTTCGCTATTTCTATCTCAGGTTCACAAGTCAGGTATTTGCTCATTTGATTATGCATTAATTATTTTAGAAACAGTATTCCAATCGCCGAATGCAATTACTATCCCTTGTCTTAGGTATAATATTTTAGTACATTTTTTAGCTACTTCATCATCGTTTGAAGCGATGATAACGGTTGATTCCCTTTCATTGTTTAGGAAGTCCATCACTTTTAGCTTATAATCTCTTTCAATACCAGTAAATGGTTCTTCCATCAGTACCAATTGGCGCTGTCCAAGCAAAGCCCTTGCCAGTAGTATTCCCTGGCGGGTTTTCGTTGGCAACCTTTTCCCCGTTGGGTCAAGTCTTGAATCCAATCCTTCGGGCAGCGATTCAAGAAACGGGACAAGACCACATTTCTCAATTACTTCAGTAATAGCAGCTTGAGATAGCTTTTTATTACCCATGGTGATATTTTCCCAAAGGCTTCCCTGAAATATATCCTGTTGGCTAAGTAAAATACCTGTTGCGGCTCTTAAGCTGGATAACTCATAATTACCAATTGGGATATCGTTGATGAGTACACTTCCCTCAAAGTTTTTGAATGCCCCGGTTAATAATCGCAACAAAGTCGATTTTCCGGATCCTGAATTACCCATGATACAGATCTTCTCTCCACTATTTACGGCGCAGTTAATTTCTGTCAATACATTTTGTCCGGGCTGGTAGCCAAAACTAAGGTTGCTGAACCTTACACGAAGTCCACCAGAATTTGTGTCTATAGATTCAGATCCACTTTTTTCTGTTTCGGCCCCTGTAATCTTATCAAGCTTTTCGATGGAGGTAAGCGAATCGTATACTTTATCGAGATTGATGATCAGTTTTTCAACAGAGTTCATCACGGTGAGTATCACAATTTCAGCGGCGATGAATTGACCAATATTAATCTGCTGATCAGTTAACAGTAGCACACCAACAATCAGCATGGCTGCTGTGATGATTACTTTAAAGGCTACAAGGCTCCAGAATTGGGCAAGTAATATTTTAAAATAAGAGGTTCTGGAAGAAAGATAACTACCTACCAGGGTATCAGTTTTTTCAATATTTAAGGAAGTACCCCTGGAATATTTGAAAGATTTTATGGACCTGGAAATTTCCTGTAGCCAGGATGCGGTCTGGTATTTGAATTCACTGGCTTCCATACTGGCTGCAAAGCCTTTAGGTAGGGTATTACGAAGTATTACATAAAGTAATAACAGTAATAAAGCGCCAAAACCAATAAAAACGGGGTGATAGAAAGACAATAAGATGATACCAAATATGATCTGAATAATGGCGGAAGGAACGTCGAGGAGGATTTTTTCAATACCTTTTTGCAAAGAAACAGTATCAAAAAATCGGTTAACCAACTCAGGCAGATAGTATTTATCCAATTTTTCGATATTTAACTTTGGAATACGATCTGCAAACTCAAAAGCATAGCGTGTATATATTTTCTGTTTTATTTTTTCAATAATCTGCATTTGCCGTACCTGCAGTAAACCGTAAATAAAAACCCCAGCTACAACCAGAACGATAAGTACAATAATAGAAGTAGAGATAGATCCAGCCATTACAAAACTTATAATGGTTTGTATCCCTAAAGGAAGCGATAGCTGAACAAGTCCTGCAAGTATTGAAAAGGCATAAATTGCCGATACATCCTTCCTGTCTAAACGCAACAAGGCATAAAACTTCCCTGCAGCCCCGTAAGCTGTGCTATTCGATTTTTGAGCCATAATGGTAGATTGTCAAAGAAAGTTACTGTTAATATCTAAGCCTTGAAACACAATTCATTTTTTGTCATGTGTTTCAATCACCATAAATGACCCTGAGGTCATTTATGGTGATATTTAACTATTTTAAAGATCATTGTATTCATACAAACTATCAATGTTTGTATTAGCCGCCATTTCAAATACCGGTTTAATTAAACCATCTTTTAACCCGTAAACCCAACCGTGTAAATGTGGTCTTTGTTCATTCTTCCACGCACGTTGAATAATAGATGTTTTGGCTAAATGCATAACCTGTTCCTGAACATTTAGTTCAACGAGACGATCAAATTTTTGTTGTTCGTCTTCAATATTGTTCAATTCCTGACGATGCGT
Organism: uncultured Sediminibacterium sp.; assembly: GCA_965650685.1. Taxonomy (GTDB): domain Bacteria; phylum Bacteroidota; class Bacteroidia; order Chitinophagales; family Chitinophagaceae; genus Sediminibacterium. Next base: position 117,426 of record CBFGPM010000003.1, read on the forward strand.
GCGGTACACATCCTTGATATTACGCAACCACATGTTTAATACCTGCTTGAAATCATGGTTGGTCATTGCAGCTTTAACACCACCGCATCCATAATGTCCGCAAACGATTACATGTTTTACTTTTAAATGGGTTACAGCATATTCCAATACACTTAGCAGGTTTACATCTGTATGTACAACCATATTGGCGATATTTCTATGTACGAATATTTCACCTGGCTGGGTATTGGTAATTTCATTGGCTGGTACACGGCTATCACTACATCCTATCCATAAAAATTCAGGACGCTGTATATCTGCGAGCCTTGAAAAATACTCGGGATCTACCAGTACTTTTTCGTTTGCCCATGCTTTGTTTTCTAATAATAATTTCTCGTAAATTTTCATTCTGCTGAATTTTTAGGGATAACAAATAGATTATGCATCGATTTATGCTGGCTTGTTTTTACTTCGACCTTAATTTTTTTAAGATAGGCATGACAAAGGAAATTATTTATTTCTTCAATTACATCTTTATCAATAAAATCAGCCCTTGTGGCATCGATTATAACAAAAGCGTTAGCGGGTACATCTTCCAGTTTTTTCTTTACAATGGGTTTATTCAGAAATGAAACATCTTTCCTGAAACGTATCAGGTAATTATTTGCGTCATTTACCACCATAACTGCCGACCTGAAATTACTTCTGATGAGGAAAAAGAGTCCAACACCAATACCAATTAAAATACCCACCAATAAATCAGTAAACAGTATAGCTGCAATGGTAACAACAAATGGCACAAACTGATCCCAACCCTTTTTGTAAAACTCCTTAAATAAAGTGACTTTCGCCAGTTTATATCCCGTAAATATTAAAACAGCCGCGAGGGCGCTCAATGGTATCTTGTTCAAAATACCGGGAATAAACATCACGCAAAGCATCATCAGGATGCCATGGTAAATAGTAGACATTTTTGATTTTGCACCGGAAGATATATTAGCAGAGGTTCTTACTACAACAGAGGTAAGCGGAAGTCCGCCAATAAGTCCTGATACCATATTACCTACTCCCTGGGCTTTTAATTCCCGGTTTGTAGGGGTAACCCTTTTCAAAGGATCCAATTTATCCGCGGCTTCAATACCTAATAGTGTTTCCAGGCTGGCTACAATGGCAATAGTAATTCCTGAAATCCATACATCCGGATTTTTCAAGAATGCAATATCTGGGAAGGTAAGGAACGAAACAAAAGAACTTACATCGTTGGCAACCGGTAATGCTACCAGGTGTTTTGCTTCCAAAGCATATGCCGGTTGTGAAGTTTTAAAGTATTCATTGAGTAATGTTCCTACTAATACAACAACCAGTGGGCCGGGTAATAGCTTAAGCGATTTTTTAGACTTGATAAATGGCCGCTCCCAAAGGGTTAACAATACCAAAGAGATGGTACCAATGATCATGGCGGATGGGGTTATATACTTCACAGCCTGAAACAAGGCGGTGAAAGTGTTTTCATGATCGGGTTGAAGAAACGATTCATCGCCTTCAAAATCTGTATCATATCCAACAAGGTGAGGCAACTGTTTCATGATCAGGATAAGTCCAATAGCCGCCAGCATTCCCTTGATAACTGCATTCGGAACATAGTCGCCAATAACTCCAGCTTTGATAAAGCCAAATATTAGCTGAAATATACCCGCGATAACAACTGCGAGTAAAAATGCCTCGTATACCTGTAATTTTGTTATAGCCGTGGCTACAATCACTGTTAGACCAGCAGCCGGACCACTTACACTTAACTGCGAACCACTTAAAATACCGATTACAATACCACCTACTACTCCGGCAATAATTCCCGAAAAAAGTGGAGCCCCAGATCCAAGTGCAATACCCAGACAAAGAGGTAATGCCACCAGAAGAACAACTATAGACGCCGATAAATCGGCACCTACATGCTTTAAATATTTACTCATGCAAATGTTTATAATAATAAAGATAGAAATACCAACCAGCTATAATACGGGCTAGCAATTGGGAGGAGGAACATGAATTTCCGTAGTATGATTCTGCGGAATTACTGCATCAGTAAAGGGGAAAATAAGACCTAAACAGTCTTTGCGATGAACCAATGAAAGTTCTGGTGTTGAGATAAAATCACTTTTCGCATCAGATTGCTGGGAAGGCTCTCCGGCTGAGTCAAGATTATGGGGTATTTCCTCTGTAAACTGGTTGGTAAACAAAAGCTTGCCCATTTGCTGAATGGGAAGAATTTGTACCGCCAGTACAAGGATGAGGAAGATATTGATAATACGTTTACCCATAATGAGTTGCAAATGTAATAGCCTGCAATACAACATACAAGCTTAAACATTTGTTTAACAAAATAATAAATAAACCGAAACTGCCTAGTATGTTGTAAATCAATTACTTAGAATGTAATTGTGAAAGAAGTAAGGTTAAACAGTATAATTATGATGGCAGTTATTGTATGAAAAAACAATAACTGCCATCCTATTTAAATATTTAACCCACCGCAGGCGCTTAAAACCTGACCGGTTATATAGGAGCTCATAGGGCTTGCCAGAAAAAGGGAGGTATTTGCAATTTCTTCTGCTTTACCAAAGCGACCCAGAGGAATTTTTTTCAAAAACTCAGTTGCACCATCTCCATCCTGCAGGTAATGGGTCATATCTGTTTCAATAAATCCGGGTGCAATAGCATTGCAACGTATATTTCGGCTACCCAATTCATGTGCAACGGATTTGGTAAAACCAATGATTCCGGCTTTACTGGCTGCATAGCTGCTTTGTCCGGCATTACCTCTGATACCTATAATTGAACTCATGTTGATAATGCTTCCAGATTTTGCTTTCATCATGGGACGGATTACCTGTTTCGTCATGTTGAAAACACTTTTCAGGTTAATATCCATCACATCATCCCATTGCTCCGGAGTCATTCTTAATAATAGATTGTCTTTCGATATGCCTGCATTGTTTACACAAACATCAACTGCGCCAAATTCCTTTAGTACATCGTTTACAAAACTTTCACTTTCAGCAAAATCACCCGCATTACTTTTCCAGGCTTTTGCATTTACACCCAGGGCGCGTAATTGTGTTTCAAGTGCAGCTGCTTTTTCTGCACTGCTGTCGCTAACATAAGTAAATGCAATATGGCTGCCATGTTCAGCGAGTTTTAATGCGATTGCGGCACCAATACCTCTGGCGGCACCTGTTACGATCGATACTTTACCTTCAAGTAATTTCATAATTAATGTATTTGATAGAATACAGTTACAAATAAAAAGAATTTATACATAGTGTAAACAATAAAGCTATGTATGAGGATAAATATAGTTGCTGAAACGATTCTTTGCACGAGATTAAAACCATAAAAGCGCTTAAATGCATGCGCAGAATAAATCCCCGTTATTATCTGCCCGGTAAAAGTATAGACATCATCATTTAGCCATGCTGAAGATGCATCAAACAATTTACTCGTTAGTCGAATAATGATTATAACCAGGGGAAGAATAAAAAAATTTATCATCAGGAAAAATGAATTAATCTCCGATGATAGTACCATATGATCAAAGAAGAACTTCTTCCTGAAAAAACTTATGGGCCATAAAACCAATGCACAGACTGGAATGATAAATAGCAACAATATTTTCGATAGCTTTTCACTTTTTGTAGTGAAATGTTCTTGAAGACTTGCTAAATTCTGGTCAGGATGGGCAGCCAGGTAGTTGTTTACCTTTGTTGTTGCATATTCACCATACTTCCCATTTTCCATATGCGATTCGAGTGGCATATTTAGTCCATTGGCCAGAGGAAACAAAAGGTAGAGTACTACCAACAGCAAGAAAAGTGATAGAGGTTTGAAATATTTTTTTCGAATACCATCACAGTAATCCATTGAAACCAGTCCGGGTTTTGTGAATATGGTTTTAATGGTTGTAAAAAAAGTTCCTTCAAAATGGGTTATGAAGTGAAATACTTCCTCAAACAGGTGTATGATTTTTCTGTCTTTTTCCTGATATACTTTTTCACCACAATGATTGCAATATTTTCCTGCAAAGTTATTATTGCAATTTTTGCAGGTAATTGTGGGCTTGTTCATAGAATGCTTTAGGCTTGGTCAGTAATAATTCTAAATCATTTGTTTTATCTCATCAATATATTTTCTGTCATTACTCAACCGAGGAATTTTGTGTTGACCGCCAAGCTTCCCTTTACTTTTTAACCATTTATTGAATAACCCTTTTGGTACAGCATGAACCTGTGGCAGCGTTAACGCGATGTCTTTATATCTCTTGGCTTCGTAGTCACTGTTCAAAGATTTGAGCGCACAATCCAGCTCAAATGCAAATACATCTGTTCCAATTGAAGATTCTTCAAACTCAATCAGCCATTCATGGGCACCTTTGCTATGGTCACCAAAATAAACAGGGGCGGCAGTATAATCCTTTACAGTTAATCCTGTTTTTTCAGAAGCTATTGCAATGGCTTTATCGGCATTATCGGCAATCACTTCCTCCCCGAATGCATTGATATATTGTTTAAGCCTGCCACTAACTTTTATCCTGAATGGATATGTAGAAGTAAACTGAATGGTATCTCCAACCAGGTATCTCCATAATCCACCATTGGTACTAATTACAAGTGCATAATTTTTTCCTAACACAACTTTATCTAGCCCAATTGTTTCCGGATCTTTCTTACCATATTCTTCCACTGGCATAAACTCATAAAAGATTCCATGATTTAAGAAAAGTAACATTCCTTCTTCATTTGGATCATCCTGTGCCGCAAAAAATCCTTCACTGGCATTATACATTTCCAGATAGGTACAATCTTCGCCAATTAATTTTTTAAACTGCTCTCTATATGGTGTAAATGAAACACCTCCATGTATATATAGTTCCAGATCTGGCCAAACTTCTTTTAAGGTTTGCTTACCGGTAATTTCAAGAATACGTTTAATAAGCACCAGGGCCCAGGTAGGTACACCAGAAATAGAAGTAACATTTTCCGGAATAGTTGAAGCGGCTAATTTTTCAATCTTATCCTCCCATTCATCCATCAGTGCGATAGATAGTTCAGGAGTTCTGATCCAGTTAGCCCAGATAGGTGAGTTTTGTAATAATACGGCACTTAGGTCGCCATAATTTACGGCTTCATTTATTTTACTTATCTGATGACTACCGCCAATCACCAATCCTTTGCCCGTGAGTAGGTGGCTCTCATTGTGATAATTGTAATACAATGTGAGTACATCTTTGGCGCCCTGGTAATGACAATCTTCGAGGCTTTCCTGGGTTATAGGAATGAATTTGCTTTTATCGCTGGTAGTTCCACTGCTTTTGGCAAACCAGTTAACAGGGGTATTCCATAAAAGCTGTTCTTCGCCCTGCATCAGTCTTTCGATATAGGGCTTTAGGTCATCGTATTCATGAATTGGAACCGCAGCCTTGAATTTCCGGATATTAAATAAATCAGAAAACCCATACTTACGACCGAACTCTGTGTATTGACCATGCGTAACAAGATCTTGTAATACCTCTCGCTGGGCTGCAATAGGATCACTCATCCATTGTTCTATGCGCCAATGTCTGAATCGGGCCAAACGTGATATAGCTGGACTAAACAGTTTCATGTTAGATACCAGCAAAATAAGGAATCAGGTTGATAAATGCTAATCTGTAAAATGGTAAATCAAAAATCCGGGATCTGAATATCACTATTCACTTGTAGCTGAAGGTGCAATATGTGTTTTACCCATTTCAATGATCCAATCTTTTCTTCTCAGTTCAAAATTGGTTCCAAGGTATAAACGTCTTACCTGTTCATCATCGGAAAGTTCTTCTGCAGTACCATGTTTAAATATTTTTCCTTCTATGAGTAGGTATGCCCTATCGCAAATGGAAAGTGTTTCATTTACATTATGGTCAGTAATCAGAATGCCGATATTTTTATATTTCAGGCGGGCAACAACTCCTTGGATGTCTTCAACTGCTATTGGGTCAACGCCAGCAAATGGTTCATCCAGTAAAATAAATTTAGGATCAACGGCTAAAGCGCGGGCTATTTCAGTTCTTCTTCTTTCACCTCCACTTAAGCTGTCGCCATTGTTCTTTCTAACATGGTGCAGGTTAAACTCATCGAGTAACTGGTTTAATTTATAAATGCGCTCCTTTTTAGTCAGTTTGGTCATCTCAAGCACTGAAAGGATATTGTCTTCCACGCTTAAGCTTCTGAATACGCTGGCTTCTTGTGGCAGGTAACCAATGCCCATCTGAGCGCGTTTATACATAGGAAGCCTGGTAATATCGGTATCGTTCAAAAAAACGGTTCCCTCGTCGGGCTTAATAAGCCCCACAACCATATAGAAAGTGGTGGTTTTACCGGCCCCATTTGGGCCAAGTAAACCTACAATTTCACCTTGATTTACATCAATACTCACTTGTTTTACAACGGTTCTTCCCTTGTAACTTTTAACCAACTGGCGTGTATGTATAGTAAGGCTCAAAAAATTGATATTTCAACAAAAATAAGACTTTGGATTTGCAGTATGGCATTACCCCTCCGGATTAACAGATGTTTTTATATAAAGCCATTAAGGCTGTATATTGCAGCCATTTAAAACCCGCAAGCAAGCAGGCATGAAGATTACAGAGCATATTCAACAGGCAAAAGATACCCTGATTTCTTTTGAAGTATTACCTCCTTTAAAAGGGAAAACAATCGTTTCATTATACGACCACCTCGATCCTTTAATGGAATTCAAGCCATCCTGGATCAATGTTACCTATCACAGAAGTGAAACGATGTTCAAGAAAAAATCTGATGGTACATTCGAAAAAGTGGAAGTTAGAAAACGACCTGGAACAGTAGGTATTTGTGCGGCCATTATGAACCACTATCAGGTAGACGCTGTACCACATATCATCTGTGGCGGGTTTACCAAACGAGAAACGGAAGATGCGCTGATTGACCTGGATTTTCTTGGCATAGATAATGTGCTTGCACTGCGTGGCGATGCTGCAAAGAATGAATCTTCTTTCGAACCAGAGCCAGGCGGCAACCATTATGCAATTGATCTTATACAGCAGGTTAACAATATGAATAATGGGTTATACCTGGATGAAGACATTAAAAATGGCGGCAAAACCAAGTTCTGTATAGGTGTTGCAGGCTATCCTGAAAAACATTTTGAAGCACCCAACCTTCAGATAGACCTTTCAAAACTTAAAGAAAAAGTAGATGCCGGTGCAGAGTATATCATGACTCAAATGTTTTTTGATAACCAGAAATTTTTCGACTTTGTAAAAAGTTGTAAAGCTATTGGTATCAATGTGCCGATTATTCCAGGACTAAAACCTATTACCAATAAAAAACAGCTCTCTGTTTTACCTAGAATTTTCCATGTAGATATACCAACAGATCTTTCGAATGCTATTATGAAATGTAAAACAGATGCTGAATGCGAGCAGGTAGGAACTGAATGGCTGACCCAACAAAGCCGTGAATTGAAAGCATTTGGAGTACCTGTGTTGCATTATTATACACTTGGTAAACCCAAAGTAATCTGGAACGTAGTAAAAGAACTAGTATAAAAAAATCCCGGTCTAAAAGCCGGGATTTTTTTATCAGGTTCCTTTCTTTTTGATTTTTGTTTCAATCAGGTCATCAAATTGTTCCAAACTCAATTGTTTGGCAATAATGCGTTTGTCTTTATCGAGTAGATAGAGGGTTGGTGTTTTAAAGATATCATACAACTGTCTGTAGTTTGCTATACCAGCTTTTTCTTCAGTCTCTTTATCTTTTTTGGTTTGATAAGTGTGTATCCAACCTTCGAGGTTTTTTTCATTGATGAATCGCTTCCATGCCGGAATTTCATTTTCATAAATATTCACCCCATAAATAGCAACATTCTGTCCTTTCCACTTATTACGATAGAATGAATCGAGGCGGGGCATTTCATCTTTACAATGTCCGCAGTTGGGGTCCCAGAAAGCAACAACTGTAAAATCTGCTTTGATATTATATAAGGGAGCATATTTACCCGTTGTGTCTGTAAGGTTTAAAACAGGTGCGGGTTTACCAAGTTGGTTAGCCATTAAACTATACGCTCTTTCAATCACGGTTTTACGCGATGCGGCATTCAGAATGGTCGTATCTCCTTTGGCATAAAAGTTTTCAAAGAGGTATACAAATACTTTATCCTGACCCATGAACTCAGGGTTCATGTATTTATTGGTAAACTTGGTAAGCAGATATGGGTAAATCTCTTTTCCTGTGCGGGCAGAAAGGAGAATATATTTTACTTCCTCAATAATTGAATCTGGTTCAGGTGAAACATAATACCGGAAATAATCATCCATTTTCGGTTCAAAAAATGGAGTCCTTAGTAGTCTGTCATCACTAAAAAGCACATCATCCCAAAAATGCTCTTTTACGAAGCGATATGGATAAGCAGAATCGGGTTTGCCATTCACAACAGGAACAGGAGGAACTTCAGGTCTTTTCATTGTGGTGAATAGCATAGCCAGCAATGAATTAGGCTGTTTCTGAATGATATTGGTCCTGTAATCCTGCAATTCTTTGTCGGCTTTGGTTAGCGCCGCCAGCAGACGTGTAGAATCTTCTTTATTGGAAGCCGTTTTATACGCATTGCTTAACTGTTGAATCAATTCTCCTTTCTCTACGGAAAAGGCGGTATAAGTCTTAAAAAGATCATTTTCCGCAGAACCCCTTATAATGGCCTGGTCCTTTCGGGAAGTATCACCAATGATGCTGAACTGTTGAATATTATCCATCAACAACTCAAATTGTATGGTCATTTGAGGTGATACCACAAAATAAATACCTCCGGTAAGTTTCTTTGGTCCGGAAAATACTCCCTGACTTTTTTCATTTAAAAAGGCCGAGTCCACAAGTGTTCGCCCTGTACCCATATAACTGCCGAGGTATACCTTACAATTTTTTAGTGGGGTAAGGGTTATAGATATTTTTCTTCCACTGGTTGAGTTGGGTTTAGCAGTTACTTTAGGTTTTGACTTAGTTGCTCCACCCGCTTTTTGTGAAAAGACCGGGACAGACAAGAACAAACAGGCGATCCATACAAAACAATACTTCATATCCTAGAATTGGGCATAAATTTAATTAAATACTCTAATGGGTTCGTTAATCATCTGCGAAATACTGAATTTCAGGATCTTACTGGTTACATTTGCAGCGTGAGAAAGCAAAAGAAAAGAATCGTTTTAGAAAATATCAGGGTAGAAGACTATGCTGCCGAAGGTCGCTCACTGGCCAGGGTTGATGGTAAAGTTATTTTTATTGAAGGTGCCGTACCGGGCGATATGGTAGACATACAACTCACTAAAAATAAGTCAGACTGGGCTGAAGGTCATACCATTCAAATCAATGAATATTCTCCAGACAGGGTTAGTCCATTTTGCTCCCATTTTGGCGTTTGTGGTGGTTGCCAATGGCAAATGCTGCCCTATGAACAGCAATTAAAGTATAAACAAAAACAGGTTACCGATAATCTTACCCGTATTGGGCGGATTTCTTTACCTGAAATAATGCCGATTATCGGGGCTGCTGAAACAAGTTATTACCGTAATAAAATGGAATACACATTTGCTACCCGCAAATATATTCCCTCAGATATGTTTAGGCAGATGAAGGCAGACGGAGTAAATCCAGATGACCTTCCAGGAGCGGCAGGTTTTCATGCAAGGGGTTTTTTTGATAAAGTGGTTGAAATAGATACCTGCCACCTTCAGGCAGAACCTACTAATTTTATCCGCAAATATGCAGCAGATTATGCCCTTCAGCACAACCTGCCTTTTTATGATATTAAGCAACACCAGGGTTGGTTAAGGAATATGTTTGTAAGAAATACCAGTACAGGTGAGCTGATGGTAAATGTGATCCTGGGATATGAAGACAAAGCACAACAGGAAAACCTACTGAAAGGAATGCTGGAAGCTTTCCCGGCAATTACAACCCTGCTCTATACAATTAATACCAAACGTAATGATAGCCTCTTTGACCTGAATCCACAGGTATACAGTGGGAAAGGATATATCATAGAGCAGCTCGAATCATTCAAGTTCAAAATCAGCCCGAAATCATTCTTTCAAACAAATACCAAACAAGCCGAAAAATTATACCAGGTTACAAGAGACTTTGCTGAACTGGATGGTAGTCAGGTTGTTTATGATTTGTATTGCGGAACAGGGAGTATTGGTATTTTTGTTAGTAAGCAGGCTGCTAAAGTAGTAGGAGTTGAAGTGGTTGCAGATGCAATTGAAGACGCCAGGGAAAATGCAAAATTAAACGGTTTGGAGCACACGACTTTTTTTGCTGGAGATGTTGTTGATATTTGTGATGACCATTTTTTTAATTCACATGGCCGCCCCGATGTAGTAATTACAGATCCACCAAGAGCTGGTATGCACGATAAGCTGGTTAGAAAACTACTTGATATCGCTGCACCAACACTGGTATATGTAAGTTGCAACCCGGCCACACAGGCAAGAGATCTGGCTCTGCTGGATGAAAAATACAAGGTTACTAAAATTCAACCGGTAGATATGTTTCCGCATACTTTGCACATTGAAAATGTGGTGCAACTAAAGTTGAAAGATTAATTTTTTTTGAAGCCTTTAAATACGCAGATGCGTTATAGATATGACAGAATTCAGACCGGGGAGATTTGAAATATTACCGATCATCATCAAAAATCTGTTGATTATTAATGGTATTTTTTTCCTGGCGCAGGTAACTTTCTCAAGGGGTGCGGTACCCGTATTTTCCTTCGAAGACAATTTTGCCTTACATGCATGGCAAAGTGAATTGTTTAAACCCTGGCAACTAATTACACACATGTTTCTGCATAGCACGAGCGATTATTTCCACATCATAGGAAATATGTTCGCCTTGTGGATGTTTGGATCAGTTTTGGAAAATGTTTGGGGTGCAAAGAGATTTCTAACTTTCTACCTTATATGCGGACTCGGTGCTGCATTAATGCACTTGCTGTTCTTATCTTATGAACTGGCACCACTTATACGTGATTATAATCTGGTAGCCCAGCAGAAAGACGATGCTGTTGCATTTATGGATGGATTGCTCAGCTTCGGAAAAAAATACCAAATGAACTGGTATCAGCCAGAACTACTTAACTACATACGTACTACTCCTTACAATGAACAGGTAGCAGAACAAATTTTAACGAGTATTACTTCTTATTACGATGGCCGTTTAAATACGGCGACAGTGGGTGCCAGTGGCGCTGTGTTTGGTATTCTGGCAGCTTTTGTTTATCTCTTTCCGAATACTTATATCTACCTGTATTTTCTTGTTCCAGTTAAAGCAAAATGGTTAGGTATAATATATTTTGGGTATGAAGTGTTCTATGCAATTCAAAATTCAGCAGGTGATAATGTAGCTCGGTGGGCACATATTGGGGGTGCAATTGTAGGACTACTCATTGTTATTACCTGGAACAAAACCAACAGAAAAACGTTGTATTAATAAAGCAATGTCATTAATATGACCAGACTATCATATAACAACAATAAAAGGAAAATATTATTAGGACAGGATAATAATGCGTTGGTGTTTTTATTCGCGGTGAATATGCTGATGTTCGTAATTGTAACCTTTATAAAGGTTGTTTATTACCTCACTGATACACCCGACGAACTTTTTTTTCGACAGGTATTAAACTGGCTTAGCATGCCGGCAGATACTAATTTGTTTTTTACACGCCCCTGGACACTAATCAGTACTATGATTACCCATCATAGTGTATGGCAGCTTATTAGCAGCATGTTGTGGCTTTGGTGCTTTGGGTTTATTTTACAAGACCTTGCAGGAAACAATAAACTCATTCCCTTATACATTTATGGTGGATTGATCGGCGCCCTTTCTTATTTGCTAAGCAATAATTTGATTCCCGTTCTGGCAAACAATGTCTCCAGTACAGCTCCCTTACTTGGAGCCGGAGCGGCAGTAATGGCCATTGCAGTTGCAACAACTACATTGGCTCCTGGTTACCGCATTTTTCCATTGATAAATGGTGGGATACCACTTTGGGTTATAACCCTCATATTCGTTGCAATAGATTTTGCTACTATGGCAAGTAACAATGCTGGGATAAGCATAGGTCATTTATTAGCAGGTTTAACCGGTTTTTTCTATATACGCCAATTAAATAAAGGAAATGATTGGGGCTCCTGGATGAACAGGTTCGCCAACTGGCTGGATGATCTCTTTAATCCGGAAAAAAAACATACAGAAGCTAAATCTTCCAATAAACATTTTTATAAAGTTGGAACAAGTCCTTTTGAAAAGAAGGCAAACCTTACCCAACAAAAACTAGATTCTATCCTGGATAAAATCAATCAAAATGGCTTTGAGAGCCTTTCAGATGACGAAAAGAAGTTTTTGGAAAGGGCCAGCAAGGAAGATATCTAGGACTATAAACAAGCTTTTGTTTAATAAATAAAAAAGCTTCTTTCGAGTATTATTTTTTCAACTACATACTGGCAGAATCAGTATTTTAGCTCATGGCAAGGAGCTTTGTTCGGCGGGTAACCAAAACCCTGGTCGTTATCATTAATTTGACGATCATAGTGCTGTTCCTTTTATCCTGTCTTAGCCCTTTTTTAAATACAGCAAAATGGTGGGTGATTGGCTTTACAGGGCTTATTGTTCCCTACCTGATTCTGGGGCTGGTCTTTTTTATTATTTTCTGGCTTATTGTAAAACCTAAACTCGCACTGGCGTCACTTATCACCCTGATAATTGGTATACAACAGGTAAATGTGGTGTTTGCGTGGCGACCGGGTTCTGTGGCAGGTGAAATGAAGCCTGCTGGTGTTTTACGTGTGGTAAGCTGGAATATCCAAAGCTTTAATGGCTTCACCAAAAACAAAACAGCCCGAAAGTTAGCGAGAACGGAACTGGTAGCGTCTATTTTAAAATTTGAACCAGATGTGGTTTGTTTACAAGAATTCAACCATAAAGAAGGACATAATCCGGAAACAGATAATCTTTCACTATTTAAAAAAACGTACCCTTTTAATCATTTTTCAAAAGATTACCAGAGAGATGGAGGTGAGTATCAGTCGGGTTGTATCATTTTCTCCAAATATCCCATCATTGCAACTGGTAAAGTAAAATATCCCGTAGCAGAAAGCCTGATTTATGCCGACCTGTTAAAAGGCGACGATACGATCAGGGTATTCAATACCCATTTGCAATCTTTTAAATTTAAAGATGCTGATTATTCCGACCTCGAAAAAATACGAGAGCAGGATGATGAAGGGCTGAAAGCTTCCAAAAACATAGTTAAAAAAATGCGACTGGCTTTCAAACGCAGAGGAGTACAGGCAGGAATTGTGCGGTCAGAACTGGATAAAAGCCCATATCCCTCCATTATCTGTGGAGATTTTAATGACGTGCCAAATTCATATACTTATTTTCATATCAAAAACAATTGGCAGGATGCATTCCTGAAAAAAGGATTTGGCATTGGCCGTAGTTTTATTGCACTGGCACCTACGCTGCGTATAGACTATATACTTGCTAACCCCTCTTTTAATGTAAAAATGTTTGATATGATAGATGAGGGGCTGAGTGATCATATTATGCTGGTTGCTGACCTGCAATTGAAAAATTAGTATCTTTGTATTATCATGAAGTTTTTGCACGTGTATACCTGTTGTTGTTGCTGCTGATCTTATTCAGATTCGTACGGAATCTCATACGCCATTATACACAGTTATTTCCCCTAATTCAACATCATGTCACTCAAAGTATACAACTCACTTACCCGAAAAAAAGAAGTATTTGAACCCATAAATGCACCCTATATCGGGATGTATGTCTGCGGACCTACCGTAAGCGGGGAAAGCCATCTCGGGCATGCCCGCCCATTCATTACGTTTGACGTAGTGTACAGATACCTCATGCATCTGGGCTATAAAGTACGTTATGTAAGAAATATTACAGACGCAGGTCATTTTGAAGAAGAAGGCAGAGAGGCCGAAGACAAAATCAGTAAAAAGGCGGTATTAGAGAAGTTGGAGCCGATGGAATTAGTTCAGAAGTATACTAATCTCTACCATTGGGCAATGGCGCAATTTAATAATCTGCCACCCAGTATTGAACCAACTGCAACCGGACATATTGTTGAGCAGATTGAAATGATAAAAAAGATCATTGCAGACGGATATGCCTATGAGGCCAATGGGTCCGTTTACTTTGATGTAGAAAAGTACAATACTGATTATTCCAAAAAGGGAATGCCTTATGGCATATTAAGTGGTCGTGTACTTGATGATCAACTCGATACAACAAGAGAACTCGACAACCAGGATGAAAAAAGAAATAAAAGTGATTTCGCACTTTGGAAAAATGCTCCACCGGAGCATATAATGCGCTGGCAAAGTCCATGGGGAGAAGGTTTCCCAGGCTGGCATATTGAATGTTCAGCAATGAGTACTAAATACCTGGGCGATGAATTTGATATTCATGGCGGTGGAATGGATTTACAATTTCCTCACCATGAATGTGAAATAGCACAAAGTACTGTTTGCAACCATAAAACACCAGCCCGTTACTGGTTACATAATAATATGATTACCATCAACGGAAAGAAGATGGGTAAGAGTTATAACAATGTAATTAAGCTTAGTGAATTATTTGAAGGCACACACCCAATTCTGGAACAGGCTTATCATCCGATGACGGTACGCTTCTTTATTCTGCAAAGCCATTACAGAGGAACACTCGATTTTAGTAATGAAGCTTTACAGGCTTCGGAAAAAGCCTTACGCAGGCTCTGGGAAGCTTATGAGTGGTTGTCTAAATATGAGATCAATAAAGATAGTTCAGCATCTGATAAAAGCCTGGATGAAAAAGTGCAGCAACTCGTTCGGGAATTCGATGAATTCATGAACGATGATCTGAATACGGCTAAAGTATTGGCAAATATGTTTGAATTAAGCTCAGTTATTAATTCAATCAAAGACAAACATATTAAAGCAGATGCAATAAGCGGGGCTACCATTCAACTGATGCAGCAACAACTGAAACTCTATATTGAAGATATTTTTGGATTAACCGGTGAACGAAGAGCAGATGATGGGAAATTGGATGGTGTTCTTCAATTACTGATTGATATTCGTAAGGAAGCAAAGCTGCGAAAAGATTTTGTAACCAGTGATAAGATCAGGAATGAACTTGCAGCATTAGGTGTTCAACTCAAAGACGAAAAGGATGGCGGCGTGAGTTATTCAATTCAGTAAAGACCATAAGCTCATCAAAATATAGTAAAGAGATTAATGCCGTATTAAAATATACGGCATTAATCTTTATCCATAATAAGTTTCACTTGTTTTTCTAGTAATTTCTTATCCGGTAAGTACAGTTTATACTGTGAAACAAAAATTTTATTAGAAATACCTCCGGTTGCATATTCTATTAGAACTTCATCCTTATCTGCTGAAAGTATAATGCCAATAGGCTCATTATCATCATCCACATTCTCTTCTGTTTTAAAATAGTTTAAGTAGAGATTCATTTGACCAATATCTGTATGTTTTACAGCTTTTGTTTTAAGATCAATTAAAACAAAACACTTCAGGATCCGGTGATAAAAAACCAAGTCGATATAAAAATGCTTATTGCGAAATGAAATTTTATACTGACGACCCACAAATGCAAATCCTTTTCCTAATTCAAGTAAAAAAAGTTGCAGGTTATCAATAATTTTTTGCTCAAGTTGTTTCTCTGTAATCTTGTAACTGCGCGGAATTTTTAAAAAATCTAAAACATAGGGATCTTTAATTAGCGCTGCAGGATGGTTTGTAGTCTTTTGTTTTTTCGGTACTGATGCTATTGATTTTTTACTTTTACTGAATGTGAGCCTTTTAAATAATGATGAATCTACTTGTCTTTCTAATTCACGTGTTGACCAGTTCTCCCTGATGGCTTGTTTTTCATAAAATTTTCTTTCACGGATATCTGCGATACTTAGTAATATGATATAATGACTCCAACTCAAAATGGCAGACACTGTCTGCCATTTTTGATAAGCCAGGTAAAATCTTCGCATATCAAGTACATTTCTTCTTCCAAAACCCTTGCCATATAATAATCTTAAGTCTTTAGACAGCTTTGTTAATAACTCAGTTCCATACTCTGCCCTTTCCTGACCTTGTTGCTCAAATTCAACTATATGCCTTCCAATTTCCCAATTAATTTGTACCAGTGTAGCATTTACAGTTTTGAGTGTATGTAGTCTTGCTTTGTCAATAGATAACCCAATATTCTTAAGTAGGTTATTATATTTATTCCTTGTTGATTTCATATTACAGTATTAAGGGTTACAAATAGTTGCTTAAAACAACTATGTTGAATTACCTTCCTCTGTAATTATCTGATGATGCCTTTTTGGACAGATCCGACTTAAAAAAATATCATGCAATAAACTAAAAAAAGTAGTCGATAATTTTTCTTTAATCGGTAGAAAGAATTTTAGAAAAATGATTTTTTTCTATCTTAATCATTTATTTAATAGAAATCCTGATCCCTAAAAAGAATCTTCTGCCCTGATTTGGTGCATAAACATAAGTAGGATCGAAGCTAAGTGCATAAGGATTTTCAGTAGTCGGAATAATTTGCCCGTTTGTATTGTATTGCACCTGCTTATCAAATGGGTCATGTGTGCGTGCAATCAGAAAAGGGTTGCCACGGTTGGGTGTCCAGTTCAGGAGATTTTTTATTCCTC